>NZ_CP023747.1:1452500-2150625 GCF_008704995.1 Streptomyces nodosus
GGCACCACAGACAACCATCGCGGTGGCGGGTCCGCCGCATGATTTCGGAGACGGGTGAGATGGAGACAACGCTGCGAGGCGTCGGTGTGAGCCATGGAGTGGCGATCGGCGAGGTCCGCCACATGGGGACGGCGGTGCTCGAACCCCCGGCGAAGCAGATACCGGCGCAGGACGCGGAGCGCGAACAGGCCCGCGCTCGTCAGGCCGTGGACGCCGTGGCGGCCGACCTCGTCGCCCGCGGCAATCTGGCGGGGGGCGAGGCCCAGGCGGTGCTGGAGGCCCAGGCCCTGATGGCCCAGGACCCGGAGCTGATGGCCGATGTGGATCGCCGTGTCGCGGTCGGCAGCACGGCGGAGCGGGGCGTCTACGACGCGTTCGCCGCCTACCGCGAGCTGCTGGCGAACGCCGGCGAATACCTCGCCGGCCGGGTGGCCGACCTCGACGACGTGCGGAACCGCATCGTCGCCCGGCTGCTCGGGGTGCCCATGCCCGGCGTCCCGGACAGCGACGAGCCGTATGTGCTGGTAGCCCGTGATCTGGCGCCCGCCGACACCGCGCTGCTCGACCCGGCCCTGGTGCTCGGTTTCGTCACCGAGGAGGGTGGGCCCACCAGCCACAGCGCGATCCTCGCTCGGGCGCTCGGCGTCCCGGCCGTCGTGGCCCTGCCCGGTGCGCGGGAGCTCGCCGAGGGCACGGTGATCGCCGTCGACGGCAGCACCGGTGAGATCTTCGTGAACCCGAGCGAGGAGAACAAGGACCGGCTCCGGGCGGCGGCCGCCGAGCGCAAGGCGGCCCTGGCGGCCGCCACCGGTCCGGGTGCCACCGCCGACGGTCACACGGTGCCGCTGCTGGCGAACATCGGCGGCCCGGCGGACGTCCCCGCCGCCCTCGAGGCGGGTGCCGAGGGTGTCGGTCTGTTCCGCACGGAGTTCCTCTTCCTGGACGACAACAAGAACGCGCCGTCCGAGGAGAAGCAGATCGAGGCCTACCGCCAGGTCCTCGAAGCCTTCCCCGAGGGCCGTGTCGTGGTGCGGGTGCTGGACGCGGGCGCGGACAAGCCGCTGGACTTCCTGACCCCGGGGGACGAGCCGAACCCCGCGCTGGGCGTGCGCGGACTGCGCACCCTGCTCGACCACCCCGAGGTGCTGCGCACCCAGCTGACCGCACTGGCGAAGGCCGCGGAGGGACTGCCGGTCCACCTCGAGGTGATGGCGCCGATGGTGGCCGACCGCATCGATGCGCGGGCCTTCGCGGACGCCTGTCGTGAGGCCGGACTCGCGGCGAAGTTCGGGGCCATGGTGGAGATCCCCTCGGCGGCGCTGCGGGCCCGGTCGATCCTCCAGGAGGTCGAGTTCCTGTCGCTGGGAACCAACGACCTGGCGCAGTACACCTTCGCCGCGGACCGCCAGGTGGGCGCGGTGTCGCGTCTTCAGGACCCGTGGCAGCCCGCGCTGCTCGACCTGGTCGCGTCGTCGGCCGAGGCGGCGAGGGCCGAGGGCAAGAGCTGTGGGGTCTGCGGTGAGGCCGCGTCCGACCCGCTGCTGGCGTGTGTACTGACCGGTCTGGGGGTCACCTCCCTGTCCATGGGTGCGGCCTCCCTTCCCTATGTCCGGTCGGCGCTGGCGAAGCACACCCTGGCGCAGTGCGAGCGTGCCGCGGCGGCCGCGCGTGCCGCCGACACCGCCGACGAGGCGCGCCGGGCGGCCCAGGCTGTGCTGTCCGGCGAGTGATCCGGGACGCGCGTCCGCCATGGCGGCGTGCGCGGAGGGGCGCTCCACCTGCGGGTGGGGCGCCCTTCTCCCTTTCACGGCGGCCTGGATCCGCCTTCAGTCTCGGCTCCGGCTTCAATGGACATGGCCCGCGGTATGTCCGTCGTCCCCGAGGTCGGGTGGCGCGCAGTAGTCGACGCCGGATTCCGGGGCCACGAGATCACCGGACTCGATGTCGGTGCAGTAGGCGTCGAAGACCTCTCCCGCGGTGAGCGGGATCAGCCGGTCTCCCCGCAGGCGCCAGCCGTAGACGCGGTCGGGGGAGCCCGGTGCGGTGGTGCGCATGACGAGCCCGCCGGAGCTGTGTGTGGCGATGCCCAGGGCGAGGACCGCGGTGAACTCGAGGGCCTCGGACTCGTCCAGGCGGGTCGTACCGTCGAGCTCACCGGCCGCGTTGAGCACCGCGACGACGCCCTCGGGCTCCGTGGAGACGCTGCAGACGAGATGGCGGTGGCCGGGAGCCGCGGTGCCGAGGATGCGGGTGAACAGCCGGGAGGCGTGGGCGAAGGCGGTGTGTCCGATGTCCTCGCCGCAGGAGGCGCAGGCACCGAGGCGGGTGAGCAGGGTGGTGGCGTACTGCCAGGTGGCCTGTCGTACCGCCTGGTCGACCAGGTCCGGGACGAGTTCGGTCAGGGGTCGGCCGTCGTAGGGGACGGTCGGTCCGGTGGCGGCCAGTTGTGCGGTGAAGCGGCTGCGGCTGGCCGGGGCGTCCGGATCGAGACCGCCGTCGGCGCAGAACTCCGCGTACTCCTGCGGGTCGAAGAGGGCGACCGTGGTGTGGCCGCCCTGGGCGGCGAGGGTCTTGAGCAGGGTTTCCACCTGCTGGAGGTAGGTGGTGTGGTCGTCGAAGGCGAAGGTGCGGTAGCGCCGCATCGCGGTGAAGTCGTGTTCGTCGGTCAGCAGGCCGATGGTGCCCGCGATCTCGCGGCGCAGGACGCGGCGCATGGTCAGGTCGGTGTGCGGCATGGTTCCCCCTGTGTGCAGTCGAGCGATCGTCACTCACCGTAATGGGGGCCACTGACAACGCCCCGCCCCGCGGTGGCCGGGTGGCCGTCTCGGGGCGGGCGGGGGTGCCGCGGGTGTGTCAGGCGCGCTTGCCGGCCAGGTCCTCGTAGAAGTGGAGCAGCTCGAGGTTGTCCACGGAGCCCGGGTTGACGGCCTTCTCCAGCGGGGTGCCCTGGAGGAGGCGTTTGACGGGGACCTCGATGCGCTTGCCGGTGAGGGTGTGCGGGACGCCCGGCACCTCGATGACCTCGTCGGGGACGTGTCGGGGGGAGAGCTGTTCGCGGATGGTCCGCTTGATGCGGCCCAGCAGGGCGTCGTCCAGGACGGCGCCCGGTGAGAGGTGGACGAAGAGGGGCATCCAATAGCCGCCGTCGGGCTGTTCGACGCCGATGACCAGGGACTCCTTGATCTCGGGGAGGCGCTCGACGGCTTCGTAGATGTCGGCCGAACCCATCCGGACGCCCTGGCGGTTCAGGGTGGAGTCCGAGCGGCCGTGGATGATCACGGAGCCGCGGGAGGTGAGGGTGATCCAGTCGCCGTGCCGCCAGACCCCCGGATACATGTCGAAGTAGCTGTCGCGGTAGCGGCTGCCGTCGGGGTCGTTCCAGAAGCGGATCGGCATGGAGGGCATGGGGTTGGTGACGACCAGCTCGCCGACCTCGTCGGTCACGGGCCTGCCGCTGGGGTCCCAGGCCTGGAGATCGGTGCCGAGACCGGGCGCCTGGAGTTCGCCCAGGTACACCGGGAGGGTCGGTACGGCGCCCGCGAAGCAGGAGCACACATCGGTGCCGCCGCTGACGGAGGCGATCCACAGGTCGTCGCGGACCTCGTCGTGCAGCCAGCTGAAGCCGTCCGGCGGCAGCGGCGAGCCGGTCGTGGCCACGCACTGGACGCGGGTGAGGTCGTAGTCGCGCGCCGGGTGCACGCCCGCCTTGCGGCAGGCCATGACATAGGCGGCGGAGGTGCCGAAGAGAGTGGCCCCGGTGCGTTCGGCGATGCGCCACTGGGCGCCGGTGTCGGGATGGCCGGGGCTGCCGTCGTACAGGACGATCGTGGTGCCCGTCAGCAGGCCGGAGACGAGGAAGTTCCACATCATCCAGCCGGTGGAGGTGTACCAGAAGAAGCGGTCCTCGGGGCCGAGGTCGCAGTGCAGGCCGAGCTGTTTGAGGTGCTCGACCAGAATGCCGCCCTGGGACTGGACGATGGCCTTGGGCAGGCCGGTGGTGCCCGAGGAGTACAGCACCCACAGCGGGTGGTCGAACGGGACCTGTTCGAAGACGGGTTCGACGTCAGCCGAGGTCAGGTCCGCCCACTCCAGGGCGCCCTCGGGGGCTTCGGTGCCGAGTAGCGGGATGTGCACGACGGCGCGCAGGCCGGGCAGTTCGCGGCGCAGTTCGGCGACGGTCTCGCGCCGGTCGTGCTCCTTGCCTCCGTAGCGGTAGCCGTCGACCGTGAAGAGGACCACGGGCTCGACCTGCTGGAAGCGGTCCAGGACGCTGCGGGCGCCGAAGTCGGGGGCGCAGGAGGTCCATACGGCGCCGACGGCCGCCGTGGCGAGGAGGGCGACCACGGCTTCGGGGATGTTGGGAAGGTATCCGCTGACGCGGTCTCCGGGGCGCACCCCTAGGGCGCGCAGCTCGGCGGCGAGGGAGCCGACCTGCCGGCGCAGTGCGGACCAGGTGACCGGGCGGGGCTCCTGGGTCTCGTCGACGGCGAGGAGGGCCGGCTGGTCGGCGCGGGTGGCCGCCGCGCGCAGGGCGTGTTCGGCGTAGTTCAGCCTCGCCCCGGGGAACCATGCGGCGCCCGGCATGGAACGGTCGCCGAGCACCTGGGTGAAGGGCGTGGAGAAGCGCACCTCGAAGAATTCGGTGACGGCCTTCCAGAAGGTGTCGAGCTCGTCCACCGACCAGCGGTGCAGGGCCGCGTAGCCACCCTCGGCGGGCGCTCCGTGGTGCTGGGCCGCCCAGGCCTGGAACCTGGTGATCCGTGCCCTGGCGATGCGGTCGGCGTCGGGCTGCCAGAGCGGCACGGTGTTCGCTGAGGTCATGGGGGGCTCCCGGGCTGTACGCGTCGTGTGCGTGGTCCGCGCACGGGCTGGGTGTGCGCGTGACGCGGCTGAGGGGGACGATGCCATGTGATCGACTTCTGCACCAGGGTCCGCAGCACATACTCGCCAGGATGAACATGTGCTCAGGCCACGGATGAACGGCAGTTGAACGACGCCCCTCCGCGAGGACGCAGATGACCGGACGATGGCAGGGTGATCAGCATGGACGGTCGTGACCTGGTGCGTTCGGTGAAGACGGCGGTCGGTTTCGGGGGTGCGGCACAGGGCGTGCGCACCGTACGGGCCGCATGGCGCAGGGGGCGCAGCGACGCCGCCGGGTTGCCGAGACGGGGTGCGGAGCGGGCGCGGGTACCGGGCTCCGTGCTGGAGGCGGAGCCGGGGCCCGGCGGTGGCGTCGTGCGGTTCGCCCGGGCCGAGCTGCGGATCACGGTGACCGTGGACGGGGCGGTGTTCTGGGGCTGGGACGGTGCCGGGCCGGAGCCCTCGTACGCGCTGGTGGGGCACGCTCCCGAGCCGGATCCGCGCGCCGTGCTGGAGCCGGACAAGGACGGCGGCTGGCGGGTGGTGGCGCAGCGCGTCACGGTCGCGGTGTCGCAGCACGGTGCGATCGAGGTGCGTACCCCGGGCGGGGTGCCGTTGCGCCGGGATCTGCCGCCGCGCTGGTGGGAGCCGGTGAGCGGGGGCGGCGCGCGGTGGATGCAGCGGTCCGAGGTGGCACCGGACGCGCGGTTCTTCGGGCTCGGCGGCCGGGCCGCGGGGCCGCGGCTGCGGGACGGGACGTACCGGCTGTGGAACACGGATCCGGGGCGTGCCTTCGGACCCGGCGACGACCCTCTGTACATCACCATGCCGGTGCAGCTGGTGGTCGCCGACGCGGGCACGCATCTGGTGTTCCACGACACCTCCTGGGACGGCACGGTGACGGTGCGCGAGGGCGAGGAGGGCGCGGGCTCGGGACACGACCGGCCGGGCGCCTGCGAGGTCCGGATGGACGGCGGGCCACTGCGCTGCTGGGTGGTGGTGGGTGCGCCCGCGCGGGTGCTGCGGGTCTGGACGTCGCTGACCGGGGCGCCCGCCCTGCCACCGGCGTGGGCGCTGGGTCACCATCACGCGCGGTGGGGTTTCGGCAGTGAGCAGGAGGTGCGGCGGATCGTCGCGGGCTATCAGGAACGTGATCTTCCGCTCGATGCCGTCCATCTGGACATCGATCACTACGACGGCCATCGGGTGTTCACGGTGGACCGGGACCGTTTTCCGAAGCTTCCGGTGCTCGCCGAGGAGCTGCGCAGGGACGGGATCCGGCTGGTGTCGATCGTCGACCCCGCGGTCAAGGCGGAGTCCGGCAACCCCGTCCATGACGGCGGGAGTGCCGTGGACGCGTTCGTCCGGGACGCCTCGGGCCGGGTCGTCGAGGGGGTGGTGTGGCCCGGGGAGGCGGTCTATCCGGACTTCACGCAGCCGGGGGTGCGTGCCTGGTGGGGCGGTCTGTACCGGGAGCGCCTCGAACAGGGGTTCGCGGGTTTCTGGCACGACATGAACGAGCCGGTGTCGTTCACGGCCTTCGGGGAGAAGACCCTGCCGCGGTCGTCCCGGCATGCGCTGGAAGGCCGCGGCGGGGACCACCGGGAGGCCCACAACGTGTATGGGCTGTGCATGGCCCGGGCCGCGTACGAGGGGCTGTGCGATCTCGTGCCCGAGCAGCGGCCGTTCCTCTTCTCCCGCTCGGGGTGGGCGGGCATGCAGCGTTACGGGGGGACCTGGTCCGGGGACGTGGCCACCGGCTGGCCCGGGCTGCGTGCCTCGCTCTCCCTGGTCCTGGGGCTCGGGCTGTGCGGTGTTCCCTACTCCGGGCCGGATGTGGGCGGGTTCGACGGGAGTCCGTCGCCGGAGCTGTATCTGCGCTGGTTCCAGCTCGCCTCGTATCTGCCGCTGTTCCGGACGCACTCGAGTGTCCGGGCGGGGCGCCGGGAGCCCTGGGAGTTCGGTGCCGAGGTGCTCGGGCATGCGCGGACGGCGCTGGCCGAACGGCGGCGGCTGCTGCCGTACTTCATCACCCTGGCGCATCTGGCACACCGTACGGGTGCGCCCTATGTACGGCCCCTGTGGTGGGGCGATCCCGGGGACCGGGCGCTGCGGGACTGCGAGGACGCCTTTCTGCTCGGGGACGGCCTTCTGGTGGCGCCGGTGCTGGAGCCGGGCGTGCGGCGGCGGAGCGTGCCGCTGCCGCGGGGGCGCTGGTACGACACGGCGACCGGGGAGGCGTACCAGGGGCCCGGGTCCGTGGTGGTCGACGCGCCCCTGGGGCGGATTCCGGTGCTGGCGCGGGCGGGCGCGATCCTGCCCGTACGGGGTGCGGACGGCGGTCTCTCGTTGGAGGCCTGGGCTCCGGTCCGTGGCAGGACCGGGAGCGGACTGGTGGTGCCGCACGCGGGCGACGGCTGGGAAGAGCCGGAGATCGAGCGGTACGGGTCGCGGTGGAAGAGCGGTCGGCGGGTGGTGGTCCGGCGGGACGGCAAGGACGGCCGGAGCGAGCCCGGCCGTCCGGTCCTGGTCCGGGGTCTCGACGGCGGGTGAGCCGGGCGGCTGGCGGGAGGTCGGCGACGGGCGCGGACGGGACGTGGGGTGTCCCGCCCGTGGCTCAGCTGTAGCGGCCCTCGAACCATCCCCGCGCCGCCAGGGTGTGCAGCGGGAAGGCGAGTTCGGCGGGAAGGCGGAGCAGGTGCCAGCCCGCCGTCTCGTCGGTGGGGACGGACGGCGGCAGTTCGCTGGCCGGCCGCTCGGGGAGCAGCCCGAACAGCAGCAGATGGCCACCGGGCGAGCTCATCGCGTCGGCGAGCCGTACGTCGCGCTCGGTCGCCTCGATGCCGGTCTCCTCCGCGAGTTCACGGACGACGGCGTGCCGCCAGTCCTCCCGGTGGTCGATGAACCCCCCGGGCAGGGCGGTGCCTCCGCGGGCGGGAGAGATGGTGCGGGTGATGACGACCAGGGCGGTTCCCCCGGTGTCGTACACCGGCTGGAGGGCCACCGCGACGGGCAGCGGATTGCGGTAGGTCACCGTGCCGCAGGCCGCGCAGGAACGGGGCCAGCCGGAGACGGCCGCTGCGTAGGGGGTCCCACAGCTCGCACAGTGGGAGTCCGGTACGGCATCGATGGAGGGGAACGCGGATTCGGATTCGGACACGGGGCGGACTGTAGCCGACGGACGTCCACGGGGACGGCGTCCCGCGGTCGCCGGGCGGCTGCGGGCACCGGTGTGCCCGGCGGAGGCCGCGGGACTCAGGTGGCGATGCCGGCGCGGTGGTCCGAGGGGCGGGTCATGGTGTTCCGGACGACCTCGATCAGCACCTGCTTGACCGACTCCCGGTCGCGGGCGTCGCACAGCACGACCGGCACGTCCTCGTCGAGGTCGAGGGCCGCCCGCACGGCCTCGACGGGGTGGCGGGCCACGCCCTGGAAGCAGTTGACGGCCACGACGAAGGGTATGGAGCGGCGCTCGAAGTAGTCGACGGCCGGGAAACAGTCCTCCAGGCGGCGGGTGTCGGCGAGGACGACGGCACCCAGGGCGCCGGTGGCCAGTTCGTCCCAGAGGAACCAGAAGCGGTCCTGGCCGGGTGTGCCGAACAGATAGAGCACCAGGTCCTCGCGGAGGGTGATGCGGCCGAAGTCCATGAAGACGGTGGTGGTGCGCTTGCCCTCCACGCCCCGGAGGTCGTCGACCGGGCGGCCCGCCTCGGTGAGCATCTCCTCGGTGCGCAGCGGCCTGATCTCGCTGACCGCGCCGACCAGGGTCGTCTTGCCCACGCCGAATCCGCCCGCCACGAGGATCTTGAGCGTGAGCGGCTCGACCGGAGGTGTGCCACGCTCACCGGGCCCGAAGATCATCGTTCTCTTCTCCTGCTCGATCGGGGTGGGGCGGCGGTCCATAGCCTCCGCCGCCGGGGGTTTCGACGACCAGTACGTCACCGGGGCCGACCTCTGCCGTGTCGCTGCCCCGGAGCGGCAGCACCGTGCCGTCCGCGCGCTCCACCCGGTTGGCGCCGAGCGCCCCGGGCTCCCCGCCCGCCATGCCGTAGGGCGGGACCCTGCGGTGCTGGGAGAGCATGGAGACGGTCATGGGCTCACGGAAGCGGATCCGGCGGACGGCACCGTCGCCGCCCCGTCGTCGGCCGGCGCCGCCGCTGCCGTACCGTACCGCGAACTCCTCGAGCAGGACCGGCAGTCGCCACTCCAGGATCTCGGGATCGGTGAGACGTGAGTTGGTCATATGGGTCTGTACGACGGAGGCGCCCGGGAAGTCGTCGCCCGCGCCGGAACCGGAGGCCACGGTCTCGTAGTACTGGCAGCGGTCGTTGCCGAAGCTGACGTTGTTCATGGTGCCGGAGCCCTCGGCCTGGACACCGAGTGCCGCGTACAGGGCGCCGGTGACCGCCTGGGAGGTCTCGACATTGCCGGCCACGACGGCGGCCGGGGGGTGCGGAGCCAGCAGGGAGCCGGCCGGCACGACGATGTCGAGGGGGCGCAGACAGCCGTCGTTGAGGGGGATGTCGTCGGCGACCAGGGTGCGGAAGACATACAGGACTGCGGCGTTGACGACCGAGAAGGGCGCGTTGAAGTTGGTGTCCAGCTGGGGGGACGTGCCGGTGAAGTCGATGGTCGCGCGGCGGTGTTCGCGGTCGACGCGCACCTGGACGCGGATGACGGCGCCGGAGTCGGTCTCATAGGCGTACGCACCGTCGTCGAGGGCGTCGATCACCCGGCGGACGGATTCCTCCGCGTTGTCCTGGACGTGCTTCATATACACCTGGACGACGTCGAGGCCGAAGTGCTCGATCATCCGGCCGACCTCGTCGACACCCTTGCGGTTGGCGGCGATCTGGGCGCGCAGATCGGCGAGGTTGGTCCCGGGATTGCGGGACGGGTGGGGCGCCTCGATGAGCAGCCGGTGGGTCTCCTCCTCGCGGAAGCGGCCGTTCTCGGCGAGCAGCCAGTCGTCGAAGAGGACGCCCTCCTCCTCGATGGTGCGGCTGTGCGCGGGCATCGAACCGGGCGCGATGCCGCCGATCTCGGCGTGGTGGCCCCGGGAGGCGACATGGAAGAGGACCCGCTCGCCCGGTGCGTCGAAGACGGGGGTGATGACGGTGATGTCGGGCAGATGGGTGCCGCCGTGGTACGGGTCGTTGACGGCATAGGTGTCGCCGGGGCGCATCCGGCCCGCGCGCCTTCGGATCACCTCCTTGACGCTGGTGCCCATGGAGCCCAGGTGCACGGGGATGTGGGGGGCGTTGGCGACCAGGTCGCCCTCGGCGTCGAAGAGGGCGCAGGAGAAGTCGAGGCGTTCCTTGATGTTGACGGACTGGGCCGTGGACTCCAGGCGGGCGCCCATCTGTTCGGCGATGGACATGAACAGGTTGTTGAAGATCTCGAGGAGAACCGGGTCGACCTCCGTGTCCGCGTCGGAACTCTCCGTGACCGCCGTGCGTTCCATGACCAGATGCCCGTCCTCGGTCGCCGCGGCCCGCCAGCCGTCGTCGACCACGGTCGTGGAACTGGCCTCGGTGATGATCGCGGGGCCGGTGACGGTCTCGCCGGGAGGCAGCTGCTCACGGCGGTGGAGGGGTACGTCGTGCCAGGCACCGCCCGTGTGGAGGCGGACGGTCTCGGGCACGCCGGGCCGGCCCTCGTACGGGGCGAGGGCGGAGAGATCGGGGGGTTCGGTGATGCCGGTGGCTTCCACGGAGAGGGCTTCGACGACGATCGGGCGGTCCAGGGTGAAGGAGTACATGGCGCGATGACGTTCTTCGAAGGCGTGCCGCATGGTGTCGGGCTCGGTCAGCTCGACGGTGAGGGTGGTGTCGGTGCCGTCGTAGCGCAGCTGGGCCCTGCGGACGACCCGGATGCGGTCCTCGGGCACGTCCTCGGCGAGGAGTTCGGCGCGGGCTGCGGCCTCGAGGTCGTCGGCGGTCCTTGTCACCCCGGGCATCGACGCGGGTGCCAGGGGTGCCTCGACGGACTGTTCGCGCATCGCGGTGGTGTCGGCGAGCCCGATGCCGAGCGCGGAGAGCACTCCGGCCATGGGGGGCACCAGGACGCTGCGGATCCCGAGGGAGTCCGCGACCTTGCAGGCGTGCTGGCCACCCGCCCCGCCGAAGGTGGTGAGCGCGTAGCGGGTGATGTCGTGGCCCTTCTGGACGGAGATCCGCTTCACGGCGCCCGCGATGTCGGCGACCGCGATCCGCAGATACCCCTCGGCGACCTGTTCGGGGGTGCGGTCGTCACCGGTCCGCTCGTGGATCTCCCGGGCGAGCGCGGTGAAGCGGTCCCGGACCAGTGCGTCGTCCAGGGGCTGGTCGCCGTCCGGTCCGAACACCCTGGGGAAGTGGGCGGGTTGGATGCGTCCGAGCATGACATTGGCGTCGGTGACGGTGAGCGGGCCGCCGCCGCGGTAGCAGGCGGGTCCCGGGTCCGCGCCCGCCGAGTCCGGCCCCACGCGGTAGCGGGAGCCGTCGAAGTGCAGGATCGAGCCGCCGCCCGCCGCGACCGTATGGATGTCCAGCATCGGTGCGCGCAGCCGGACCCCGGCGAGCTGTGTGGTGAAGACGCGTTCGTACTCGCCCGCGAAGTGCGAGACATCGGTGGAGGTGCCGCCCATGTCGAAGCCGATGACCCGGTCGAACCCGGCGAGTTGCGACATCCGGGCCATGCCCACGATCCCGCCCGCGGGCCCGGAGAGGACGGCGTCCTTGCCGCGGAACTGCCCGGCCTCGGCGAGCCCGCCGTTGGACTGCATGAACATCAGCCGTACGCCTTCGAGTTCGTCGGCGACATGCTGGACGTAGCGGCGCAGTCCGGGCGAGAGGTAGGCGTCCACGACGGCGGTGTCGCCCCGGGGGACCAGTTTCATCAGGGGGCTGACCTCGCTGGAGAGCGAGATCTGCGGGAAGCCCGTGCGGGCCGCCAGCGCTCCGACGGCCTGCTCGTGGGCGGGGTGCAGATGACTGTGCATGCACACCACCGCCAGTGCGCGGATCCCGTCGTCGTAGGCCCGGCGGAGCGGCCCCTCGAGGGCGTCCAGGTCGGGGGCGCGCAGCACGGTGCCGTCGGCGGTGACGCGTTCGTCGACCTCCAGGACCCGCTCGTACAGCAGCTCGGGCAGTTCGATCGCGCGGGCGAAGATATGGGGGCGGTTCTGGTAGGCGATGCGCAGGGCGTCGCGGAAGCCTCGGGTGATGACGAGGAGGGTGCGTTCGCCCTTGCGTTCCAGGAGGGCGTTGGTGGCGACGGTGGTCCCCATGCGGACGGCGTCGACGGGCCCGTCGTCGAGGAGTTCCCGTACGCCCTCGACGGCCGCGTCCGCGTACCGATGAGGGTTGTCCGACAGCAGCTTATGGGTGAGCAGGCGGCCGTCCGGGCGGCGCGCGACCACATCGGTGAAGGTGCCTCCGCGGTCGACCCAGAACTGCCAGCCCCTGGTCATGTCCGTCTCTCCGATCGCGCTGCCCGGAACCGTGTCCGCGAGGTGTTCGGTCCACCGCGGCAGGTCGTCGACGGTGGTTCAGATCATATCCGGCGGGTCGCCGGGGCGCCGGGCCGCGCGCGGTGGGCGCGGGCGGCGCCGGGCCCGCACGCAAGGAAGTGCGCGCGGGCCGGCCGGCGGGGTGCGAGGCCCGGTTCAGAGGGCTCGCAAGCCGTTGATCACATCGCGCAGGATGCTCTCGTCCACCAGTTCCGCGGGCGGGACGGGCCGTGTCACATGCACCAGTTCCTCGTCCACGAGGTCCCCGACGAGGACCCGCACCACGCCGATGGGCAGATCGAGGTCCGCGGCGAGTTCGGCGACCGACCGGGGGGCGTCCCGGCACCGTTCGACGATCTCCACATGTTCCGGGGACAGCGAGGGATCCGCCTCGGCCCCGTCCACCTGGGGTTCCGTGACCACCACCGCGATCAGGTCGAGGCGATGCTGGACCGCATGGCTGGTGCGGCCGCGGGTCATGGCGTACGGACGGACCACCGGTCCGGCCTCGTCGTCGAACCAGTGTCTGTTTCCCCGTTCGTCTCCGCTCATGCCATCCCACTACCCGCCCGAGGGCAGATCGGTGCGCGGGGCGGAGCCCAGATGTACGCCGACCCGCTTCACCAGGAGGGTCATCTCGTAGGCCACCTGACCGATGTCGGAGTCCGCGTCCGCCAGCACGGCGAGGCAGCTGCCGTCCCCGGCGGCCGTCACGAAGAGGAAGGCCTCGTCGAGTTCGATGATGGTCTGGCGGACCCCGCCCGCGTCGAAGTGGCGGCCGACACCCTTGGCGAGACTGTGGAACCCCGAGGCGACGGCGGCCAGATGCTCGCCGTCCTCCCGGCTGAGTTCCTGGGAGAATCCGGTGGGCAGGCCGTCGCTCGACAGCACAAGCGCCTTGCGGATACTGGCGACACGCTCCACCAGGTCGTCGAGGAGCCAGTTCAGCTCTCCCGACGCCTTGCCGTTCGCCTGGTTCCCTGCGGCCTTCGGTGCGGTCATCGACCGTCTCCCTCTGTCGTTCCTGGTGCTGAGCCGTCCCGGGCGTCGTCGCCCTCGGCGTTCTCCTCGCGGCCACGCCGCCAGCCTCGCTGGAGCGAGGTGAAGCGGCGGCGTACCTCGTCGGCGTCGCGGTCGTCGAGCCCCGCCCCGTTCTCGGTGCGGGACGGCTCGCGTTCGGCGCGCCGGTCGGAGCTTTCCTTCCGCTGCGGGGCCGGGCCGGCCCGGCGGACCCGGCGGGGCAGCGCGCTCGCGTCCGGTTCCGCCGGTCCGGCCGCCGTCTCCCGGGGCGCGGGCGTGGTCCCGTCCGGTCCGTCGGGGGTCGCGGTGCGGGGCGGTTCCTCGTCCTGCGGCGCGCGCCGCGGCCCGGGTCCCGTCACGGGGCGGCCATGGGAGCTGACAAGCTTGGGGGTCCGGCGACGGCGCGGCAGCGGGATCGGGGCGCCCGGATGGCCGCCGAGCGCGTCCGGGTCGACGGGGGCCTCCAGCTCCACCGGGCCGTTCAGCAGGGACGCCGGGGGGCCGGGGAGCTTGGCGGGCACATGGGCCAGGGCCGCCCTGCGCTCGTCCTCGGTCCCGGCCTTCTTCTCGGGGAGCGGGCGGTCGAGGCGGAAGCCGATGCCGTTGGTGTCGGGGACGTCGTCGGACAGCAGCGTGTCGGGGATGAAGACGACGGCTGTGGTGCCGCCGTAGGGGGACAGCTGGAGGGAGACGCGGACGTTCTGCCGCTGGGCGAGGCGGCTGACCACGAAGAGTCCGAGCCGGTCGGTGTCGGAGAGCTCGAACTGCGGGGTCTCGGCGAGCCGCAGATTGGCCTCGAGCAGCGCCTGGGCCGGCATGCCGAGGCCACGGTCGTGGATCTCCAGGGAGAAACCGTTGGCGACGCGTTCACCGACGACCTGCACCGCGGTGTGGGGTGGCGAGAACACCGTGGCGTTCTCCAGGAGTTCGGCCACCAGATGGGTGAGGTCGGCGACCGCGGGCCCGGTGACGGCGACGCGGGGCAGCCTGCGCACCTCGATGCGTGCGTAGTCCTCGACCTCGGCGACGGCGGCGCGCACCACGTCCATCAGCTGGATCGGCTTGCGCCACTGCCGGGAGGGAGCCGCACCGGAGAGGATGACCAGGCCCTCGGCGTGGCGGCGCATCCGGGTGGTGAGGTGGTCGAGGCGGAACAGATCGGCGAGTTCCTCGGTGTCCTCGGTCCTGCGCTCCATCGCGTCGAGCAGGGTGAGCTGCCGGTGCAGCAGGACCTGGCTGCGGCGGGCGAGGTTGACGAAGACCTCGGAGACCCCGGCGCGCAGCTCGGCCTGTTTGACGGCGGCCTCGACGGCGGCGCGCTGGAGGGTGTTGAGCGCCTGGCCGACCTCGCCGATCTCATTCTTGTCGTACTCCAGGCGTGGCACCTCGGTCTCGACATCGACCTGTTCGCCCGCGGAGAGCCGGCGCATCACACTGGGCAGCCGCACCCCGGACGCGTCATGGGCGTCCTGACGCAGCCGGCCCAGATCGTGGATGAGGCCACGGCCGATGCGTATGGACATGACCAGCGAGACCAGCAGGGCCACCAGGCCCAGGACGCCCGCGACGGCCGCCCTGACGACGACATCGACGGCGAGGGGGTGGACACGGTCCTGGTAGCGGTCGTCGGCCTGGGCGTTCATCCGGTCCAGCCGTTCGAGCACCTGGCCGGCGGCCTCGTCCCAGCTTCTCGCGGTCACTCCGTGCGGGGTGCCGGGCGCGGCGTCGATGACGGCCTGTTCCGCCACCCGCAGGGCGGCGGTGTCGGCGTCCTTCCAGTACCGCTGGAAGCGCCCGCTCTCCTGACCGGGCAGCAGCGGCAGGCTGACGTCGTACATCACGGCGCGCTGGGCGGCGAGGGCGGAGACGTCCTGGATCTCGTCACGGCTGATCCGGCCGGCGACGAGTGCGGAGCCCAGCAGGGCGTCCTCGCGGGAGAGCAGTTCGCGGGCCCGGGAGACATTGACGAGCGCACGGCCCTGCTGGTCGACCTCCACATCATGCAGGATGTGCAGATTGGCCAGCAGGGTGAAGCAGGGGTCCACCAGGCGGTTGTAGAGATGGAGGGCCTGGCCCCGGCTGACAGTCCCCTCCTCGACGCTGCGGCGCAACGACTCGATGCCGTCGAGGGCGTCCAGGATCGCGGTGAGCCGCTCGGTGGTGCCCTGCCCCATGTCCTCGCGGAGACTCTTGTCCTTGCTGTTGCGACGGAGTTGCGCCACGACCTCGTCGGTGGCGGCGCGGCTGCGGCGCAGCGCGGCGAGGGTGTCGGAGGCGCGCGGGTCGGCGAGATGGACGAGGGTCTGGCGGCGTTCCTGCTGCAGGACGCGCACGGTGTCCTCGGTGGGATAGCCGGCCTTCTCGACCACATGCGAGACCACGAACACCGCCCGGGCGTCACGGCCCGTGAGCGCGGTCGTGAAGGCCCAGATGGCGGTCAGCGACACCAGCGGCACCAGCAGCAGCGCCACGATCTTCCGGCGGATGGACATCCCGCGAAAGCGCATGGCCTCCCCCAGCCCGACCCCCTCCGGTCGGGGGTACACAGTGCGTCAACAAACGGCGTGAGCCTACTACCGTCCCCTGCGAATCCCGAAGGGTCGGCGCGGGAGACCGTCCCCGGAACCCGGTGCGGGCGTGGGCGGTTGTCACGCCAATGCGGGAGATTGCCGCCCGGCAGCCGTAGTCCGGGCCGGGACCGGAACCGACCGGGAATCCCCGTCCCTCGACCGGATCTTTTTCTTCTCCCGGGAATCTTCACGCATCGCCGATCGTCTTCCTGTCAAGGGGAACGGGCGGAATCGGCCGTAGGTGTCGCATGCCGCTCCCAGGCGGCGTAAAGCAGCGCAAGACGGGCAGCCACTGGGGAGCCGGTGTCGGCCGACACCGGAGCAGAACGGCTGCGGGTGGTGGGGAGTGACAAGGTGATGGGCACGGCGAAGCAGCGTGGGACGCCCCGGGAGGGCGCCACCGCGCCCGCGGTGTACGAGGATCCGTACGAAGCAGCGGGGTACCGGCCCCTGTGGGTCGAGGATCCCTCGCCCCGACGGAGGCTGCCGGATCCCGTGCGGACGTCCGCGGTGCGGGCGGTGCTCCTCATCTCGGTGACGCTGATCCAGGCGGTGATCGCCTTTCTGAGCACGCTGGCCGACTCCTGGCTGGCGTTCCCGATGGTGCTGAGCAGCGTGGCCAGCACGGTGGTGGCGACCTGGGGCGTCCTGGACGTCTGGGTGACGCGCCAGGTGTGGAACCAGCGCCATGGTGTGGTGTCGGTCCCGAGCAGTACGGCCCGGGCTCTGCGCCGCGAGCGCCGCAGGGCCCGCCGCGAGGCACGGGCCGCGGAGCGACGACAGGAGCGGATACGCCGGCGGGGCGGCACCGGGCAGTTGTCGCACCCCTGATCGCCGGGGTGAGGCCGGGCGCCCGCCCGGTGCGGTGCACCGGTCCGCCGCGCGTGGTCCGCGCGGCGGAGCCGTGGGGGTTTCCGCCCGCTCCCCTCAGTGGGTGGCGGCGGCCGGCCGTTTGAACATCCGGGTCGCCGTGATCTCGCTGTGCACGGCCTCTCCGGCCCGGGGCTCCTGGGGCAGTCCCGGCCGCAGATGCTCCTCGACCCGGATGTACTTCAGTCCGGCTCGCAGATCGGCGTCGTTGCGCAGCCGGATCACCAGCGGGAACTCGGCGAGCGCCGTGGTGTCGAACAGGCCGGTGGTGTAGAGGAGCTGGACGCCGAGCGCGTCCGAGACGGCCCGCTGGAGCTCCAGCAGATAGGTCGCGTTGGCGCGTCCGATGGGGTTGTCCAGGAACAGGGTGCCCGCGTGGCGGTGCTTGTCGCGGCCGCGGTCGTTGCTGCGGAGCGCGGCCATCGTGCAGTACAGGGCGATGGCGGCGGTGAGCAGCTGGCCGCCGGAGAACACATCGCCCATCTGGCCGACGGGGACGCGTTCGGCCCGCAGCACGGCGTCCGGCTTGAGGATCTCGACGGCGACGCCCTTCGGCTGGAGAGCCGCGGCGACCCCCCTCAGCAGCAGCGACATGCCGTCGCGCCGGAGGTCGGAGTTCTTCTTGACGGCCGCGCGGGTCGCGTCGTCGATGACCTCGCCCAGGTGTTCGGTGAGGGTGGCCGGGTCGGGCTCCTCGAAGCGGATGCGCAGGAACTCCTGCCCGGACCATTCGCCCAGGCCCTCGGGGAGCCGGGAGAGCCGCTGGGCCGAACGCAGGGTGGCGAGGGACGTCTCGACCAGGCCCCGGAGCCGGTCCACGATGGAGTCGCGGTTGCGTTCCAGCTGGGCCAACTCGTCGGTGAGCACGCGCAGCCGGGGCGCGAAGGCGTCCGCCCACCGTTGTGCGTGCTCCGGCAGCGCGGACGCGGGCAGTTCACGGATCTGCTGCCGGGCGGGGGTGCGGACATGCTCGAACCGGGTGGAGTTGGCGTGCCGGACCAGGATGTCGCTCGCCTCGCGCACGGCCGCCTCGGCGGCGGACAGATCGGCGGCGCAGCCGCGCAGCGAGCGGCGGGCCTCGGCGGCGGCCCCCCGGGCCTCGTCGAGCGTGCCCGGGTAGGGCTCCGGCTCCTCCCGGTCCTCCTCCGAGGCGTGTTCGCGCAGCAGGTCGCGGAGCATCGCGGCGATCTCGTCGAAGCCGCCCGCCGCGTCCTCGGCGGCCCGGTGGGCGGCGAGGAGTTCGGCGTGCGCCTCGCGGGCCCGGGCGAGCGCCTCCACCCGGGCGGCCAGTTCACCGGTGGCGGTGCGCAGCAGGGTCTGGGCGTGCTCGGTGTCGCGGGGAAGCAGGTCCTCGGGCAGTTCGGTGTGGGCCTCGCCGTTCTCGGGTGCATGCCGCTCGGCCTCGCCGCGCAGCCGGCCGAGCTGCTCACTCGCCGTGGACATGCGTGTCTCCAGCAGATGCACCAGTTCCTCGGCGCGCGCGGCGGCCGCCTGCCGGGACGGGCCGTCGGAGCCGTCCGGGGACTGGAGGAGGTGCTCGGCGCGGGTGCGCACCTTGTTGCTGAGCCGGTCCAGTTCGGCGAGCGCGGCCGACTCGTCGCTCTCGGCCCGCGCCTGCTCGGCCCGCAGATCGGCGCCGACCCCGACCTTCTCGTACACCTGGGAGGCGGCCCGGTAGGCCTCCCGGAGGGCGGGCAGGGACACCTTCGGGGAGTCCGCGTCCTCCTGGGGGAGGTCGTCGGGGGCACCCGCGATCTCCGCGCGTTCGGCGCGCACCGCCCGTGCGGTGCGGCGGGCGTCGTCGGCGGCGCGCTGGGCGGCGCGCCGGTCCTCGTCGGCGGCGCGGGCGCGCTCCAGACAGGACTGGGCACGGGCCTCCGCCTCGACCGCCTCCTCGGCGAGTTCCCGCAGGGTGATCTGCCAGCTCGGGCGTTCCCGCAGCCGGGAGGCGAGTCCGGCGAGCGCGTCGGCCGCGCGGCGGGCCTTCTGCGCGGTCTCCTGCCGCTCGTCGCGCAACTGGTTCGCCTCAGCCGCCGCCTCCTCGGACTCGGCGCGGAGGGTGCGGGCCTCGGCGAGTTCCGTCTCGGCCTCCTCGGCGAACGCGCGGGCGTCCCGGGCGGCGTCGGCGAGTTCGGTGAGCCGTCCGGCCGGGCAGCCGGAGCGCCAGGAGGCCAGCCGGGCGGCCAGTTCACGGTCCTTGCCCAGCCGGGCCGCGAGCTGCCGGATCTCCTCGTCCCGCGCGGCGGTCCTGGCGCGCAGCGTCTGCCGTTCCTCGTCGGCGGCGAACTCGTCGTGCATGGCCGGGTTCGGCGGGACCAGGAAGACCCCGTTGTCGCTCTCGTCGGGGGCCGGGGTGGGGGCGACCAGCGCGGCGGCGGTGCCGACGGCGACGGTGGAGCGCGGCAGCAGCGCGGCGTCGCCCAGCGACTCCCGGGCCCGGGCGTGCGAGTCCGGGTCGGTGATGATCACGCCGTCGACGAGTTCGGGGCGGGTGGCCAGCACCCGTGCGTGGTCGGCGGGATCGACGGCCTGGGCGAGATAGCGCCAGCCGGGCAGCGCGGGGATGCCCTGCTCGCCGAGGAACTCGACGGTCGCCAGGACGTCCGGGCCGGGGGGCAGCAGTCCGCCGTCGCCGAGGGCGCCGAGAATGCGTGAGTCGTCGGCAGCGGCGGTGCGCAGTTCGAAGAGCTGGCGCTCGGCGGAGGAGATGGAGTCGTCGAGGAGTTCGCGCAGTTCGTCGGCGAAGCCGTCCAGTTCCTCGGGGGTGAGGGCGCCGCCGTCCGCGGGGACGGGGGCGGCGGCCGTGCGGCTGTCCTCGTCGCGCCGGGGGCCGGGTACCCGGGCCGGCGCGGCGGTGCCGGACAGGCTCAGCAGTTCGGCGAGGCGCTCCTCCGCCGCCAGGGCTTCCGCGGTGCGGCGCTCGGCCTCGTGGGCCCGTGCGGCGGAGGTGGCGGCGTCCGCGGCCCGGGCCGCGGTCAGTTCGGCGCGGGACTCGGCCGAGGCCGCCTCGCGCGCCTGTTCGAACGTCCGGCGGGCGGCCTCGCGTGCGGTGTCCCAGGCCGCGCCGGCCGTCCTGGCGGCGTCGCCCGCAGCGAGCGCGGCGCGCGCCGGGTCGGCGTCGGGCGTGCCGCCGTCCAGCCAGCCCGCCCGCACGGCCTCGCCGGTCTCCTGCTCGACCTCGCTCAGCCGCTGGCGCAGATGACCGGCCTCGCTGCGGGCGCGCTGTGCCTGGGTGGCGGCGGAGGTGGCGTCCCGGTGGGCGCTCTCGCCGACCGTCTGGAGTGCGGCGGACCGTTCTTCCTCCTCGTTGGCGAGGGTCTCGGCGCTCTCGGCGGCGGTGTGCAGGGCCCGTACCAGGTCGACGGCGGCCTTCGCGCGGGCGGCCAGGGCGGGGGCGGCGTCCCGTTCGGCCTCGCGGATGGCGGCGGCCGTGCGCGCGGAGCGGTCGGCGGCGGCGCGGTGCCGCAGTACGGCCTCGGCCGCCTGCCAGGCGGAGTACAGCTGACGTGCGTCGGCCAGTTCGCGTTTCTGTGCCGCCGCGGTCTTCTCCGCTCCGGCGAGCGCCAGTGAGGCGTGCCGGTAGGCGAGTTCGGCGGCGACCAGTGCGCTGCGCTCCCGGGCGTCCTCGGCTCCGGTGACCGCGTGGGCGGCGGCGGTGACCTGCTGGGCCAGCTCCGCGGCCCGTGCCCGTTCCCGCACTCCGCGCGCGGACAGCCGTTGCGCGAGGGTGCGGGTGCGGCGTTCGGCGCCGGCGTGGACGTCGCGCGCCTGCGAGCGGGCGTCGGCGGCGTCCACGATGCGCCCGAGCAGGTCGACCGAGCCGGCCGTGAAGTCGCGTTCGGCGATCAGTTCGGAGCGCCGTCCCAGTTTGTTGCCGAAGCCGCCGACCAGATCGGCGAGTCCGTCGGTGTCCCGGGTGTCGGTGACGGCCCGCAGCAGCAGGTCCGTGAAGTCGGCGTCCTTCTTGACCGCGAAGAGTCCGGCGGCCTCTCCCTCGTCGGCGTTCATCTCCCGCTGGTAGCGGAAGAGTTCGGGGTCGAGGCCGAGTTCCGTCAGATGTTCGTTCCAGCGGTCGTGGATCTCCTCCCAGTGCACCTCGAGGTGCGGATAGGTCCTGCCCGACTCCATGAGGGCGTCCCGGAAGCCCTTCATGGTGCGGCGCCGGCCGCGCGCCCCGGACGCCCCTTCGACGGGTGGCCGTACGGCGGTGGACTCGGCGACCGGCAGATTGTCGAGGCTGAGTCCGGGGCCCGGCCGGAAGGAGTACCAGGCCTCGGCGAACTTGCGCGGGTCGTTGGAGACCTGACGTCCGCGCCACTCGCTGGCCTTGCCGACCACGACGCACTCGCCGGTCAGGGTGTGCTGCCATTCCAGGGCCACATGCCCGCAGTCGTCGGCCAGCAGGAACTTGCGCAGCACACCGGAGCTGGCGCCGCCCAGCGTGTTGCGGTGGCCCGGCAGCATCACCGAGAAGATCAGCTTCAGCAGGACGGACTTGCCGCCGCCGTTCTCCAGGAAGAGCACGCCCGCGGGCGCGGGCCGGCGCGGCGGCCCCACGGGCTCCGCCTCGAAGAACTCCGCCTGGACGGGCGCGGGATCGGGTACCGGATCACCCACGCCCCGCAGGTCCAGCACGGTGTCGGCATAGCGCGCACCGGCCGGTCCGATGGAGTAGAGGCGGACCCGGGACAGCTCGTACATGGTGGCTCTCGTCGTAAGTCTTGCTGAGTCTGGGGATAAGGGGCGGAAGGCGGGGAGCCGCGGGGGCTCAGGAGCTTCCGGAGTGGAACGGCAGACCGGCGTCGGCCACCAGTTCCAGGTCGTCGGTGTCCTCGGCGGGCAGCAGTCCGGCCGTGCCGTCGGGCTGGGGGACGACGCCGAGTTCGAGGAGTTCGGCCATGGCGGCGCTGCCCGCCATGTCGCGCACCTGGAGCTGGTAGCGGGCCGTGGTGCGGTAGGTGCCGCCGCTGTCGTCGCCGGTGCGCTGGAGGAAGCCGGACTCGGTGAGGAAGGTGACGGCCTTGCCGACGATTCCGGTGGTGGAACCCGCCAGTCGGCGCGCGTCCTTGGTGGTCCCGGTCGCGCTGCGTCGGACCCAGATCCGCCAGGCCGCCTCCAGGTCCGGGGCGTCCGTCGCCGGGTCGGTGTTCTCGCCCTGTTCCTCGGCCCGCTCCTCCAGCCTGCGGCAGGCCTGGCGGACGAAGGCCTCGACGCCGTTGACCGTGACACGTCCGATGTAGCCGTCGTCGGCCAGGTCCTCGGGGCGGGGGAAGGCGAGGGTGGCGACGGCGAGATGGGCGAGTCCGTGCAGAAAGCGGTCGCCCGAGTCGGCGGAGGTACGGCGCGCGTAGTCGGTCATGCGGACGGCGAACACGGAGTCCTCGCCCGCGGTCACGGCCATCCCCGCGCGCGGCGACACCTCGAGGACGACCAGGCCGAGCCCGGTGGCGACGGCGTCGGCGAGCCGCGCGAACGGCGGGTCCTCGCGGTAGCGGCGCAGCAGCTCCGTGTACTCCTGGTCGCGGGCGGGCTGGAGCCTCGGCTGGAGCCCGAAGGAGACGAGTCGCGCCGCGTCGGCGGCGTCGGCGGGGGTGACGGGGGCGTTCACCGGAGTGGCGGCGGCCTCCGGCTCGCTCCACTCGACGTGCTCGGTCACGGTCGGGGCTCCTTGTCGCGCTGGTGCTGGGTGCGGGTCATGCCGCCTCGGTCCGGTCCGCCGCCATGCCGGCCGCGTCCAACAGCGCCGTACCGACGATCAGATCGGCGCCGCCGAACTCCGGATCGTGCAGTTCGGTGCCGTCGTCCACGCCGAACAGCAGTTTCTCCTCGCCCTGGCGGTAGGCCGTGCCGACCGGCGGGCTGGCCGCGTGCACGGCCATCAGTGCGACCAGGTAGGGAAGTTCGGGGTCGGTGCGGCGCGCCTCGGCGAGCAGCCCGGACAGCCTGCGCGGGGCGTCCGCCGGCAGGTCGAGCAGTTCCCTCGCGGCGGCCAGCTGTTCCTCGCTGAACCGGCTGTCGTCCGGGGTGGCGATCAGATCCGGCTCGGGCATCTCCGCTCCGAGGTTCTCACGCTCCACCGGAGGGGTCAGCAGCAGGTCGACGAGGTCGGTGACCCGTACGGACCCGGGGGTGCGCAGCCCCGTCCCCTGGGCGAAGAAGGCGTCCGTCACGCGGACCGCCCGGTGCAGCGGGAGGGGCAGCACCGGGGCGAAGAGATGCCCGTAGAGGTCGGTGCCGGAGGTGGTCATGGGGGTGGCGAAGGCCTGCCGGTCCTGCTCGGCGCGGAACAGGGGGCCCGCCTCCAGGAGCCGCGACTGCAGCTGGGTGTGGCGGCGGATGCAGTCCTTGACGATGTCGACGAGTTCGGCGGCGCGCCGCTTCTGCTCGGGGTCCTCGGACTCGTCGCGCGCCCTGCGGATGTTGGTGAGGATCGCGTTCTCGTGGCGGTAGCGCTCGGCCACATGGTCGAGGGCCTCGGCGATCATGTCCGGCACCACGTTCAGCCAGTCCACCGCGCGGACGTTGCGCCGGGTCGCCTCCAGCACCTTGCGCAGCGACTGGGAGTACTGCACGGTGCGGTAGCGCGCCTGCTCGGCGGCGAGCTGGGCGTCGGCGAGGCGGCCGCGGCTGATCAGCACCTCCAGCTTGACCTCGGCGGCGATCTGGGCGCTGGTGACATCCGTGTCGAGGGCGCCGACGAGGACGTTGACCGCCTCGTCGGTGGTCCTGAGGTAGACGCCTCCGCCGTAGCCGGGCACCTCTTCGATCAGCTTGAAGTCGTAGTCCCGGCGCACATAGGTGCCGTCCGGCGCGAAGGTGCCGTACACGGCGCGGAAGCCGCGGTCGACGCTGCCGACGTTGATCAGGTTCTCCAGGACCCAGCGGGCCACGCGCTCGTGTTCGGCGGCCGGGCGCCCGGGGGCCTGGGCGGCGATGCGCGGGAGGAGACGGGCGACTATCTGGTCGTGGTCCGCGCCCGTGTCGAAGTCCATGTTCAGGGTGACCAGATCGATGGCGGCGAGTGCGATCTCCGCCATCCCGTACACCGAGTACTCGCCCGTCAGATTCGCCTTGCGCGCATCGAGGTCGTGCAGGGGCGCGGTGCAGGCGAGCGCGCGCAGCCGACGCGCCAGCCCCTCGTCGGCGGCCGGGCCCGGGGCAGGGCGCGGCCCCGCGCTGAGCTGGGGCGGAAGGTCCGTCGGTCCAGGCGAAGTCACGGTGCACAGATTAGGTCCTCGATCTGACAACGTTCCAAACGAAGCGCCTGCGCCCGGGCGGAAGGGGTGGCCCGATCGATGCGCGGCAGCCGCCGCCGGTCGCCTCCGGCCCGCCGCCGGGGGACCTCGGGGCGCCTCTCCGGCGAGTGGCGGGGAGAGGACACGCGCGGTCCCTCGGCCTCGTTGCGGGCGCCCGTCCGCGGGGCGCGCGGGATTTCCCGAGTGTGTTCGGGGGAGGACTCGTGCGGTCGCCGCGGGCCGTCCACGGCATCGGGGACGAGTCGCAGTCCGGCGAGGACGTCCCGCATCGGCTCGTCCGGGCGGGCGCGCCGCGCGGGAACGCCCGGGCCGGTGGACTCCCCGGCGAGGGCATGGCGCCGTGCGGGGTCCGGGTGCCGTCCGGCGGCAGACCTGTCGTCGTCCCGGCCGGCCGTTCGACCGTCCGGCGGCCGGAGGAGCCGGCACGCAGGCGACGCTCACTCCCCCACAGCGGGACACGTCCGGCCGCAGTCACACGACAGCCGCGCGCAACCCCCGGTCCGGTTCGCGGCCGTGAGCGGTCGTCAGCTCCCGCTCCCCACGGATCCGTGGGAGGGACCCGACCGTTCGCTCAGGCCGCGTCCGGCTGTTCGGTCACCGACAGGGCGGCCAGGGCGGACGCCACCGCGTGGGAGGCGCTCAGATCCAGCCGGGCGCTGGTCCCCCGGGCCTTGTGGCGCACCTCGGCGGCGGCCAGGGTGAGCAGCTGCGGCAGCAGATCGGTGCTCCGGCGCGCCACCCAGGCCGTCCCCGCGGTGGCCAGCCACCACAGGCCGGCCTTCCGGGTGGGCGGCGGGAACCCGGGCTCGGCCGAGGGCGCGGTGCCGGAGGCGACCCCCGCCTCGGCGAGCAGCGCGTGGAAGCGCCGGGCGAGCGCCCGGTGCCCGCGCTCCCCCGGGTGCAGCCGGTCTGCGCTCCACATCGAGCGGTCGCTGATCCAGTCCCCCTCGGCGGCGTGCAGATGAAGCGCCCCGTACCGCTCGGACAGCGCGTGCACGACCGTGTTGACGGCCCGCTGCCGGCGGGCCAGCGGACGCGCCAGCGCCCCGGGCAGCCGGAGCATCGATCCCGGGTCGGGCAGACAGGCCGTGAGCAGCACCGTGTCCTGGGCGCGGAAGGCCGCGTAGACCTTGTCCAGCCGCGCGGCGACGGCATGGATGTCGAAGGTGCAGCGCAGTGTGTCGTTGACGCCGATGACGACGGAGGCGACATCGGGGCGCAGGGCGAGCGCCTCCGGGGTCTGCCGTTCCAGGACCTCCCGGGTCTGGGCGCCGCTGAAGGCGAGGTTGGTGAACTCGGCGGGCGCCTCCGCGGAGGCGAGTCCCTCGGCGAGCAGCGCGGCCCAGCCCCGCCAGGTGTCGCCGACGGGGTCCCCCACTCCTTCCGTGAGGGAGTCGCCGAGCGCGACGAACCGCAGGGGGCTCATCGGGCGCCCTCCCGGGTGGTGTCCCGGCCGGGAACGTCGGCGGTCGCCGTCGGCGTGTCGGACGGCCCGGCGTCGTGCGCCGCGAGGAACGCGTCCACCGCCGTCCTCCAGCCGAAGCACTCGGCGCGCGCCCGTGCTGCCTCCCGGCGTTCGTGCGCGGGCCGTTCCAGGAGCAGTTCGACGGCGTCGGCGAAGGCGTCCCCGGTGTTCACCGCGCTGGCCCCGGCGGAGCCGATCACCTCGGGCAGCGCGGACGAGGCGCTGGCCACCACCGGCGTGCCGCAGGCCATGGCCTCCAGGGCGGCGAGCCCGAACGTCTCGGCGGGCCCCGGGGCCAGGCAGACGTCGGCGCCGGCCTGGAGCGCGCCGAGCAGGTTCCGGTCGCCGACATGGCCGAGGAACGTCACCGGCAACCGGCGTTCCCGTGCCCGCTGTTCCAGCCGGGCCCGCAGCGGGCCGTCCCCGGCGACCACCAGCACCACGCGCCGTCCCCGGCCCAGCAGCGCCTCCAGCGCGTCCAGGGCCGTCCCCGGGCGCTTCTCCACGGAGAGGCGTGAGCACATGACGAGCAGCGCCTCGTCCTCGCGCGCGTACCGCTCCCGCAGCCCCTCGTCCCGCAGCGCGGGGTGCCGCTGCTCCAGGTCGACGCCCAGCGGGGCCCGTACGACATTGCGGGCGCCGATCCGCACGAACTCCCGCTCGGCGAACTCGGTGGTGCACACCACCCGTGCATAGGTGTGGGCGGTGCGGGTGTTGAGGGCGTCGGCGGCGCGCCGGGAGAGGTTCTCGGACAGGCCCCAGGTGCGCAGGACGCCGTCGGCGGTCTCATGGGAGACCATCACGGCGGGGACCCGGGCGCGCCGCGCCCATCGGCCCGTCCAGCGCAGCGTGGTGCGGTCGGAGACCTCCAGGCGGTCGGGGTCGAGCTCCTCCAGGAGGGCGGCGACGCGCCGCTTGTCGGTGAGGACCCGGTAGCCGCCGGTGCCGGGCAGCAGCGGCCCGGGGAGGGTGATGACCCGGCCCTGCTCGGTGTCCAGGTCGGTGTGGCGCTCGCCGGGCACGACGAGCACCGGTTCGTGACCGGCGGCCTTGAAGCCCTTGCCCAGCTCGCGCAGGGCGGTGCGCAGCCCCCCGGAGGCGGGGGCGACGAAGTTGGCGAGCCGTACGATCCGCAGGCCGGAGCCGGCCCGCTCGGTGGCGAAGCTCATGCGGCCACCGCCGTCTGCCGCGCGGCGAGCACATCCGCGTAGTGGCCGATGAGCTGGTCGCCGACGGCGGCCCAGGTGCGGCCCTCGACGGTGGTGCGCCCGGCGTCCCCGTAGGCGGCCCGCAGCGCCGGGTCGGCGGCCAGCGTGCGCACCGCGTCCCGTACGGCGTCCGCGTCACCCGGCGGGACGAGCAGCCCGGTGCGTCCGTGCGTCACCAGGTCCAGCGGTCCGCCCGCGGCGGGCGCGACGACCGGCACTCCGCTCGCCATGGCCTCCTGCACGGTCTGGCAGAAGGTCTCGAACGGGCCGGTGTGCGCGAAGACGTCCAGCGAGGCGAAGATCCGGGCGAGTTCGTCTCCGGTGCGGCGGCCCAGGAAGGCGGCGCCGGGCAGGGCCCCGTGCAGGGTGGCCTCGCTGGGGCCGTCGCCCACCACGACGACGCGTACGCCGTCCAGGCCGCAGACGCCGGCGAGGAGTTCCACATGCTTCTCGGGTGCGAGCCGGCCGACATAGCCGACGATCAGCTCACCGTTGGGCGCGAGTTCACGGCGGATCGACTCGTCGCGCAGCTCCGGCCGGAAACGGACGGTGTCGACGCCGCGCGGCCACAGCTGCACCCGGGGCACCCCGTGTGTCTCGAGATCGCGCAGGGCCGCGCTGGAGGGGGCGAGGGTGCGGTCGGCGGCGGCGTGCACGGAGCGGATGCGGCGCCAGGCGGCGGCCTCGCCTGCGCCCATGTAGGTGCGGGCGTATCCGGCCAGGTCGGTCTGGTAGACGGCGACGGCCGGGATGCCCAGCCGGGCGGCGGCCGTCATGCCGCGGACACCGAGGACGAAGGGGCTGGCCAGGTGCACGATGTCGGCGCGGTGGGCCGTGATGGCGGCGGCGACACGTCGGCTGGGGAGGGCGACGCGCACCTGGGGATAGCCGGGGAGCGGGAGGGAGGGGACACGGACGACGGGACACGGCGCGAGGGCGTCGAGCCCTTCGCCGGTCAGGGGGGAGCCTCCCGGTCCGGGCAAGGCCGAGGACTTGGGGGAGGCCGGGGCGACGACGAGGGGAGCGTGACCGCGATCGACGAGGTGCCGGGCGGTCTGGAGCGCGCAGTGGGCCACGCCGTTCACATCGGGGGGAAAGGATTCGGTCACGATGACGACACGCATACCCGTGTTCTCGCCGCACTGGACGTGGCCGCGTCAACGTGGATCTTTCCGGCCGGGGAACGTCCCGTGAGCGTTGGGCGGTGGGGCCGGGTCGGCCGGCCCACGTCCACACGTTCCTGACGCCCGGATCACCGGACGTTCACGCCGTCGGCATGTCCGGTCCGAGGATCCGGCGCTCCCGCAGGGCCGTGTCGGGCCCGATCCGGCTGCGTACGGCGGTCTGGACCTCGGCCTCCTCGGCCGGGTCGACGGCGAGCCGGCGCAGCCGCTCGACGACCCGGGCGTCCCCGGTCTCGGCGTGCCGTGCGGCGATCTCGCGGGTGGACTCCTCGCAGTCCCAGAGGCACTCGACGGCGAATCCGGCGGGGAAGGAGGGGTCGGTGGCGGCCAGGGCGCGGGCGGCTCGGCCGCGGAGATGGGACGAGGCGGTCTCGCGGTAGACATGGCGCAGCACGGGCGCGGCACAGGCGATGCCGAGCCGTCCGGCGCCGTCGACGAGGGTCCACAGGGTGGGCGCGTCGGGGCCCTCTCCCCGTACCGCCTCCCGCAGCGCCGCCAGCACCGGGTCACTGTCCCCGGCGCCGCCCCGGCAGGCGAGCACCCGCCCGGCGGCGGCGCCCAGGGCGTCCGGCCGGCGGGCCCAGCCGCGCGCCCGGTCGACGGCGGCGACACTGCGCATGCGTTCGAAGGCGTCCACGGCGGCCTCGACGACCTGCGCGGAGCCGGTGGACACGGCGCCCTCGATCAGATCGAGGGCATCGGGATCGTTCCCGTCGGCGAGATAGCGCAGGGCGGTGCAGCGGGCCCCGTCGTCGCCGGTGCGGGCGGCCTCGAGGATCTCGGGCCGGTCCTCGGGCCCCGCGACGGCGACGAGACAGCGGGCGGCGGGCACATGAAGCACGGCACCGCGTTCGAGTCCCTGCTGGGCCCACTCGAAGACGGCCCGCACGCTCCAGCCGGGCCGGGGTCCGTTGGGCCGCAGCTGCCGCTGCCAGCGGTCGAAGCTGTCGGCCTCCTGTGCGGCCCGCACCCGGTCGGCGACGGAGGGGCGCGGGTCGTCGGCCCACAGCCGCCAGGGCCGCGGTTCGAAGGAGCCCCGGACGGCGGCCGCGAGCTCGGCCTCGCCCTCGGCGTCGAGCGGGAAACGGGCCAGCACGGGGGCGGCGAGGGCGCGCAGCCCCGCGTCGTCGTCGCGCAGCGCCAGCTCGTCCAGGGCCCAGGCCCAGTTGGAGCCCGAGACCGCGTACCTGCGCAGCAGTTCGAGCGCGTCGTGCCTGCCGTAGGAGGCGAGGTGGCCGAGGACCGCGAGGGCGAGACCGGTGCGGCAGTCCTCGGTGTCGAGGAGGTCCTCGGTGCTGAAGAGGTGCGCCTCGATCTCGTCGAGCTCGCCGTCGAGGTCGAGGAAGAGACGGGCGTAGTACAGGGAGCGGTTCTCCACCTGCCAGTCGTGGCGGGGGTCACGGAGCACACAGTGGTTGAGGGCCGCGAGCGCCTCGGAGCGCGGTGCGGTGAGCGCGTGCAGCGTGCCGTCGCCACGGCCCCTCTGCAGGAGGCCGAGCAGGGTACCGCTGGGCGCTATGACCGGTTCGAACATGGGAAGAAGCCTCACATCAAGCGTCGACGCAATCGGGGGACACGCACTACCTGACCGCGCGACAACACGTCGGGGCACCCGCCGTCGCTTGCTTGCTGTAGACCATCTTCCTCTGCCTCTCGTCATCGGCCCGTACGGACCGCTCACGGTCCACGCGGTGCGGCAACACCTGCCCAGCCATCGCGTCCGTGAATCACGTCGTCATGATGGCCCGGTCTCTCCGGCTGCCGCGACCCTATTTCGGGCGGCTCGATACCGCCTCCCCCGTTTTCGCCGTCTTCGCCGGTCGGCGCGGACGATCAGTGTGTGCCGAACAGTTCGAGCAGGTCGGCCTTGCCGAACATACGGGCGGTGTCGATGGCCGAGGGGGTGCCCGCGGCCGGGTCGGCGCCGCCGTCCAGCAGGGTCCGGATGACCTCCGTCTCGCCCTTGAAGACCGCGCCGGCGAGCGGGGTCTGCCCCCGGTCGTTGGCCCGGTCGGCCCGGGCGCCGCGCTCCAGCAGCGCCCGGACGGTGCCGGCGTGGCCGTGATAGGCGGCGAGCATCACCAGGGAGTCGCCGCGGTCGTTGGTGAGGTCGGCCGGAACGCCCGCGTCGACATAGGCCACGAGGGTCTCGGTCTCTCCTCGGCGCGCGAGATCGAAGATCTTGGTCGCCAGTTCCACGACCTCGGGGTCGGGGCCTTCACTCATCGGCCGGATCGCCTCTCACTACGACTGCTGGGGACTGCGGGAGCGTTCGACGGCGAGCGGAGCCGTCGAACACGGCCGGTACGGCGGCGAGCGGTGCCGCCGTCCGGGTGAATCGCCCAGCGTACTGGCTTCCCGGGCACACCACGGGCACCGCGCGAGGCGAAGATCACGACAGTGCCCGTCGAGCGCAACAGCTCCGCCCGGACGCACGGGACGGCTCCACCACCCGAGGGAAATCCGCCTGATTTCACCCGCTTGCACCTTTTGTCGTATAGATACATTCTGTGAGCCTGGAAGAACTCATGGTGACTGTCCCCGCGAACCAGGAGAGCTCAAATGATCCTCAACATCTCGGGCGTGATGCTGCTCGGCACCGTCGTCTTCCTCTTCTTCCGCAAGGACGGTCTCAAGGGCTCGCACGCGACCGTCTGCTCGCTCTTCGGCTTCTATCTGTCGAGCACCGCCGTCGCCCCCAGCATCAAGGCCGGCGGCGCGAGCCTCGCCAGCCTGCTCGGCGGGCTCAACTTCTGACCCCGCCCCGCGTCGTACACATCCCCAGGAGAAGCACGTGGCCCGGCGCCCCCTCCCCCGCATGCTGAGCAACGGCAGCGCGTTCTCCCGCGGACGGGAGCTGGCGCGGACGGCGGCCGGCGGGGCCGGCGACATGCTCCATCCGCTGATCACGATCACCCGCGGACTGCACCGGCTGGCCGGTGCCGGGCGGCGCACCTGGACCCGGACGCCCAAGGACCGGCGGGGACCGCTCCTGTTCCTGGCCGCCTCGCTGGTCCTGGTCGTCGCCCTGGTGCCGTACGGGCCGCTGCTCGGCGGCATCGGGCTGATGGCGGCGGCCGCCTGGCACGGCCGGGAGCGCAGGCCGTCCGGGCCCGCCGGCCCCGACGAGGCGCAGGTCAAACGGCTGAGGTCGCTGTACGAGGCGCTGGTGCCGTATTTCTCGGCCGCCGAGGACCCCGCCCCGCTGTATGCGCACGGGGGTGACTGGACGAAGGCGTTCTCCTCCCCCGCCTTCGACGAGAGCGGCCGGATCTCGCGGCTCCGCATCCGCTACCCCGCCTACTTCAAGGACGGCGAGCCCGAGTCCCGGGCGCAGATCGAGCGACTGCTGCACGCCAAGTCGGGCCGGGGCCGCGAGTACCACTTCCGGTGGAACGAGGAGGGCAACGAGCTGACGCTGACCGTGCTGGGGCCCCTGCCCACCGACATCGCCGCACAGCGCTTCGTGACCGCGCCGGGCGAGACGGTGCTGGGCTTCACCGATCCCACCGGCGTCCAGCGCACGCTCCCCCTCACCCACGGCGAGGAGCGGCGCGATGTGCCACCGGTGGTGTGGCGCACCGGGCCACGCTCCACCGAGCCCCATCTGCTGATCGTCGGCGGGCCGGGCAGCGGCACCACCACCCTGGTGCGCTCCGTCGCCCTCCAGGCGCTGCAGTACGGCGACATCCTGATCGTCGAGGGCGGCGGTACCGGTGAGTTCGCGTGCCTGGCGGGACGGGAGGGGGTACTGAGCGTGGAGTCCACGCCGGCCGGGGCGACGGCGAGCCTGGAGTGGGCGACCCATGAGACGGAGCGCCGGCTGATCGCGGCGAACCGGTCCCGGCAGTCCGGGCACCGCCCGCCGGACGACATCAGGCACCCGCTGTGGATCCTCCTGGACCGGCCGAGCGTGCTGGGCCATATCGCCGCGGCGGACGGCCGCCGGGATCCCCGGGAGCTGGTCCAGGTGCCGCTGCGGCACGGGCGGGCGGCGAACGTCACGGTCGTGGTCGCCGAGCAGTTCGACGGACTGGAGGGCCTGCCCGACACCGTGCGCCAGTACGCCCGGGCGCGTGTGGTGCTCGGTCCCGCGACCCCGGAGGAGGTGGAGAGCGTGCTCGGCGCGCCCCCGCACACCACGCCCGCCGACGAGGTCCCGCCCGGCCGCGGCTATGCCCGCCTGGGCACGGGCCCGGTGCACCGCCTCCAGGTGCCGGCCACCCCGGACCCGTACGACGACGCCACCGGCGAACACCACCGCCAGGCGGTCCTGGACCTGCTGCCGGTGCGCGACCGCCCGGCGGTGGAGGCGGTTCCCGCGAAGCCGCTGATGGTGAAGGCGACGGCCTCGGAGGGCTGACGGTGCGGGCTTCGGGGACGGGCCCCGTCGTCAGGCCTCCCGCCGGGAACGACCGGCCCCGGCCGGGAAACCCGGTCAGGCGACGAAGGTCCGCGGTGCCTCCGTCGGTCCCGGGACGCCGGTCTCCACCAGACGTGCCGCGGCGGCCAGCCGTACCGCCGCCTCCTCCGCGACCGCACCGGCCACGGTGAACGGCAGCCGCACATACCCCTCGAAGGCGCCGTCGACGCCGAACCGCGGTCCCGAGGGCACCCGGACGCCGACCCGCTCCCCCGCCTCCGCGAGCCGGGACCCCGACAGACCCCCGGTGCGCACCCACAGCGTCAGACCGCCCCGGGGCACCGAGAACTCCCAGTCCGGCAGCTCCCTGCGCACCGCGTCGACCAGGGCGTCCCGGTTCTCCCTCGCCTGCCGGCGCCGCAGTTCCACCGCCTGCTCCCAACCGCCCGTGGTGAGGAGCCAGTTCACGGCCAGCTGCTCCATCACCGGGGTACCGAGGTCGGCGTAGGCGCGGGCCGCGACCAGGCTGCGGATGACATCGGGGGCGGCCCGCACCCAGCCGATGCGCAGGCCCGCCCAGAACGCCTTGCTCGCCGAACCCACCGTGACGACCGTGGAGCCCGCCGGGTCGAACGCGCACACCGGGCGCGGCATCTCCATGCCGTCCTCCAGGTGGAGCTCGCTCATCGTCTCGTCGACGATCAGGACCGTCCCGGCGGAGCGGGCCGCCTCGACCAGTCGGCGGCGCTGGTCCTCGTCGGCCAGCGCGCCCGTCGGATTGTGGAAGTCCGCCACCACATAGGCGAGCCTCGGCGCGGCCTCCCGCAGCACCTGGCGCCAGCGGTCCAGATCCCAGCCGCCGAGCCCCTCCGCCATGGCGACGGGCACCAGACGGGCGCCGGCCTCCCGCATCAGCTGGAGGATGTTGGCGTACGAGGGCGACTCGACCGCGATGCGTTCGCCGCGTCCGGCGAAGAGATGACAGATGGCGTCCATCGCGCCCATGGCGCCGGTGGTCACCATGATCTGCTCGGGCATGGTGGGGATGCCGCGCGCCGTGTAGCGCTCGGCGAGCGCGGCGCGCAGCGCGGGCAGACCGGCCGGGTAGTCGCCGTGCGTGTGCGCATAGGGCGGCAGTTCCTCCAGGGCGCCCCGGGCGGCACGGGTGAGCCAGGGCTCGGGTGCCGGCAGCGCGGCGCAGCCCAGGTCGATCATCGAGCCCAGCGCCTCGGGCGGGAGGGGTTCGAGGCCACGCGCCGGGAGCGGGTTCCCGGCCGGCACCACGGTCCAGCTGCCCGCTCCCCGGCGGGACTCCAGAAAGCCCTCGGTGCGCAGTTCCTCGTACGCCGCCGCGACCGTCGTACGGCTCACGGTCAGGGCCAGCGCCAGCTCCCGCTCGGCGGGCAGCCGGGCCGCCACCGGCACCCGGCCCTCCAGCACCAGCAGCCGGATGCCGTCGGCGAGCGCACGATAGGCGGGCGGGCGGCGCCTGCCGGGGGCCGGGGGGCGCTCCTGCTGGGAGTTGAGCAGCCGGGCGAGCTGTGCCGCACCCACCGCCGAGGTCCACTGCGTCACGATTCCCAGTCCACCTTCCCTGAATTGGCCATGGATGAGTTCTCTTTCCCAGCCACAGAGTGACATGCATCAGTCCACTACGACCACAGGGGGGCCTATTTTGTCCGGTGACCCGACGGACTCGTCCGGGAGAAGCCGTCTGGGACGGCGTCTGATCCAGCTGTACGCGGGCCTCGTGCTCTACGGCGCCAGTTCGGCCCTCCTTGTGAAGGCGGGTCTCGGCCTGGAGCCCTGGAATGTCCTCCATCAGGGGCTCGCCGGTCTGACCGGGCTCAGCATGGGCGTGGTGCTGATGATCGTGGGTGCGGTGGTGCTGCTGCTGTGGATACCGCTGCGCCAGCGCCCCGGACTCGGCACCGTCTCCAACGTCCTGGTGATCGGGGTCGCCATGGACGCCACCCTGTCCCTGGTTCCGGAGGTGCACGGTCTGGCCGTGCGGATTCCCTTCCTCGTCGCGGGCGTGGTGCTCAATGGCGCGGCGACCGGTCTGTACATCGCCGCGAACTTCGGCCCCGGCCCGCGTGACGGGCTGATGACCGGACTGCACCGGGTCACGGGCCGCTCGATCCGGCTGCTCCGCACCGCCGTGGAGGTGGCCGTCGTGGTGACCGGCTTCGCCCTCGGCGGCACCGTCGGGATCGGCACCGTGCTGTACGCGCTGGCCATCGGTCCGCTCGCCCAGCTCTTCCTGCGCGTGTTCGCCGTCCCCGCGGCACCGAAGGGCAGCGCGGTCGTTGCCGGCGGGCAACCGGAGGGCGCGATACTGCCCCGGTGACCACTCCCGTACGCCACCCGTACCTCGACCACCCCGGCCCGCTCGCCTTCGCGCACCGGGGCGGGGCGGCGGACGGCCTGGAGAACACCGCGGCCCAGTTCCGGCGCGCGGTGACGGCCGGCTACCGCTATCTCGAGACGGATGTGCACACCACGGCCGACGGGAAGCTGGTGGCTTTCCACGACGCGACCCTGGACCGGGTCACGGACGGGGCGGGGCGGATCGCCGATCTGCCCTGGGCGGACGTGCGGCAGGCGCGGGTGGCGGGCAGCGCCCCGGTGCCCCTCTTCGAGGAGCTGCTGGAGGAGTTCCCCGAGGCGCGCTGGAACGTGGACGTCAAGGCGGAGCCCGCGCTGCTTCCCCTGCTCGAACTGATCGAGCGCACCGGCTGCTGGGACCGGATCTGCGTCGGATCGTTCTCCGAGTCGCGGGTCGCCCGTGCCCAGCGTGCGGCCGGGCCGCGCCTGGCGACGTCGTACGGCATCCGCGGTGTGCTGGGCCTCAGGCTGCGCTCCTGGGGCATCCCGGCGGCGCTGCGCGGTTCGGCGGTCGCCGCCCAGGTGCCGGAGTCCCAGTCGGGCATCCCCGTGGTCGACCGCCGCTTTGTGCGCACCGCCCACGCCCTCGGGCTCCAGGTGCATGTGTGGACCGTCAACGAACCCGAGCGGATGCACCGGCTGCTGGATCTCGGAGTGGATGGCATCATGACCGATCACATCGGGACACTGCGCGAGGTCCTCGAGGCCCGGGCCACCTGGGTCTGACATTCGCGCGCGATCAGGTACCACGGGGAGACGAGGGCACGGGTGGGCACCGACACGGGGCAGGCGACGGCCCCTTCCGAGGGGAACTCTCCGGACTCGCCGGACTCCCCGGAGGCGGCCGGCGAGAGGGCCGAGCGGCGCCGCGAACAGCGCGGCTGGTACTTCTACGACTGGGCGTGCTCGGTCTATTCGACGAGCGTGCTGACCGTGTTCCTCGGTCCCTATCTGACCTCGGTGGCCAAGTCGGCGGCGGACGCGGACGGGTATGTGCACCCGCTGGGCGTCCCGGTGCGCGCGGGCTCGTTCTTCGCGTACTCGGTCTCCGCCTCGGTCGTCCTGGCGATCCTGGTGATGCCGCTGGCGGGCGCCGCGGCCGACCGCGGCGGCCGCAAGAAGCGGCTGCTCGCCCTGTGCGCGTATCTGGGCGCCGCGGCCACCACGGGCATGTTCTTCCTGGACGGGGACCGCTATCTGCTCGGCGGCCTGCTGCTTGTCGTCGCGAACGCCTCGGTGGCCGTGTCGATGGTCGTCTACAACTCCTATCTGCCGCAGATCGCGACCCCTCAGGAGCGGGACGCGGTCTCCTCGCGCGGCTGGGCCTTCGGCTATGCGGCCGGCTCGCTGGTGCTGGTCGGGAATCTGGTCCTGTTCACCGGGCACGACTCCTTCGGTGTCTCGGAGTCCATGGCGGTCCGGATCTGCCTGGCCTCGGCGGGTGTGTGGTGGGGCGCCTTCACGCTGGTGCCGCTCCGACGGCTGCGCGACCGCCGCGCCACGCCCACGGCACCCTCGGCGAACGGCTGGCGGCAACTCGCGGCCACGGTCCGGGACATGCGGGGCAAACCGCTCACCCTTGCCTTTCTGCTGGCGTATCTCATCTACAACGACGGCATCCAGACGGTGATCTCCCAGGCCTCGGTGTACGGCTCCGAGGAGCTGGGGCTGAGCCAGTCCACACTGATCGGCGCGGTGCTGCTGGTGCAGGTGCTGGCGGTGGGCGGAGCCCTGGGCATGGGGCGGCTGGCCCGGACGTACGGCGCCAAACGCACCATCCTCGGGTCCCTGGTGGCCTGGACCGTCACACTCGGCGCCGGCTACTTCCTGCCCGCGGGCGCTCCGGTCTGGTTCTTCGCCCTGGCGGCCTGCATCGGGCTGGTCCTCGGCGGGAGCCAGGCGCTGTCCCGCTCCTTGTTCTCCCATCTGGTGCCGCCGGGCAAGGAGGCCGAGTACTTCTCGGCCTATGAGATGAGCGATCGCGGAATGAGCTGGCTGGGACCGCTTCTGTTCGGGATCACCTACCAGCTGACCGGAAGCTATCGGGACGCGATCATCTCGCTGGTGGCCTTCTTCATCATCGGGTTCGTGCTGCTGGCACGGGTCCCGGTGCTGCAGGCCGTGCGCGACGCGGGCAATCCGGTACCGGACAGGATTTAGCGCCCCGCGGCAAAGGGCGGTAGTGTACGCGTTTGGCCAGCCAGGCGTACCGTTACTGCGCGTCAAAGGAGACGAGACACCGGGTGACATCTTCTAGCAGATGTGACAAACCGGGCGCTGGTGGGTACAACAAGGGGCGGCTACGACGGCGACGCACGACCCGGAACGGGACTCGGAACGGGAATCTTTACCGCCGACCGGACGTTGACCGGATGACGACGACAGCGACACCTGTCCTGTGGGCGACAAGCCCGGGAGGCACGATTCATGAGTGAGCGAGCTCTTCGCGGCACGCGCCTCGTGGTGACCAGCTACGAGACGGACCGCGGCATCGACCTGGCCCCGCGCCAGGCCGTGGAGTACGCATGCGAGAAGGGGCACCGCTTCGAGATGCCCTTCTCCGTCGAGGCGGAGATCCCGCCGGAGTGGGAGTGCAAGGTCTGCGGGGCGCAGGCACTCCTGGTGGACGGCGACGGCCCGGAGGAGAAGAAGGGCAAGCCCGCGCGTACACACTGGGACATGCTGATGGAGCGCCGCACCCGTGAGGAGCTCGAGGAGGTTCTCGAGGAGCGCCTTGCCGTACTGCGCTCCGGTGCGATGAACATCGCGATCCATCCGCGCGACAGCCGCAAGTCCGCGTAGCCCCTCCGGGGTCGGGCGGGACGCAGCACACCGGTTTCCTCAGTGGGCGCCGTACGTCAGAACGACGTACGGCGCCCACTGCTTGGGTGCTTCGGTGCGGTGTGTGCGGATGAGCGGCCGCCGTCCGCGTACCGGCCGGTGGATCCCGTGTCCACCGGCCGGCGACTGCGGCTGCCCGCGGCCGACGGGCCTCAGCGGGTGAGCGGCGGGCGCGGCTCCTCCGGGGCCCCGGCCGGCGGCTCGTCCCTGATGACCTCGCCCTGGACGACCTTTCCGTCCGGACGGTGCATCCGCGCCTGCTGGTAGGCGTCACCGAAGCTGCCGGGGGTCACCGAACGGAGCCTGCGGTGGATGGCGCTCTCCGTGAGGCCGCGCACCGCCTTCTGGACCGGCGGGATCAGCAGCAGCAGTCCGAGCGCGTCGGAGATCAGGCCCGGCAGCATCAGCAGCAGGCCCGCGAGCATCGTCAGCCCGTTTCCGCCTTCGCCGCCCTTGCTTCCCGGATCGTCCTGCCGGCCGCCCAGCGTCTCGCTGAGCCGGCGGAAGGCCCGGCGCCCGGCGCGCTTGATAACCACGGAGCCGAGCACAAAACCGGCCACCAGCAGCAGAAACACCGTGAACCCGCCGGCCGCGCCCGCCACCAGCGTGAGCAGCCAGATCTCCAGGACCAACCAGGCGGCCACGCCCAGCGGCAGGAATCTGCTCAGCCGTGAACGCGGCGGCCGGGCGGAGTACGGAGAGGTCGGTGCACCAGTCGTCATGCTCCCAGTGTGCCCAAGGCCCGCTCAGTCCGGGATAAGGGGATCGGTCTGATCCCCGGGGAAAGGTCCTGGTGCCGCGGCAGGCACGCTAGTCGCGGTGCTTGAGCTTGGCGACGCGGTCCCCGACTCCCCATGCCGTGACCCGCCACAGCGCCTCGACGAGGATGTCCCGGCTCATCTTGGAGTCGCCCAGCTCCCGCTCGACGAAGGTGATGGGGACCTCGACGACCTGGTAGCCGGCCTTGACCGCGCGACGGGCGAGATCGACCTGGAAGCAGTACCCCTGGGAGGCGACCTCGTCGAGTCCGAGGCCTTCGAGGGTCTCGCGACGGAAGGCGCGGTAGCCGCCGGTGATGTCATGCAGCGGCAGATCGAGGGCGATCTTCGAGTAGAGGCTGCCGCCCCGGGAGATGAGCTGCCGGGACCTGGGCCAGTTGACCACCCGCCCGCCCGGCACCCAGCGGGAGCCGAGCACCAGGTCGGCGCCCTTGAGCGCGGTCAGCAGACGCGGCAGTTCCTCCGGCTGGTGAGAGCCGTCGGCGTCCATCTCGATCAGCACGCCGTAGTCGTGCTCCATACCCCAACGGAAGCCCGCGAGATACGCCGCGCCCAGCCCTTCCTTGCCCTTGCGGTGCAGTACATGGACATGCTCGTCCGCGGCCGCCAGCTCGTCCGCGAGCTTGCCGGTGCCGTCGGGGCTGTTGTCGTCGGCCACGAGAACGTGCGCCTCGGGCACGGCCGACCGCACCCGGCCGACGATCGTCTTGATGTTCTCCGCCTCGTTGTAGGTCGGAATGATCACCAAGGCGGTGCCGAGCGGACCGAACTGCCTCCCCTGGACCCCCGCCCCGCGAGTCCCGTCGCCGTCGTTCACTGCTGCCCCTTCATGTCCGTACGCAGGGGTCCACCATAATGGCCCCGGTCTGCGCCGACGTGGCAGTGCGTGCATACGGGGGGTGTCGATTCCTCAAGAGTCGGGTAAGAGTGCGCCCCCGCACTGCGGTCGGGGCCCGGCGCCCTTCGGGCCGACCTGGGACCCGCTGGCTGCGGGTCGACCGAAAGCCGTTGTCTACTGGACGTCCGGGCCCCACCCGGGTCACACACTGCCGACCGACCGGAACATGCCCTCGCCGTAGCGCGGGCGCTGAGCCTGGCTCCCAGTGGTGATGCGCCGGTACGGCACACCATCCCTGACCCAGCGGCGCTCCGGCGACTGCGCAGAGGTTCCCCGGTCGGACGTCCGGCGGTGGACCCGGCCGAACCTACCGGCCCCCTGCGCCTCGCTGTCAACAGCCGCCCGATCTGCGGAGATGCCGCCGATGCCCTGGTCAGGGCCGAGGACACACGGATCGCGCGACGAGGAAGGGCCGCCGTACCGGTCCCGGAGATCACTCGCCCGGCCGCACGAACACCGTGCGGCCGGCGACCACGGTCCGCAGGCAGACCGGGAGGTCGGTGCCCGGGCTCAGATCGGGCAGTCCCGGGGTGCCGGAACGGGGGTCCGTGGACCAGCGCGCCACCCGGTCGTCGGGCGCCTGGACGACCAGTTCGCCGGTACGCCAGACCGCGTAGTCCGCGGGGGCGCCCGGCACCAGCACGCCCGCGTCGTCCCGGCCGACGGCCCGCCAGCCGCCCCGGGTGTGCGCGGTGAACGCGGCCCGCACCGAGACCCGGTGCTCGGGGGTGCGGTGGAAGGCGGCCGCCCGGACGGTGCCCCACGGGTCCAGCGGGGTGACGGGACTGTCGGAGCCGAAGGCGAGCGGGACCCCGGCCCGCAGCAGGGCCGCGAACGGGTTCAGCGTGCGGGCCCGCTCGACGCCGAGGCGCTCGGTGTACATGCCCGCCTCGCCGCCCCACAGGCGGTCGAAGGCGGGCTGGACGGAGGCGGTCAGACCGAGTTCGGCGAAGGCCGCGACGGTCTCCGGGGTGAGCATCTCGGCGTGTTCGACCCGGTGGCGCGCGGCGCGCACCCGGGCGAGACCGACCTTCTCGGCGGCGGCGCGCACGCCCTCGGTCACGGCGGTGAGGGCGGCGTCGCCGATGGCGTGGAAGCCCGCCTGCAGCCCGGCCTCGGTGCAGGCGACGACATGCGCGGCCACGGCGGAGGCGTCCAGGTAGGAGACACCGGTGTGGGCGGCGTCCGCATACGGCTCGCACAGACATGCGGTGTGGGAACCGATGGAACCGTCGACGAACAGATCACCGGCGGCGCCGACCGCGCCCAGCTCCCGCGCCCTGTCCACATCCTGGTCCGCCCAGTAGCCCACCACCCGGGGCCCGTCCTCCTCGGCGGCCAGCCGCAGCAGCCCGGTGAAGTCGTCCGGGGAGGAGATCTCGGGCCCCGCGCACTCATGGAGCGAACCGATACCGAGGGACGCGGCGTGCGCGAGGGCGGCACGCTGGGCCTCGGTGCGCCGCTCGGGGGTCACGGCGGCGAACGCGGCGGCGCGCACGGCGTGGTGGGCGTCCCGGGTGAGCGGTTCCCCGTCCCTGAACCCGGCCCGGTCGCGCACGCCCGGCGCCAGGTCCAGCAGAGCCGTGGTGACGGCGGCCGAGTGGACATCGATCCGGCTGAGGTAGAGCGGACGGCCCCCGGTGACCTCGTCCAGCTCGTCGCGCCGCGGCGCCCGCCGCTCGGGCCAGCGGGCCGCGTCCCAGCCGTGTCCGAGCAGGACCCGGTCGTGCGGACGGGCGGCGGCGAAGGCACGGACCAGGTCGAGGGCCGCCGTCAGGGAGGCCGCCCCGGACAGATCGAGCCCGGTGAGGGCCAGACCGGTGGAGGTGGTGTGCACATGGGCGTCCGTGAAGGCCGGGGTGACGAGCGCGCCGTCCAGGTCCACGACCTCGTCCACGCCGTCCGCGAAGGCGTCCGCGGCACCCTCGGAGCCCACCCAGGCGATCTGTCCGCGCTCGACGACCATGGCGGTCGCGAAGGGGTCGGCGGGGCTGTGGACTTCTCCCCGGCGCAGCAGGACGGTCTGCGAGGGGGCGGTGCGCTCGTTCATGGCACCAGTCTCGCGCCTCGCCCGGGCCGCCCGGCAGGCAGGTCCGCCGGATGCCGCGCGGGCCGGTCAGACACGGGGCGGGCGCGCCTCGTAGGGCGTGGACAGCACCACCGTCGTCCGCGTGGAGACACCCGCCAGGCTGCGCAGGCGTGCCAGCAGTTCCTCCAGCTCGTGGGGGGTGGCCACGCGGACCTTGAGGATGTAGTTCTCGTCGCCCGCGACGCTGTGGCAGGCCTCGATCTCCGGGACGCCGGCGAGGCGTTCGGCGATGTCGTCGGGGGCGCTGGGGTCGAAGGGCTTCACCGAGATGAAGGCGGTCAGCGACAGACCGACGGACTCCGGGTCGACGACCGCAGCGTATCCGCGGATGACACCGCGCTGCTCCAGCCGGCGTACCCGCTGGTGCACGGCCGACGTGGACAGGCCCGTGGCCTTGCCCAGGTCGGTGTAGCTCATCCGCCCGTCCTCGACGAGCAGCTGCACGATCTGTCGGTCCAGCTCCTCCATGGCGCTAGAACCTACAGGGCTCCCGGACCCCTGGGACAGCCGGGCGACGCAGGTCATGCCCGGTGTGTGCCGCATGATCCGGCGAACGTGCGGTCCGCGCCCTCCGGAGCGATGTGCCGGCCGCGCCGCCCGGCCGTCGCATCCGGCATCTGCGAGCGGCATGTGACCAACGCCACAGGTTTCGAACAGGCTTCGTGATGTCCTCGTGATTACCCCCGAGTCGGGGCGGGAAGTGCTTGCTGTGGTCGAGGCCACAGCGCCTCGCCCGCCCAGCCCGAGGGGGAGAATCCCATGCACAGTCTGAAGCGCCCTGGTCGTACCGCGTCCAAGCGGCAGCAGGCGGTCGTCGCGCTCGTGGAGCCTGAGGACACCGAGGTCGCCGACGAGTTCGACGCCTACGACACCTTCGAGATGTACCGGGTGATCTGCCCGGACTGCGCGCAGCCCATCGCGCTCCTGGCGGACGAGGAGATCCTGCCGGAGCACGCGCTGTGCGCCTCGCCGTGGAACCCGTTCGGTCTCACGGTCTGCCCCGGCACGGGCCGCGCGGCGGCCGACGCCCGGTCCGCGGACGAGTCCGCGGCGCCCCAGGAGCAGGACACGGCCCTGCTGCTGACGCTTCCCCAGGGGCTGCACTGGCGGATGCAGCCGTTCTCGCACGTCGGCGGGCCCGGCTCGCGCCCGATGCAGATGCCGGCGATGCGGCGCCGGGCCGCCTGACCCGACACCGCACCCGCGGAGCGCCTCCGAGCGCCGCATCAGGCCGCCTCTGCCCGCTCCCGTCGCCCCTCACGCCCCGCGCCCCGACACGCGGGCCGTCGCGGTACGGGAACCGAGCGCCCACACCTCTCCGGCACGGTGGACCGGGCGGGGAGGTGACGCGCGGCATGCCCCGTACGAGCCCCCAGGGGAACTCACTCGCGATGAGCCGCCCCGGTGACCCGGGCGCGGGTGCGGGCGTTCCCCCTGTATGACTGCCACGTATGCGGCGACCGCGCTGCGGCGACGGGTGTTCGTCCCGGCACCGGTGGCCACGCTTCCGCCGCCGCAGCACCAGGACCCGCCCATCTATCGCGCACTGATGCGGTCCTGGGCCGACCGCGGGCGCACACTGCCGGGGCGCCATGACCCGGAGTGGGCGCGTCTGACCGCTCCCCCGACCGGTGCGGGCGGACGGCTCAGCGGGTCTCGGGACCTGCCAGGTGACGGGCGATGACCATCCGCTGGATCTGATTCGTCCCCTCGACGATCTGCAGCGCCTTGGCCTCCCGCATGAAGCGCTCGGCGGGGAAGTCCGCGGTGTAGCCGTAGCCACCGAGCACCTGGACGGCGTCGACGGTGACCTTCATCGCCGTGTCGGTGCAGTGCAGCTTGGCCATGGCGGCCTGCTTGGAGAACGGCAGTCCGGCGTCCCGCAGCCGGGCGGCCGCCAGATACAGCGCGCGGCCCGCCTCGATCTGGGTGGCCATGTCGGCGAGCATGAAGCGCAGCCCCTCGAAGTCCGAGATCGGACGGCCGAACTGCCGCCGTTCGCTCGCGTACCCGAGGGCCTGGTCGAGGGCCGCCTGCGCCACGCCGATGGCACAGGCCGCGATGCCGAGGCGCCCGGAGTCCAGCGCGGACAGGGCGATCGCGAAGCCCTGGCCCTCCTCGCCGATGCGCCGCTCGTCGGACACCCGCACCTGGTCGAAGTGGACCTGTGCGGTGGGCGAGCCCTTCATGCCCATCTTCTTCTCGGGCGCGGCCCCGCTCAGCCCGGCGGCGTCGCCGGGCACCAGGAACGCGGTGATCCCGCGCGGGCCCTGCTCGCCGGTGCGCGCCATCACGGTGTAGAAGTCGGCGATCCCGCCATGGGTGATCCACGCCTTGGTGCCGGTGATCGACCAGTCCCCGCCGTGCTCGGCGCCGGGGGCGCTCCCGGCCTCGCGCACGGCCCTGGTCCGCAGGGACGCCGCGTCCGATCCGGACGAGGCCTCGGACAGACAGTAGGCGCCCAGCAGACCGCCACCGAGCATGGCGGGCAGGTGTTCGGCCTGTTGTTCCTTGGTGCCGTACTGGGCGAGGGCGTGGCAGGCGAGTGTGTGGACGCTGACGCCGAGTCCCACGGTGAGCCGGGCGGCGGCCAGCTCCTCCAGGACCTGGAGGTAGACCTCGTACGGCTGATTCCCGCCGCCGTACTCGGTGTCGTAGGGCAGGCCGAGCAGTCCTGAGGCGGAGAGCAGCCGGAAGACCTCACGCGGGAAGTGTCCGGCGTCCTCCTCCTCGGCCGCCTTCGGGGCGATCTCGTGCTGCGCGATGTCGCGGACGAGCGAGATCAGTTCCCTGGCCTCGTCCGTGGGCAGTTGCCGGTCCACCTGCTGCGGGGCGCGGTCGGGCATGGCGACGCTCTCCTCCCTGTTGGGCACATCGGCGGAGAGGCGCCTTGGGTGGGGCGGCTCCGCCGGGGTCTCACCGGGTCTGGCCGATGCTCGCTGCTCCGGGTCTCGGAGGCGGCTGACCAGCGGTTGTGGCGCTTGGAGTATGCCCGATCGGAGGCACCGCGTCACCGGTTAACGAGCGCTTACTTCAAGAAAGGGCGCAGCATGCCCACATTGGTCCCAGCCACCGCGTCACCGGCCCGTTCCCCGGCGCCTCCGCGGTCAGGGTCCCGGCGGGCCGGCGAGGGCGCCACGAATGCGGGGTCGAGCTCCTCGACGGCGCGCAGGGTGCCGCCGAGCGTCTTCACCAGCAGGCCGCACAGGGCGTCGCGGGACAGCTCGGGGCGGGCGATCCAGTCGAGGGTCGCGCCCTCCACGCTGCACACCCAGCCGAAAAGACCCGTCCGCGCCAGCGGGGAGAGATCGCTGCGGCCGTAGGCGCCCTCGGCGATGGTGACGACGATCGCCTCGCGCACCCCGTCCCGGATGGCCTGCACCTGGGCGTCGAACCCCACGCCGCCGCTGACGATCGTGCGATAGGCGGCCTGATGGTGTTCGGCGTACCGCAGATAGCGGTCGATGGTGCGGTGCACCCGGTCCGCCTGCGGCAGTTCCAGGCCGCCCGCGGCGGAGGTGACGAGGTCGGCCACCGAGTCCTCGACGATGGCCAGGTAATAGCCGCGCTTGGAGGTGAAGTAGTAATAGATCAGCCCTTTGGCCACATGGGCATGGCGGGCGATGTCGTCCATGGACAGCGCGTCATAGGAGGTGTCGGCGAACAACTTCCGCCCGATGGCGATGAGTTCGGCACGCCGCGCCAGGGAGCGGTCGGTACCGCGCGCTCGCGGGCCTTCGGCACCACGCCTCCGGGGGCCTTCGGCGGCGCGCCGTTCACTGGTGTTCAAGGTCGGCCCGAGCCTCCAACTGACGGCGAGACATCCGCAGTATGGCAGAGCCGGCCGACGGGTCAGCTCACAGCAGTCCGACCTGGGTGACCAGCATCGCGAGGACCATCACGAGCGCCCAGCCCGCGATGTGCTCGAGAACCTTGGGGCCGTCGTCCTTCGGGCCGCCCGTACAGGCGCGGACACGGGCGAATACGGCTGAGGTGGCGGTCATGGCATGCATCTCACTGGTGTCGGACGGCCGTACGGCGGCCGTGTGACGGGCTCCCCCGGCTGGACTCCCCCCGCCGATGTGTCCACCTTGCCACCGGAATGCACCCCCGCGGCCGAGACCTTGCTCACAGGGCGGGGCCCCGGGTCGCCCCGGGGCCCCGCGACCGCGCCGGCTCGCTCGCCGGGTCAGCGGATGCCCACCGCGGCCAGCGCCGTGCGCTGCTCCGGGGTGAGACGGACCGGGAAATAGAGGTAGCAGACGCCGCCGGTGCCGGAGACGACCTTGCCCGAGGCGTTGTACCGCTTGGTCCGCAGCCAGATGTTCTCCCATTCGCGCCGCCGGTAGACGCGGCGCACCGCCCCGTCGTCGGGCGAGGCCGGATCATTGGCGATCACGTCTCCGTCGGCCGTGAACCCGATCACGGTCATCAGATGTCCCGCGGTGCCGTACCCGGCGCCGGTCAGCTCCTCCCTGAGGAAGGACTGCGAGGTGATGGCCGGGATGCCCGCCGCGATCAGCTTCTCCAGATCGGTGAGCGAGGAGAGCCGGGTGACCACGCCCTGGAGGTCGGGGAAGGTCGCCGCATAGGCCGCGTTGAAGGGCCAGTTCCCACAGCCCTGGTACTGGTGGTCGTAGGTGGAGCGGGCGGCGTGACAGACCTGGGGGTCGGCGTACGAGGGGTCGACCCAGGACAGCTGCGCGGGGGTGAGCTTCCGGCCCCAGTACTCGATGATCATCTGGGAGGAGGTGGGGCTGCACCAGGCCTCGCCGCCGTTGTCGTACTGCGGGTACTGGCCCTTGTGGATCTCCTGCGAGTAACGCGGGACGGTCAGCTCCCTGGCGAGCCCGGGCTTGCTGGCGGGAACCGTGAAGCGGTCGGGGACGGCGGAGGCCATGGCCCCGAGCCGCCACACCGTCGGGGTCAGCTTGGTGCCCGGCTTGCGGTGGAGGGTCAGCCGCAGCCGGTACGACACCAGACGCAGCCCCGAGGCGGCGTCCTCGACGGTGAGGGTGTCGGTCTGAACGGCGCTCCTGCCGTCCGTCTGGCCGTCCACGGAGGTACGCCTGATGTCCTGGTCGCCGGCCGCCCAGCGGCCCATCACGTACCAGGGGGTGACGGTGCCGTCGGAGTAGGTGCCCTTCAGTTCGATCCCCAGCCAGGTGCCGGCGGGGGTGTGCGCGTTCCAGGAGACCACGGCCTCCGTGGCCGGGACGGACAGCCGGTGCACCGGGGAGGTCCAGGTGGCGTACTCCCAGGTGGCGGTCCTGCCGGTGTGCGGGTCGGTGTAGTCGGTACGGCCGGCAGGGGTGGCGATCACCACCCCGGGGCGGGTGCCGGCGACGGGGCGCACGCCCTGTGCGGTGCCGCTCCGCCAGTCGGGGTGGGTGGTCCAGGCATGGTCGTCCACAAGCCCCGGGGACGCTTTCGCGGGCCGGGCGGCCGGGGTGGCCGCGAACGCCGGGACGGCGACGCCGACCGCGGTGGCCGCGGCGACCGCCGCGGAGAGGACGGTTCTGCGGGACGGCTCTGAGGCTCTCGTCATCGGTGGGTGACCCCCAATGGTCCACAGGCAGCGGTTCGGAAGCAGCGGTTCAGACGCATGGTGTGCGCCAACTATGGCCGCCGCAACTGGACTTCTGCCAGCACCCGGACACCGGCGCGCCCCGGCCGGGTCCCGGTCCCCGGCGTGACCTGGGGCGAAGCGGTACGGCGGGCACCGGCACGGTCCCCTCCCCACCGCCGCGCCCCGGAGGGAAGGCCACCGCCGAACGGCCGACGGCGTGGCGACGCTCCCCGCGACGTGTCCGGGAGCGCGCCTCCGGGCACCGCCCCCTCGCCCGGAGCCGACGGGCCTCGGGCCCGCCGTCCGCCCGGCCGCGGCACAGCGCCCCCGTACACTGTTCTCCCTGATCAGCCCCCTGTCCCACTCCCCCGGGAGTCACCATTCACACCCTCGCCTCCCGTCTGCGGCGGCTGCCGCCGTCCTGCGGCCCCGTCCGTCTCATCGGCGTCGACGGACATGCGGGCTCCGGGAAGTCCACCTTCGCCGGGAGGCTGGCCGCCGCACTCGAGGGCGCGCCCGTGCTGCATCTGGACGACATCGCCACCCATCAGGAACTGTTCACCTGGACGGAACGGCTGCAGCGCGAGGTGATCGAGCCGCTCGGCCGGGGGGAGACCGCGCACTACCGCCCCTACGACTGGCGCACCCGGCGCTTCGGCCCGGCGCGCGCGCTGCCCCCTGCTCCCGTGATCCTGCTCGAGGGTGTCGGCGCCGGCCGCCGCGCCCTGCGCCCCCGGCTGGCGCGGCTGCTGTGGATGGATCTGCCGCGCGAGGAGGCCTGGGCGCGCGGGCGGGCGCGGGACGGCGAGGAACAGCGCGCGTTCTGGGACCGGTGGACGCAGGAGGAGCGCCGGCACTTCGCCGGGGATCCCTCGCGCCGGTATGCAGATCTTCTGGTGCGTCAGAGGACAGAGGGATACGAGGTGCGTCCGGGACTCGCGACAGCTCCGGATCCGGACCAGATTCTCACCCACAGTGACGGGCCATCGGCAGTGTGCTGAACTTGTGAAGACCCTTGTCTCAGAACTTCCTTGAGTGCTTCACGTCGGCTTGACCCGGGAGCCGTACAGGACTTACGTTCTCAATGTGCGGCTTTGGAAGCCGCCCGCAGAACGCGAAGCCCCCGGTTGTTCCCCCGTGATCGGGGGCTTCGTTCTGCCCCGGTGTCCCTCCGAGGACCCCGGAGGGGATGATCCGCTCACCCTCGGTCACCGGGCGCCGTGCGCCCCGTCTGCTCCCACCTCGTCGAACGACCCGTGCGGCACCCTTCGGTGCGCCGCTCCCCCGCAGGTACGATGCCTCCCGTGTGACCTTCGGACGCCGTGTCTGTGCACGGCGTCGCAACTCCGGTCTGCGACAGAGCGGTTCGAGCAAGGCGACCGGCGGGCACCTGCCCGGCGGTGAACCATCGGGGGCACGGTTTGTGGGGGACGTGATGGACTTCGGCACGCGGGGCCCGAAAGCCCCGGCCGACCTCGCCTGGCTGCGAGGCGTCGACGCCTACACGATGGGCGCCTATCCGCAGGCGGAGGAGGAGTTCCGCACCGCGGTACGGATGGATCCGGAGATGGCCGACGGCTGGCTCGGGCTGCATGCGCTGCGCGTCGACACGACGACCGCGCTGCTGCAGATGTTCCGGCATCGGGACCGCTTCGGGGAACAGCGCTCGCGGCATCGGCGCACGCTCAACTCCTGGTACTGGCTGGGCTGGTGGGTGCAGCCGGTGCTGGAGAGCCCGCGCGATCTGCTGCTGGCGCACGCCTCGCACTGGCTGGACGGCCGCCATGTGCCCGAGCTGGACCGGGCGCTGGCGGGGCTGCCCCCCGTCGACACCGACCCCCAGGTCCGTTTTCTGCTCGCCTGCCGGTCCTATCTCGTCAAGGACTGGGAACAGTTGGTCCGGCACACCGACCCGCTGATCGACGATCCCATGCTGGGCATCGAGGCCGGGCTGTTCGGGGGGATGGCCCGGGTCCGCCTGGAGATGTACGGACACGCCGAACCGCTGCTGGCCGCCGCCCTGATGCGCTGTCGCAGCGAGCAGCCGCAGCGCAAGGAGCTGCGGTACTGGCTGGCCCGGGCCCATGAGGGCACGGGCCGTTCGGCGGCGGCGCTGCCCCTGTACCGGGCGGTGCACCGGGTGGACCCGGCGTTCATGGACACCTCCGCCCGGCTCGCGGCGATCTCCGAGAGCGACGGGTACGACGAGTCGTCCGACCTGACCGCGATGGCGCTCACCGGGGGCGGTGACCTGCTGGACGGTCCGGACGGTCTCGATCCGCTGTTCGGCACCGAGGGCCGGGAGGTGAAACTCTCCGACCCCGAACCGCCGCCGGGCGCGCTGCCGGCGCAGAGCGACCTGGTGCGCGAGAAGGCGGCGCTGCCCGCGCAGCCGCTGCCGACCGGGCCGACGGATCCGGCGCTGCTGGAGGAGGCGCTCGCCGAACTGGAGCGCATGGTCGGTCTGGAGCCGGTGAAGCGCCAGGTCAAGGCGTTGTCGGCACAGTTGAACATGGCCCGGCTGCGGGCGGAGCAGGGATTACCCGTACAGCCGCCCAAACGGCACTTCGTCTTCTCCGGCCCCTCCGGCACCGGCAAGACCACAGTGGCGCGGATCCTCGGCCGGGTCTTCTACGCCCTCGGGCTGCTCGGCGGCGACCATCTGGTGGAGGCCCAGCGGGCCGACCTGGTCGGCGAGTATCTGGGCCAGACCGCGGTGAAGGCGAACGAGCTGATCGACTCCGCGATCGGCGGGGTGCTGTTCGTGGACGAGGCCTACTCGCTGTCCAACTCCGGTTACGGCAAGGGCGACGCCTACGGCGACGAGGCGCTCCAGGTGCTGCTGAAGCGGGCGGAGGACAACCGCGACCACCTGGTGGTGATCCTGGCCGGCTACCCCGAGGGCATGGACCGGCTGCTGGCAGCCAACCCCGGTCTGTCCTCGCGCTTCACGACCCGGGTCGACTTCCCGTCGTACCGCCCCTCGGAGCTCACCGCGATCGGCGAGGTCCTGGCTGCGGAGAACGGCGACCGTTGGGACGAGGAGGCCCTGGAGGAGCTCCGCTCGATCGCCGGCCATGTCGTGGACCAGGGCTGGCTCGACGAGCTCGGCAACGGGCGGTTTCTGCGGACGCTGTACGAGAAGAGCTGCGCCTACCGAGATCTGCGGCTCACGGGGTACCCGGGGACACCGTCCCGGGACGATCTGTCGACGCTGCGCCTCCCGGACCTGATGCAGTCCTACGGGGAGGTGCTGTCGGGGCGGGGGCCGCAGGACCCGCCGGGAATCTGAGCGCCGGTTCCGCCCCCGCGCCGCGTCGCACAGGAGCACAGAAACTCGGAGCGGCCCGCCCGCCCCGGAAGGGCGGGCGGGCCGACACGGTCCACGGGGTGGGCCTCAGCTCGCGAGTGCCTCCTCAGGGGCCCCGCTGGAGCGGGACTCCACCGGCCTGGCCGCGGGCACCCCGGCCTCCCGGTGGGCCGGGTCCCTGACCTCGCCCACCAGCAGTTCCAGGACGTCCTCCAGAGCCACCAGTCCGAGCACCCGGCCGGAGCCGTCGGCCACCTGGGCCAGATGGGTGGCGGCCCGGCGCATCACCGTCAGCGCGTCGTCCAGCGGAAGGTCCGCCGCGAGCGTGGTCATCGGCCGCCACAGCTGCCGCGGCACCGCACGCTCGGAGTCCTCCAGGTCGAGGACGTCCTTCACATGGAGATAGCCGAGGAAGGCGCCGTTGCCGGCGGCCACGGGGAAGCGTGAGTACCCGGTGCGCGCGGTGAGCTCCACCACCTGTGCGGGCAGCACCGTGGGCTCCACGGTCACCAGCAGCGAGGGGTCGAGCAGGACGTCCGTCACCGGGCGGGACCCCAGCTCCAGCGCGTCCTCCAGCCGCTCCTTCGCCTCGGGGTCGAGCAGCCCCGCCTGACCGGAGTCCTCCACCAGCTGGTTGAGCTGCTCACTGGTGAAGACCGCCTCGACCTCGTCCTTGGGCTCCACCCGGAACAGCCTGAGGATCACCCTGGCGCAGGCGCTCAGCGCGACCGTCACCGGCCAGCACAGCCGGGCGAAGGCCACCAGCCCCGGGCCCAGCCAGATCGCGGTCTTCTCCGGCGCCGCCATCGCCAGGTTCTTCGGCACCATCTCGCCGATCACCAGATGGAAGAAGACGACCGCGGCGAGCGCGATCACATAGCCGAGCGGATGGACCATCCCGGCGGGGACATGGACCGCCGTGAACACCGGCTCCAGCAGCTGGGCCACCGTCGGTTCGGCGACCGCGCCCAGCGTCAGCGAGCACACGGTGATGCCGAACTGGGCCGCGGCCATCATCTGCGGCAGCCGTTCCAGTCCGTGGAGCACCTGCCGGGCCTGTGCGGTGCCCAGCGGCTCGATCTGGCTGCGCCGCACGGACACCAGCGCGAACTCGGCGCCGACGAAGAACCCGTTCGCCAGCACCAGTAGCCCGGCGAACATCAGTTGGAGCAGGCTCATCGCACCGACTCCAGGGTCGTCGCGGAGGCGTCCGCGGTCTTCACGAGCCTGACCCGTTCGGCGCGGTAGTGACCGACCTCACGGACCAGCAGCCGCCAGCCCGGCAGCTCGGCCCGGTCCCCGGGGGCGGGGATGCGGCCGAGCAGATCGGCGACGAGTCCCGCCACGGTCTCGTAGGGGCCCTCCGGCACGTCCAGGCCTATCCGCTTGAGGATGTCGACCCGGCAGCTGCCGTCGGCCTCCCAGGCGGGGCAGCCGTCCTCGGGCGGCGCCACGGCGAGTTCGGGCAGATCGAGACCGTCGTGCTCGTCGCGGACCTCTCCGACCAGCTCCTCGACGATGTCCTCCAGGGTGACGACACCGGCCGTGCCGCCGTACTCGTCGACGACCACGGCGATGGGCTGCTCGTTGCGCAGGCGCCCCAGCAGGGGCTGCACGGGGAGGCTCTCCGGGACCAGCAGCGGCGGCTGGGCGATCCGGGTCACGGTGGTGCGCAGCCGTTCCCGCGAGGGCACCGCGAGGGCGTCCTTGAGGTGGACCATGCCGATGATCTCGTCGATCTTCTCCCGGTAGACGGGGAAGCGGGACAGTCCGGTGGCCCGGGTGAGGTTGACCACGTCCTCGGCCGTGGCGGAGGACTGGAGCGCGCTCACCTTCACCCGCGGGGTCATCACATGCTGGGCGGTCAGCCCGCCGAGGGACAGGGTCCGCACGAACAGGTCGGCGGTGTCCTGCTCCAGTGCACCGGCCCGCGCCGAGTGCCGGGCCAGGGAGACCAGCTCGCCGGGGGTGCGGGCGGAGGCCAGCTCCTCGGTGGGCTCGACGCCCAGGGCGCGCACCGCCCGGTTGGCGACCGCGTTGAGGGCCGCGATCACCGGCCGGAACGACCGCGAGAAGAGGTGTTGCGGGCCCGCGACGAAGCGGGCGACCTGGAGCGGCCTGGACACCGCCCAGTTCTTGGGCACGAGTTCCCCGATCACCATCTGGGCGGCCGAGGCGAACAGCATGCCGACGACCACGGCGACGCCCCGGACGGCGCCCGCGGGGATGCCGGTCGCGGCGAACGGGCCGTGCAGCAGCTCGGCCAGTGCCGGTTCGGCGAGCATGCCGACGACCAGCGAGGTGATGGTGATGCCGAGCTGGGTGCCGGAGAGCTGGAAGGACAGCTCCTTGAGCGACTCGACGACCGTACCGGCCCGTCGGTCGCCCGCCTCGGCGGCCTTCTCCGCGTCGGGCCGCTCGACCGTCACCAGTCCGAATTCGGCCGCGACGAAGAAGCCGTTGGCCAGGATGAGCAGGAACGCCGCTCCCAGGAGCAGCAGGGGGGTGGTCATGAGGCCGCCTCCGCGTGAACACGGGCAGAGCCCGCGCTATGTCGGCAGGGGGCGGCGCAGGTACTACAGGACGATCCGTCCATCGCCGGAGGGAGTCACTCCTCGGTTAGCAGGAGCCCCTGGGCACCGGGCGGAGACATCAGGGGCGGAGGCGCCGTGTAAGCGCCTCTTCCACCAGATTAATCAAGACATCGGCCTGTGCGGCAGGGGCGGCGGCCCCGATTCAGTCCTGATGCCGCTCCGGATCGGCCGTGGAGCGGATTTCGGTGAGTGCCCTCAGGGTCCGTGCGTCCTCGATCGCCCGCTGTTTGGCGATGCCCGGCTGGATGCCGAGGGCGGGCAGGCTGGTGCCGTCGCTGAGGTCGAGGAACACCCAGGGGTCACCCGGACGCAGATTGACCCGGAGGATCTCCGCCCAGTCCAGCCGGCGCCGGCTGGCGATGTTGACGACGGTGACCCCGGTCTCGTCGGCGACCACCTTGGGCCGGGCGAGCAGCAGCAGCACTCCGCACAGGAGCGCCCCGGTGAGGACGAAACTGAGCCGTTCTCCGCTGCTGAGCTGCTCCAGCAGCACCGCGACGGCGGTTATCACCACGAAGATCGCGGCTCCGGCGCTCAGCAGCACCACTCGGGTGCGGCCCGGCCGGAAGGTGACGGGAAGGGTGGGCAGGTCCGGCATCGGCGTACGGTTCCTCAGAGGCGGCAGGCGTGGATGGCCGTGGTCAGGATGGCCCGGGCCCCGATGTCGTAGAGGTCGTCCATGATCCGCTGGGCCTGGTCGGCCGGGACCATGGCGCGGACGGCGACCCAGCCCTCGTTGTGCAGCGGGGAGACCGTCGGGGACTCCAGGCCGGGGGTGAGCGCGACGGCCCTCTCGAGCTGCTCGACCCGGCAGTCGTAGTCCATCATCACGTAGGTCCGGGCCACCAGGACGCCCTGGAGGCGGCGCAGGAACTGCTGGACCTTGGGTTCCTCGACGTCGGCGCCGGTGCGGCGGACCACGATCGCCTCGGACTTCATGATCGGCTCGCCGAAGACCTCGAGTCCGGCGTTGCGCAGCGAGGTGCCGGTCTCGACGACATCCGCGATGACCTCGGCGACCCCCAGCTCGATGGCGGTCTCGACGGCACCGTCGAGGTGGACGACGGAGGCGTCGACGCCGCTGTCCGCGAGGTGCTTGGCGACGATGCCCTCGTAGGAGGTGGCGACCGTCCTGCCCGCGAGGTCCTCGAGGGAGCCGACGGTGCCGGGCTTGCCGGCGAAGCGGAACGTGGAGCGGGCGAAGCCGAGCGGCAGGATCTCCTCGGCGTTGGCGCCCGAGTCGATGAGCAGGTCCCGGCCGGTGATGCCGATGTCGAGGCGGCCGGAGGAGACATAGATCGCGATGTCGCGGGGGCGGAGGTAGAAGAACTCCACCTCGTTCACCGGGTCGACGGTCCGGAGTTCCTTGGACTCTCTGCGCTGCCGGTAGCCGGCCTCATGCAGCATGTCCGCCGCAGGGCCGGACAGGGAACCCTTGTTGGGGACGGCGATGCGCAGCATGAGGTCGGCTTCCTTCGTTCGTCGGTGGTACGGGTGTGCGATATACGGCTCAGAGGTGCGCGTAGACGTCGTCCAGGGAGATCCCGCGCGCCACCATCATCACCTGGACGTGGTACAGCAGCTGGGAGATCTCCTCGGCGGCCGCGTCCTTGCCCTCGTACTCGGCGGCCATCCAGACCTCCGCGGCCTCCTCGACGACCTTCTTGCCGATGGCATGGACGCCCTTGCCGACCAGTTCGGCGGTGCGGGAGGTGGCCGGGTCGCCCTGGGCGGCCTTCTTCTGGAGCTCGGTGAACAGCTCCTCGAACGTCTTCTTGGACATGGTGTTGCTTACCCTACGCGCTCCGGTCGGTGCCTCAGTGCCAGGGCTCGGACACCGAGCGCAGTGTGGCCGCGGTGGCCACCGCGGCCGTCACGGCCTCGTGCCCCTTGTCCTCGGTGGATCCCTCGATGCCGGCGCGGTCCAGGGCCTGCTCCTCGGTGTCGCAGGTGAGCACCCCGAATCCGACGGGGACGCCGGTCTCCACGGAGACCTGGGTCAGGCCCTGGGTGACTCCCTGGCACACATAGTCGAAGTGCGGTGTGCCGCCCCGGATGACGACGCCGAGGGCGACGATCGCGTCATAGCCGCGGCTCGCCAGGACCTTGGCGGCGACCGGCAGCTCGAAGCTGCCGGGGACCCTCAGCAGGGTCGGCTCGTCGATACCCAGTTCCCCGAGGGCGCGCAGGGCTCCCTCCACCAGACCGTCCATCACCTTCTCGTGCCACTGGGCCGCGATGACGGCGACCCGCAGATCGCTCACATTGCGTACCGACAGCTCCGGTGCACCCTTGCCGCTCACGTCTCTCCTCGGTGTTCTCTTACTGGTTGCCGCAGGCGGACACGGCGGGCGTGTCGAGCCAGGGCAGGTCGTGTCCCATCCGGTCGCGCTTGGTGCGCAGATAGGGAAGGTTGTGCTCGCCCGCCTGCACGGGCATCGGCTCCCGTGCCGTGACCTTCAAGCCGTGCCGGAGCAGAGCCTCGGTCTTGTCGGGGTTGTTGGTCATCAGCCGCAGGCTGCGCACCCCGAGGTCCGCCAGGATCCTGGCGCCCGCGGCGTAGTCCCGGGCGTCGGCGGGCAGGCCCAGCTCCAGGTTGGCGTCCAGGGTGTCGCGTCCGCGCTCCTGCAGTTCGTACGCACGCAGCTTGGACATCAGTCCGATGCCGCGTCCCTCGTGGCCGCGCAGATACACCACCACTCCCCTGCCCTCCGCCTGGACGCGCTCCAGGGACGCCTCCAGCTGGGGGCCGCAGTCGCAGCGCAGGGAACGGAAGACATCGCCGGTGAGGCACTCGGAGTGGACGCGCACCAGGACGTCCTCGCCGTCGCCGATCTCGCCGTGCACCAGGGCGACATGCTCGACCCCGTCGACGGTGGAGCGGTAGCCGTACGCCGTGAACGCGCCGAAGGCGGTGGGCAGAGAGACCTCCGCCTCACGGTGAACGGTGGGTTCGGACACGGGCGCCTCCTGCTCCTGCGGGTCCCGGAGACCGGCCCGACCGGTCGAGGCCGACAGCGGGGAGGGGATCGAGGCCTCCAGGAAGCGCCGATAAGCGATCAGATCCTCGATCGAGATGATGGTCAGACCGTGCTTGCGGGCGAACGGGACGAGCTCCGGAAGCCGCAGCATACGGCCGTCCTCGCCGGCGATCTCCACGATGGCGCCGGCCGGGCGCAGTCCGGCGAGCCGGGCCAGGTCGACGGCGGCCTCGGTGTGGCCGTTGCGCACCAGCACTCCGCCGGTCCTGGCCCGCAGCGGGAAGACATGGCCGGGGCGGACGAAGTCACCGGGGCCCGCCTCTCCCCCGGCGAGCAGCCGCAGGGTGGTGGCGCGGTCGGCGGCGGAGATGCCGGTGGTCACACCGTGGGCGCCGCTCGCGTCCACGGACACGGTGAACGCGGTGCGCATCGACTCGGTGTTGTTCTCGACCATCTGCGGGAGCCGGAGCCGGTCGAGTTCGCCGCCCTCCATGGGGGCGCAGATCAGCCCGCGGCACTCACTCATCATGAAGGCGACGATCTCGGGGGTGGCCTTCTCGGCGGCGATCACGAGGTCGCCCTCGTTCTCCCGGTCCTCGTCGTCGACGACCACGACGGGCCGGCCGGCCGCGATGTCGGCGACGGCCCGCTCGACCGGGTCGAGCGCGAACTCCTCGACACGGTCCACACCGGGGAGGACGGGCGACGGGGGGACGTCGCGACGGGGCCCGCCCGGCACGGGGAGTGTTTCGGTGGGGGCGGTGCTGGGCGACGGGCTGGCGGTCATGCCGGCGCTCCTTCCAGGACGGGCCGCGTGCTCCGGCGGGAGCGCAGCCACCAGTCGCGCATGCCCCACAGGACGAGCGCGCCGTAGACGATGTAGACGAAGCCGGAGAAGGCGAAGCCGTTGGCGAAGTTGAGCGGGACGCCCACGACGTCGACCAGCAGCCAGGCGAACCAGAACTCGACCATGCCGCGGGCCTGGGCGTACATGGCGACGACGGTGCCGACGAAGATGTACGCGTCCGGCCAGGGGTCCCAGGACAGCTTCGGATAGGCGGTGAACAGGCCCGCCACCGCGAGGGTGCCCACGGCCGCGGCGCCCAGCAGGGCCGCGCGCTCGCCCCAGGTGGCGAACCGTACGGCGATATGACCGTCCTCGCCCTGCTGCTTGCCGCGGTGCCACTGCCGATAGCCGTAGACGGCGACGACCATGACGACGACCTGTTTGCCGGCGCTGCCGGAGAGATGGGCCGTGGCGAAGGCCGCGAAGAGGATGACGCCGGACAGGAACTGCACCGGCCAGCTCCATAGCGAACGCCGCCAGCCGAGGGCGAGGCCGAGCAGTCCGATCACGTTGCCGGTCATGTCCGACCACTTGATGTCCTGGTCCAGCAGGGTGAAGGCATCGGAGTTGAGCCAGTTCACCGGGTGCCCCCCTGACCGGCCAGCAGACGCTCGACGTACTTGGCGATGACGTCGACCTCGAGGTTGACCGGGTCGCCGGGCTGCTTGATGCCCAGGGTGGTCAGCGCGAGGGTCGTCGGGATGAGGCTGACGGTGAAGCGGTCGGAGCCGGCCTCGACCACGGTGAGGCTGATGCCGTCGACGGTGATGGAACCCTTCTCGACCACATAGCGGCTCAGCTCCGCGGGGAGCGAGAGGGTGACCAGCTCCCAGTGCTCGGAGGGCTCGCGCTCCAGTACGGTGCCGGTGCCGTCGACATGGCCCTGCACGATGTGCCCGCCGAGGCGCGCGCCGACCGCGGTGGGGCGTTCGAGGTTGACCCGGGAGCCGACCGTGAGGGCACCGAGGCTGGAGCGCTTGAGGGTCTCCGCCATGACGTCGGCGGTGAATTCGTCGCCCTCGTGCTCCACGACCGTGAGACAGACGCCGTTGACGGCGATGGAGTCCCCGTGTCCGGCGCCCTCGGTGACGACGGGTCCACGGAGCCGGAAGCGGGAGGCGTCGCCGAGGTTCTCGACGGCGGTGACCTCACCCAGCTCTTCGACGATTCCGGTGAACACTTTCCCGGGTCCTCCTGCCTCATAGGGCACGGACTCCGGGGCCTGTCATGACGACAGAGAACACGGGCGACGACAGCGGGGCGACGCCGGACACCGGCCGTCCCTGAGGACGAGCCGTTACGGCGGCGCGCACGCATGCTCGCCCGCCGCGCACTGCCTCCCATCCGGACTTTAACCGTCGGTCCAGGAATTTCACCTGGTCAACCGGCCGCTGGAAGCGACCGGGTCGCGGACTGTAACCGCCGGTTCGGACTTTCACCGACCCCGGAGTGCGCTGCTTCTGGTACAGGCACAGTGTGCCACGCCCGCTCGGCACCCATGCGGGGGATTCGCTGTGCGGTCCCTCACAGGCCCACATGATGGACTTCCGCGGGTTGTGCGCACAGAACCTTCACTCGGTGACGACGGAGCCAACACCCTTTCTGCGCAGGGAAGTTGTGATGATCCACAACTGTTGACGGGTCTGGTCTAGTCCTTTTAGGGTCGGCGGTCCCGGCGCAGTGCGCCGTCCATGATCGGCCCGGCGGCGGTGACGAAGGCCCTTGCCCCGCCGCCGGGCCTTCTTTCCCCGCGACCGTCCGCCCGGCCGGCTATCGAGGGGCGAACAGCTCGTCCTGGGCGCCGTCCCGCGCGATCAGCAGCGCACCGCGCAGTACGGCGCCCCCGCCCAGGGCGGTGGCCCGTACCTCGGTGGCCAGCGGTGTCATCCGCGCCAGCCGCCGGCCGACCCGGCCGGCGAGCACCTCCCCGCCGGCCTGCCCGATCTCACCGCCGAGCACCACGCACCCGGGGTCGAGAATGGCGGCCACGGAGGCGGCGCCCACGGCGAGCCGCTCGGCGAGGGTGTCGAGGAACCGCTCGGCGTCGTCCCTCCCCGGCCCCTTTCCCGCGCCCGTCCCGTCGTCCCCGGTGACCCGCGCCACGGCCAGCCGCACCACGGCCGCCGCCGTCGGCTCGTCGCCCTCGGCCTCGGCCGAGAGCCCGCATCGCGCGGCCAGTTCCGTGACGGCCGCCGAACTCGCCAGGGAGTGGAAGCCGCCCTCGCAGTCCGTGGCCGACGGAAGGCCGGAGGTACCCGGGACCGGCAGAAAGCCGATCTCACCGGTGCCGCCCGAGGCACCGCGTCGCAGCGCGCCGTCCAGCACCACGGCGGCACCGGCGCCATGGCCCAGCCACAGCAGCACAAAGGTGTCCCGGTCGCGGGCGACGCCCTCGCGCTGCTCGACCAGGGCGGCGAGATTGGTCTCGTTCTCCACGATCACATGCGCGGGCAGCCGCTCCTGGAGCGCGGCGACCAGCCGGCGGTGCCACTCGGGCAGCCCCTGGGAGTCGCGGAGTTCACCGGTGACGGGGTCAATGAGCCCGGGCGCCCCGATCCCGACCGTGTGCAGCGAGGCGGCACCGGCCTCCTTGACGGCGCGCTCCACCAGTGCCACCGACTGCTCCACCGCGGGGCCCGTGCCCGTCTCGCCGCCGATGGGCACCGAGGCCTCGGCGAGCACCCCGCCTAGCAGATCCGACACCAGGACGGAGACGCCCTCGGTGCGCACATCGAGGGCCGCGAGATGGGCGAGGCGGGCGACGATCCCGTACAGGCGCGCGTTCGGGCCGCGGCGCTGGGCCCGGGACTCCCCCACCACCGTGACGAGCCCGGCCTCGGTGAGCCGTTCCACCAGATCGGCGACCGTGGGCCGGGACAGTCCGGTGAGTTGCTTCAGCTGCCCGGCCGTCAGAGGGCCTTCCTGCTGCAACAGCCGCAGGGCAAGGCGGTCGTTGATGGCCCGGGCGGTACTCGGGGACGCAGCCATGCCGGGATCCTTCCAGATCGGCGGGGCCCCACCGGCGGCGGCTTTGCGCACTATCTATCAGGCAGGGTTCCTGATAGTTTACGCCACGCAACAGACCGGACACAGCGGGGGCAAGCGGAGGAATGGACGCCATGACCGAGGGGATCTCCCCGTCGCACGAGGTGAGGCGCGCCCGGTTCGCCGTGGCCGCGGTGTTCGCCGTGCACGGCGCGGTGACCGGCTCCTTCGCGACCCGGGTGCCGTGGATCCAGGAGCATGCGGGGATCAGCGCGGGCCAGTTGGGCATCGCTCTGGCCTTCCCCGCGCTCGGTGCGTCCCTGGCGATGCCGCTCGCGGGACGGATCAGCCACCGCCTGGGCTCCCGCACGGCGCTGCGGGTCCTGCTCGCCCTGTGGACGCTGTCCCTGATCCTGCCGTCCCTCGCCCCCGGTCTGCCGGCGCTCTGCCTGGCCCTGTTCGTCTACGGCGCCTCGGCCGGCATGTCGGACGTGGCGATGAACGCGCTGGGCGTGGAGGTCGAGAACCGGCTGAACAAGTCGATCATGTCCGGACTGCACGGGCTGTGGAGCACCGGCGCCCTGGTCGGCTCGGCGGCGGGCACCCTCGCGGCCCATCTGGGCGCGGACGCCCGGCTGCACCACGCCCTGGCCGCCGGGGTCCTGACCCTGCTGGGCGCCGTCGCCTGCACCTGGGTCCTCGACATGCAGCCCGCCCAGGACGAGGAGCCGCCGCCCCGGTTCGCGCTGCCGCCCAAGTCGGCGCTGCTGATCGGCGCGATCGGGTTCTGCGCGGTGTTCGCGGAGGGCGCGAGCCTGGACTGGTCGGCGGTCTATCTGCGGGACCGGCTGGCGAGTTCGGCGGGCCTGGCCGCGGCGTGCACCACGGCCTTCACCCTCACCATGGCGGTCGCCCGGATCGCGGGCGACCGGGTGGTGGACCGGTACGGGGCCGTGCGCACGGTCCGGGCGAGCGGTGTGCTGGCCGCGCTCGGCGGGCTGCTGATCGTCCTCGCGGACACCCCTGCGGTGGCGATGGGCGGGTTCGCGCTGATGGGCCTCGGCATCGCGGTGGTCGTACCGCTGTGCTTCGCGGCGGCGGGCCGCAGCGGCCCCAACCCGAGCCAGGCCATCGCTGGTGTGGCGACCATCACCTACACCTCGGGTCTTGTGGCGCCGAGCGCGATCGGCACCCTGGCCCAGGCGACCAGCCTGACGGTGTCGTTCGGCCTGGTCACGGTGCTGGCCTGCGGGCTGGCCGGGTTCGCCGGGGTGCTGCGCGCGGGGGACCGGAACCGCACCAGGACGGGCCCGCCGAGCGCCCCTGTTCCCGACCCGCGGCCCTGACCACGGACCGGGACCCCGTCGCACTCATGTGAACCTGGTTCACAAGACGAACTTGTGAACGTGAGCCGTCCGGTGCACGTGACAATGGTCCGGGACAGTTTCTTCCCATAGAGAGAAAGCGACACCTCACCATGGACCTCGGCGTGCGCTGGAAGCTGCACGGAGACGGGCGCACCCCCGCCCCGGGAGCGGTCGTCCGCCCCGACGAACGGCTCTCGTGGCCCCGCACGGCCGGGCTCGGCGCCCAGCATGTCGTCGCGATGTTCGGGGCCAGCTTCGTGGCGCCCGTGCTGATGGGGCTCGACCCCAACCTCGCGATCATGATGTCGGGTGTCGCGACCGTGATCTTCCTCCTTGCGACCCGCGGCCGGGTGCCCAGCTACCTCGGCTGTTCGCTGTCCTTCGTGGGCGTCGCCGCGGTGATCAGGGCGCAGGGCGGCACCAGCGCGACCGTGACCGGCGCGGTGCTGGTCGTGGGTGCCGTGCTCTTCCTGGTGGGGCTCGCGGTCCAGCGGTTCGGGGCGCGGATCATCCACGCCTCGATGCCTCCCGTGGTGACCGGTGCGGTGGTCATGCTGATCGGCTTCAATCTGGCGCCCGTGACCGCGTCGACGTACTGGCCGCAGGACCAGTGGACCGCCCTGCTGGTGATGCTGTTCACCGGGCTGGCCGTGGTCTGTCTGCGCGGCTTCTGGTCCCGGATCGCGATCTTCCTGGGGCTGGTCTTCGGCTACGGGATCTCCTGGTTGTCCGACCGGATCTTCGGAAAGATCCACTCGGTGGACGCGAGCGGACGGCTCACCGACCACTGGCGTCTGGATCTCTCGGGCGTCGGCAAGGCGGACTGGATCGGCCTGCCCCACTTCCACGGGCCCTCCTTCCAGTGGTCCGCGGTGCTGGTCGCCCTGCCCGTGGTGATCGCGCTCGTCGCGGAGAACGCCGGGCACGTCAAGGCGGTCGGCGAGATGACCGGCGACCCGCTCGACGACAAGCTGGGCACCGCGATATCCGCCGACGGTGTCGCCTCGGTGCTCTCGACCGCGGTCGGCGGCCCGCCCAACACCACGTACTCCGAGAACATCGGCGTGATGGCGGCCACCCGCGTCTACTCGACCGCGGCCTACTGGGCGGCGGCCGGCTTCGCCCTGCTCTTCGGTGTCTGCCCCAAGTTCGGCGCGGTCGTGGCCGCGATCCCCGGCGGGGTGCTCGGCGGCATCACCGTCATCCTCTACGGCATGATCGGCCTGCTCGGCGCGCAGATCTGGACCAACTCCAAGGTGGACCTGCGCAATCCGCTGAACCTGGTGCCGGCCGCCGCGGGCATCATCATCGGCGTCGGCAATGTCACCCTGAAGTTCACCGACACCTTCTCGCTGAGCGGCATCGCGCTGGGCACGCTGGTCGTCATCACCGGCTATCACGCCCTGCGGGCGATGGCCCCCGCGCACCTCAAGCGGCAGGAGCCGCTGCTGGACTCCGGCACCTCCTCGTACGGCGAGGAGGGCGACGGCGACGCCACCGCACGGGCGGCCGGGGAGGGCGACACCGGGACGGCCCGGGAGACGGTGCGCCGCTAGCGGCCGGACATGGGGCGGGTCCGCGGGCCGGCCCCCGCTCCCGCCGTTGCCGTACCGATCCGGCCTTCTTCGCCTGTCGCGGGGGCAACTTCCGGTTGATCGTTGTACGTTGCACGGACGGCACCTCCAGGCGAAGGAGCGACAGGCATGGCGACCCGGCTCGGACTCGGCCTCCCCCAGAACAAGCAGTACTCCCTCGGGCGCGACGTCCCCGATGTCGCCCGCGCCGCCGAGGCGATGGGCTACGAGAGTCTGTGGGTGTACGAGCGGGCCCTGTTCCCCGTGGCGAGCACCCAGGGTCTGTACGGCATCGAGGGGGTCCCCTGGCCGGAGGGGTACCGCGGTGTGGCCGACCCGCTGGTGACCCTCACCCTGGCCGCCGCGGCCACCGAACGCGCCCGGCTCGGCACCAGTGTGCTGGTGGCCCCGCTGCATGTGCCCTTCCAGCTCGCCAAGGCGCTCGCCTCGCTGGACGCGGCCGCCGGCGGCCGGGTCGTCGCGGGCCTCGGCACGGGCTGGTCCCTGGACGAGTACGCGGCCGCCGCCGTGCGTCCGTTCGAGGAGCGCGGCCGGGTCCTGGACGAAGTGATCGACGTCTGCCGTGCGGTCTGGGGCCCGGATCCGGTCTCCTACGAGGGCGGGCTCACCAGGATCTCCCCGGCGGTGGTGAGCCCGAAGCCCGCCCGGCCGATCCCCGTTCTGCTGGCCGCGACCAGCAAGGCGGCCCGGCGGCGGCTCGTCGACAAGGCCGACGGCTGGATGCCGGTGGCCATGGGCGCCGAGACACTGGCCGCGCAGTGGCGCGAGCTCCGGGAGCTGGCCGCCGAGCGGGGCCGCGCCCTCCCCCTCCAGACCGTGCTGCGGGCCAACGCCCGGTACTCGGCGAAGCCGTACGACGGTCCGGACCGCGCCCCCTTCCGGGGGAGCGTCGACCAGATCGTGCAGGACCTGGCGGCCCACGCCGAGGTCGGCCTCGAGGAGATCCTCGTCGATCTGCAGAGCTCGACCAGGGACGCCGAGGAGCTGAAGGCCGTGGCCGAGGAGCTGTACACGGCGGCGCGGGCGGCGGGCGTCTGAGCCCCGGGGCGCGGGCGGGGCGGCCCCCGGGTCAGTCCTCCGGCAGCTCGACCGGGGCGATCTCGTCGTAGAGGTCACCGGGGCCGGGGTTGGTCGGGTCGGTCGCGCCGCCGAGGTGACGCATCACGCCCCACACCGCGTTGAGCGCGGTCTGCACGGCGCCCTCGGCCCAGCCGGCCGTCCAGGAGATGTCGTCGCCGGCGAGGAAGACGCCCCGCTTGTCGGCGGGCAGCCGGTCCTGCATGAAGTGGGTGAACAGGCGGCGCTGGTAGCGGTAGTGGCCGGGCAGGTTCGCCTTGAACGCGCCCATGAAGTAGGGCTCGTTCTCCCAGGAGACCGTGACCGGGCTGCCGATGATGTGCTTTCTGATGTCGACCTTCGGATAGATCTCGCCGAGCGACTTCAGCATGACCTCCATCCGCTCCTCCGCGGACAGCGGCAGCCACTTCAGGCTGTCGTCGCACCAGGTGTACGACAGACAGATGACGGCGGGCCGGTCCGGGCCGTCGTCCAGCAGATAGGTGCCGCGGGTCATCCGGTCGGTGAGGGTCATCGACATGACGTCCCGTCCGGTCGGGCGGCCCTCGTCGTCGACGGCCTCGTCCCGCCAGAACGGCCGGTCCACCGGCACGAAGAGCTTGCTGGACTCCATGTAGTGGGTGCGCTCGATCGCCGTCCAGTGGTCGATCGGGAACAGCTCGTCGTCGCAGGCGATCTTGGAGAGCAGCATCCAGGACTGCGCGGTGAAGATCGCCGCACGATAGGTGCGGATGGCGCCGTCCGCGTCGGTGACGGTGATCCGGTTGCCGGCGGTGCGGTGCAGCCGGGTCACCGCGGGGCGGGGTTCGCCGTTCGTGTGCAGGGACTTCAGCGACGTCCCGTGGGGCCAGTGCAGGATCTTCTGCGGCTCCCGCTCCCACAGGCGCAGCGGAAGCTGCTGGGAGCCTCCGACGATGCCGCGGTGGTGGTCGTCGGCCTCGGTGTAGACGACGCGCAGGATCTCCAGGATGGAGTTGGGGAAGTCGGTGTCCCAGCCGCCGGTGCCGAATCCGACCTGGCCGAAGATCTCGCGGTGCCGGAAGGACGAGAAGGCCTCGGAGTCGCAGAGGAAGCCGTAGAAGGTCTGGTTGTCGAGCTTCTCGACGAGCTTCGACCAGATCTCGCGGATGCGCGGCACATCGCGCTCGCGCAGGGCGCGGTTCATCTCGGAGAAGTCGGCGCCCTCCTCCAGACAGGCGTTCCAGGCGTCCGCCACATCGCGGTAGACCTGCGGCAGATCGTCGAGCGTCCGGGCGTAGTGGCTCTCGCCCTTGAGGTCGACGACGGTCGACGGGGTCGTCTCGGCCAGCGGGTTGGGGAAGGGCCGGGTCTCGAGGCCCACCAGGTCGATGTAGTGCTGGAGGGCCGTGGAGGAGGGCGGGAAGCGCATGGCGCCCATCTCTGCGGTCAGGGAGGGGTCGCAGCCCTCGAAGCCCACGGTGCGCAGCCGCCCGCCGATCCGGTCGGCCTCGTAGACGACGGGCCTCAGGCCCATCTTCATCAGCTCGTAGGCCGCGACGACGCCGGACAGGCCGCCGCCGATGATCGCCACCTCGGTGCCGTGCTCGGTCGCCGGTATCTGGCCGAGGCCCGCCGGATGGGCCAGGAAGTCGTCGTACGCGTACGGGAAGTCCGGCCCGAACATGGTGATCGGCGGCTGCTGCTCGTCGGCGTGCTGGACGGCATTGGGCACCGTGGACGTCATGGGACGCGGACTCCTTGCGCGGGAAGAAGAACGGAGAACGGAGAACGGGGGGGATGGTGGTGTCAGACGAGCGATCCGTACAGACCGGGACGGCGGTCGGCGAGATACGGGTTCGCCGCGCGGGAGGCGGCGAGGAAGTCCGGGTCGGCGTCGGCGACGACGAGTTGCTCGCCACGGCCGGCACGGGTCCGGGCGATGCCGTCGGGCCCGGCCAGGGTGGAGAGCCCCACGAACTCGAACTCCCCTTCGGAGCCGACCCGGTTGGCATAGGCGACATACATCTGGCTCTCGAAGGCCCGCGTCGGCAGCAGGGACTCGGCGACGAACTGGAACGGGTGCATCAGAGCCGTGGGCACCACGAGCAGATCGGTGCCGGCCAGGGCATGGGCGCGGACGTTCTCCGGGAACTCGACCTCGTAGCAGATCAGCAGGCCGACCCTCAGTCCGTTCAGCTCGGCCTGGACGACCGGCTGGTCGCCCGGGGTGAAGTGCTCGCGCTCGAAACCGCCGAACAGATGGGTCTTGCGGTGGTTCGCGAGGCGGGCGCCGTCGGCGGCGACGAGCTGCGCGGAGTTGAAGACCCGCTCGCCCGCCCGCTCGGGGTAGCCGTAGACGATCGCAAGGCCGTGCCGGGAGGAGATCGCGGCGACCTCGTCCGCCCAGCCACCGTCGACCGGCTGGGCGAGCCGGCCGATGTCGGCGCCGATCGCGTACCCGGTGAGGAACATCTCCGGAGCGGCCAGCAGCCCGGCACCCGCGGCTGCGGCACGTCCCGCGGCCTCGTCGAGGACCTTCAGGTTCTCGACGACCGAGCCGGGGTGTCCGGAGCTCTGGAGCAGGGCGGTGCGCATACGGGTTCTCCACCGGTACGAAAGGGGGGTCGGGGGCCAGTTAGACCGTATGGTCGGCACCCTCACCGGACAAGGAGCAGCCGTTGCGCACGGGTGAGCGGATCATTGCGTCCGCCGGGGCCCGGACGGCGATTCGTTGCGCGTCCCCGGTTCCGGCCTTCCGTACCGGGGACGCGCAGGTCAGGGGCGGTGCCGGCCCGGGCAGGCCGGCACCGGCACCTCGTACGGGTCAGCCCCTCCGGTGCACCGCGAAGGTGGTGATCACGGCCGCGTGGTCCGAGGGCCAGTCGTTGCCGAAGACATCGGGCCAGGGGCGCGGGGTGCCGCTGACATGCGTCCGTGAGTCGAGCACCACGAGGCCCCGGTGCAGGACGTAGTCGATCCGGTCCTGCGGCTCGGGGCGCCCGCTGCCGTCCTCGTGCACGGGGTGGATCGGCGACCAGGTGTGGCCGGGGTGGGCGGCCGGATCCGGGTGCGCCTCACGGAAGGAGTCCCGCAGCCCCGCCTCCTCGGCCGCCCTCGTCACCGGCCAGTCGATCTCCGTCCGGTCCAGGTGCGAGGGGCAGTTGAAATCACCGGCGAGCACCAGCGGGACGCCCTCCTCCGCCGACTCCCCGATACGCCGCAGGGTGTCCCGCATCTGTGCCAGCCGCACCCCCTCATGGGCGATCAGCTCCGCCGCGCCCAGCCCGTCGAAGGCCGCCTCATAGGGTCCGTAGGGCGTGTAGTGGAGATGGGCCGTCCAGACGTCGATCTCGCGCCCGGGGCCGATGCGCAGACGCACGCCCGCCGCCCCGTAGAAGCCCACCTCCGGGTCGCCGAAGCGGGCCGTGATCGGGTACCGGCTGATGACGCCGAGGTTCTCGCCCGCCCGGTGGTGGTGCCAGCCGAGCGCCTCGGCCAGTTCCTCGGCCGCGGTGCCGCCCGTCTCCTGGAGCGCCACCACATCGACGCCGGTCTCCAGCACGGTCTTGAGCTGCTTGGCCCGGTGGTCGTCGACCTTGCTCCCGCCGAGCCAGAGGTTCCAGCTCATCACGCGCAGCCGGTGCGGCGGCAGGGACCGCAGCAGCTCCGGGGTGGCCTCCTCCAGGCTGCCCAGCACGGTCCGGCCGGGCGCCGCCCCGATCGTGACCAGCGACGGCACGGCGAGGACGGCACAGCCCGCCGCCTCCGCGGAGGTGACTCCGGTCGGGGTGTCCTCGACGGCCACACAGCCGGCCGAGTCGACGCCGAGCGCACGGCAGGCGGCGAGATAGGGGTCGGGCGCCGGCTTGGTGTGCGCGGTGTCGTCGGCGGTGACGGAGACCGCGAACCGCCCGGCGCCGAGGGCTTCCAGGACCGTGTCCGCGACGGCCCGCGGGGAGGCGGTCACCAGGGCGATGGGGATCCGCTCGCGGGCGAGGGCGTCGAGCAGGGCGAGCGCGCCCGGGCGGGGCACGATGCCGCCGCGCACCCGGTCCGCGAACTCGCGGTGCAGCGCGGCGGCCAGCTCCCCGGCCGGGGCTCCGGTGCGGCCGGCCAGCCAGTCGGCGGTGTGCTCGACGGGACGGCCGAGCACCTCCGGATGGTCCGTCTCCCCCAGCGGCCGGCCCCGCTCCGCCGCGACCCGCTCCACCGCCTCCCACCACAGTCGCTCGGTGTCGACCAGGGTGCCGTCCATGTCGAACAGGACGGCCTGGAGGGGCAGTTGAGTCACGGTTCACTCTTTCTTGGGGGTCTCGTGGGGGGAGCGGAGAACGGAACGTTCAGCGGGCGCGTGCGGCGACCAGCACCGGCCGTTCGGGCAGGGTCACCGCCACCGTGGCACCGGCGCCCAGCGCGGCGGCCTCGTGCGCCGGCAGGTCGGCCTTCACCTCGGTGGCGTCGGCCAGGCGCACGGTCAGCCGGACCGTGGCGCCGAGGAACGCGGTGGCGACCACCCGGGCGTCGCCCTGGTCGTCCGCGGCCACCCGCACCGCCTCGGGCCGCACCAGCACATCCACCTCGGTCGACCCGGGGGCGGTGCCGTCGACGGGCAGCCGCTGCCCGAGCACCTCGACGGCGCCGGAGGAGAGCCGCCCGGGGATCCGGCTCATGGTGCCGACGAACTCGGCGACGAAAGCGGTGGCCGGGCGGCCGTACAGCTCGACGGGGGCGGCACACTGCTCCAGCCTCCCGGCGCGCATCACCGCGACCCGGTCCGCCATGGAGAGCGCCTCCTCCTGGTCGTGGGTCACGAAGAGGGTGGTGATGCCCAGCTCCCGCTGGAGGCGGCGGATCTCCTCACGCAGGGTGAGCCGCACCTTGGCGTCGAGCGCGGAGAGCGGCTCGTCCAGCAGCAGGACGCGCGGGCGCAGGGCCAGCGCGCGGGCCAGCGCCACGCGCTGCTGCTGTCCGCCGGAGAGCTGGTGCGGGAACCGGCCGCCCTTGTCGCCCAGACCCACCAGGTCGAGCAGCTCGGCGGCCCGGGCGTGCCGCTGTGCCGTACGCACCTTGCGCATCCGCAGCCCGAAGGCCACATTGTCGAGGGCGCTGAGATGAGGGAAGAGGCTGTACGACTGGAAGACCATGCCGGCGTCGCGGCGGTGGGCCGGGACCCGGGTGACGTCCTCGCCGTCGACCAGCACCTCGCCGGAGTCGGGGTGCTCGAACCCGGCGAGCATCCGCAGCGCGGTGGTCTTGCCGCAGCCGGACGGGCCGAGCAGGGCGAGGAGTTCCCCGGGCCGCACGGTCAGATCAAGTCCGTCCAGGGCGACGGCGGAGCCGAACTCCCGTCGCACTCCGCGGAATTCGACGGTGGCGGCGGCACCGCCCGGCACGCCCTCGCCGGGGGCGGCTGCCTGGTCGCGCATCTGGGCCTCATCGAGCGTCATGGGGTTCCGCCTCATCGAGCGTCATGGGGTTCATCCCCTGGCAGGGGTACGGGAGCGCCCGCCGAGGACGGCGAGCGAGAGGAGCAGGGCCCAGGTGACGAGCAGGCTGAGCACGGAGACGGCGACGGACAGCTGGGCCTGGGACCCTCCGACGCTGTAGATCCACACGGCGAACGGGGTGAAGCCGAGCAGCTGGGCGACGGTGAACTCGCCGAGGACCAGCGCCAGGGTGAGGAAGGAGGCGTTCAGCAGCGCACCGCGGAGATTGGGCAGCACCACCCGCAGCAGGGCCTGGGGCCGGCTCGCCCCGCAGCTGCGCGCGGCCTCCACCAGGGTGCGTACGTCGACGGCGCGCAGCCCGGCGTCCAGGGCCCGGTGCACGAACGGCAGCGCCATCACGACGTACGCGAGGACGAGCACGAACGGGAAGTCCGGGTTCTGGACGGCCACGAACGTCTGGAACAGCGGTGTGCGCGAGAGGTGTTCGGGCCCCCATTTGAGGACGGTGGAGATCCCCGCGACGAAGGCGATCGGCGGGACGACCAGCGGCAGCGCGCACACGACCTCGACCAGCGGCCGCAGCCGGGGCGCGCCGAGCCGCAGCGCGACCAGGGCGGGCACGGTGAGCAGCAGCACCAGGGCGATGGTCGCGGCGGCCAGCTCCAGCGACAGCAGCAGGCTGGAGCCGAAGCCGTCGGTGGAGACGATCTCGGTGTAGGCGTCGAAGGTGACGCCCTGTCCGGGCACGTCCACCGTGAAGACCACGGACGCGGCGAGCGGGACGAGGAAGTACAGCCCGGCACCGGCCAGTACGGCCCAGCGCCACGGGTTCAGGCGAGCCATCGCGCACTCCGTCGTTGCAGGGGCAGATACACGGCCATGACCAGGCCCGCGACCAGGACCATGTCGAGGCTGAGGGCGAGCGCCACGTTCTCCTGGCCGACCAGGACGTTCCCGGAGATGGCGTCGGCGATCTGCAGGGTGACCAGCGGGACGGCGCTGCCCACCATCGCGGCGGCGGTGGCGTAGGCGGCGAAGGCGCTGCCGAAGAGCAGCACCAGTCCGCCGAGCAGGGAGGGCAGCAGCACGGGCAGGGCGACATGGCGCCAGTACTGGAAGGCGGTGGCCCCGTTGTTCCGGGCGGCCTCCCGCCACTGGGTGCGCAGTCCGTCGAGGGCGGGGGTGATGGTGAGGACCATCAGCGGGATCAGGAAGTACAGATAGACGATCACCAGGCCCCAGAAGCTGTAGAGGTTCCAGCCCTTGTCGGCCAGGCCGAGGCGGCGGGTGAGCACCCCGGAGTTGCCGAGCGTGGCGACGAAGGCGAACGCCAGCGGGACGCCGCCGAAGTTCGCGAGAACCCCGGCGGCGGTGAGCACGGCCTCGCGCAGCGCGCGGAAACGGGAGGTCACCACGGTCTGGGCGAGCGGCAGTCCCAGCGCGGCGGCGAGCACCGCGGATACGGCGGAGAGCTTGACGCTGCCGATCAGGGCGGTGAGATAGGCGCCGTGCAGGGAGGCGCTGAGGTTGGCGGTGCTGTAGGAGGTGGCGCCGGTGGCCGGGTCCTTGACGGTGAGGGCGCCGTTCAGCATGGCGAGGGCAGGGATCCCGAAGGCGACGCCGGTGAAGGCGAGCAGCGGGAGGACGGCGAGCCGGCCGGTGGCGCGGCGCCGCCGCTGACGTGGTGCAGCGGCGGGCGCCGGTTCGGCCTCGGTGAGGGCGACGGTCATCCGGAGACGGCCTTGCCCCAGCCCTGCGCGACGACCGTCTTGGCCTTGTTCTGCTGGTCCTCGGACGGGAAGGCGGGGGTGCCGGAGACCTCGGGCAGCTTGGCCGCCGCGTCCTTGTCGAGGGTGCCGGCCTTCTCCATGGCGGGCATCAGGACGGGGCGGGCGTATCCCTGGAGCCACAGGTTCTGGCCCTCGGCACCGTAGAGGTACTCCTGCCACAGGCGGGCGGCCGCCGGGTGCGGGGCGTCCTTGTTGATGGCCTGCGAGTAGTACTGGGAGAACATGCCGTCGTCCGGCACGACGACCTTCCAGTCCAGGCCCTTGGACTTGAACTCGTCGGCGTACCCGGCGTTCAGGTAGTCCCAGTCGATGGTGATCGGGGTCTCGCCCTTCTCGACGGTGGCCGGGGTGGACTCGACGGGCGTGTAGTTGCCGTTCTTCTTCAGCCGGGCGAAGAAGTCGAGACCGGGCTGGATGTCGTCGAAGGAGCCGCCGTTCGCCAGGGACGCCGCGTACACGCCGGCGAAGGCCGCGGCCGCCTTGGTGGGGTTGCCGTTGAGCGCGACCTGGCCCTTGTACTCCGGCTTGAGGAGGTCCTTGAAGGAGGTCGGGCAGGTCTTGACGCGCTTGTCGTCGCAGCCGATGGAGATATAGCCGCCGTAGTCGTTGTACCAGCGCGCCTGGGCGTCCTTCTGGCCCTCGGGGATGTCGTCGTAGGCGGTCACCTCGTACGACGCCAGCAGCCCCTGCTGAGCGGCGCTGAGCGCGAAGGAGGTGCCCAGGTCGAGGACGTCGGGGGCGCGGTCCTGGCCCTTGCGGGAGGTGACCGCGTTGATCTCGTCCTGGCTGGAGCCGTCCGGGTTCTCGACCTCGACCTTGATGCCGTACTTCTTCTGGAAACCGTCGATCAGGGCGCCGTAGTTGGCCCAGTCCCGGGGCAGGGCGATCGCATGCAGCGTGCCCTCCTTCTTGGCGGCCTTCACCAGGGCGTCGAGGCCGCCGAAGTCCGCGGCCGAGGTCGCGGAGGCCGCGCTCTTGCCGTCCGCGCCGGTCGACGCCTTGTCGGGGGCCGCGCCACAGGCGCTGAGGGCGAGTGCGGCGACGACGAGGCCACCGGTGAGGACAGCGGTCCTCGGCTGGAACACGGTCACGGTCTCTCCAGGAGTACGCACGAAGGCTCGGGCGAGGCGGGGAACTTGTCTGAACAAGTCGACTCCAGTACGCCCGGCGTCGATGTCCTTCGCGTAAACGCTGCTCAAACCTTGAGCCCTTGTTGCCTGCACAATCCCGGGGTGTACGGAACGCCCGGAGCCTCGTCTAGGCTGGCAGCGCTGTGCACAGTGGCCGAGTCAGAGGGGAAGCATGACAGCGCGACACGAGGAGATCGCCGACGCACTGCGGCGTGCGATCGACCGCGAGGAGTACACGGTGGGGTCGCTGCTGCCTCCGGAGACGGACCTCGCGGCTCACTACGGAGTCTCACGCGGGACGGTACGCCAGGCCGTCGCGGCCCTGACCGCCGAGGGGCTCATCGGGTCGCGGCAGGGTGCCCGCAGGGTCGTCCTGGCCAGCCGGCGCAGCCAGAGCTTCGCGGAGCTGCGCAGCTTCGCGCAGTGGGCGCGGGCGATGGGGCGCGAGGCGACCGGGCAGGTGGTGAGCCAGGAGCGCCGGCCCGCGACGAAGGAGGACGCGGCCCTGCTCCAGCTGCCCGAGGGGGCCCCGGTGCTGCACGTCCTGCGGGTGCGGGGGCTGGACGGCGAGCCGGTCCTGCTGGAACGGACGGTGTACGCGGACTGGATCTCCCCGGCGGTGGAGTCCATCGAGCCGGGCTGCCCCTCCGTGACCCAGCGGCTCTTCGACGAGACGGGCCTGGTGTTCGCCCACGGCGAGCACCTCATCGACGCGGTGGCCGCAGGCGCCCGGGACGCCGAACTGCTCGGCGTCCGGCGCACCAGCCCGCTGCTGAGGGTCCGCCGTGTCACCACCACCCGCGACGGGCGCCCGGTGGAGTGGTCCGACGACCGCTACCGGTCGGACGCGGTGAACTTCAGCGTGCACAACGCCATCGGCAACAACGCCCTGGCCCGCAAGCCGGCCGGGTGACCTCCGGCCTCGGGTGGACCCTATGTCGGTGAGCCCGAGGAGAAGCGGCGGAGCAGCGGGGAGAGCACCAGTACGGACTTGGTGCGTTCCACGAAGGGCTCGCCCGCGATCCGTTCCAGCACCCGCTCGAAGTGCCGCATGTCCGAGGCGAAGACCTGGGCGATAGCGTCCGCCTCGCCGGTGACGGTGGAGGCGGACACGACCTCCTGGTAGCGCTCCAGACCCCGCTGGATGATCTCCGGCGAGGTGTTGCGCCGGCAGTAGATCTCGACGAACCCCTCGGTCTCCCAGCCGAGCGCCGCCGGGTCCACCCGGACGGTGAACCCGGTGATGGCACCGGAGGCGCGCAGCCGGTCCACGCGCCGCTTCACCGCGGGCGCGGACAGGCCGACCAGGTGCCCGATGTCCGCATAGGAGCGGCGGGCGTCCTCGGCGAGGGCGTGGACGATGCGTTCGTCGAGATCGTTCAGCAAGGCGGGCGGTTCACTTCTGTGCGAGGGCTGCGGAAGGCGCGGCTCCACGGCGGACGGCCGGGGGCGGCGCCTACCGGAAGTAGAACACGCCGCCCCCGACGGCCATCGGGACTCCGCACACCGCCCGGGTGACGCCCGGAAGGCCGCCCGGGGCCGGCTCAGCTCCAGCTGGCGTGCAGCGGCTTGCCCTCCGCATAGCCGGCCGCGCTCTGGATGCCCACCACGGCCCGCTCGGCGAACTCCTCGAGGGAGGCGGCACCGGCGTAGGTGCAGGAGGAGCGGACGCCCGCGATGATCGAGTCGATCAGGTCCTCGACGCTCGGGCGGACCGGGTCCAGGTACATCCGGGAGGTGGAGATGCCCTCCTCGTACAGGGCCTTGCGTGCCCGGTCGTACGCCGACTCCTCCGAGGTGCGGTTGCGCACCGCGCGCGCCGACGCCATGCCGAAGGACTCCTTGTAGAGCCGTCCGCTCGCGTCCTGCTGGAGGTCGCCCGGGGACTCATAGGTGCCCGCGAACCAGGAGCCGATCATCACATTGGAGGCGCCCGCGGCCAGTGCCATCGCCACATCGCGCGGATGACGGACACCGCCGTCGGCCCATACGTGCTTGCCGAACTTCCTCGCCTCGGCCGCGCACTCCAGGACCGCCGAGAACTGCGGCCGGCCGACGCCGGTCATCATCCGGGTGGTGCACATGGCGCCGGGGCCCACGCCCACCTTGACGATGTCCGCGCCGGCCTCGATCAGATCGCGCACTCCCTCGGCGGCGACGACATTGCCCGCCACCAGCGGCACCTGCGGGTCCAGCGCCCGTACCGTCCTGAGGGCGCCGATCATCGACTCCTGATGGCCGTGCGCGGTGTCGATGACCAGGGTGTCGACGCCCGCGTCCAGCAGCTGCTTGGCCTTGCCCGCGACATCGCCGTTGATGCCGACGGCGGCGGCGATGCGCAGCCTCCCGCCCGCGTCGGTGGCCGGGGTGTAGAGCGTGGCGCGCAGGGCGCCCTTGCGGGTGAGGATGCCGGCGAGCCGGCCGTCCTCGCCGACGGCGGGCGCATAGCGGCGGTTGGCGGAGTCGAGGGCGTTGAAGGCCTCGCGGGGCTCGATGCCGGCGTCGAGGAGCAGCAGGTCCTTCGACATGACCACTTCGAGCTGGGTGAAGCGGTCCACCCCGGACAGATCCGCCTCGGTGACCACGCCGATAGGCCGGTGCGCCTCGTCGACGACCACCCCGGCGTTGTGCGCGCGCTTCGGCAGCAGCGCCAGGGCGTCGGCGACGGTCTGGTGCGGGGCCAGCACGATGGGGGTGTCCAGCACCAGATGGCGGCTCTTGACCCAGGAGACGACGTCGGCCACCACATCGATGGGGATGTCCTGCGGGATGACGACCAGACCGCCGCGCCGGGCCACGGTCTCCGCCATACGGCGCCCGGCGATGGCCGTCATATTGGCGACGACGAGCGGGATGGTCGTACCCGAGCCGTCCGGGGAGCTGAGGTCCACACCGTGCCGGGAACCGACCGAGGAACGGCTCGGCACCATGAAGACGTCGTCGTAGGTCAGGTCGTACGCGGGCTGGATGTCGTTGAGGAAACGCACGTGCTGCACATCCCAGTCGATCGGAGGCGGCCCCCGGACAGGTCCGTCAGGGGGAAAGAGCACGTACTTCATTCTCCCATGGCGCAGGCCGTGCCATGCCCGGACGAAAGCTCCAGGCGGGGCGTCGGCCGCCTAGGAGGAACCTCCAAGCGCGAGGGCGATGTCCAGGGCCGGACGGTCGCCCGCCGAGCCGGCGAAGACCTCCTCGGCGATCTTCCACTCCTCCGGCCTGGCCTGCGCATACGTCTGCCAGCCACGTACGACGACCAGCATCCCCCGCTCGACGGCCCCGGCGGGCCAGAGGGTCTCGTCGCCGAGGCTGTCCGCCAGCGCGTCCCAGTTCCGTCCGAACCAGTCGGGCAGCGCAAGGGCGTGCGCGACGCGGTCCATCAGTCCCGCCTTGTCCGTGACACCGTCGAGGTCGACGGTGACCACGACCCGGCCTGCCAGCTCTTCGCTCATCTCAGTACCGCCCGGAACGTGTTGTAGTGATCATCGGTGTAGTAGAACTCCCCGCCCTGACCGGTGACGATGCGCCTGGCACCACGATCGCGCGACCCCGGGGTGCGCACCGTGTACTCGTGGTAATAGCCACGCGGCTCCTTGGGCAGCCGCCCCTCGAAATTGCCGAACACGGTGTTGTCCTGCCGGTACGGGAAGGGGCCGCCCCGGTCGATGAGGTCCAGCGTCTGCCGGGCCTCGGCCGGCAGCCCGGACCGGCTGATCGTGGCCATCCCCCGGGCCCATGACGGGGCGGAGGAGCCGGCACCGGTGGCTCCGGAGGGACCTGAGGGCGAGCAGCCCGTCAGTAGGACGACGAGCGTGACGAGGAGCCCCGCGAGCACACGGGGGACGAACCGCAGCAGCATGCCGTAGATGTTCCCACGGCCGTCCCACGCGGCCCGTCAGGCCCCGTCGGGGTCCGCCCGGTTCAGGGCGGGCTTCGGCGTCGGTCCCGCCGCCATCAGGTAGTCCGCCGCCGAGGTGTCCGTCACCAGGCTGGTGACGAGCCCGGACCGCAGCACCGCGTCGATCGCGGACCCCTTGCGCTGACCGCCCGCGATCGCGACGACCTCCGGGATGCGGCGCAGCTGGTCGGCCTTGACCGTGATGCACCGCTCCCCCAGGTCCCGCCCGATCCGGCGGCCCTCGGCGTCGAAGAGGTGTGCGGACATCTCGGCGGCTACCCCGAGGGAGGCGTAGTGGGCACGCTCCTCGTCGCTCAGCATGTCGTGCACCGTCGAGATGCCCGGCTCCCAGGAGCCGATGGAGACACAGGCGACCGTGACCTTGTCGAAGTACTCGAAGGCACGGGCGATCCCGGTCTGGTTGCGCAGCGCCGCCGCGGTCGCCGCGTCCGGCAACAGCATCGGCGCGTAGATGGGGTGCGCGTCCCCGCCCGAGACCTGCGCGGCACGGCGCACGGCCTCCACCGAGCCGCGCTCGGCGGTCCCGGCGTCGTACACGCCCGTCAGCTGCACCACCGTGCACGGCGGCAGCCGGTTCAGGGCAGCCGCCATATGAATGGTGGAGCGGCCCCAGGCCAGGCCCAGCACATCGCCCTCGGTCACCAGTTCGCCGAGCAGATCTGCCGCCACCTCGCCCAGGTTCTCCGGGTCGGGCGACTCCTCGACGTCCGCCGGGGACTCGACCACCACGGCGTGTCTGAGGCCGTAGCGGGCGCGCAGCGCGTCGGAGCGCTCGGCGTCCAGCTCGGCCGGGACACGGATCTCGATCCGTACCAGATCCCGTTCGAGAGCGGTCTCCAGGACCCGGGCCACTTTGAAGCGGCTGACGCCGAACTCCTCCGCGATCTGGATCTTGGATTTGCCCTCGAGATAGAAGCGACGGGCCATGGCCGCCGCCTGCACCAGCTCAGCGGGTCCCATCCGCATGGCTGACCGGCCCGCCGACATACCCGACACGGCCATCTCCTCACTGCTGTTCACACTTGGATTCGCCGTTCATCCTTGCAGATCCGGCGTGTTTGATCAGCCCGGACGGACGGCGTTCAGGTTCCGTTGTCTCAGTCGTCGCACGCCCAGGACGCCCGGGCGGTCGCCCGCTCCGCCTGGGCGCGCAGTGCGCGCACCGCCTCGGCCGGGTCCCCGGCCCCGTACACGGCCGAACCGGCCACGAAGACGTCCGCCCCCGCCTCCGCGCACTGTTCGATGGTGGAGGCCGAGACTCCGCCGTCCACCTGGAGCCACAGTTCGAGGCCGTGCTTGCTGATCAGCTCACGGGTGCGGCGGATCTTCGGGAGCATGATGTCCAGGAAGGCCTGGCCGCCGAAGCCGGGCTCGACCGTCATGATCAGCAGCATGTCCAGCTCGGGCAGCAGGTCCTCGTACGGCTCGATCGGGGTCGCGGGCTTGAGGGCCATGGAGGCCCGGGCGCCCTTGGCCCGGATCTCACGGGCGAGCCGCACCGGCGCCGCCGCGGCCTCCACATGGAAGGTCACGGAGCCGGCTCCCGCCTCGACGTACTGCGGGGCCCAGCGATCGGCGTCCTCGATCATCAGATGGCAGTCCAGCGGGATGTCCGTCGCCCGCACCAGGGACTCGACGATCGGCACACCGAGCGTCAAGTTCGGGACGAAGTGGTTGTCCATGACGTCGACGTGGAGCCAGTCGGCGCCCTCCACGGCCTTCGCCTCGTCGGCGAGGCGGGCGAAGTCCGCGGACAGGATGCTGGGGTTGATCTGCACGGCCATGACCCAAGCGTGCCATGCCCGAAGCGGCTTGTTGGCCCCGGTCCGCCCACCGGACCTCCGGCCCGTCCGGACTCCCGCCGCGGACACCGCGACGATCCCCGGCCCACGGTAGGTTCTCGCCCCGTGACAGCAGCACTGACATGCAGGAAGACCCATTCCCTCGAAACGGGGTCCGTCTACGCCTGGGAGACCGCGGAAGGAGCCACCGGAAACGTCCTGATCGACCTGGCGGAAGCGGTCGCCCGCCCCTGCACACCGGAGGGAGCCGTCCTCGGCGAGATGCTCCTCGCGAAAGACGTCGGGAACACGGAGAACCCCGACCCGGACCCGGAGATCCGTCGCGCCTTCCTGATCGCGGCATCGGTGATCTTCCAGGAGGGGGAGCGGCAGGGGCGACTGCCCGACACGATCCGGCGCACCTACTGGTAGCCGAGGCCCCCGCCGGGCGTCCGACGGTCCGGCGGCTGGTGGTCGCGGCCCCCGCCGGCGTCAGGCGGTCCGGCGGACGAGCGCCAGATACATCGCGTCGGTGCCGTGCAGATGCGGCCACAGCTGTACGTCGGGACCGTCGCCGAGGGCCGGTACGCCGGGCAGCAGCGGCCGGGCGTCGATGAGCTCCGCGTCCCCGTGCTGCTTGAGCACATCGTCCACCACGGCACGGGTCTCGGCGAGATGCGGCGAGCAGGTGGCATAGCCGACGACCCCGCCGACGCGCACGGAGCGCAGCGCCGTCCGCAGCAGGGCGCGCTGGAGCGGCCCGAAGTTGTCCAGGTCCTCGGGGCGGCGGCGCCAGCGTGCCTCGGGGCGGCGGCGCAGCGCACCGAGCCCCGTGCAGGGCACATCCATCAGCACCCGGTCGAAGGTGCCGGGGCGCCAGGGCGGGCGGGTGCCGTCGGCGGCGATCACCTGGTAGGGGCCGGGGTTCGAGGCGAGGGCCCTGGCCACCAGACCGGCCCGGTGCGGCTGCTTCTCGGAGGCCAGCAGCACGGCCCCGCGCTCGGCGGCCAGCGCGGCGAGCAGCGCGGCCTTGCCGCCGGGCCCGGCGCAGCCGTCCAGCCACTTCTCGTCGGGCCCCTCCAGGGGCGCGTCGGCCAGGGCGAGCGCGACCAGCTGGCTGCCCTCGTCCTGGACGCCGGCCCGGCCCTCCCGTACGGCCTCCACGGCGCCCGGCTCGCCGCCTTCGGTGAGCCGGACCGCGTAGGGCGACCAGCGGCCCGGTACGGCCGCGTCCTCGCGGAGCAGCTCCTCGGTGGTGGCACGGCCCGGACGGGCGACCAGGGTGACCTCGGGCCGTTCGTTGTCGGCCTCGAGGAGGTCCTCGATCCCGGCGCGCCCGCCGCCGAGCGAGTCCCACAGCGCGGACACGACCCAGCGCGGATGCGAGTGCACCACGGCGAGATGGTCCTCGGGGTCCTTGTCGTAGGGCGGAGCCACTTGCTCCAGCCAGCCGTCGAGGTCGTGCCGCGCGACCTTGCGCAGCACCGCGTTGACGAACTTGGCCCGGCCGTCGCCCAGCACCACCCGGGCCAGCTCGACGGTGGCCGACACTGCGGCATGGCTGGGGATCCGGGTCCCCAGCAGCTGATGGGCGCCCAGGCTCAGCACATCGAGCACCGGCGGGTCCACCTCGCGCAGCGGCCGGTCGACACACTCCGCGAGAACGGCGTCGTACGTCCCCTGTCTGCGCAGCGTCCCGTACACCAGCTCGGTGGCGAGCGCCGCGTCCCGCCCGTCGAAGCCGTCCTTCTCACGCGCCTTGCGCAGCAGCGGGGGCAGCACGAGGTTCGCATAGGCGTCCCGCTCGTCGACGGCCCGCAGGGCCTCGAAGGCGAGGAGACGGACGGGGTCCTTCTGGGGCCGGCGATAGGGCTTGCCGGGCTTGCGGGGACGACGGGGCTGGTCGCTCACGAAAAATGTGCTCCGGTTGAAGGGACGACATGCGCTGTTCCAGCGTACGTCCGTGGGGATCGGGGGAGGTCGGACGGGGTCGGGGAGGATCAGCTCCCGAGGCTCTCCCCGGCGCCGATCCGCACCCCGCGCGCCCAGTCCGCGGCCCGCATCGGCTTCTTGCCCTGGGCCTGCACCCACAGCAGCTCGACCGCGTGGGAACCCGTGCCGGCCTGGACGTTGTTCTTGCCCACGGACAGCTCCCCTGGGGCGAGGTCAGTCCGCTCGGGCCGGGGCGTGACCTGGATGAGCTTGAGCCGTTCGCCGCGGAAGACGGTCCAGGCGCCGGGCGCGGGCGTACAGGCGCGCACCACGCGGTCGACCCGCAGCGCGGGCGCCGACCAGTCGACCCCCGCGTCCTCGACGGTGATCTTCGGGGCGAGCGAGACGCCGTCGGCGGGCTGCGGCACGGCCTTGAGGGTGCCGTCCTCGATGCCGTCCATGGTGGCGGCGAGCAGCCCGGCACCGGCGAAGGCCAGACGGGTGAGGAGGTCGCCGCTGGTGTCGGTGTGCCGGATCCGCTCGGTGATGGTGCCGTAGACGGGCCCGGAGTCGAGCCCCTCCTCGATGAGGAAGGTGGAGGCACCGGTGATCTCGTCGCCGCCGAGGAGGGAGTGCTGCACGGGGGCGGCACCGCGCCACGCGGGAAGCAGGGAGAAGTGCAGATTGACCCAGCCGTGGGCCGGGATGTCCAGCGCGACCCGGGGCAGCAGCGCACCATAGGCGACGACGGGGCAGCAGTCGGGGGCGATCTCCCTCAGCCGGGCCAGGAAGTCCTCGTCGCGGGGCCGGTTCGGCTTGAGGACCTCGATCCCTGCCTCCTCCGCGCGCTCGGCGACGGGACTGGCGACCAGCCTGCGTCCGCGTCCCGCCGGGGCGTCGGGCCGCGTGACGACGGCGGCCACCTCGTGCCGTTCGGACGCGAGCAGAGCGTCCAGCGCGGGGACGGCTACCTCGGGGGTACCTGCGAAGACGAGCCTCATGAGTGGATGACGGCCTCTCGGGCGGGAGTTCTGACGGACCCGCACACCGCCGGCTGCGCCGGGGCGGACGGGCAGCGCACCAGTCTATGGGGGCTCGGGAGCCGGGGGCGCGAGGGCCGCCCCGGCCCACGGCGCACGCCCCGCGCAGCGCGCACCCCCCATGGGGGCGTACGTACACGCTCTTACGCCCCCGCACCGTGACCAGAGCCCCGAAAGCGCGTTGGTCAAGAAAGAGTTGACCACAGCGGGCCCTCGACGCGGCCCGATCCCTTTCAACGCCGGTTCGAGAGGCTTGTTCATGGCCGACCACGCAACCCACGACGCCCAGGCCCGGGCCAGCCTGCACCTGCTGGTCCGGGACATCGAGCGGGTCCGCCGACAGGTGGACGCACTGCGCACCCTCACCGCCCAGTTGGGCAACGTCTACCGCCCGCGCCGTTCCGGCCCTTCCACGGGCTTCGTGGTCTACGGACGCGCCCCCGCGCCGACCGTCCGTCTCGCCCAGGAACTGCGGGACAGTGTCGAGACCCTGGTCACGGCCGCCGTGGACTTCGACCGTTCGCTCGGCTTCTCGTGGGACGCCGTGGGTTCCGCACTCGGGGTCACCAAGCAGGCGGTGCACCGCCGTTACGGCGCCCGCCGCGCCGCCGCGCAGGCCGCGGCCGAGGCCGAGCGCGCGCCGGAGCCGTCAGGCACCCGCACCCTCAATGTGGGCCCTGGCATCCCCACGGTCCCCACCGTCCCCGCGGCCCGCACCATGCCGACCCAGCCGACGGCCGGCAGCCCCACCCTCCGCGAGGACACCCGGCCGACGGCCTTCCCCGGCCCCCGCAACGGCTGACCCACCCGGTGCTGTGACCACGCGGCTGCGCCGCCCACGCGCGCGGGGCCGTGTGCGCACGGCACATGGCCCCTCCCCACACGGTCCAGCCCCACACGGTCCCGTCCCACTCCAGGCGCGGGGACACCGTCGCGCGCCGGACGTCGTACGACGAGGGCCGTGAGGGCGGCGTATGCGCGACCGGAACCGGGCGCGATCGTGCGGGCGGCCGGCTCCCCCGCGAGCGCCCGGGCCTCAGCCGAGGGCGCATACCTCAGCCGATGTCCGGCGGGTCGACCCGGACCCGCACCGTCTGGCCCCCGCCGCTGCCCCCGCGTGCCGTTCTGGCGGCGAGCGCGGTCTTCAACGCGCTCGCCAGCGCGGCCCCGCTCCCGGGCGGCACCCGGACCAGCGCCCGCTCCCCCGGCTCGCCCCCCGGCGCCTCCCCGGTCCGCCGCGGCCGTCCGGCCTCGGTGACCGGCAGCGGCACCGGGCCCAGCACCTCCGCGTCCGACGGGAGCTGCACCCCGTCGAGGAACTCCGGCACGGCCCCGGCCGGCCCCGACACGGCCGCCATCCTCGACACCGGGGGGAAGCCCAGTTCGGCCCGCTCGGCCAGCTCCCGCAGCGCATGCCCGACGGGGTCCCAGCGCACCAGCGCCTGCACGGGCCGCAGCGTCGGCTCGGCCACGACCACCACGGTGCCGCCGGCCGACTGCGGACGCACCAGCGCGGCGGCGCCGAGCCACCGCCGCAGCGCCTCCTCACTCGCCCGCAGATCGGGCCGCCCGAGCATGGCCCATCCGTCGAGGAGCACCGCCGCCGCATACCCGCCCTCGGCGACGGGCTCGGCCCCCGGGGTGCTGACCACCAGGGCGGGCGTCCCCGGCACCGTGTCCAGCACCTGCTCCCGTCCCGAGGTCCGCACCGGAACCGCGGGAAACGCGCGTCCCAGCTCCTCGGCGGTACGCCGGGCGCCCACGACACTGGCGCGCAGCCGGAACCCTCCGCACGCACCACAGTGCCAGGCGGTCTCCTCCCGCCCGCACCACCCGCACCGCAGCTCCCCCGCCTCCTGCGCGGCCAGGGGCCCGGCACAGTGCCGGCAGCGGGCGGGCTCCCGGCACCGCTCGCAGGCCAGCCGGGGCACATAGCCGCGCCGGGGCACCTGCACCAGGACCGGCCCCCGCCGCAGCCCGTCCCGTACGACCTCCCAGGCGAGGGTCGGCAGACGGGCCGCCCGGGCCGCCCCGTCCCGGGCGAGGTCGCCGTCCCCCACCGTCCGCACCAGCGGGGCGGCGGCCCGCACCTGCTCGCGGTCGGCGGCCAGCGGCACGGCCCACCCGCTCTCCACCAGTTGGGCGGCCTCCACGGTGCAGCCCCAACTCCCCAGCAGAAAGGCGCACTTGTCACGGGTGGCGCGCAGCTCCAGCACCTCGCGGACATGGGGGAAGGGGGCGTGTTCGTCGCTGTGCCCCGAGTCGCCGTCGTCCCAGACGACCACCAGACCGAGATTCTGCACGGGGGCGAACATGGCGGCCCGGGTCCCGACGACGGCCCGTACCGCCCCGCGTCGCACCGCGAGCCATTCCCGGTAGCGCCGCTCCTGCCCGGCGTCGGCGGTCAGCAGGGCATGTCCGCCCTCGCCCAGGAGCGCGCGCAGGGCCGCGTCGACCCGCGCGGCGGGCCGTCCGGCGGGCACCACGACCAGCGCACCCCGGCCGGAGGCCAGCGTGGCCTGCACGGCACGGGCCGTCTCCTCCGCCCACCGGGGCCCCGGCAGCGCCGTCCACACGGCGCGGGGCGCACCTCCGGAGGCCAGCGAGCGCAGAAAGTCCTCGCCCCGCCCATAGCTGCGCCAGGACCCTGGGTCGGGTGCGGGGGGCGGCGGGGGCGGCGGCCCCGTCTCCGCGGCCTCGGCGCGGGCGTGCCGCGGTGGAACGGCCAGTTGCAGCACATCGGCGAGACTGCCCGCATACCGGTCGGCGACGGCCCTGGCCAGCGCCAGCAGCTCGGGCGACAGCACGGGCTCAGGCGACACGACCTGTGCCAGCGCCGCGAGGGGACCCCGGTAGTCGGACTCGGCCACCCGCTCGACCAGGTACCCGTCGATGAGTGCGCCGCCCTCGCGCCGCCCGCCGCGCACGGTGCGCCCGCCGGCCCCGAACCGCACCCGTACCCTGACCCCCGGCCGGGCGACGGCGTCGAGTTCCTCGGGCACGGCGTAGTCGAAGTACCGGTCCAGATGCAGCACGCCCTTGTCGACCACGACCCGGGCGACGGGCAGTTCCTCGGCCAGTGCGGCGCCCCGCCAGGTGCGCGGCTTGGCCCTGGGCTCCTTGGCCTTGCGCACGGCGTCCCGTATCAGCGCAAGCTGCTCGGGCGGTCCGGTCTCTTCGCCGCCCGCCCGTCGCCGCCCGTTTCCGCTGCTCACGCTTGCATTCTTACCAAACACCACCGACAACGACGCGGGGCCGAGAGCACATCGGGCCACCGGCCCGCGACGGACCGCCCCGGACGCCGTCAGAAGCCCGTCACGGGCCGGGCCCCGGGTCGGTCGTGGAACAGGCCGAGGCCCGGCGCCCCTGCCGGGACACCGGGCCTCATGGCACAAGCCGGTAGGCACACGCGAGGAGGAGCTCCCCGCGCGAGGGGCTGCTACAGCCCCACTGCCTTGCGCAGCGCGTCCACCCGGTCGGTGCGCTCCCAGGTGAAGTCGGGGAGCTCACGGCCGAAGTGGCCGTACGCGGCGGTCTGGGAGTAGATCGGGCGCAGCAGGTCGAGGTCGCGGATGATCGCGGCCGGGCGGAGGTCGAAGACCTCGGCGATCGCGTGCTCGATCTTCTCGGCGTCCACCTTGGCCGTGCCGAAGGTCTCCACGAACAGGCCCACCGGCTCGGCCTTGCCGATGGCGTAGGCGACCTGGACCTCGCAGCGGGCGGCCAGTCCCGCGGCGACCACGTTCTTGGCCACCCAGCGCATCGCGTAGGCGGCGCTGCGGTCCACCTTGGACGGGTCCTTGCCGGAGAAGGCGCCGCCGCCGTGCCGGGCCATACCGCCGTAGGTGTCGATGATGATCTTCCGACCGGTCAGACCCGCGTCACCCATCGGGCCGCCGATCTCGAAACGGCCGGTCGGGTTGACCAGCAGCCGGTAGCCGTCGGTCTCCAGCTTGATGCCGTCGTCCAGCAGCGCCCTCAGCTCCGGCTCCACCACGAACTCGCGGATGTCGGGGGCCAGCAGGGACTCCAGGTCGATGTCGCTGGCGTGCTGCGAGGAGACCACCACCGTGTCGAGACGGGCCGCCTTGTCGCCGTCGTACTCGATGGTGACCTGGGTCTTTCCGTCCGGGCGAAGATAGGGGATCGTGCCGTTCTTGCGGACGTCCGACAGCCGCTTGGACAGCCGGTGGGCCAGGAAGATCGGCAGCGGCATCAGGGTCGGCGTCTCGTCCGTCGCATAACCGAACATCAGGCCCTGGTCACCGGCGCCCTGCCGGTCCAGCTCGTCGTCGTCGCCCTCGACACGCGTCTCGTACGCCGTGTCCACACCCTGGGCGATGTCCGGGGACTGGGAACCGATCGACACCGAGACACCGCAGGAGGCGCCGTCGAAGCCCTTCTTGGAGGAGTCGTAACCGATCTCGAGGATCTTGTTGCGCACCAGCGTGGCGATGTCCGCGTAGGCCTTGGTGGTGACCTCGCCGGCCACATGCACCAGGCCGGTGGTGATCAGCGTCTCCACGGCGACCCGGGAGGTCGGGTCCTCACGCAGAAGCGCATCGAGAATGGTGTCGCTGATCTGGTCAGCGATCTTGTCGGGGTGACCTTCGGTCACGGACTCCGAGGTGAACAGGCGACGGGACACAACGCTCCCTGGGGTTGCAGCGGCTGCTGGCTGATCATTGGCGGACGGGACGGGGGCTGCGCCCGGGGTCGTCCGGAGAACAGTTTATCGGTCGCACTCGGCCACCGGCCCACGTGTCTCGCCTCTCGGGAGCGCTGTGACCTGCGGCACGGGCATTCTGCCCAAAGCGGTGCGCTCTTTCCAGGGTCGCCACGCGCGAATGTCCGAGCCGTGGGACGGTACGCCGACGAGGGGAGCTTTCAGGCCAGACGGCGGGCCACAAGATCCCACACGATTTCGGCCAGTGCCTCCTTGGGACCGTGGGGCACCGGGGTCTCGCTGCCGTCGGCGCCCAGGACGACCGCCTCGTTCTCCTCGGAGCCGAAGGTCTTGCGCTCCCCCACCTCGTTCACCACGAGCAGGTCACAGCCCTTGCGTTCCAGTTTGGTCCGGCCGTTGGCCAGGACCTGGTCCGTCTCCGCGGCGAAGCCGACGATCACCTGGCCCGGACGGGCGCGGTCGGCGGAGATCTCCGCGAGAATGTCCGGATTCCTGATCAGGGCGATGGGCTCGGGGTCCTGGCCGTCCTTCTTCTTGATCTTCCCCGGCGCATAGGCCGCGGGGCGGAAGTCGGCCACGGCCGCCGCCATCACCACGGCGTCCGCGTCCGCGGCGGCCTTCAGCACCGCCTCGCGCAGCTGGACCGCGGTCCCCACCGGTACGACATCGACCCCGGCCGGATCGGGCAGGGTCGTGTTGGCGGCGATCAGGGTGACCCGGGCGCCCCGGGCCGCGGCGGTGCGGGCGAGGGCGTAGCCCTGCTTGCCGGAGGAGCGGTTGCCGAGGAACCGGACGGGGTCGAGGGGTTCCCGGGTGCCGCCGGCGCTGACCACGAGATGGCGGCCCGCGAGGTCCGGCTCCGTCACGCCCCGGGCGAGCACCCGGCGGCAGACCTCGAAGATCTCGGCCGGGTCGGGCAGCCGGCCCTTTCCGGTGTCCACTCCGGTCAGTCGTCCGACGGCGGGTTCGATGACGAGGGCACCGCGCCGGCGCAGCGTCGCCACGTTCTCCCGGGTGGCGGGGTGTTCCCACATCTCGGTGTGCATCGCCGGGGCGAAGACGACGGGACAGCGGGCGGTGAGGAGTGTGTTGGTGAGCAGGTCGTCGGCGAGGCCGTGGGCGGCCTTGGCGAGCAGGTCGGCGGTGGCGGGGGCCACGACCACCAGGTCGGCGTGCTGTCCGATGCGGACGTGCGGGACCTCGTGGACGTCGTCCCAGACCTGGGTGGAGACCGGGTTGCCGGAGAGGGCGGACCAGGTGGCGGCGCCCACGAAGTGCAGTGCGGAGTCGGTCGGCACGACGCGGACCTCATGTCCGGACTCGGTCAGCCGGCGCAGCAGCTCGCACGCCTTGTAGGCGGCGATCCCGCCACTGACCCCCAGAACGACCTTCGGCTTGCCCACCGGGCCTCCCCACACTCGATCCGCGTCCGCCCCCGGCTCGGGGTACGCGTCTATGACACACCACGGGCCCGACAGTCGCTCCCCCGGCCACCGCCGGGAGGTGCCCCCTGTCGGGCCCGTGGAAAAACTTCTGCGCTGCCGCTTACTGCGCCGGGCCCTCGATGGCCTCGGAGGTCAGCAGGCCGGCGTTGATCTCGCGCAGGGCGATCGAGAGCGGCTTCTCGTGGACATGGGTGTCGACGAGCGGACCGACGTACTCAAGGAGGCCCTCGCCGAGCTGCGAGTAGTACGCGTTGATCTGGCGGGCCCGCTTGGCCGCGTAGATCACGAGGCTGTACTTCGAGTCGGTGGCTTCGAGGAGCTCATCGATCGGCGGGTTGATGATGCCCTCGGGCGCGGTGATGGAAGAGGACACGCTCTACCTTCCGAAAGTCGGGGATTGATCGGACGGGGATCGATCAGACATGATCACCCAAACCTGATCACACAACGTTCATCAAGGCTAGCAGCTCGCGCGCCACATCCTCGACCGAGGTGTTGACCAGGGTCTCGTCGAACTCGGGCTCGGCCGCCAGCTCGGTCTTGGCCGCCTCCAGACGGCGGTCGATGACCTCGGGCGACTCGGTGCCCCGCCCGGTGAGCCTGCGCACCAGCTCCTCCCAGGAGGGAGGCGCCAGAAACACCAGCTGCGCCTCGGGCATGGACGCACGGACCTGCCGGGCACCCTGGAGGTCGATCTCCAGCAGGACCGGAACTCCGGCCTCGAGGTGCTCCAGCACGGCGGCCCGGGGCGTGCCGTAGCGGTTGCCGGCGAACTCGGCCCACTCCAGCAGCTCACCGTTGGCGATCAGCTTGTCCATCTCGTCGTCGGTGACGAAGAAGTAGTGGACTCCGTGCCGCTCGCCGGGGCGCGGCTTGCGGGTCGTCGCCGACACCGAGAGCCAGACCTCGGGGTGTTCCTTGCGCATATGGGCGACGACCGTGCTCTTGCCGACCCCGGAGGGGCCGGAGAGCACGGTCAGCCGCGGACGTGCGTCCGGGGGTACGGGGGTCGTCCCCCGGGGTGTTGCTGCCATGCAGCGATTATTCCAGCAAACCCGGAGTGCCCCGGACTCAGCTGGGGGCGCCGCCGAACTCCCGCTCCAGGGAGGCGATCTGGTTGGAGCCGAGCCCTCGGACACGGCGGCTCTCGGAGATGCCGAGTCGCTCCATGATCTGCTTGGCGCGGACCTTGCCCACGCCCGGGAGGGATTCGAGGAGGGCGGAGACCTTCATCTTGCCGATGACGTCGTTCTCCTGGCCCTGCTTGATGACCTCGTGCAGGGAGGCGCCGGAGTGCTTGAGTCGATTCTTGACCTCGGCCCGCTCCCGGCGAGCCGCGGCGGCCTTTTCGAGCGCGGCTGCGCGCTGTTCAGGGGTAAGGGGCGGAAGAGCCACGCCTACGTCACCTCGGATGTCGAACTGTCGGATACGGACCGGTGAGGAACCTAGTCGCCCCACACCTGGGGAGCCACGAGCAACACGCTTGCCCGTTCTCCCCCCACTGCCCTGAGGGCGTGGGGGGTGTCCCACTCGTCGGAGACTAGCGGGCGAGCGGGCCTGAGTCAGCGAGAACGGAGGAAAAGTCCTGGTCAGCCTCTGTTGAGCCAGACCTTTCGGACATAATGCACCGGATTTGCGCGTGGATGCGGGCTCAGGAGGCCCCGGAGGCACCTCCGGGCGCAGCTGTGCGATCCTCGTGGCGGTCCCGGCCGGACGCCACGGCGGCCCGGATCTCCTCCGCGAAGCGTTCCGCGGCGTCACGGAGCGTGATGACGTCGGGACCGTGGCGCAGCACGCCCCGGCTCACGCTGGGCACCACATTGCGCACCGCCGCCCCGAAGACGGCGGGCAGATCGGCCGGAGTCGCTCCCTGGGCACCGATGCCGGGCGCGAGCAGGGGGCCGTTGACATCGAGGTCGTAGGACGACAGATCGCCCAGGGTGGCGCCGACGACCGCGCCGAAGGAACCCAGGGGTTCCTGGCCCGCGTTCTCGGTGGCGAGGTGCGCGAGGATCGTCGCCCCCACGGTGCGTCCGTCGGGCCGCACGGCGTGCTGGATCTCGGCGCCCTCCGGGTTGGAGGTCAGCGCCAGCACGAACAGCCCGGCGCCGCTCTCCCGGGCCAGCTCGACGGCCGGTGCGAGAGCGCCGAAGCCGAGGTAGGGCGAGACCGTGAGGGCGTCGGAGAAGAGCGGGGCGTCCTTCCTCAGGAAGGACTCGGCGTAGGCGGCCATGGTCGAGCCGATGTCGCCGCGCTTGGCGTCCATGACCACCAGCGCCCCGGCGGCCCGGGCCTCCTCGACCGTCTTCTCCAGGACGGCGACCCCGCGCGACCCGAAACGCTCGAAGAACGCGCTCTGCGGCTTGAGGACGGCGACCCGCTCGGCCAGCGCCGCCACGACCGTGCGGCTGAACCGCTCCAGGCCCGCGATGTCGTCGTTCAGGCCCCACTCGGCGAGCAGCGCGGCATGCGGGTCGATGCCGACGCACAACGGGCCGCGCTCGTCCATGGCCCGGCGCAGGCGCGCACCGAAAGGTGTCACGGAGGTGGGGTGGGAGTTCATGCGGGCTTCCTCACATCGGCGCCGACCGCGTCGGCGAGGGTGGCGTAGGGGCTGGTGCGCAGACGTGCCACCAGTCCCTTGTGGAGGGCGCGGCTCCAGAAGGGTCCCCGGTAGATGAAGGCGCTGTAGCCCTGGACCAGGGTGGCGCCCGCCAGGATGCGCTGCCAGGCGTCCTCGGCGTCCTCGATGCCGCCGACGCCCACCAGGGTGATGCGGTCGCCCACGCGTGCGTAGAGGCGGCGCAGCACCTCGAGGGAGCGCGCCTTGAGCGGGGCGCCCGACAGTCCCCCGGTCTCCTTCACCAGGGAGGGGTCGGAGGCCAGGCCGAGTCCCTCCCGGGCGATGGTGGTGTTGGTGGCGATGATCCCGTCCAGGCCCAGCTCCACGGCGAGGTCCGCGACCGCGTCGACGTCCTCGTCGGCGAGGTCCGGGGCGATCTTCACCAGGAGCGGGACGCGCCGCCCGGTGACCGTGCGGTCGGCTGCCTCCCGGACGGCGGTCAGCAGCGGGCGCAGCGCCTCGGTGGCCTGCAGATTGCGCAGGCCGGGGGTGTTCGGGGAGGAGACGTTGACCACCAGATAGTCGGCGTACGGGGCGAGCCGCTCGGTGGACTTCACATAGTCCCCGACGGCCTCCGCCTCCGGGACGACCTTGGTCTTGCCGATGTTGACGCCCACCACGGTCCTGAAGACCGGTGTGCGGGAGGCCAGGCGCGCGGCGACGGCCAGCGAGCCCTCGTTGTTGAAGCCCATCCGGTTGATCAGCGCCCGGTCCGGGACCAGGCGGAACAGCCGCTTCCCGGGATTGCCCGGCTGAGGCTCCCCGGTGACCGTGCCGATCTCGACATGGTCGAAGCCGAGCATCGCCATCCCGTCGATCGCCAGGGCGTTCTTGTCGAAGCCGGCCGCGAGCCCGAAGGGGCCGTGCATCCGCAGTCCGAAGGCCTCGGTGCGCAGTTCCTTGTGGCGGGGCGCGAGCGCGGCCGCGAGGAAGGTGCGCAGCACCGGGACGCGCGCGGCGCGACGGATCCAGCCGAAGGCGAGGTGGTGGGCCCGTTCCGGGTCCATGTGCCGGAAAACGAGGCGGAAGAAGTACATGTACATGGGTGGTGTCCTCCGGAAGCCTGAGGGAGCCGTCCTACCGGCCCGGCCGAGGGGTCCCTCATGACGAGGGGGACACCGTTTCCGATGTCCCCCTCGGGGCTGCTAGTCGCGGGCCGCGGTCAGATGTTCCGCGTGTTCCTGGAGCGAACGGACGCCCACATCGCCGTGGTGCAGGGCGTCGATGCCCTGGACGGCGGCGGCGAGCGCCTGGACGGTGGTCAGGCAGGGCACGGAGCGCGCCACCGCCGCGGTGCGGATCTCGTAGCCGTCGAGGCGTCCGCCGGTGCCGTAGGGCGTGTTGACGATGAGGTCGATCTCGCCGTCGTGGATGAGCTGGACGATGGTCCGCTCGCCGTTCGGTCCGGTGCCCTCGGACTGCTTGCGCACCACCGTGGCGTTGATGCCGTTGCGCTTGAGGACCTCGGCGGTGCCGGAGGTGGCGAACAGCTCGAAGCCGTGGGCGACCAGCTCACGCGCCGGGAAGATCATGGAGCGCTTGTCGCGGTTGGCGACCGAGATGAAGGCGCGGCCCTTGGTCGGCAGCGGCCCGTAGGCCCCCGCCTGCGACTTGGCGTAGGCGGTGCCGAAGACGGAGTCGATGCCCATGACCTCTCCGGTGGAGCGCATCTCCGGGCCGAGGACCGTGTCGACGCCCCGGCCGTGGATGTCACGGAACCGCGACCACGGCAGCACGGCCTCCTTGACCGAGATCGGCGCGTCCAGCGGCAGCTCGCCGCCGTCGCCCCGCGCGGGCAGCAGCCCCTCCTGCCGGAGCCGGGCGACGGTGGCGCCGAGCGAGATCCGGGCGGCGGCCTTGGCCAGCGGTACCGCGGTCGCCTTGGAGGTGAAGGGGACGGTGCGGGAGGCGCGCGGGTTGGCTTCGAGGACGTAGAGGATGTCGCCGGCCATGGCGAACTGGATGTTGATCAGTCCGCGGACCCCGACGCCCTTGGCGATGGCCTCGGTGGAGGCGCGCAGCCGCTTGATGTCGAAGCCGCCCAGGGTGATCGGGGGCAGGGCGCAGGCCGAGTCGCCGGAGTGGATGCCGGCCTCCTCGATGTGCTCCATGACGCCGCCGAGGTAGAGCTCCTCGCCGTCGTAGAGGGCGTCCACGTCGATCTCGATCGCGTCGTCGAGGAACCGGTCGACCAGCACCGGCCGCGAGGGGCCGATCTCGGTGGACTCGGCGATGTACGAGGACAGCCGGGCCTCGTCGTAGACGATCTCCATGCCGCGTCCGCCCAGGACGTAGGACGGCCGGACCAGGACCGGGTAGCCGATCTCGTCCGCGATGGCCTTGGCCTCGGCGAAGGTGGTGGCGGTGCCGTGCTTGGGGGCCGGGAGACCGGCCTCGGCGAGCACCCGGCCGAACGCGCCGCGGTCCTCGGCGGCGTGGATCGCCTCGGGCGGGGTGCCCACGATCGGCACACCGTTGTCCTTGAGCGCCTGCGCCAGGCCCAGCGGGGTCTGGCCGCCCAGCTGCACGATCACCCCGGCGACCGGTCCCGCCTGCTGTTCGGCGTGCACGATCTCCAGCACGTCCTCCAGCGTCAGCGGCTCGAAGTAGAGGCGGTCGGAGGTGTCGTAGTCGGTGGACACCGTCTCCGGGTTGCAGTTGACCATCACGGTCTCGTACCCGGCGTCGCTGAGCGCGAAGGAGGCGTGGACACAGGAGTAGTCGAACTCGATGCCCTGGCCGATGCGGTTGGGCCCGGAGCCCAGGATGATCACCGCGGGCTTCTCGCGGGGCGCGACCTCGCTCTCCTCGTCGTAGGAGGAGTAGAAGTACGGGGTCTGTGCGGAGAACTCGGCGGCGCAGGTGTCGACCGTCTTGTAGACCGGCCGGATGTGCAGGGCGTGCCGCAGCTCGCGGACGACGTCCTCACGCAGTCCGCGGATCTCGCCGATCTGCTGGTCGGAGAACCCGTGCCGCTTGGCCTCGGCCAGCAGGCCGGGGGTCAGCTCCGGTGCCTCGGCGAGCTCGTCGGCGATCTCCTTGATCAGGAAGAGCTGGTCGACGAACCAGGGGTCGATCCTGGTGGACTCGAAGACCTCTTCCTGGGTGGCACCGGCGCGGATGGCCCGCATCACGGTGTTGATCCGGCCGTCCGTCGGGCGGACGGCCTCACGCAGCAGCTGGTCCTTGTCACCAGGTTCACCCGTGAAGGTGAAGCGGCTGCCCTTCTTCTCCAGGGAGCGCAGCGCCTTCTGGAGGGCCTCGGTGAAGTTGCGGCCGATGGCCATGGCCTCGCCGACCGACTTCATGGTGGTGGTCAGCCCGCTGTCGGCGCTCGGGAACTTCTCGAAGGCGAAGCGCGGGGCCTTGACGACCACATAGTCGAGGGTCGGCTCGAAGGAGGCCGGAGTCTCCCGGGTGATGTCGTTGGGGATCTCGTCGAGGGTGTAGCCGACGGCGAGCTTGGCCGCGATCTTGGCGATCGGGAAGCCGGTCGCCTTGGAGGCGAGCGCGGAGGAACGCGACACCCGGGGGTTCATCTCGATGACGATGACCCGGCCGTCCTCGGGGTCGACCGCGAACTGGATGTTGCAGCCGCCGGTGTCGACGCCGACCTCGCGGATCACGGCGATGCCGATGTCCCGCAGGATCTGGTACTCGCGGTCGGTGAGGGTCATCGCCGGGGCGACGGTGATCGAGTCACCGGTGTGCACGCCCATCGGGTCGAAGTTCTCGATGGAGCAGACGACCACGACATTGTCGTGCTTGTCGCGCATCAGCTCCAGCTCGTACTCCTTCCAGCCGAGGATGGACTCCTCCAGGAGCACCTCGGTGGTCGGCGAGAGGGTGAGGCCCTGTCCGGCGATGCGGCGCAGTTCCTCCTCGTCGTGCGCGAAGCCGGAGCCGGCGCCGCCCATGGTGAAGGAGGGGCGGACCACGACCGGGTAGCCGCCGAGCCGCTCCACTCCGGCCAGCACCTCGTCCATGGAGTGGCAGATCACGGAGCGGGCGGACTCGCCGTGCCCGGTCTTCTGCCGGACGGCCTCCACGACCTCCTTGAACAGATCGCGGTCCTCGCCCTTGTGGATCGCCTCGACGTTGGCGCCGATCAGTTCGACGCCGTACTTGGCCAGCACACCGTTCTCGTGCAGGGAGATCGCGGTGTTGAGGGCCGTCTGACCGCCCAGGGTGGGCAGCAGCGTGTCGGGCCGCTCCTTGGCGATGATCTTCTCGACGAACTCCGGGGTGATCGGCTCGACATAGGTCGCGTCGGCGATCTCCGGATCGGTCATGATCGTCGCCGGGTTGGAGTTGACCAGGATCACCCGGAGACCCTCGGCCTTCAGGACCCGGCACGCCTGGGTGCCGGAGTAGTCGAACTCGGCGGCCTGACCGATGACGATCGGGCCGGAGCCGATGACCAGGACGGACTGGATATCGGTGCGCTTAGGCACGCTGGCCCTCCATCAGAGAGACGAAGCGGTCGAACAGATAGGCGGCGTCATGCGGGCCCGCCGCCGCTTCGGGGTGGTACTGGACGCTGAAGGCCGGCCGGTCGAGCAGCTGGAGGCCCTCCACCACGTCGTCGTTGAGACAGACATGGGAGACCTCGGCGCGGCCGTAGGGGGTGTCGGACACCCGGTCGAGCGGGGCGTCGACGGCGAAGCCGTGGTTGTGCGCGGTGACCTCGACCTTTCCGGTCGTACGGTCCTGCACCGGCTGGTTGATGCCCCGGTGGCCGTACTTCAGCTTGTAGGTGCCGAAGCCGAGCGCGCGGCCGAGGATCTGGTTGCCGAAGCAGATGCCGAACAGGGGCGTCCCGCGCTCCAGGACGGCCCGCATCACGGAGACGGGGTGGTCGGCGGTGGCGGGGTCGCCGGGGCCGTTGGAGAAGAACACTCCGTCCGGGGCCACGGCATAGACGTCCTCGACGGTCGCCGTCGCGGGCAGCACATGCACCTCGATGCCGCGCTCGGCCATCCGGTGCGGGGTCATGCCCTTGATACCGAGGTCGACGGCGGCGACGGTGAACCTCTTCTCGCCGATCGCGGGGACGACATAGGACTCGGTGGTGGCGACCTCGGCGGCCAGGTCCGCACCCGCCATCTCGGGGGCCTGGCGCACCTCCGTCAGCATGGTGCCCTCGTCGGGCAGCGCGTTGCCGGAGAAGATGCCGACCCGCATGGCGCCGCGCTCGCGCAGATGACGGGTGAGCGCCCGGGTGTCGATACCGCAGATGCCGACGACGCCCTGCCGGCGCAGCTCCTCGTCCAGGGAGCGCCGGGACCGCCAGTTGGAGGGCACCCGCGCGGGGTCGCGGACCACATAGCCGGCCACCCAGATCCGCCCGGACTCCGGGTCCTCGTCGTTGACCCCGGTGTTCCCCACGTGCGGGGCGGTCATCACCACCACCTGACGGTGGTACGACGGGTCGGTGAGGGTCTCCTGGTAGCCGGTCATGCCGGTGGAGAAGACGGCCTCGCCGAAGGTCACCCCCGCGGCCCCGTAGGCACGGCCCCGGAAGATCCGGCCGTCCTCCAGGACGAGTACGGCGGGAGCCGCCTGGTGCCTCCCCGAGGCGGTTCCCTGGCTGGAGGTCGTCATCGTGCGCCTTCCGTCTCGTCGATCTTGTCGATCATCTGGTTCAGGGTGTCGACCCAGTCGTTGTGCTCGGCCGCGTGGTCGGAGCGGAAGCCGGAGTCGATCAGTCTGTCGCCGTGCGCCCAGGTCACGACCAGCAGTCCGCCCTCGGTGAGGACCTTGCCCGCGATGCCCTTGTCGAGCCGGGCCTCGCGCAGCTGCGCCGCCGGGACGAAGAAGTCCCGCGCGCCGGGGCGTACGACGTCCAGGCCGGCGTCGGTCAGGGTCAGCTCCACCCGGCTGCGGGTGCCCAGACCCTGGGCGACGATGCGGTCCAGCCACTGCCCGGCGGTGGTGGAGCCGTGGTAGCGGCCGCTCATCGTGAGTCTCGGCGCGCCGGGTTCCGCGGGCGAGGCGGGCAGCTCCGGCAGATCGCCCTGGAGGGTGGCCCGCCACTTCCAGCCCTCGCGCATCAGCCAGTAGATCAGCGCGATGAACAGGGCGAGACCCACGAGCCAGCCGATGCGGGCGGCCCAGTCGGTCACTTCCGCCGATTTCTTCTCGGCGGCCAACAGGTAGAGAGATGTCACGCGAGCTTCCCGTCGATGAGCGTGGCCTTGCCCCGGAGCCACGTGTGCGTCACACGGCCCGGCAGCTCACGGCCCTCGTACGGAGTGTTGCGGCTGCGCGAGGCGAAGCCCGCGGGGTCCACGGGCCCACGGTATGCCGTGTCGACCAGGGTGAGGTTCGCGGGCTCGCCTGCCGAGACGGGTCGTCCGTGTCCGGCGGCCCGGCCGATCCTGGCGGGAGCGGCGGACATCCGGTCGGCGACACCCGCCCAGTCGAGCAGTCCGGTGTCGACCATCGTCTCCTGGACCACCGACAGCGCGGTCTCCAGGCCGACCATGCCCATGGCGGCCGCGGCCCACTCGCAGTCCTTGTCCTCGTGCGGGTGGGGGGCGTGGTCGGTGGCGACGATGTCGATCGTGCCGTCGGCGAGCGCCTCGCGCAGGGCCAGCACATCGCGCTCGGTGCGCAGCGGCGGGTTGACCTTGTAGACCGGGTTGTAGCTGCGCACCAGTTCGTCGGTGAGCAGGAGGTGGTGCGGGGTGACCTCGGCGGTGACGTCGATGCCGCGGGACTTCGCCCAGCGCACGATCTCCACGGACCCGGCGGTGGACAGATGGCAGATGTGGACCCGGGAGCCGACGTGCTCGGCGAGCAGCACGTCCCGCGCGATGATCGACTCCTCGGCGACGGCGGGCCAGCCGCCGAGGCCCAGCTCGGCGGAGACGACGCCCTCGTTCATCTGGGCGCCCTCGGTGAGCCGCGGCTCCTGCGCGTGCTGGGCGACCACACCGCCGAAGGCCTTCACATACTCCAGCGCCCGGCGCATGATCACCGCGTCGTCGACACACTTGCCGTCGTCGGAGAAGACGGTGACGCCCGCGGCGGACTCGTGCATGGCACCCAGTTCGGCGAGCTTCCTGCCCTCCAGGCCGACGGTGACCGCGCCGATGGGCTGTACGTCGCAGTAGCCGTGCTCCCGGCCCAGCCGCCAGACCTGCTCGACGACGCCGGCGGTGTCGGCGACCGGGAAGGTGTTGGCCATGGCGAACACGGCCGTGTAGCCGCCGCTCGCGGCGGCCCGGGTGCCGGTCAGTACGGTCTCGGAGTCCTCACGGCCGGGTTCGCGCAGATGGGTGTGGAGATCGACGAGGCCCGGCAGCAGGACCTTTCCCCCGGCCTCCACGACCTCGGCGCCCTCGGCGTCGAGGTCCGTGCCGACGGCCTCGACGGTCTCGCCGTCGATCAGGACGTCCAGCGGTTCGCCGCCGAGCACGTTCGCACCACGGATCAGGGTCTTGCTCATCTGGATCTACTTCTCCTCGTCCGTGGACGGCGTCGCCGTGAGGCGTTCGGAAGGGTGGGGGTGGGCGGCGGGGGTGCGGCTGTGGGTGACGGCCGGCTCGTTGCCGCCGAGCAGCAGATAGAGCACCGCCATCCGGGTGGAGACGCCGTTTGCCACCTGTTCGACGACGGTGCAGCGGTCGGAGTCGGCGACCTCGGCGGTGATCTCCATGCCGCGGACCATCGGTCCTGGGTGCATGACGATGGCGTGCTCGGGCATCCGGGCCATCCGGTCGGAGTCGAGGCCGTAGCGCCGCGCGTACTCGCGCTCGGTCGGGAAGAAGGCGGCGTTCATGCGTTCACGCTGGACGCGCAGCATCATCACCGCGTCGGACTTGGGGAGCACGGAGTCGAGGTCGTAGGAGACCTCGCAGGGCCAGGTTCCGACGCCTACCGGCAGCAGGGTGGGCGGGGCGACCAGGGTGACCTCGGCGCCCAGGGTGTGCAGCAGATCGACGTTGGAGCGGGCGACCCTGCTGTGCAGCACGTCGCCGACGAGAGTGATGCGCCGGCCGGCCAGGTCGTGGCCTATGCCCGCGTCCGGTCCGATCAGTCGGCGGCGCATGGTGAAGGCGTCGAGCAGCGCCTGGGTGGGGTGCTGGTGGGTGCCGTCTCCGGCGTTGATGACGACGGCGTCGATCCAGCCGGAGGTGGCCAGACGGTAGGGGGCGCCGGAGGCGCCGTGCCGGATGACGACGGCGTCGACGCCCATGGCCTCCAGGGTCTGGGCGGTGTCCTTGAGGGACTCGCCCTTGGACACGCTGGATCCCTTGGCGGAGAAGTTGATCACGTCCGCGGACAGGCGCTTCTCGGCGGCCTCGAAGGAGATCCGGGTGCGGGTGGAGTCCTCGAAGAAGAGATTGACGACGGTGCGGCCGCGCAGGGTCGGCAGCTTCTTGATCGGCCGGTCGGCGACCCGGGCCATCTCCTCGGCGGTGTCGAGGATCAGGACGGCGTCGTCGCGGGTGAGGTCGGCGGCCGAGATGAGATGACGATGCATCTTTCAGGCTCCGTAAGGCAGTTCATATGAGGAGTTTTCGGGCAGGCGGGCCCGCGAAGGGGCGCACTCACGGGGCGTACGCCGATGACGTACGCCGCGGTGCTATCGCTGTGCGCCCGGGACGGCCGGCTGCACACCGAGCAGCACGGTGTCGCGACCGTCCTCCTCGGCGAGCTGGACCTTGACCGTCTCCCGCAGCGACGTGGGGAGGTTCTTGCCGACGTAGTCGGCGCGGATCGGGAGCTCGCGGTGGCCGCGGTCGACCAGGACCGCGAGCTGGACCGCGCGGGGACGCCCGATGTCGTTCAGGGCGTCGAGGGCGGCGCGGATGGTGCGGCCGGAGAAGAGCACATCGTCGACGAGGACGACCAGGCGGCCGTCGATGCCCTCACCGGGGATCTCGGTGCGGGCCAGCGCACGCGGGGGCCGCATGCGCAGATCGTCGCGGTACATGGTGATGTCGAGGGAGCCGACCGGGACGGTGCGACCGGTGATCTGCTCGAGCTTGGCGGCGAGCCGCCGGGCGAGGAAGACGCCTCGGGTGGGGATGCCGAGGAGCACCACGTCGCCGGCGCCCTTGGCGCGCTCGACGATCTCGTGGGCGATGCGGGTCAACACCCGCGCGATGTCGGGGCCTTCGAGGACGGCCCGAGCATCGGAATGCTGCGTGTCCATAAGAAACGGACCTCCTTCTCCGCCTCACGGGACGGACCTTAAAGGACGTCGTCATTGCGCCATACACGCTACCAGCCCGCCGACGGCGCGCTGTCATCCCCCCGGCGTCATGTCTCACCCGTCCGGCCCCGTCGGAGGCCGTCGATCACGGAAGGGTCGGTCCGGACCGTTCGGCTTGACGGGGCAGAGTCACGCTGCGTAACCTCACAGTGAGTCACCAGCCGCGCGGCCGAGCCGCACGTCGACACCGTGTCCGGGGAGCTATATGTCCAGCGAATACGCCAAACAGCTCGGGGCCAAGCTCCGGGCGATCCGCACCCAGCAGGGCCTTTCCCTCCACGGTGTGGAGGAGAAGTCCCAGGGACGCTGGAAGGCGGTCGTGGTCGGTTCGTACGAGCGTGGAGACCGCGCCGTCACCGTGCAGCGCCTTGCCGAGCTGGCGGATTTCTACGGGGTTCCGGTACAGGAGCTGCTGCCCGGCACCACCCCCGGTGGAGCCGCCGAGCCGCCGCCGAAGCTCGTCCTCGACCTGGAGCGCCTGGCGGGCGTGCCGGCCGAGAAGGCGGGCCCGCTCCAGCGCTACGCGGCGACCATCCAGTCGCAGCGTGGTGACTACAACGGCAAGGTCCTGTCGATCCGCCAGGACGACCTGCGCACGCTCGCGGTCATCTACGACCAGTCGCCCTCCGTCCTGACCGAGCAGCTGATCAGCTGGGGTGTCCTGGACGCGGACGCGCGCCGCGCGGTCTCCCACGAGGAGAGCTGACCACCCCCGTCCCCAGCAGAAACGTGCCGCCGGGGTGACCCGAACTCATCGGTTCGGGTCACCCCGGCGGCGTTGTGAGGACCCGCCGCCGTACGGGGCGACACCACGGCCGAGAACGCCTCAGGGGCCCGCAGCACTCGTGCTGTGGGCCCCTGAGGCGTTTCCCGTGTGTCTCAGGCCTCTTCGCGGCGCAGGGACGGCTTGAGCTCCTTCAGCCGGCCGAGCAGGCCATTGACGAACGCGGGTGACTCGTCCGTGGAGAACTCCTTGGCGAGCTGCACCATCTCGTCGAGCACCACGGCGTCCGGGGTCGCGTCGACCCAGATCAGCTCATAGGCGCCCAGCCGCAGGATGTTGCGGTCGACGACCGGCATCCGGTCGAGCGTCCAGCCGACCGCGTACTGCGCGATCAGCTCGTCGATGCGCCGGATGTGCTCCGCATAGCCCTCGACCAGCTGCATCGTGTACTCGCTCACCGGCGGCTGCCGGGGGTCGGTCCGGGAGAGCGTGATCCAGTCCGCGAGGACCGTCAGGACGTCCGCCCCGCGCTGGTCCCCCTCGAAGAGAATCTGGAAGGCGCGCTTACGGGCCGTGTTACGGGCGGCCACGGTTAGCTGTTCACCCGGCCGAGGTAGTCGCTGGTGCGGGTGTCGACCTTGATCTTCTCACCGGTGGTGATGAAGAGCGGGACCTGGATCTGGTGGCCGGTCTCCAGCGTGGCGGGCTTGGTGCCGCCGGTGGAGCGGTCGCCCTGGACGCCCGGCTCGGTCTCGGCGATGGTCAGCTCGACCGCGGCCGGGAGCTCGACGAAGAGCACCGAGCCCTCGTGCTGGGCGACGGTGGCCTCGAAGCCCTCGATCAGGAAGTTGGCGGCGTCACCGACGGCCTTGCGGTCGATGTGCAGCTGGTCGTAGGTCTCCATGTCCATGAAGACGAAGTACTCGCCGTCCATGTAGGAGAACTGCATGTCGCGCTTGTCGACGGTGGCCGTCTCGACCTTGACGCCGGCGTTGAACGTCTTGTCGACGGTCTTCCCGGAGAGCACGTTCTTGAGCTTGGTGCGCACGAAGGCCGGGCCCTTGCCGGGCTTGACGTGCTGGAACTCGACGACGGACCAGAGCTGGCCGCCTTCGAGCTTGAGCACCATGCCGTTCTTGAGGTCGTTCGTGGAAGCCACGGTTGCGGAATCTCCTGGACAGACGTACGACCCCGGGGCACGCGCTACAGCGCGAGCAGCTCCTTGGTCGTGATGGTGAGTAGCTCGGGTCCGCCGTCCGCCTCGGGGCGCACGACGAGCGTGTCATCGATCCGGACACCACCCCGGCCGGGGAGGTGGACCCCCGGTTCGACGGTGACCGGCACGCAAGCGTCCAGTTTACCCATGGCCGAGGGGGCCAACTGCGGGTCCTCGTCGTTTTCCAGCCCCACGCCGTGCCCGGTGAGCGGCGGAAGGGCCCCGCCGTACCCGGCTGAATCCAGTACCTGACGCGCCGCGCGGTCCACGTCACGGTAGGCGGCGCCGGGGGTCAGGGCCTGTCGTCCGGCGCGCTGAGCGGCGAAGACGAGGTCATAGAGCTCGATCTGCCAGTCGGCGGGCGAGGTGCCGATGACGAACGTACGACCGATCTCGCAGCGGTAGCCGCGGTAGGCGGCCCCGAGGCAGACGGAGAGAAAATCTCCCTCTTCCACTCTCCGGTCGGTGGGCCGGTGACCGCGGCGGCCGGCGTTGGGCCCGGTGGCCACGGAGGTGGGGAAGGCGGGTCCGTCGGCGCCGTGGTCGACCAGGCGGCGCTCCAGCTCCAGGGCGAGATGGCGCTCGGTGCGGCCCACCAGGATGGACTCGAGCAGCTCACTGAGGGCCTGGTCGACGATCTCCGCCCCGATCCGCAGCAGGGCGATCTCCTCCTCGTCCTTGACGAGCCGGAGCTGCTCGACCGCGTTGCCGAGGTCGCCGAGCCTCAGCCGGGGGGCGACGGACCTGAGGGCGCGGTGCCGGGCGACGGTGAGGTGGTGCTCCTCGACGGCCAGCGACTCGGCGCCCTGGGCGGCGGCCAGATCCGCCGCGGCGACGGCGGTGTCACCGGCGGGCGCGGGCAGCGCGTGCACCCGCAGTCCCTCGTCGGGCCGCCCGTCGGCGAGCTGGTCCTCGGGGGGCCCGGCGCACAGCAGCACGTCCTCGCCGAGGCCCAGCAGCAGCACCGCGCCCTGGGGCGCGGCGCCCGCGAGATAGCGCACGTTGGCGGGGCGCGAGATCAGCGCCGCCGCGCCGCCGCCCGCGCTGCAGCGTTCCCTCAGCCGCTCCCGGCGGGCCGCGTACACCTCTGACATGACCCGAGCCTACGAGGGTCGGCCCGATGTCGCCGTTTCAGAGGTCCGGACGGGCGGCGGGCGCCCGGTGGGCCGCACCGGCCCGCACGGTTCGCCGGGGCGGTCTCACCACTGCGGAGGGCTGGCGATCGAGCGGGCCAGCACCTCGTCCAGGACCCGGGCCGTGCCCTCCACATCGAGCTGGGAGTTGTCGATGATCGGCAGCCCGGAGCCGTACCAGCCGGCCATCCGGCCGTGGATGCGGGCGACCTCCTCGTCGGTGAGCCGGCGGTTGCCGGAACGCTGGGCGTTGCGCTCCAGGACGATCTCCAGTCCCGGGAGGAGGACGACCGGCAGCAGACCGGGGCCCACATGCCGCTTCCAGCCGCCGAGGCCCACGGCGGGCCGGTCGGGGAAGACCGCGTCGTCGAGGATGCACGAGATGCCGTTGGCGAGGAAGTTGCGGGCCGCGAAGCCACAGGTGCGGCGGGCGAGCCGGTACTGCGCCTCCGAGTTGTCGTTCCACCCCGACTGCGGGTCGGCGAAGCCCGAGCGCACCCACTCGCGGACGTCGTCGAGGCTGATGTGGGCCGTGGGGACCCGGCGGTGGCCGGCCCAGTACTGCGCCACGCTGGTCTTGCCGGCGCCCGCGGGGCCGATGAGCAGCACGGCCAGCGTGGTGGTCGAGGGGGCGGGCGCACCACCGGCGGGTGCCGGGCCCGGCCTGCCCGCCGGGACCTCGGGCGGCAGCCTCACCTGGCCCGTGACGTCGGGTGCCGGGGGAAGGTGCGGCTGGGGCGGGGGGACATGAGTGTGCGGTGCGCCGGGGGGCGGTGGCGCGGCGAAGCCCGGAGCGGGCGGCGGCGGGGTCCCCTGCGGGACGCCCGGCTGTCCCGGGTGGTGGGCGGTGGGTGACCAGGCGGTCCCCGGACCCTGCCCCGGCTGGTGGGGCGGCAGCGGAGCTCCCACTGCGTGCTGCATCCGGTGGCACTCCGTCTCGTGCGGGCGATCGACACTGACAGCGGGGCGCACCCCGCTCCCCACCGAACGGTACCGTTCCCGGCCGCCGTTGTGTGAACGGCCGGGAACGCCGGGACGTGCTGCTCGCCACGCGCACATCGGGACAACCCGGTCCCGAGGGGAACGACTCGCCCGCCGGGGCGTTCCCGTCGCGGCTACTCCCCCACCTCGCCGTACGCGCCGAGCAGGACCGCGGGATCGGGGCCTTCCAGCACGGTGGGCTTGGCCAGGCCGTCCAGGACGATGAAGCGCAGCAGATCGCCCCGGGACTTCTTGTCGACCTTCATGGTCTGGAGGAGCTTGGGCCACTGGTCGTAGCGGTAGTGCAGCGGCAGTCCGACCGATTCCAGCACCGTGCGGTGACGGTCGGCGGTGGCGTCGTCCAACCGGCCTGCCAGGCGCCCGAGTTCGGCGGCGAAGTGCATACCCACGGCGACCGCGGCGCCGTGGCGCCACTGATAGCGCTCGTTCTTCTCGATCGCATGGCCGAGCGTGTGCCCGTAGTTGAGGATCTCTCGCAGGCCGGACTCCTTCAGGTCCGCGGAGACCACCTCGGCCTTGACCCTGATGGAGCGTTCGATCAGCTCGGCGGTGTGCGGTCCGGCCGGGGTGCGCGCGGCCTCCGGGTCCTCCTCGATCAGCTCCAGGATGACCGGGTCGGCGATGAAACCGGCCTTGATGACCTCCGCCAGCCCGGAGACATAGTCGTTGACCGGGAGGGAGTCCAGCGCGGCGAGGTCGCACAGCACCCCGGCGGGCGGGTGGAAGGCGCCGACCAGGTTCTTGCCCTCGGCGGTGTTGATACCGGTCTTGCCGCCGACCGCGGCGTCCACCATGGCCAGCACGGTGGTGGGGACGGCGATCCAGCGCACCCCGCGCAGCCAGGTCGCCGCGACGAAGCCGGCCAGGTCGGTGGTGGCCCCGCCGCCCACCCCGACGATGACGTCGGAGCGGGTGAAGTTGGACTGGCCCAGCGCCTTCCAGCAGTACGCGGCGACCTCGGCGGTCTTGGCCTCCTCCGCGTTGGGCACCTGGATGGCGACCGCCTCATAGCCCTGTTCGGCCAGGTCGGCGCGGAGCGCGTCGCCGGTCTCGGCCAGCGCCTCTGGGTGGATCACGGCCACCCGCTTGGCCTTGTCGCCGATCAAGCCGCCCAGTTCACCGAGGAGTTGACGGCCGACCAGGACCTCGTACGGGTCGGTGCCGGCGGTGCCGCCGACCGGGATCCGTGTCACGTCCTCGCTCATGCCTGCTTCAACTCCAGTGCGTCCAGGGCGGCTCGGCCGACCTCTTCGGGGGTGCGGCCGTCGGTGGCCACGACGGCCGTCGCGACCTCCTCGTACAGATGGCGGCGGGCCTCCATCAGCTCCCGCCACTGGCGGCGCGGGTTGACCGCGAGCAGCGGACGGGCGACGTTGAGGCCGGTGCGCCTGACCGCCTCCTCGACGTCCATCGACAGATAGACCACCTGGTGCCCGGCCAGCAGGGCGCGGGTGTCCTCGTCGAGGACGGCGCCCCCGCCCAGGGCGAGGACGCCCCGGTGCTCGGCGACCGCCCGGCGCACGGCCTCCTTCTCCAGGGTGCGGAAGAACGGTTCGCCCTCGTCCACGAAGATGTCGGCGATGGAGCGGCCCTGTTCGGCCACGATGTCCTCGTCCGTGTCGCGGTAGCCGACGCCGAGCCGTTCGGCGAGCAGCAGTCCCACGGTGGACTTGCCCACGCCCATCGGGCCGACCAGCACGATCAGGGGCGCGCTCACCGGATCGCCAGGTTCTCGAGGTAGGACCGGACGTTCCGGCGGGTCTCGGTGACCGAGTCGCCGCCGAACTTCTCGGCGACCGCGTCCGCGAGGACGAGGGCCACCATGGCCTCGGCGACGATGCCCGCGGCCGGCACGGCGGAGACGTCGGAGCGCTGGTGGTGGGCCTGGGTGGCCTCGCCGGTGGCCACGTCCACGGTCTTCAGGGCGCGCGGCACGGTCGCGATCGGCTTCATCGCGGCCCGCACCCGCAGCAGCTCACCGGTGGTCAGGCCGCCTTCGGTGCCACCGGAGCGGCCGGAGACGCGCCGGATGCCCTCAGGGGTGTTGACGATCTCGTCGTGCGCCTTCGAACCGGGCACCCGCGCCAGCTCGAAGCCGTCGCCGAGCTCGACGCCCTTGATCGCCTGGATGCCCATCAGGGCGCCGGCCAGCCGGGCGTCCAGTTTGCGGTCCCAGTGCACATGCGAGCCCAGGCCGACCGGGACGCCGTAGGCCAGGACCTCGACCACTCCGCCGAGGGTGTCGCCGTCCTTGTGGGCCTGGTCGATCTCCGCGACCATCGCCTTCGACGCGTCGGCGTCCAGACAGCGCACCGGGTCGGCGTCCAGCCTCTCCACATCGGCGGGGGTCGGGTAGACGCCGTGCGGGGCCTTCACGGAGCACAGCTCGACCACATGCGAGACGATCTCGATCCCGGCCGTCTCCTTCAGATACGACCGCGCCACCGCACCGAGCGCCACACGCGCCGCGGTCTCCCGGGCCGAGGCCCGTTCCAGGATCGGGCGTGCCTCGTCGAAGCCGTACTTCTGCATACCGGCGAGATCGGCGTGCCCGGGACGGGGCCGGGTCAGCGGGGCGTTACGGGCAAGACCGGCGAGGACCTCGGGGTCGACCGGATCGGCCGCCATCACCTGCTCCCACTTGGGCCACTCGGTGTTGCCGACCATGACCGCCACCGGTGAGCCCAGGGTGAGGCCGTGCCGGACACCGCCCAGGAAGGTGACCTCGTCCCGCTCGAACTTCATCCGGGCACCGCGCCCATAGCCCAGCCGCCGCCGCGCCAGGTGGTCCGCCACCATCTCCGTGGTGATCGGCACGCCGGCGGGAAGGCCCTCCAGCGTCGCGACAAGTGCGGGACCGTGGGATTCCCCCGCGGTCAGCCAGCGCAACCTGCTCAACGATGCTCCTCAGTCTCGCGCCCTGGTACGGCCCTGCGTACGCATGTCCTCGCGTACGGCGACGGTGCGACCGGGTGCGCGGCCCCGGCCCGCCTACCCGATCCTCCCACGTTAGGCGACAGGAACCGGCCCTAGTCCGTCAGGCGGACGAACCTCGACGGCCGACGGGCTCGGGCCCGCCAGCCGTCCGTATCAGCCGCAGTTCGCGTAGGGGCTGGTGTAGGTCCAGTTGTGAATGGTGGACGCGCCGATCTCGTCGTAGTGCGCCCAGAAGCGCACGCACGTGCCAGGCGCGTTGAGATAGAGGGGGCCCGCGTAGTACTTGTAGTCGCCGTCGTCCTTCTTCATCGAGCCGCCCTCGGCCTGGATTCCGACACCGAGGCCGGTGGCTCTGCCGTAGTAGGTGTTGGACTCGTGCTTGACGGTGACGACACAGTTACTTTTCGTCGAGGCGCTGTAAAGCTGGAAGACGGTGACGCTCTGCCCGTACCCCAGCGTGTAGCTGCGCTGTACGTAGTAGCTGGAACCGCAGGCGGCCACGGCCTGCTCGGCGGGTGTCGCCGCATGGGCCACACCGGATCCGGCCAGCAACGTCCCAAAGGCTGCCGCAGTCAGAGCAAAGACGCGGCCGATCGACTTACGCACGGTTCTCCCCTTCACCGGTGTCGCTCGACACCGCCCAGCGAGAATGTAGCGGCGAAATGATCTTTTCCGACCGCTCGATCCAGCCAGATCATGACTGGATCAGACGCCTGTCCCCTTGAGCGCTCGTTCACCCGCCACCCTCATGACGCCGAGCGGCGCGGTGGCGCAGCCGGTCATCTGCTCCACCTGGAGCACGGCCTGGTGGACCAGCAGGTCCAGGCCGCCCACGACCGCGCCGCCGTACATGGACCAGCGCGCCGCGAGGGCGGTGGGCCAGGGGTCGTAGAGAACGTCGAAGAGGGTCGCGGGGCGCGCGGGGACGGCTGCGGCCAGCGCGTCCGTCGTCCCGGCCGGTGTGGTGGCGACGACCAGCGGCGCATGCAGCGCCCGGTCGGCTCCCGACCAGTCGGCGATCCGGACGTCCACCTCGAGCCGCTCGCCCCACTGCCGCATCTCGGCGGCCCGGGTCTCGCTACGGACATAGGCGACGACCTCGCCGGTGCAGATCCGGGACAGCGCGGCCAGCGCGGAGGACGCCGTGGCGCCCGCGCCGAGGATCGCGGCGGACTCCACCTGTTCGACGCCCCGCTCGCGCAGCGCGGCGATCATCCCGGGGATGTCGGTGTTGTCACCGAGACGCCGTCCGTCCTCGGTGAGGACGACGGTGTTCACCGCCTCCACCGACGCCGCGGTGTCGCTGATCGAGTCGAGGAGCGGGATGACGGCCCGCTTGAGCGGCATGGTCAGTGACAGTCCGGCCCACTCGGGTCCGAGTCCCCCGACGAATCCGGGCAGCGCCCTCTCGTCGACCTCGAAACGGTCGTACGACCAGTTCGTCAGCCCCAGTTCCGCGTATGCGGCGCGGTGCAGCACCGGGGAGAGGGAGTGGGCGATGGGCGAACCGAGGACGGCCGCGCGCCGGGTCCGCTCACTGCTTGCGGAGGGCATCGAACTTGTCCTTCAACTTCAGGAATTCGGCGTGCGTCTTGGCGAACTCGGTCTTGCTGACACCGTCGGTGGCGACGAAGTAGATCCACCCGTCGTGTGTCGGGTCGAGGGCCGCGGACAGCGCCTCGGCACCGGGGTTGCCGATCGGCCCGGGCGGCAGGCCCTTCTGGGTGTAGGTGTTGTACGGGTCTTTATTGCTGTTTATCTCGGACTCGCTGATGTGGATGTTGCTCTGACCCTTCAGATAGTTGAAGGTCGAGTCGAACTGGAGCAGCTGATAGGTCTCCGTGTTGTCGGGCTTGAGGCGGTTATAGACCACCTCGGCCATCTTCCGGTAGTCGTCGTGCGTCTTCCCCTCGGCCTGGACCAGGCTCGCCACCGTCAGGAGTTCCAGAGGGTTCTTCAGATCGAATTTCGAGGCCTTGCTCTCCAGCTCGAAATCGGCATATTTCTTCTTGGCCGTACCGATCATCTGCTTGAGGACGTCCTCGGGCTTCATGCCCTTGGTGACCGGATAGCTGGACGGGAAGAGGAATCCTTCCAGCGGGTCCTTGATTTCCTTGTTGGTGTTGGCCCAACTGGGAAGCCCGAGGCTCTTCCATTCCTTCTCGGCGATGCCCTGGGTGGTGCCCGCCTTGAGCTTGAGACGGTCGTCGATCGCCGCATAGACCTTCACATTGCGCCATCCCTCGGCGATGATCAGGTTGTTCTTGCTCTTGGGGCTGAGCATCAACTGGACTGCGGAGGCCGCGGACATCTCCTTGTTGAGCAGGTAGGTGCCCGCCTGGATGGTCTTGCCCTGGGGGTTCTGCTCCTGCGCCGCCACGAACGCGTCGACGCTCTTGACGACACCGGCCTTCTTCAGCAGCTGGCCGATGGTGTAACCGCCGGACCCGTCCGGAATGGTGACGCTGATCTGCTCGCCGTTGCCCTCGCCCGCGTAATCGGGTGCCGCGCCGAAATGGCTTTGGTAGAACTGGTATCCGAGATAGCTGATCCCGCTGGTGCCACCGCCGACGACCAGCACGACCACCAGGCAGGCGGTTCCGCTACGGCGCTTTTTGGTCTTCTCGCCCTTGCCGCCGCGCCCTCGCCGGTCACCGCGGCCGCGGGAGCCGCGCGGCGCCTCGTCCTCGTCGTCCTCGTCATCGTCGGCGTCCGCGAAGAAGGCATGTTCGCCCTGGTCGGGACCCGGGTCCCAGTCCGTCTCCGGCTCCGGTTCGGCACGCCGACGGTCCGACGGCTCGGGCGACGACTCGGGCGAGGGATAGGTGTCGGGCAACTGCTGGGGGTCGGGCTGCTCGGCGCCGTACCCGCCGGCCTGGGCGCCGTAGGGGTCACCGGCGTCGCCGGGGTAGGGCATGGGGGGCTGCCCACCGCCGTTCCAGCCTCCGTCACCGTGGTTCTGCTGCGGACCGCCCGGGTAGTACTGCCCGCCCATCTCCTGCTGCACCGGGTACTGCTGGGGCTGCCCCGGGTACGGGTGCCCACCCTGCTGGGGATGACCTTGCTGGGGATGGCCCTGCTGGGGGTGCCCCTGATACGGGGGACCGCCCGCCTGGGGCTGGCCCGCATACTGCTGCGGCCCCGGCTGCTGCGGCTGGCCCGGATACGGCTGCCCGCCCTGCTGCTGATACTGCTGCGGCTGCTGGTACTGCGCCTGGCCCTGGTCCGGATACTGCTGGTAGCCCTGCTGTCCCTGGTCATAGCCGGGCTGCCCGCCACCCTCCCAGCCACCGCCGTACTGCTGCTGGTGCTGCTGGTGCTGCTCCGGGTAATGCTGCGGCTGGTCGCCGTAGGGAGACTGGGCGGGCTGCCCCTGCCCTTCCCATCCGCCGTCCCCGTACAACGGGTCCTCCGGATGCCACGGTGCGGAGCCTGGGCCCCGGCCATACTCAGTCATCGATCCCCTAGAGCCGCGAGGCGACGGTTGCTGAGCACCTACGGCACGACATCCGGTCCGCCTCTCCTGCTGTGCGGCAGCTGTTCGAACGCCGCCGCAGCGCGGAACGTTACCGTATCGCGATCAGCTCAGATTCATTTCTCCGGTCGAATTGTCCGGTTGTCCCCTGCTCGGGTCGCCACCCCACAGCCGACCGCCGGATCCGGGGAGCATACGCCGACCGGGCGACATCGAGAGACTCGTCCATCGCGCCCGACCTCGGCCGACCGTCCCGCGAACAACGGGTGAAGACACCGAGGAACTCACGAGGTGATGTCGACGCCCTCGCCGGGGGATGTTCCCGACATCCGTTCGGACTCCAGCGCCTGCTGGAGGATGACGACGGCGGCCGCCTGGTCGATCACGGACCGGCCCTTCTTGGACCGCACCCCGGAGGCGCGCAGCCCCTGACTGGCCGTCACCGTGGTCATCCGCTCGTCCACCAGCCGGACCGGGACGGGCGCGATCGAACGCGCCAGGTCCAGGGTGAAGGCACGGACCTTGACCGCGGCCGGGCCCTCGCCCCCCTTGAGGGAGCGAGGGAGCCCGACGACCACCTCGATGGGCTCGTACTCCTCGACGAGTTGCCGCAATCTCCGCTGGGCCGCGGGGACATCCCGTCCGGGCACCGTCTCGACCGGGGTGGCGAGGATGCCGTCGGGGTCGCAGGAGGCGACCCCGATCCGGGCGTCACCGACGTCGATCGCGAGTCGGCGTCCTCTTCTCATGCTGTCGGCCGTTCCTTACTTGGCGGTGTCGGCGACCAGGCGCTCGACGGCGTCGACGGCCTCCGGGACGGCGGCCGGGTTCTGGCCTCCGCCCTGGGCGACGTCCGGCTTGCCGCCGCCACCGCCGCCGAGGGTCTTGGCGGCGGTGCGGACCAGGTCACCGGCCTTGAGCCCGCGCTCGCGGGCGGCCTCGTTGGTGGCGATGACCGTGAGCGGCTTGCCGTTGTTGACCGTGAACAGGGCGACCACGGCGGCCCGGCCGCCCTGGATGCGGCCGCGCACGTCCAGGACCAGCTTGCGCAGGTCGTCGGGGGTGGTGCCGTCGGGGACCCGGCCGGTGACCACGGCGACACCGCGTACGTCCCTGGCGGACTCGGCGAGCCCGGCGGCGGCCTGCAGCACCTTCTCCGCGCGGAACTTGTCGATCTCCTTCTCGGCGTCCTTGAGCTTGCCGAGCATGGCGGAGACCTTCTCCGGCAGTTCCTCCGGGCGGCCCTTGAGCAGCTCGGTGAGCTGGTTGACGACCGTGTGCTCACGGGCGAGGAAGCTGTAGGCGTCGACGCCGACGAGGGCCTCGATACGGCGCACACCGGAGCCGATCGAGGACTCGCCGAGCAGCTTCACCAGGCCCAGCTGGGCCGTGTTGTGCACATGGGTGCCGCCGCACAGCTCCTTGGAGAAGTCGCCGATGGTCACGACGCGCACGCGCTCGCCGTACTTCTCGCCGAACTCGGCGATGGCGCCCTGCTTCTTGGCCTCGTCGATGCCCATGACCTCGGCCTGCACATCGAGGTCCCGAGCGAGCACCTCGTTGATCTTCTGCTCGACGTCGGTCATCACAGCTGTCGGCACGGCGGACGGGGAGCCGAAGTCGAAGCGGAAGCGGCCGGGCTGGTTCTCGGAACCGGCCTGGGCGGCCGTCGGGCCGAGGGCGTCGCGCAGCGCCTGGTGGGTCAGATGGGTGGCCGAGTGGGCGCGGGCGATGGACTTGCGGCGCAGCGAGTCGATGGTGGCGTGGGCCTTGGCGCCCAGGGTGACCTCGCCGACCTGGACGACGCCCTTGTGGACGTAGACGCCCGGGACCGGCTTCTGGGTGTCGCGGATCTCGATCACGGCACCGGAGTCCGCCTTGATACGGCCGGTGTCGCCGATCTGGCCGCCGCCCTCGGCGTAGAACGGGGTGCGGTCCAGGACGATCTCGACCTCGTCGCCCTCGGTGGCGGCCGGCGAGGAGAGTCCGTCGACGAGGATGCCGACGATCGTGGACTCGCCCTCGGTGTCGGTGTAGCCGATGAAGTCGGTCTCCCCGGCGGCGTCGGCGATCTCGCGGTAGGCACCGAGGTCGGCGTGGCCCGTCTTCTTGGCCTGGGCGTCGGCCTTGGCGCGCTCCCGCTGCTCCTTCATCAGCCGGCGGAAGCCGTCCTCGTCGACGGAAAGGCCCTGCTCGGCGGCCATCTCCAGGGTGAGGTCGATCGGGAAGCCCCAGGTGTCGTGGAGCAGGAAGGCCTTGTCGCCGGCGAGGACGGTGCCGCCGGAGGCCTTGGTGTCGGTCACGGCGGTGTCGAGGATGTTGGTGCCGGCCTTCAGGGTCTTGAGGAAGGCGGCCTCCTCGGCGAGGGCGACCTTCTCGATGCGCTCGCGGTCGGTGAGGAGTTCGGGGTACTGCTGCCCCATCATCCCGATCACGGTGTTGATCAGGTCCTTGACGACGGGCCCCGTGGCTCCGAGCAGCCGCATGTTGCGGATGGCGCGGCGCATGATGCGGCGCAGCACATAGCCCCGGCCCTCGTTGCCGGGGGTGACGCCGTCACCGATGAGCATGGTGGCGGTGCGCATATGGTCGGTGACCACACGCAGCGACACGTCCGAGGCGTGCGCATGGCCGTAGGCGACACCGGTGAGCTCGGTGGCCTTCTTGATCACGGCCATCGAGGTGTCGATCTCGTACATGTTCTGCACGTCCTGCAGAATCATGGCGAGCCGCTCCAGGCCGAGGCCCGTGTCGATGTTCTTGCTCGGCAGGTCCCCGAGGATCTCGAAGTTGTCCTTGCCGATGCCCGCGCCGCGCTCGTACTGCATGAAGACCAGGTTCCAGATCTCCACATACCGCTCGTCGTTGACGGCGGGGCCGCCCTCGACGCCGAACTCGGGGCCGCGGTCGTAGTTGATCTCGGAGCAGGGGCCGCACGGTCCGGGGACGCCCATGGACCAGAAGTTGTCCTTCATCCCCAGGCGCTGGATGCGCTCGGCGGGGACGCCGACGACCTCGCGCCAGATCTGCTCGGCCTCGTCGTCGTCCTGGTAGACGGTGATCCACAGACGCTCGGGGTCGAGGCCGTAACCGCCCTTGTCCTGGGACGCGGTGAGCAGCTCCCAGGCGAGCTTGATGGCGCCTTCCTTGAAGTAGTCGCCGAAGGAGAAGTTGCCGCACATCTGGAAGAACGTGCCGTGCCGGGTGGTCTTGCCGACCTCTTCGATGTCCGGCGTGCGCACGCACTTCTGCACGCTGGTGGCGCGTGGGAACGGCGGCTTGACCTCACCCAGGAAGTAGGGCTTGAAGGGCACCATGCCGGCCGGGACGAGCAGCAGAGTCGGGTCGTCCGCGATGAGCGACGCCGAAGGGACGACGGTGTGACCGCGCTCCTCGAAGAAGCTCAACCAGCGGCGGCGGATCTCAGCCGACTCCATCAGTGGTCCTCATTCCGGTTGTACGAGTACGTCGTACTCCCGACGTACTTCGGGTTGTTGCGGTTCTCGATGGCGGTGTGCTGCCGGGGCGCCGGCAGCTCGGGGTCCGCGGAGGCGTTCAGGCCGAGCGCGTCGCCGAGTTCGGCCTCCCGCTGCGCCATGTTGTCGCGGACGTCGAGCGCGAAGCCCAGCGCGCGGTCCTTGAGCCGGTGACCGGCCTCGAGTGCCTTGTTCGCCGCCTGCGCGGCCAGGCTCTCGGGGGTCAGCTGCCTCAGCTTGCGGTTGACCTTGGTGGTGGCCCACACACCGGCGGCGACGCCCGTGGTGAACCAGAAGGTACGGCGGAACATCGCTCGGTCAGTCTCTCTTTTCCCGGGTGCTCCGCCGGCCCCGTCGCACGGACGGGACGGTGCGGCCCACGATCACGGTACGCCGGGGGTCCTGGTCGGGCACATTCTCACGGCGGCCCAGCAGCGCGCGGCGCACGCCGTAGCCGAAGGCCGCGACCTTGACCAGGGGGCCGCCGAAGGTGGACGCGACGGTCGTCGACAGCGCCGACGCGTTCGAGGTGACCTCCTGGACGTCCGATGCGATCGCGTCGACCCGGTCGATCTGGGTCTGCGCCGAGCGCACCGCGGAGGAGGCGTCGGCCAGCAGCGGAACGGCCTGGTCGGTCACGTCCGCCACCAGCTTGGTGGTCGCCTTGAGCGTCTGGGCCAGCCTCACCAGTGCGACGGCGAGGAAGGAGACCAGGATCGCCCAGAACACGGCCACGAGGATCCCGGCCACCTCTCCACCGGACACCGTGCGCACCCGCTCCCTGGAACGTGTCTGAACATCGAAAAGTCGTCCCCCGAGCCTATCGCGCCCGGGCCGGGAGTCCGTACCGGATTCGGGGCAGGTCCCGGTGGAACCGCGGCGGCCCGCCGCCTCGCCCGCCCGGGAGGGGCGGGGAGACGGCGGGCCGCCGGGTGGAAAGTCCTGCGTCCGCCGGAGGATCAGCGGGCGTAGTACTCGACGACGAGCTGCTCGTCGCAGATCACCGGAACTTCCTTGCGGTTCGGCTCGCGGTCCAGGCGGAACGCCAGGGCCTTGAGGTTCACCTGGAGGTAGCGCGGGGTCTCGCCGTCGGGGGCGAAGCCACCCTCGCGGGCGACCTGGAAGAGCGCCTTGTCGCGGCTGCGCTCACGGACCATCACGACGTCGTCGGGACGGACACCGTACGACGGCTTGTCGACCTTGTGGCCGTTGACCTCGATGTGGCCGTGGGTGACCATCTGGCGGGCCTGGTAGATCGTGCGGGCGATGCCCGAACGCAGGACCAGCGCGTCGAGACGGCGCTCCAGCTCGACGATCAGGGCCTCACCGGTCTTGCCCTGCACCTTGACGGCACGCTCGTAGGCACGGACCAGCTGACGCTCGGAGACGTCGTACTGGGCACGCAGACGCTGCTTCTCCAGCAGACGGACCTTGTAGTCCGAGTTCTGCTTGCGGCCACGACCGTGCTCACCCGGCGGGTAGGGGCGGGCCTCGAAGTACTTGACGGCCTTCGGGGTCAGCGCGATACCGAGGGCACGCGACTTCTTGACCTTGGGGCGGGACTGGTTCGCCATGAACCAAACACCTCGTTTTTTCTGTGTGTACGGCTTCACCAGGGTTAGGGGAGGTCGCATCCGCAGCCGGGGAAACCCGCGGGTCCGCATGGGACCTGCCGGGCAGCCGCTCCCCTGGTCTGGGCACTATGTGCAGCACGCGAGTGGCCCACCGACCCGTACCCCGGGCGTGCCGGGGAGGTGGTGGGCTGCCCGCGACACCGTTCGACGGTGCGCGACGCTCCTGGATCCCCGTGGCCGCGAACGACCCCGGAGCTCCGGCTGGATGTCCCGTTCTGGTGATGCCGACCAGGGCCGGACACGGGACTCAGCGCTTCGGGAAAGTCTACAGGGTGGCCAGGAGATGCCCGACACCCCCTGGGACGCCCTAGGACTGCTTCCGGCCGAGGTGCTTACGGGTCCACTCGACGGCGTCCGCGTACCGCGCCTCACCGCCGTGCCGGGTCGGGGTGTAGTAGGTGCGGTCCCTGAGCGCGTCCGGGGCGTACTGCTGGGCGGCGATGCCCTCGGGCAGATCGTGCGGATACACATAGCCCTGCGCATGGCCGAGCTTGGCCGCGCCCTTGTAGTGGCCGTCGCGCAGATGCGGGGGCACCTGGCCGGCCAGTCCCTTGCGGACGTCCTCCATGGCCGCGCCGATCGCCGTGGTCGCCGCATTGGACTTGGGGGCCAGGGCCAGGGCGATGGTGGCGTGGCTGAGGGTGAGCGCGGCCTCCGGGAAGCCGATCATCGCGACGGCCTGGGCGGCGGCGACCGCGATCGGCAGGGCGTGGGGATCGGCGAGGCCGATGTCCTCGCTGGCGGAGATCATCAGACGGCGGGCGATGAAGCGGGGGTCCTCGCCGGCCTCGATCATCCGGGCCAGATAGTGCAGCGCCGCGTCGACGTCCGAGCCTCGGATGGACTTGATCAGCGCGCTCGCCACGTCGTAGTGCTGGTCGCCGTCGCGGTCGTACTTCACCGCGGCCCGGTCGACGGTCTCCTCCAGGGTGCTCAGGGCGATCTCCGGCTCGCCCTTGTCGAGCGCGGCCCCGGCGGCGGCCTCCAGCGCGGTCAGGGCGCGGCGGGCGTCGCCGCCGGAGATCCGCAGCAGATGGGCCTCGGTGTCCTCGGGGAGCCCGACGACGCCCTTCAGACCGCGTTCGTCGGTCAGGGCCCGGCGGAGCAGAGCGCGCACATCGTCGTCGGTGAGCGGTTCGAGGGTGAGCAGCAGCGAGCGGGACAGCAGCGGGGAGATCACCGAGAAGTACGGGTTCTCCGTGGTCGCCGCGATCAGGGTCACCCAGCGGTTCTCGACGGCGGGGAGCAGGGAGTCCTGCTGGGCCTTGCTGAAGCGGTGGATCTCGTCCAGGAAGAGGACGGTCTCCTTGCCGAAGCCGCCGATGGCGCGGCGGGCGCCGTCGATGACCGCGCGGACCTCCTTGACGCCCGCGGTGATCGCCGACAGTTCGACGAAGCGCTTGTCGGTGACCTTGGAGACGATGTACGCGAGGGTCGTCTTGCCCGTGCCGGGCGGGCCCCAGAGGATCACCGAGGAGGGGCCGGCGGGGCCCGAGCCGCTCTCGCCGACCAGTCTGCGCAGTGGGGACCCCGGCCCCAGCAGATGCTGCTGGCCCACCACTTCGTCGAGGGTGCGGGGACGCATACGGACCGCCAGGGGGCTGCCTGTCGGGTCCTTCTCCTGGCGGTCTTCGGCGGCGGCGGTGAACAGGTCGGGCTCCACGCTGAAACCCTATGTCACCCCGCCGACAACACGGCCGGGCCGGGCGTCCCCGCCCGGCCCGGTGTGTGCGCGGCCCTTCTCAGGCCCAGAGCTGGCTGCCCCAGCGGGTCAGGATCAGCATGGCGATGATGCCGACATGGGTGACCGGCAGCACCCAGGTGAACTCGCCGAGGAAGTTCTTCACCCCGTTCGGGGCGGGCAGGAAGCCGTTGCGGATGTTGAAGGAGGTGAGGTGCCAGAACATGGTGATGGTGGCGACCCAGGCCAGGCAGCACCACAGGCACAGCGCGTTGATCTCGTACAGCGACTGGGTCATCAGCCAGGTGACGAAGCCGACCCCGAAGAGCGTGCCGAAGTTGAAGGTCAGCCAGTACCAGCGGGGGAAGCGGGCGTGGGCGAGCAGGCTCATGCCGACGCAGATCACGATGCCGTAGCAGACCAGACCCAGCATCGGGTTGGGGAACCCGAAGACCGCGGCCTGCTTGCTCTCCATGACGCTGCCGCAGGACACGACGGGGTTGATGTTGCAGTTGGGGACGACCGTCTTGCCGCTCACCTTGCCCTCGAGGATCTTGAACTTGTCGAGGGTGATGACCCAGGAGGCGAGCACACCGGCGGCGCCGGTGATCACCAGCAGCAGCGCGAACACACGGCTGCCGCCCACCGTCCGGGGCGCGTCGAGGCGTTCCGGTTCGGTCGACCCGGCGGAGACGTCCTGCACTGTCGTCTTGGTCATCACGTCGATTCCGATGCTCGTCGAGGGCGGAGCTCTGGTCAGAGGTCATTGTGCCGCATGGACGCACGGCGCAACCTACTCATGTGAGTAGCTTGGGCGCCTGTTCATGTGCGCACGGCCGTGTCCGCAGGAGCCGGCCCTGGCAGAAGGCCGTGACCATGGCCGGGGCGGACCCCGTGCAGGGCATGCGCGCGAGGCACTCGAAAAGTCGGCATCGCCCGGCAGGGCGAAACAGCGCCGACGGTGTTGACGCTCGTGAGACGGCGCGGCAGACGACGGTGGTGATCGAGGCGAGGGGCCCCGGGCGGATCGCCCGGGGCCCCTGCGCTCAGGTGGTGCGGATCAGCCGAGTCTGGTCTCCAGTTCCGCCACGATCTCGTTCACGCCGACCGCGGTCTGCTCGCCGGTCTCCATGTCCTTCAGCTGGACCACGCCCTCCGCGAGGTCCCGCTCGCCGGCCACCAGGGTGTAGCGGGCGCCGCTGCGGTTGGCGTTCTTCATCGCGCCCTTGAGGCCCTTGGCCCCGAAGGAGAAGTCCGCCGCGACGCCCAGCCGGCGCAGCTCCGTGACCTTGGCGAACAGCAGCCTGCGGGCCTCCTCGCCCAGGGCGACCGCGAACACGCTGGTGGACGCGGGGATCGGAAGTTCGACGCCCTCCGCCTTCAGGGCCAGCACGGTGCGGTCCACGCCCAGGGCCCAGCCCACGGACGGCAGCGCGGGTCCGCCGATCATCTCCGACAGTCCGTCGTAGCGGCCGCCGCCGCCCACCGCGGACTGGGAGCCCAGACCGTCGTGCACGAACTCGAAGGTGGTGCGCGTGTAGTAGTCCAGTCCGCGCACCAGCTTGGGGTCGTCCTCGAAGGAGACGCCCGCCGCCGTGATCAGCTCGCGGACCTCCTTGTGGTACGCCTTGCAGTCGTCGCACAGGTAGTCCCGCAGCAGCGGGGCGCCGGTCAGCTGCTTCTGCACCGACTCCCGCTTGTCGTCCAGCACCCGCAGCGGGTTGATGTCGATACGGCGCCGGGTGTCCTCGTCCAGGTCCAGGACCCGCAGGAAGTCCTGGAGGGCGGCACGGTAGACCGGCCGGCACTCCCGGTCGCCGAGGCTGTTCAGCAGGATGCGGAAGTCGCGCAGGCCGAGCGAGCGGTACGCCTGGTCCGCCAGGATGATCAACTCGGCGTCCAGATACGGGTCCTCGGCGCCGATCGCCTCGGCACCCACCTGCGAGAAGTGCCGGTAGCGGCCCTTCTGCGGACGCTCGTAGCGGTACTGCGAACCGGAGTACCAGACCTTCACCGGCAGGTTTCCGGTCTTGTGCAGATTGGCCTCCAGCACCGCGCGCAGCACGGGTGCCGTCGTCTCCGGACGCAGGGCGAGCCGGTCGCCGCCCTTGGTCTCGAAGACGTACATCTCCTTGGTCACGATGTCGGTGGACTCGCCCACCCCGCGCGCGAACAGCTCGACGTTCTCGAAGCCGGGCGTCTCGATGTAGCCGTAGCCGGAGTTGCGCAGCGGGGCGGCGATCGCCTCACGCACCGCGAGATAGGTGGCGGACTCCGGGGGGATCAGGTCGTAGGTGCCCTTGGGGGCCTTGAAGGTGCTCACGAAAGGTCTCTCGTCACATTCCTCGTCGGGGAGCGCTCTCGGCTCCCTGGCCGGCGGCCACCTGCCGCAGATGGGGGTTGGTGGCACGCTCACGGCCGATGGTCGTCTGGGGCCCGTGGCCGGACAGCACCACGGTCGAGTCGTCGAGTGGCAGGCACACACGGGCCAGCGAGTCGAGCATCTCGGCCATGTCACCGCCGGGCAGGTCGGTGCGTCCGATGGAGCCGGCGAACAGCAGGTCGCCCGAGAAGAGGACCGACGGGATGTCGTCGGCCTCGGGCAGCCGGAAGGTCACCGACCCCTTGGTATGGCCCGGCGCATGGGCGACGGACAGCTCCAGACCCGCCAGCTCCAGCCTCGTACCGTCGGTCAGCTCCTCGACGTCGTCCGGCTCGCCCACGGTCAGCTCGCCGATCAGCGGCATTCCTATGGACCGCCCGAGCGCCTTCTCCGGGTCGCTCATCATGTAGCGGTCCTCGGGGTGGATCCAGGCGGGCACATCGTGTGCGCCGCACACCGGGACGACCGAGGCCACATGGTCGATATGGCCATGGGTGAGGACCACCGCAACGGGCTTGAGCCGGTGCTTCCTGAGCGCGTCCTCGACTCCCTGGGCGGCCTGATGGCCCGGGTCGATGATCACGCACTCCTCTCCGGCGGCGGGGGCGACCAGATAACAATTGGTGCCCCAGGCCCCGGCGGGGAACCCGGCAATGAGCACGATTGTCCTTTTGTGGTGTCGAACGGGGTGACTGGCTGTGGGTCAGAGCCTACCGGCGCTGCCGATTCCACAGCGAACCCAGATACGGTACGGGTCACGCGCATGCGGTCGGCACATCGGACGCACGCGTACCGGTCGGCCAACGAGACCCATGAGGAGAGAACCCCGTGGTCACCCAGGATCAGCGGCGGCGACAGCTCGCCCGGGAGAAGTTCTTGCGGCAGCAGCAGCGGCGTACGGAGGCGCGAAACAAGGCGCGGGTGCGCAACTCCGTGATCGCGTCCGTCCTCGGCGTGGTCCTCGTGGGCAGCCTGGCGCTGTACACCACAGGGGTCCTCAAGGACGACGACACCAAGACGAACGCCGCCGCGGAGGTGACTCCGAGCGCCGCGCCGACCAGCAAGGCGCCGGACCCGTGCGCGAAGCCCGCCGAGGGCAAGGTCAAGTCGCAGAGCTGGAAGAAGGAGCCGGCGACGACCATCGACACCTCCGCGGCGTACACGATGAAGCTCGCGACCACCTGCGGTGACATCGGCATCGCGATGAAGACGTCGGCGGCCCCGCACACCGTGAACTCGTTCGACTTCCTTGCCGGCAAGGGGTACTTCGACCACACGCACTGCCACCGGCTCACCACCAACGGCATCTATGTGCTGCAGTGCGGCGACCCGGAGGGCTCCGGCAGCGGCGGGCCCGGCTACACGATCCCGGACGAGAATCTGAAGGACAAGAGCCTCAAGGACAACACCTATCCGGCGGGCACGGTCGCCATGGCGAACACCGGTCAGCCGCACACCGGCGGCAGCCAGTTCTTCCTGGTGTACGAGGACAGCCCGCTGCCGCCCAGCTACACGCCGTTCGGAACCGTGGACGCGGCCGGCATGAAGGTGCTGAAGAAAATCGCGGCCGCCGGAGAGAACACGGGTCAGGGCGACGGAGCACCGAACGCCACGGTCGTGATCGACAAGGCGACCGTGACGAAATCCTGACCGTCAACTGCGCAATTTCGGTCGCGCTGGATGCGGACAGCCGCACCGCGCGTCGCCTATGTTGGCCGTGACGAAACTGTGGACGATGCCCGGGGGCGCTGAGGCACCTCAGAGGCATCATGTGGAGGAGGCGCTGTGAGCAGCGACCCGTGGGGCCGCGTCGACGAGACGGGGACCGTGTACGTGCGTACGGCCGACGGCGAGCAGGTCGTCGGTTCCTGGCAGGCCGGCTCCCCCGATGAGGCGCTGGCCTACTTCGAGCGCAAGTACGAGGGCTTGGTTGTCGAGATCGGCCTCCTCGAGCGGCGCGTGCGGACCACCGATCTGTCGGCGAAGGACGCCCAGGCGGCCATCGACCACCTTCGGGAGCAGGTCGATGCGCACCACGCGGTCGGTGACCTGGCCGCGTTGCGGACCCGCCTGGACAAGCTCGTGGCATCCGTCGAGAATCGCCGCGAGGAGCGCAAGGCGCAGCGCGCCAAGCAGTCCGACGAGGCACGGCACTCCAAGGAGGCGCTGGTCGTCGAGGCGGAGCAGCTGGCGCAGTCCGAGCAGTGGCGGGCGGCCGGCGAGCGGCTGCGGGCGCTGGTGGACACCTGGAAGGGGCTGCCGCGACTGGACCGCAAGTCGGACGACGAGTTGTGGCACCGCTTCTCGCACGCCCGCTCGGCGTTCTCCAAGCGTCGCAAGGCGCACTTCGCACAGCTGGACTCGCAGCGCGAGGACGCCCGCAAGGCGAAGGAGCGGCTGGTCGGCGAGGCCGAGGCCCTGTCCGGCTCGACGGACTGGGGTCCCACGGCGGCACGCTACCGCGATCTGATGGCCGAGTGGAAGGCGGCGGGCCGCGCCCAGCGCGAGCACGAGGACGATCTGTGGAACCGTTTCCGCGGCGCCCAGGACGTCTTCTTCGCCGCCCGTAGCTCGGTCTTCGCGGAGCGGGACGCCGAGCAGGCGGAGAACCTCAAGCTCAAGGAGGAGCTGGCCGAGGAGGCCGAGAGGCTGCTGCCGATCACGGATCTGAAGGCCGCCCGTGCCGCCTTCCGCTCGATCAACGAGCGCTGGGAGGCCATCGGTCATGTGCCGCGCGACGCGCGGCCGAAGGTCGAGGGCCGGATGCACTCCGTGGACCGGGCCATCCAGGACGCCGAGGACACCGAGTGGCGCCGGACGAACCCGGAGGCGCTGGCGCGCGCCGAGGGTCTCACCGGTCAGCTGCGGGCGGCCGTGGACAAGCTGAGGGGCCAGATCGAGCAGGCTCGGGCCGCCGGCAACAACGCCAAGGCCGACAAGCTGGAGAGGGAGCTCGAGGGCCGCCAGGCGCTGCTGGACCAGGCTCTGAAGGGTCTCCAGGAGTTCGGCGGCTGACCCGCCCCGGGGTGACGCACGGCGAAGGGGCTCCCGTACACGGTGTACGGGAGCCCCTTCGGCTTTGCCTGTGCCTTCTCCACGAGGGCCTGTGAGCTCTAGAGGGCCTGCGGACTCTACGACGGCCTGTGGGCTCTACGACGGCCTGCGGGCCGAGGTCACGCGGTAGACGTCGTAGACGCCCTCCACGCCCCGTACCGCCTTGAGGACATGCCCGAGGTGTTTCGGGTCGCCCATCTCGAAGGTGAAGCGGGAGGTGGCGACGCGGTCGCGGGAGGTCTGGACGGCGGCCGAGAGAATGTTGACATGCTGGTCGGACAGGACCCGGGTGACATCCGAGAGCAGCCGCGAGCGGTCCAGCGCCTCCACCTGGATCGCGACCAGGAAGACCGACGACTGCGTCGGCGCCCACTCCACCTCGAGGATGCGCTCCGGCTCCCGCGACAGGGACTCCACGTTCACACAGTCGTTGCGGTGGACCGACACCCCGCTGCCGCGGGTGACGAAGCCGATGACGGGGTCGCCGGGCACGGGCGTGCAGCAGCGGGCCAGTTTGACCCAGACGTCCTCGACGCCCTTGACGACCACACCCGGGTCCTGACTGCGGCGCTGCTTGCGGCCGCGTCCCCGGGCGGGCGGCACGGACTCGTCGATCTCCTCGGTGGCGGCCTCCTCACCGCCGAGCGCCTGCACCAGCTTCTGCACGACGTTCTGCGCGGCGACATGGCCCTCGCCGATCGCCGCGTACAGGGAGGAGATGTCCGGGTAGCGCATCTCATGGGCGAGGGTCACCAGGGAGTCGCCGGTGAGGATGCGCTGGATCGGCAGGTTCTGTTTGCGCATCGCCCGGGCGATGGCGTCCTTGCCCTGCTCGATCGCCTCCTCGCGGCGCTCCTTGGAGAACCAGGCCCGGATCTTGTTGCGGGCGCGCGGCGACTTCACAAAGCCGAGCCAGTCACGGGACGGGCCCGCGCCGGTCGCCTTCGAGGTGAAGACCTCCACCAGATCGCCGTTGTCCAGGGTGGATTCGAGGGGGACCAGGCGGCCGTTGACCCGGGCCCCGATCGTCCGGTGGCCGACCTCCGTGTGGACGGCGTAGGCGAAGTCCACCGGGGTGGCACCGGCCGGGAGCGCTATCACGTCTCCCTTGGGGGTGAAGACGAAGACCTCGTTGCGCGACAGGTCGAAGCGCAGCGACTCCAGGAACTCGCTGGGGTCCTCGGTCTCCTTCTGCCAGTCCAGCAACTGCCGCAGCCACGCCATGTCGTTGACGGCGTCGTGGTCCTTGGCGTTCCTGGCGCTCGTCCGGGGCGCGTCCGTGCGGACCTTGGAGGCGCCCGCGACGGCCTCCTGCTTGTACTTCCAGTGCGCGGCGATGCCGTACTCGGCGCGGCGGTGCATGTCGAAGGTGCGGATCTGGAGTTCGACGGGCTTGCCGTTGGGGCCGATCACCGTGGTGTGCAGCGACTGGTACATGTTGAACTTGGGCATCGCGATGTAGTCCTTGAACCGCCCCGGAACCGGGTTCCAGCGGGCGTGGACGGTGCCCAGGGCCGCATAGCAGTCGCGGACCGTGTCGACGAGGACGCGGATGCCCACCAGGTCGTAGATCTCCGCGAAGTCCCGGCCGCGGACGATCATCTTCTGGTAGACGCTGTAGTAGTGCTTGGGGCGGCCGGTGACGGTCGCCTTGATGCGGGCGGCGCGCAGATCGGCCTGGACCTCGTCGGTCACGATCGCGAGGTACTCGTCGCGCTTGGGGGCGCGCTCGGCGACCAGGCGGACGATCTCGTCGTACATCTTGGGGTAGAGGATCGCGAAGGCGAGGTCCTCCAGCTCCCACTTGATGGTGTTCATGCCCAGCCGGTGGGCGAGCGGCGCGTAGATCTCGAGCGTCTCGCGCGCCTTGCGCTCCTGCTTCTCGCGCTTGAGGTAGCGCATGGTGCGCATGTTGTGCAGACGGTCGGCGAGCTTGATCACCAGGACCCGCGGGTCCTTGGCCATGGCCACGACCATCTTGCGCACGGTCTCGGCCTGCGCGGCCTCGCCGAACTTGACCTTGTCCAGCTTGGTGACGCCGTCCACCAGCAGGGCGACCGTGTCGCCGAAGTCGCGGCGCAGCTGGTCGAGGCCGTACTCGGTGTCCTCGACGGTGTCGTGCAGCAGCCCCGCCATCAGGGTGGCCGGGTCCATGCCCAGCTCGGCGAGGATGGTGGTCACGGCGAGCGGGTGGGTGATGTACGGGTCGCCGCTCTTGCGCTTCTGGCCGCGGTGCCAGCGCTCGGCGACCTGATAGGCCCGCTCGATCTGGCGCAGGGTCGAGTTCTCGATCTTCGGGTCGTTGCTGCGCACTATCCGCAGCAGCGGTTCCAGGACCGGGTTGTACGGGTTGGCGCGCTGGACTCCGAGGCGGGCGAGGCGGGCGCGGACGCGGTTGGAGGAGGCGGAGCGGGCGTGCGCGGCCGGAGCGGGGCGGACCGCGGGGGTGCGCTCGGGAGGGGCCGGCTTGGGACGGGGCTGCTCGGCCGCCTGCTCGACGGGGGTGGCCTGGGCATGCTCGACCGGCCCCTGCGAGGCGCTCTTGGCGCCGCGCGCGGGCTTGGCTGCCGCTGCCTGCGACCTGGGGTCGGGCTTGGCGGCGGTCAGGGGCTGGGCCTCGTCTGGCAAGAGGACTCCTCGTGCGCGATCCGGGTCCCCCGGTCAGGCTCCGGAGACCCCATGGTAGCGATCCCGGGCTCCGGGCTCGCCCTCAGGCCGTGAGACGGCCCATGACAGGAGAAACGTATGAGGCGGGCGTCGGATTCCTCCGATGCCCGCCTCATGGTGTCCCGCGGTCGTCCGCGGCCTCACATCACCGGCGTGCGCGTGACTCGCCCCGCGCGGATGTCACATCCGGAGCAGCGCCTCCAGCGGTGCTCCCGCCAGGGCCGGCGCCAGCCGGGCCCGGCCGCCCAGGAAGCCCAGTTCCATGAGCACGGAGACGCCGACGACCTCGGCGCCCGCCCGGCGGATCAGCCTGAGGGAGGCCTCCGCGGTGCCGCCGGTGGCGAGGACGTCGTCGACGACCATCACCCGGTCCCCGGCGGACAGGTCCTCGGCGTGCACCTCGATCTCGGCCGAGCCGTACTCCAGGTCGTAGGCCTGCCGCAGGGTGGCTCCGGGGAGCTTGCCCGCCTTGCGCACCGGGACGAAGCCGACGCCCGCCCGGACCGCGACCGGGGCGCCGAGGATGAAGCCCCGCGCCTCCAGACCGACGATCTTCGTCGCGCCGTGGCGCACGGTCAGCTCCGCCAGAGCCTCGGTGAGCGCCCCGAACGCCGCCGGATCCGCGAGCAGCGGGGTGATGTCCTTGAACATCACCCCGGGCTCCGGGTGGTCGGGCACATCACGGATGCGGCTGAGCAGCAGGGCCTGTATGTCGGTCATCGACGCTTTCCGGAGGGTCGGCCACGGCCGCGGTTGCGGGACGCGGACTGGTTGCGCGGGCCGACGACCGCGGCCGCGGCCTCGTCCTGGTCGTCGGCGCCCGAGCCGACCCCGGCACCGACCAGTTGCTCCTCGGCGGCCTGGGCACGCTTGGCGAGGACGCGCTTCTTGAGGGCCTTCATCTGCGGCTCGCGCTCCTTGAAGTCGGCGACGAGCGGCGTGGCGATGAAGATCGACGAGTAGGCACCGGCGGCGAGGCCGACGAACAGCGACAGCGAGATGTCGTTGAGGGTGCCCGCGCCCAGGACGCCGCCACCGATGAACAGCAGACCGGCCACCGGCATCAGCGCCACCGCGGTGGTGTTGATGGAGCGGATCAGGGTGCCGTTGATCGAGCGGTTGGCGACCTCCGCGTAGGTCCAGCGGGTCTGCTTGGTGATGTCCTTCGTCGATTCCTTGAGGCTGTCGAAGACCACGACCGTGTCGTAGAGCGAGTAACCGAGGATCGTCAGCAGACCGATGACCGTGCCGGGCGTCACCTCGAAGCCGACGAGCGCATAGACGCCGACCGTGATGGTGATGTCGTGGATCAGCGCGATCAGGGCCGCGACGGCCATCCGCCACTCGAAGGCGATCGCCAGATAGATCACCACGAGCACCATGAAGATCCCCAGGCCCTGCCAGGCCTTGTTGGCGATCTGCTCGCCCCAGCTGGGGCCGACCAGCTCGGCGTTGATCTTCTCGGAGTCGACCTGCAGGTCCTTGGAGAGTTCCTGCTTGATGTGGTCCGACTTGCTGGTGTCGATACCGGCGATCTGGATGCGCAGCCCGCCCGTGCCGAGCTTCTGCACGACGGCCTCGTGTCCGGAGGACTCCTCGGCGTCGTGCTGGGCCTGGTCCACGGAGACGCTGGTCTTCGGGGTGGTGAAGACGGCACCGCCCTGGAACTCGATGCCCATGTTCAGACCGCGCACCGCCAGGCCCAGGATGGCCGCGATGGTGATCAGGATCGAGACGCCGTACCAGATCCTGCGGTTGCGGATGAAGTCGTAACCGACCTCTCCGTGGTGGAGCCTGGCGCCGAGGTTGCCGAGCTTCGACATCTCACGCCTCCTTCGGGTCGACGGGGGCGGAGACACGACGGGCGCGTCGCAGAGGCGGCTTGGCACCGAGGCGCTTGGGGTCGAGACCGGACCAGCTGTGGCCGTCCGCGAAGAACTTCCGGCGGGCGAGGATCGTCATCAGCGGCTTGGTGAACAGGAAGACCACGACGACGTCGAAGACCGTGGTCAGACCCAGGGTGAACGCGAAGCCCTGCACCTTGCCGACGGTGACGACGAACAGCACCGCGGCGGCCAGGAACGACACGAAGTCGGAGACCAGGATGGTGCGTCGCGCACGCGGCCAGGCCCGCTCGACGGAGGGGCGCAGCGAGCGGCCCTCGCGGATCTCGTCCCGGATGCGTTCGAAGAACACGATGAACGAGTCCGCGGTGATGCCGATCGCCACGATGGCACCGCAGACCGCCGGCAGGTTCAGCGCGAATCCGATGGTCGGGCCGAGCAGCGACATCACGACATAGGTCAGGATCGCGGAGACCAGCAGCGAGGCGATCGCGATCAGCGACAGGCCCCGGTAGTAGACCACCAGGTAGAGCACGACCAGGGCGAGGCCGATCGCGCCGGCGATCAGGCCGGCGTGCAGCTGCTCACCGCCGAGGGCGGCGGTCACGGTGGTGACGCTCTGCTCCTCGAAGGAGAGCGGGAGCGCACCGTAGGACAGGACGTTCGCCAGGTTCTTGGCCTCGGTCTGGTCGAAGCTGCCGCTGATCTCGGCGTTGCCGCCGGTCAGTGCCTGCTGGACGTACGGGTCGGAGACGACCTCACCGTCGAGGACGATGGCGAACTGGTTCTGCGGGGACTGGTTCTGCGCCAGCTTGCCGGTGATGTCCGCGAACTTCTTGGACCCCGCGGACGTGAAGTTCATGGTGACCTTCCAGCCACCGGCGCCCTGGGTGTCGTAGACCGCCTGGGCCTTCTTCACATCCGTGCCGGCGACCTCGGCCGCACCGAGGATGTACTTCTGCCACTGGCCGCGCGAGTCCTTGCCGCAGGCCAGGGTGGGCTCGGTGGGCTTGGCGCGGTCACCGGTCCTGGCCCGTACGGCCTTGTCGGCGCAGTTCAGCGTGGCGTACTGGGCCTGGAGCTTGCCGGCCGCGTCGGAGCCGTCGTTCGCCGAGGACGAGGCGCTGGGCGAGGCACTCTCGCCGGCCGAGGCGGAGGCGGAGTCCGTCGGGGAGGGGGAGTCCTTCAGCGCGTCGGTGACGGCGCGGCCCTGTGAGGTGGCGCTCGACGACGGGGTCGAGGAGCCGGAGGGGGTCGCGGAGCTGGACGGGGTCGCCGTGCCGGAGCCTTTCGAGGGGCTGGCGGAGTCCGACGGGGAGGGGTCCGCCGTGGCGGGCGAGCCGGTGACCTCCGTGGCGAGGACCGGGCGGAAGTACAGCTTGGCCGTGGTGCCGACCTGCTCCCGGGCCTGCTGGGAGTTGGTGCCCTTGGGGATGTTGACGATGATGTTGCGATCGCCCTGCGTCTGGACCTCCGCCTCGGAGACGCCCAGGCCGTTGACGCGGCGCTCCATGATGTCGACCGCGGTGTCCAGGTTCGTCTTGTTGATCGCGGATTCCTGGCCGCTCTTCGCCTTGAGCGTGATGCTCGTGCCACCGGCGAGGTCGATGCCGAGACGCGGGGCGGTGTGCCCGGAGGCGAACATTCCTCCGGTGAGCGCCACGATGGCGATCAGGATGAGCGCCAGCGAGCGCCATGGCTTGCTCTGGGCGCTCCCACTCCGGCCCTTCTTCGGTGCTGCCACCTTCTCGTACTCCCTCTCGGGCCGCCGCGCGCGGGGTCAGCGTGCGGACAGCCATGACAGTGTGTCGGGATTCCGCGCGAAAACCACACAACCCGGGCGCCGTGGCGCGTGTCCACGCTCACGAACGCCCGGGGTGCGGTTACTTCGCGTCGGCGCCGCCGTCGGTCTTCTTCGACTCTGCTTCGTCCGTCTTCGCCTCGTCCGACTTCGTCTCGTCCGACTTCGTCTCGTCCGTCTTGGCCTCGGCCGGCTCGTCGGCGGGCTCGGCCGCCTCCTTCTTGCCGAGGTCCACGGGCTTGTCGTCGGAGGCGTCGGAAGCGGCGTCGGCGGCGGGCTCGTCGGTCTCGGTGAGGGAGGAGGCGTCGTCCGGGACGACGACACCGTCGGCCTTCAGGTCGTGCTCGACGCCGTGGACGATGCGGTTGTACTCGTCGTCGGAGAGAACGGCACCGATCGCGTTCTTGGCGAAGAGCAGGTCCACGCCCGGGCCCGCGTCCAGCAGGACCGTGTCCTCGGAGACCTCCTTCACCGTCGCGTACATGCCCCCGATGGTGCGGACGCCGCTGCCTGGCTGCATCTCGTCACGCATCTGCGCGGCCTGATTCTGCTTCTTCTTGGCCGAGCGGGTCATCAGGAACATGAACCCGATGAGCACGATGAACGGGAGGAGGGCCATAGTATTCACGGGGGTGGAATTTCCTTCGCACGACCGCCCAACGGCGGCCTGGTGGATGGGGTGGGTGGCGCCGCCCGCAAAGACGGCGTCGGCGGAGTCTAAGCGAGTCCGCACGCGTGGAACAACGCTCAGCATGGCATCGAGGTTCCTGACGGGGCAGAGTCCCGCGCCGTCACGCCCCGAACAGGTCCTGTTGTCCCTTTCCCCCGTCGGCCCCGGCCGGCGCGGTCAGACCGAGGTGCGCCCAGGCGGCCGGAGTGGCCACGCGTCCGCGCGGGGTACGGGCGAGCAGGCCCTCTCTGACCAGGAAGGGCTCGGCGACCTCCTCCACTGTCTCACGCTCCTCCCCCACCGCGACGGCGAGTGTGGACAGTCCGACCGGACCGCCAGCGAACAGCTTGAGCAGCGCCTGGAGGACGGCACGGTCCAGCCGGTCCAGACCCCGGGCGTCGACCTCGTACACGGAGAGCGCGGCGCCCGCGACCTCGCGGGTGATCACACCGTCGGCCTTGACCTGCGCATAGTCCCGGACGCGGCGCAGCAGACGGTTGGCGATACGGGGCGTGCCGCGGGACCGTCCGGCGATCTCGGCGGCGCCGTCGGGGTCGATCGCCACATCGAGCAGGTGTGCGGAGCGGTGGACGACGCGCTGGAGTTCGCCGGGCCCGTAGAACTCCATGTGCGCGGTGAAGCCGAACCGGTCGCGCAGCGGGGGCGGCAGCAGACCCGCCCGGGTGGTGGCGCCGACCAGGGTGAACGGCGGCAGTTCGAGGGGGATGGCGGTGGCGCCGGGTCCCTTGCCGACGATCACGTCGACCCGGAAGTCCTCCATCGCCATGTAGAGCATCTCCTCGGCGGGCCGGGACATGCGGTGGATCTCGTCGAGGAAGAGGACCTCGCCCTCCTGGAGGGAGGACAGGATCGCGGCGAGGTCGCCGGCGTGCTGGATGGCGGGGCCGCTGGTGATGCGGAGCGGGGCGCCCATCTCGGCCGCGATGATCATGGAGAGGGTGGTCTTGCCGAGACCGGGAGCGCCGGACAGCAGCACATGGTCGGCGGTGGCGCCCCGGGCGCGTGCCGCGCGCAGCACCAGATCGAGCTGTTCACGGACCTTCTCCTGGCCGATGAACTCGTCCAGGTCCTTGGGGCGCAGGGCGGCCTCGACGGCCTGGTCCTCGCGGTCGGCTGACGCGCCGACGAGCCGCTCGGGGGCAGTGGCGTCGGTCGTGTCGTCCCAGTTCATCGGTGATGCCTCGCGGTCTCGTGGTGGCACGGTGGTTCGCGGCGGGCGCCCCTGCGCGGGCCCCGCCCGCGGGCTCCGGTCGGCACGCTCCGATCGGAGCGTGCGCCGGTCAGCGGGCCCGGTTCAGTGTCTGCAGGGCCGCCTTGAGGAGGGCTCCCACCTGGGGTGTTCCCCCGGCGGCCGCGGCCTGCGGGGCGACCGCGGCGACGGCCTCCTCGGCCTCGCGGCCGGCGTACCCGAGACCGATCAGGGCGGAGTGCAGCTGGTCGCGCCAGCCGGCGGCGGCCGGGGCGGCGGCCGCGGGGGCGCCCACCGGCTCGCCCAGCCGGTCCTTCAGTTCGAGCAGCAGCTTCTGGGCGCCCTTCTTGCCGATGCCGGGGACGGCGGTGAGCGCCTTCTCGTCACCGGTCGCCATGGCGCGGCGCAGAGCGTCCGGGCTGTGCACCGCCAGCATGGCCTGGGCCAGGCGCGGGCCGACGCCGCTCGCGGTCTGGAGCAGCTCGAAGACCTGGCGCTCGTCGTCGTCCGCGAAGCCGTACAGGGTCAGCGAGTCCTCGCGGACCACCAGGGAGGTGGCGAGCCGGGCCTGCTCGCCGGTGCGCAGCCCGGAAAGTGTGCCCGGGGTGCACTGGACGGCGATGCCGAGGCCGCCCACCTCGATCACCGCGGCGTCCGGGGCGAGGGCGGCGACCGGGCCGCTCACGAAGGCGATCATGCGGTGCGGCCTTTCGTCGTGTGCAGGGCGACGGCCTGCTGGAGGCGGTTCTTGGCGGGGGCGCGCCAGATGTGACAGATGGCGAGGGCGAGGGCGTCCGCGGCGTCCGCCGGCTTCGGGGGCGCGTCGAGCCGGAGCAGCCGGGTGACCATGGCTCCGACCTGGGCCTTGTCGGCTCGTCCTGTGCCGGTGACGGCGGCCTTGACCTCGCTCGGGGTGTGCAGGGCGACGGGGATGCCGCGGCGGGCGGCGCAGAGCATCGCGACGGCGCTGGCCTGGGCGGTGCCCATCACCGTGCGCACATTGTGCTGGCTGAAGACCCGCTCCACGGCCACGAACTCGGGTCGGTGCTCGTCGAGCCAGCGCTCTATGCCCCGCTCGACGGCGACCAGACGGTCGCCGAGTTCGTCGTCGGGGGGCGTACGGACGACTCCGACGCCGAGCATGGTCAGCGGCCGGCCCGGCACTCCCTCGACGACGCCGACGCCGCACCGCGTCAGCCCCGGGTCCACCCCCAGTACGCGCACGCGCCCCTCCCTGTCCCTCGCTGATTCGTGCAGGCTATCGGGTGCCACCGACAACGGCCCGCACAGCAACGGGCCGACGGGGTGTTCTCCCGTCGGCCCGTCGGATTCCGAGGTGGCGCTATGCCCCCACCTTCTCCATGATCTCGTCGCTCACATCGAAGTTGGCGAAGACGTTCTGCACGTCGTCGCTGTCCTCCAGGGCGTCGATCAGCTTGAAGATCTTCTTGGCGCCCTCTTCGTCCAGATCGACCTGCATGGTCGGGACAAAGTTGGCCTCGGCGGAGTCGTAGTCGATCCCGGCCTCCTGGAGGGCGCTGCGGACCGCGACCAGGTCGGTGGCCTCGCTGAGCACCTCGAAGGACTCGCCGAGGTCGTTGACCTCCTCGGCGCCCGCGTCCAGCACGGCGCCCAGCACGTCGTCCTCGGTCAGCTCGCCCTTGGGGACGATCACCACGCCCTTGCGGTTGAACATGTACGAGACGGAGCCGGGGTCGGCCATGGAGCCGCCGTTGCGGGTCATGGCGACACGGACGTCGGAGGCGGCGCGGTTGCGGTTGTCGGTGAGGCACTCGATGAGCACCGCGACCCCGTTCGGGCCGTAGCCCTCGTACATGATCGTCTCGTAGTCGGCGCCACCGGCCTCCAGGCCCGCGCCGCGCTTGATCGCCGAGTCGATGTTCTTGTTCGGGACCGACTGCTTCTTGGCCTTCTGGACGGCGTCGTAGAGGGTCGGGTTGCCCTCCACGTCGGCACCGCCCATGCGGGCCGCGACCTCGACGTTCTTGATCAGCTTCGCGAAGAGCTTGCCGCGCTTGGCGTCGATGACGGCCTTCTTGTGCTTCGTCGTGGCCCATTTAGAGTGGCCGGACATCTGCCTGTCTCCTTCGCGTAACCCATCTCCGTAAACGAACGTCAGAGATCCTACAAGGACTCCGCCGCCCGGTCGGCGCGGACGATGTCCACGAACAGGGCGTGCACACGGTGGTCCCCGGTCAGCTCCGGGTGGAACGACGTGGCCAGCGCGTTGCCCTGGCGTACGGCGACGATGTGCCCGTCGTGCTCGGCGAGCACCTCGGCCCCGGCACCGACGGACTCGACCCAGGGGGCGCGGATGAAGACGCCCTCTACAGGATCGCCCCCGATCCCGGCGACGTCGACCGCCGCCTCGAAGGACTCGTTCTGACGTCCGAAGGCATTGCGGCGGACGATCATGTCGATCCCGCCGACGGTCTCCTGGCCCGAGCGCGGGTCGAGGATCTTGTCGGCGAGCATGATCATGCCCGCGCAGGTGCCGTAGACGGGCATGCCGTCCCGCACCCGCGCGCGCAGGGGCTCCATCACTCCGAAGAGGTGGGCCAGCTTGGAGATGGTGGTGGACTCGCCGCCGGGGAGGACGAGGCCGTCGACCTCGGCGAGCTCTTCGGGGCGCCGCACCGGCCTGGCCACGGCGTCCGCCGCGGCCAGGGCGATGAGGTGCTCCCGTACGTCGCCCTGGAGAGCCAGGACGCCAACGACGGGTGCGCCGGTCATGTAGGGGGTGTCCTCTGCGGTGTCGTACCGGTCCGCGTCACCAACCGCGGTTGGCGTAGCGCTCGTTCTCGGGGAGGGTGTCGCAGTTGATGCCCACCATGGCCTCGCCGAGGTTGCGGGACGCCTCCGCGATGATCTTGGGGTCGTCGTAGAAGGTGGTCGCCTTGACGATGGCGGCGGCGCGCTTGGCCGGGTCACCGGACTTGAAGATGCCGGAGCCGACGAAGACGCCCTCGGCGCCCAGCTGGCGCATCAGCGCGGCGTCGGCAGGGGTGGCCACGCCGCCGGCGGAGAACAGCACGACCGGGAGCTTGCCCAGCTCGGCGACCTCCTTGACCAGCTCGTACGGGGCGCGCAGCTCCTTGGCGGCGGCGTACAGCTCGTGGCTGTCGTAGCCGCGCAGCCGGGCGATCTCGTTCTTGATCTGGCGCAGATGGCGGACCGCCTCGACGACGTTGCCGGTGCCGGCCTCGCCCTTGGAGCGGATCATGGCCGCGCCCTCGGCGATACGGCGCAGGGCCTCGCCCAGGTTGGTGGCACCGCAGACGAACGGCGTGGTGAAGCCCCACTTGTCGGAGTGGTTGACCTCGTCGGCCGGGGTCAGCACCTCGGACTCGTCGATGTAGTCCACGCCGAGGGACTGCAGGACCTGGGCCTCCACGAAGTGGCCGATCCGCGACTTGGCCATGACCGGGATGGAGACGGCCTCGATGATGCCTTCGATCATGTCCGGGTCGGACATGCGTGCCACCCCGCCGTCCTTGCGGATGTCGGCCGGGACCCGCTCCAGGGCCATGACGGCGACGGCGCCCGCGTCCTCGGCGATCTTCGCCTGTTCCGGAGTGACGACATCCATGATCACGCCGCCCTTGAGCTGCTCGGCCATACCACGCTTGACGCGGGCGGTTCCGGTCTCGGGCGTCTGGGGGGTGGAGAGCGTGCTGGACACGGGTGGGACCTCACTTGAAGACGAGGGAATCTGCTCGAAAGAGGAAACGGGAGGAGAACAGTCCGCTACAAGGGCCAATGAGGAGGTGGTGGATCGTTTTACCGCTTTGCCGGAAACCGGAGGGTCCACGGACACCGCGGCGGGACGGGCGGCGAGGCCCTCGGTGTGCCCGATTCCCCCGGGTCCGCGGCGGTCGCCCGGTAGCCTTGCCGCCCGTGACCGCAACCCTGATCTGGATCCTTGTCGCCCTGGTCGCGATCGGCCTCTATCTGAGCTGGACCGCGGGGCGCCTCGACCGGCTGCACTCCCGTATCGACGCGGCCCGCGCGGCGCTCGACGCACAGCTGCTGCGGCGGGCCTCGGTGGCGCAGGAGCTGGCGACCTCAGGAGTGCTCGACCCGGCCGCCTCGATCGTCCTGTACGAGGCCGCGCACGCGGCCCGGCAGGCGGAGGAGGAGCAGCGGGAGGTCGCCGAGAGCGAGCTCAGTCAGGCGCTGCGGGCCGTCTTCTCCGAGGCCCAGCAGGTGGAGGCCGTACGGGAGGCACCCGGCGGGGAGGCGGCGGCCGGGGAACTCACCGAGGCGGTACGGCGGGTGCCGATGGCCCGGCGGTTCCACAACGACGCGGTACGGGCGGCCCGGGCACTGCGCCGCCACCGCAAGGTGCGCTGGTTCCGCCTGGCCGGCCACGCGCCGTTCCCCCTCGCCTTCGAAATGGACGACGAACCCCCGACCCCCCTCCTGGACCGCACCCCGGTCTGAGAAGCGCCCCCGCCAGGGACACTCCGGGCACAGGTCACCGTGCCGCCAGGGGCGCGGGGAACTGCGCGACCAGCCACAACGCACCCGCACCGACCCACCAAGCGCACCCACCCACGACCGCACGCCCGACCGAACCCCGGGCAAAGAGCTCAGTCGCGGACCAGCCCCAGCCGGGCCCTCAGCCCCGTGCGCTCGTCCGTCGCCACCGCCGCCGCGCCGTCCGTCACCGTCTCGTAGACGGACAGAATGTCCGCCCCCACCGTCGACCAGTCGAAGCGCCGCACATGCGCACTGCCCCGCGCGCACAGCTCCGCACGCCGCGCCGGGTCCTCCAACAGCCGCACGGCCGCCTCGGCGAGCGCGTCGGCGTCCTCGTTGGCGAAGAGTTCCCCGGCCGCGCCCCGGTCCAGGACCTGGGCGAAGGCGTCGAGGTCGGAGGCGAGCACCGGCGCCCCCGCGGACATCGCCTCCACCAGGATGATCCCGAAGCTCTCACCCCCGGTGTTGGGCGCCACATACAGGTCGACGCTGCGCAGCAGCCGCGCCTTGTCCTCGTCGCTGACCATCCCGAGGAACTCCACCCGCGGGCGCAGCTCGGCGGGGAGCGTCGCCACCGCCTCCTCCTCGTCGCCACGCCCGGCCACCAGCAGCCGGGCCCCGGGCCGGGCGGCCAGGATCTTCGGCAGGGCCTTCATCAGGACCGGCAGCCCCTTGCGCGGTTCGTCGATCCGCCCGATGAAGCCGATGGTGTCGCCCTGCCACTCGGCCCTGGGCTCGGCCTTCGCGAAGAAGTCGACGTCCACCCCGTTCGGGATCACCACCGCGTCGCCGCCCAGGTGCTCGACCAGGGTGCGCCGCGCGTACTCGCTCACCGCGATCCGTGCGCTGATCTTCTCCAGGGCCGCCTGGAGGATCGCATAGGCGGCGATCATCGCCCGGGACCGCGGGTTGGAGGTGTGGAAGGTCGCCACGATCGGGCCCTGCGCCGCCCAGCAGGCCAGCAGGCCCAGCGACGGCGAGGCCGGCTCATGGATGTGGATCACGTCGAAGGCGCCGTCGTGCAGCCAGCGCCGCACCCGGGCGGCGCTGAGGAAGCCGAAGTTCAGCCGGGCCACCGAGCCGTTGTACGGCACCGGGACGGCACGGCCGGCCGAGACCACGTACGGCGGGAGCGGGGTGTCGTCGTCCGCGGGGGCGAGCACCGAGACCTCGTGCCCGAGCCGGATGAAATACTCCGCCAGGTCGCGGATGTGGAACTGGACGCCGCCCGGCACGTCCCAGGAGTACGGGCAGACGATGCCGATCCTCACGCCGTCCCCTTCCCGGACTCCGGGGGCGCCTTCGCGGGATCCAGGTCGTCGAGCCACAGGCGTTGCAGCATGTGCCAGTCCTCCGGGTGCTCGGCGATCCCCTGGGCGAAGGCGTCGGCCAGCGCCTGTGTCATGAGGGACGTCTGCTCGGCCCGGGTACCTGACTGCGGTACCTCGACCGGGGGATGGACGCGCCCCCGCATGACGGGAGAGTCGTCGTACCAGAGGGTCACCGGCAGCAGCAGTGCCCCGGTCTGCTGGGCGAGCAGCGCGGGTCCCGCGGGCATCCGGGCCGTCTCGCCGAAGAAGGAGACCTCGACCCCGGAGGAGGACAGATCGCGGTCGGCCACCAGACAGACCAGGCCGCCGTCGCGCAGCCGCCGGGCCAGGGTGCCGAACGCGGAGCCGCCGGTGTGCGGCAGCACCTCCATGCCCAGGCCCTCGCGGTAGGCGACGAAACGGTCGTAGAGCGACTCGGGCCTGAGCCGCTCGGCGACCGTGGTGAACGGGGTCTCCAGCGCGGTGGTGACCCAGGCCCCCGCCAGGTCCCAGTTGGCCAGGTGCGGCAGCGCGAGCACCACGCCCCGGCCCGAGGCGAGGCCGTCGGTGAGGTGATGTATGTCCTTGGCCTCGAAGCCGTTCCTGACCCGGTCGGCGCTCCAGGCCGGCAGCCGGAAGGACTCCATCCAGTAGCGCAGATACGAGCGCATGCCCGCCCGGCTCAGCTCGGCGAGCCGCGCGGGGCTCGCGTCCGGCACCACCCGTGCGTAGTTGCTCTCGAGCCGTAGTACGCCCTTGCCGCGCCGCTTCCAGGCGAGGTCCGCGACGGTCCGGCCCAGCCGGGTGGCGACGGGTTCCGGCAGCGTCTTCACCGCGCTCCAGCCGAGGCCGTAGAGCCCGTCCGTCAGCCGTTCCTTGAGGCTGGTCACGTCGCCGCCCCGCTCGCCCGTCGGTCCTGCCCGGTGTTCACTGCGCGGCCCCGCTCCCGTGCGAGGTCCCCTGTGAGGCATTCTCGCCCTTCTGCAGGGCCGCCGCGGCATCCGCCTCGGCCGCTTCCCTGCGCACCGTGACCACCCGCTGGACCAGGGTGACCAGGCTGCCGACGGCGACGATCCACAGCGCGATCGGCAGCAGCACCTGGATGCCGGGCACACCGAACGCGTGCAGCCCCGCGAAACCGGCCGCGACCAGCGAGATCACCAGCCGCTCCGCGCGCTCCACCAGCCCGTTGACCGCGACGGGCAGTCCGATCGACTCGCCGCGGGCCTTGGTGTAGGACACCACCTGGCCGCTGGCCAGACAGAAGATCGAGACCGCGCACAGCATGACGTTGTTCCCGGTGCCCGCGTACCACAGGGCGAAGCCGCCGAAGATCGCTCCGTCGGCGACCCGGTCGAGCGTGGAGTCCAGGAAGGCGCCCCAGCGGCTGGAGCGGCCCAGCTGGCGTGCCATGTTGCCGTCGACGAGGTCCGAGAACACGAACAGGGTGATGACGACCGTGCCCCAGAAGAACTCGCCCCGGGGATAGAAGACCAGTGCGCCCGCGACCACTCCGGCGGTACCGATCAGCGTGACCGTGTCGGGACTGACGCCCCTGCGGATCAGAAACGCGGCGAACGGTGTGAGGACACGCGTGAAGAATGCACGCGCGTACTTGTTCAGCATGGCCTTCCCGGAGGGTCGTGGGCCGCGCGTCCCCTGCTGGCCGCCGGCTGGCCCATGGTAGCCACGCATACCCATACGTGACGGGCGGGCACCCACACTCCGTGTCACGTCATGATCGCGCCCGGGTCACGGCCCGATCGCGGCCGACGGCCACCGGGGGGCGACGGGATCGCGTCATTCGTATGGACGCACCATGTCGCGAGTGCGAAGCTCGAAGACACCGCGGGCGTCGTCGGAGCCGCCGTCGCGGATCGGATGTCCGCGCCCACAGTGACCTCACCGTGCACGGGAGGCAAGGCCATGGGCGACAAGGCGAACACACACACCGGAGCCGCCGGCAGGGCTCCGGCGGCCGACCACCCCGCGTCCGTACGGAACGTGGTACTGGTCGGCCACAGCGGAGCGGGCAAGACGACCCTGGTGGAGGCGCTCGCGCTGACCGCGGGAGCGGTGAACCGGGCGGGCCGCGTGGAGGACGGCGGCACCGTCTCGGACTACGACGAGATCGAGCACCGGCAGCAGCGCTCGGTGCAGCTCTCCCTGGTCCCCGTCGACTGGGACGGGGTCAAGATCAATGTGCTGGACACCCCCGGGTACGCCGACTTCGTCGGTGAGCTGCGGGCCGGTCTGCGCGCCGCGGACGCGGCCCTCTTCGTGGTCTCGGCCTCCGACGGCGTGGACGGCTCGACCCGGATGGTGTGGGAGGAGTGCGCGGCCGTCGGCATGCCGCGGGCCATCGTGATCACGCATCTGGAGACCGCGCGCGCCGACTTCGAGGAGATGACCCGGATCTGCGCCCAGGTCTTCGGCCGGGACGACCCCGACGCCGTGCTGCCGCTGTATCTGCCGCTGCGGGACGGCCCGGGACCGGACGGACACGCGCCCGTGACCGGGCTGATCGGTCTGCTGACCCGGCAGTTGTTCGACTACTCCTCCGGCGAGCGCAAGGAGTCCGAGCCGGGTCCCGACCAACTGCCGCTGATCGAGGAGGCCCGCAACCGGCTGATCGAGGGGATCATCGCGGAGAGCGAGGACGAGACCCTCATGGACCGCTATCTGGGCGGTGCGGACATCGACCTCGACACCCTGGTCCAGGACCTTGAGCGGGCCGTCGCACGCGGAAGCTTCTTCCCGGTGCTGGCCGCCGCCCCCGCCGCCGAGGGCGCCCGCAAGGGCCTCGGCACCGTCGAACTCCTCGAGCTGATCCGGCGCGGCTTCCCCACCCCGCTGGAGCGGGACGGGCTCACGGTCTCCACCCCGGACGGCAAACAGCGCGACCTCACGCTGTGCGACCCGGACGGGCCGCTGGTGGCGGAGGTCGTCAAGACCTCGTCCGACCCGTATGTGGGCCGGGTCTCGCTGGTCCGGGTGTTCTCGGGCACCCTGCGTCCCGACGAGACGGTGCATGTGTCCGGGCACGGGCTGACCGACCGCGGCCATGAGGACCACGACGTCGACGAACGCGTCGGCGCCCTGTCCGCGCCCTTCGGCAAACAGCAGCGCCCCCTGACCCACTGTGTCGCGGGCGACCTGGCGTGCGTGGCGAAACTCAGCCGGGCCGAGACCGGGGACACCCTCTCGGCCACGGACGACCCGCTGCTCATGGCGCCCTGGGAGATGCCGGACCCGCTGCTGCCGATCGCCATCAGGGCGCACAGCAAGCCGGACGAGGACAAGCTCAGCCAGGGACTGGCCCGACTGGTCGCCGAGGACCCGACCATGCGCCTCGAGCAGAACCAGGACACCCACCAGGTGGTGCTGTGGTGTCTGGGCGAGGCGCACGCGGACGTCGCCCTGGAACGGCTGCGCACCCGGTACGGCGTCCAGGTCGACGTGGTCCCGTACCGGGTCTCCCTGCGGGAGACGTTCGCGGGCCGCTCCGCCGGGCGCGGCCGGCACGTCAAGCAGTCCGGCGGGCACGGCCAGTACGCGATCTGCGCCATCGAGGTCGAACCGCTGCCCGGCGGCTCCGGCATCGAGTTCGTGGACAAGGTGGTCGGCGGGGCCGTACCGCGGCAGTTCATCCCGTCCGTCGAGAAGGGCGTCCGCGCCCAGGCCGCCAGGGGTGTGGCGGCCGGATACCCGCTCGTCGACGTCCGGGTGACGCTCCTGGACGGCAAGGCCCACTCCGTGGACTCCTCGGACGCCGCCTTCCAGACCGCGGGTGCGCTCGCCCTGCGGGAGGCCGCGGGCGACGCCACGATCCATCTGCTGGAACCGGTCGCCGAGGTGACGGTGCTGGTCGGGGACGACTATGTCGGCGCCGTGATGAGCGACCTGTCCGGGCGGCGCGGCCGGGTGGTGGGCACCGAACAGACAAGCGGCGGGCGCACCTTGATACGGGCCGAGGTGCCGGAGATCGAGATCGGCCGGTACTTGGTCGATCTGCGCTCCCTCTCGCACGGCACCGCACGCTTCAGCCGCTCCTACGCACGGCATGAACCGATGCCGCCGCAGCTCGCGGCGAAGGTCAGGGAACAGGCGCAGGATGCCCCGTAGGTGAACCGGTGTTCGTCTCCGCTCCCCCTCGGCGGACGGCTTCGGCCGTCCGCCGACGAACAGCGCGGTCCCCGGATACGCTGATCACCTGATCGGGTCGAGCGTCGGCCGTCGAGCGCCGAGTTGAGACAAGATCAGCGGACGGCCTGTTCAACAGGTGTGCGGAGCAAGGAAGTCGGGAAAGCCGCAGAAGCGGGATCGGCGGCGATGGGGGCGGGCAGTGACGGACGGATTCGATTTCAGCCCCGGGGCACAGGTGCCCCTCTCGGGCTCCGCGGGCCAGACGGCGGCGACCTACGCCCTGGCCTCGGCGGCCTATCGGGACGACGACGAGGTCTCGAAGATCCTCGAAGCCGACAACGAGTGGCACCAGTCGACGGTCAAGGAGCCCCGTTCCTGGGCGAAGATCTTCCGCCCGAAACTCGGCGAGGCCTACTCCCGCGCGGTGATCGACCGCATGCTGGGCGCCGGCCGCAAGCCCCTCATCCAGTCCTTCGGCCTCGAACCGCAGGTGATCGTCGAACACTGCCTGGCGGCCCACCGCATCCGCCGCGACCGCGACAACTGGCTCTCGGCGGTGACGGTCCTGTGCGGGGTGCTCTTCCTGCCGGGATTCCTGCTGTGGCTGCTGGTGTTCCAGATCCGGACCACCCTCGGCAAGCGGGCGGACAAACGCGCCGGCGCCCTGGCCACGGCCCTCCTGGTCGGCGTCGGCATCTTCGCCGTGATCTTCCTGATCCGGATGCCTTTCACGGGTTTCTGGGCGTGGTACGGGCGTGCGGCGGTCGTCATGCCGGTCGTCGGCTGGTTCTGGGCCAAGCGGATCTGTGAACGCACGGCGGCGGACCTGCGCGAGCGCTGGAGCAGCCTGCTGGCCGGCGGCGGCCTGGGCGCCAAGATCCCCGAGGCGGTGCCCGGCAACCCCGGCGACGCGGCCGAGCAGCTGCGCAAGGAGCTCGCCCGGCTGAGCGCCGAACAGCGCTCCAACTCCGTCTTCTACGCAGGTCCCAAGGGCATCCTCGGCATGGGCACCCGCTGGGGCAGCTGGCAGCTGGCCGAGGACCTGGTCTCGGCCGTACCGGGGAAGGAGTTCCACCCCTTCCGCAGCTGGGACGTCATCACCGCGATCCAAGGTGATCTGGCGATGCTGGAGCGGACCTCCATCAACACCGGCGGCTTCCCGAAGCCCTCCATAACGCACTGGATCGTCACCCCGGTCGGTGAGAACGCCAAGGCCGTGTCACGGCCGAGCGGTGCCGACATGGACGCGTACACGATCAAGACGCACGCGATACAGGACATCTGCAACAAGCAGCAGTTCGGCAGCGGCAACCGGCACTATCTCGGCGTCCAGTGGACGCTGTGGGACGGGCAGTTGGTCATCACCATGCTCATCACGGTGACCGTGCTGCACGACACCCTGCGCATCGAGGTCACCGGGCACGCCCTGGGCCCCGTCAACGGTCTGTTCGCCTCCAAGCCCGCGGCCAAGGAGAAGGAGGTGCAGAAGGCGGTCAAGTTCTGGGAGACCCGGAAGGTGAAACTTCCACTGGTCGACACCGACGAGGTCGTACGGCTCGCCGCACGCGCCCCGCTCACCTGGTATCCGCCGCTCCTCAACTGGCTCGGCGGCTCGCTGGGCCTCCCCGAGCCGTTCGGACTGCGTCACGCCTGGGCCGACCAGCCCTGGCGGCACCGCTTCATGGCGGACGACGCCCTGCGCGCGGCCGCTCCGGTGCTGCGCGTGGTGCACTCGGCGGCGATCCGGGTCCTCAGGGACAACGGGGTGGACGTGGAGAAGTTCGGCAACCGGTCCTCGTTCCTCAGCGGCGCGGTGCAGGACCCGTCGCCGGGCAAGGCCGACCTGTACAACGCGTAGCGCTCCCCGCGGCCGGACGGTCCCCGCGCCCCGCGCGGGTGGGCCGTCCCCGGGGGCTGCCGGCCCCCGGGCGTGCGCTCCGGCCGCGGCGTGCCCGCCTCAGGCGCCGGACGGTCCGGCTTCCGTGGGCCAGGCCTCCGCGAGCATCTTCCTGGTGTCGGCCAGCAGCTGCGGCAGCACCTTGGTGTGACCCACCACCGGCATGAAATTGGTGTCCCCGCCCCAGCGGGGAACGATGTGCTGGTGCAGATGGGCCGCGATGCCCGCGCCGGCGACCGTGCCCTGGTTCATGCCGATGTTGAAGCCATGGGCGCCGGAGGCGGTGCGCAGGGCGGTCATCGCCTGCTTGGTCAGCTCGGCGAGCTCCGCGGTCTCCGGCTCCGTCAGATCGGTGTAGTCGGCGACATGGCGGTAGGGCACCACCATCAGATGGCCGCCGTTGTACGGGTAGAGATTGAGCACCGCGTACACCTGTTCGCCGCGCCGGACGATCAGGCCGTCCTCGTCTGACTTGGCCGGGATCGAGCAGAACGGGCAGCCGTCGCCGGCACCCGGACCGGTCGGCTTGTTCTCCCCCTGGATGTAGGCCATCCGGTGGGGCGTCCACAGGCGCTGGAACGCGTCCTGCGTCCCCACTCCGATCTGCTGCTCCGGCTCACTCGTCATGCAGTGCAGCATATGGCGTCGCCCGTTCGCGGCGTGTCGGCGGGGCTCCGCGACCGGCGACCGGTGCGGGCCCGGAACCGACGACGGAGGGCCCCGGGGAATGCGCCCGGGGCCCTCCGTCAGGTGCGGGTCAGGTCAGACCTGGGCCCGCTCCTCGACGACCGTCAGGATCTTGGCGATGGCCTCGTCGAACGGGATGCCGTTCTCCTGCGACCCGTCCCGGAAGCGGAAGGAGACCGATCCGTTGGACATGTCCTCGTCGCCCGCGATGACCATGAAGGGCACCTTCTGCTTCTGGGCGTTGCGGATCTTCTTCTGCATACGGTCCGAGGAGGAGTCCACCTCGACGCGCAGGCCCTTGGCGCGGGCCGCCGCGGTGAACTTCTCCAGATACTCCACATGCGCGTCGCCGATCGGGATACCGACCGCCTGCACCGGCGCCAGCCACGCCGGGAACGCGCCCGCGTAGTGCTCCAGGAGCACCGCGAAGAAGCGCTCGATGGAACCGAACAGGGCCCGGTGGATCATGACCGGGCGCTGCTTGGAGCCGTCCGGGCCCGTGTAGGCGAGGTCGAAGCGCTCCGGCAGGTTGAAGTCCAGCTGGACCGTCGACATCTGCCAGGTGCGGCCGATCGCGTCCTTGGCCTGGACGGAGATCTTCGGGCCGTAGAAGGCCGCGCCGCCCGGGTCCGGGACCAGCGGCAGGCCCTGCTTCTCCGCGACCTGGCGCAGGGTCTCGGTGGCCTCCTCCCAGGCCTCGTCGGAGCCCACGAACTTCTCCGGGTCCTTGGTGGACAGCTCCAGATAGAAGTCGGTGAGGCCGTAGTCGCGCAGCAGGTTCAGCACGAAGGTGAGCGTCCGGTCGAGCTCGTCGGCCATCTGCTCGCGCGTGCAGTAGATGTGCGCGTCGTCCTGGGTGAAGCCGCGGGCCCGGGTCAGTCCGTGCACCACGCCCGACTTCTCGTAGCGGTACACCGTCCCGAACTCGAAGAGGCGCAGCGGCAGTTCGCGGTAGGAGCGGCCGCGCGCGTCGAAGATCAGGTTGTGCATCGGGCAGTTCATGGGCTTGAGGTAGTAGTCCACGCCCTCGTCGAGCTGCATGGGCGGGTACATGCCGTCGGCGTACCAGTCCAGGTGGCCCGAGGTCTCGAAGAGCTTCCCCTTGGTGGCGTGCGGGGTGTAGACGAACTCGTAGCCCTCCTCCTCGTGGCGGCGCCGCGAGTAGTCCTCCATCACCCGGCGGACGATGCCGCCCCGGGGGTGGAAGACGGCGAGGCCGGAGCCGATCTGCTCCGGGACGGAGAACAGGTCGAGCTCGGCGCCGAGCTTGCGGTGGTCGCGCTTCTCGGCCTCGGCGAGGAAGTCCAGGTGCGCCTTCAGCTCGTCCTTGGAGGGCCAGGCGGTGCCGTAGATGCGCTGGAGCATGGGGTTCTTCTCGCTGCCGCGCCAGTAGGCGGCCGCGTTGCGCATCAGCTTGAAGGCCGGGATGTTCCGGGTGGTGGGCAGGTGGGGACCGCGGCAGAGGTCCTTCCAGCACAGCTCGCCGGTCTTGGCATCGAGGTTGTCGTAGATGGTCAGCTCGCCGGCGCCGACCTCGACGTCCGCGCCGTCGTCGCTGGAGGCGGAGCCCTTGAGGCCGATCAGCTCCAGCTTGTACGGCTCGTCGGCGAGCTCCTCGCGGGCGGCGTCGTCGGTGACCACGCGCCGCGAGAAGCGCTGGCCGCGCTTCTGGATCTCCTGCATCTTCTTCTCGATGGCCTTGAGATCCTCGGGGGTGAACGGCTTCTCGACGTCGAAGTCGTAGTAGAAGCCGTCCCTGACCGGCGGGCCGATGCCCAGCTTGGCCTCGGGGAAGATCTCCTGCACGGCCTGGGCCATCACATGTGCCGTCGAGTGGCGCAGGATGTTCAGACCGTCCTCGGAGGAGATCTCCACGGCCTCGACGGTCTCGCCGTCCCGCACCTGGTGGGCGAGGTCCTTGAGCTCTCCGCCCACGCGGGCGGCGATGATCGAGCGCTCGCCGGCGAAGAGCTCGGCGGCCGTGGTGCCCGTCGTCACCGTGCGCTCTTCCCGCTCGGAATCGCGTTGGATGATCACACGGACGTCTGACACCGGTCTCTCCTGACTGCTGGTGGATGCGGCGCCGTACCTGGAGCGCGCGCGATACGTGGATCGTACCGAGCCGGGGCCGTGCCCCGCGAAAGGGTTCTCGCCGGCTCCCGCCGCGACCCCGCTCCCCGCCGCGTCCTCAGTCCCCTCCGCACACCTCCTCGAAGAAGGTGGTGATCTCCGCGGTCTCCTGGAGCGACTTCATCAGCCGGTCCCGCTCGGCCTCGTCGACCTGCACCGGGGCCACCCCGGACACCGCGACCAGGCGCCGGAAACCGCCGCGGCTCTCCAGCCGCCCGTCGACCCGTACCGGCAGCCCGACGAGATGGGCGTGGCCGGCGATCCGGTAGGACTCCTCGTCCAGGGTCATCCGGACATGGGGGACCTCGGCCCCGGCGATGACCTTCAGCCGTACGGTGCCCTCGCCGCGCGGCCCCGACCTGCGCAGCCGGACCACGGCCCCGGTGATCCGCACCGGCACGGAGGGCTCCTGGCGCAGATAGCGGGCCCCGGCCTCACGCAGGGCGGGCAGGTCGCCCGGGGAGAACTCGACCGGTTCCATCCGGGTCGCACAGCCTTCCGGGACACCCGTCGAGGGCGCCCACTCCAGCGCGATCCGGGCGCCCTCGGAACCGCGTACGAGGGCGACCAGGGCCTCGGTCAGTTCATGGCTCACGCCCGCCTCGACCGCGGTGTCGAAGGCGTCCATGCCGCCGGTGGCCCGCCGGTAGTCGACGGCCTCCCGGGCCGCGTACAGCGCCTGGTGCAGACGCACCGAGAGCGGCCGGCCGGTGGCGACGGGCACCAGGGCGGTGAGCCGCCGGCCGCCGGGGGCGCCGCCGATCAGGACGTCGTCCAGGGACGCGGCGGCGGGACCGCGGTGCCGGGCGCCGTGGTAGCCGGCCCGCGCGCGGACGGCGAGCGCACCGGCCAGCAGCATCTGGCGGGCGGCGGTCCGCAGCCGGTCCTCGACGGTCCAGGGCGCCGTGTCCACGGGTCCGGAGGGCACATCCCGCCACCAGTGGATCTCGTCGCTGGGCACGGCGAGGCCGATCAGCACGTCCCGGGCGGAGGGCGAACCGCTGCGGGACAGGGCGTCGAGGGCCTCGCCGATCAGGTCGTCGCTGTCGGGGAAGTCCCGGCTCTCCGGCACCAGCAGGCTGGTGCGTCCGCCGTGGGGGCCCGGCGGCGTCCACCGTCCGTAGCGTCCGGCGGCTCCGCCGCGGCGCTGCCAGCCGTGCCGCTGCAGCAGGGCGCCGAGCACGGCCGGATCCACCTGCTCGGGCACCGGCGTGCCGCGCCACGCCGGTTCGGCCGGATGGGGGCGGCCGGTGCGGGCGGCCTCGTCGAGGGGGCGGTGCGTCATGGTCTGCCTCCCGTTCCGACCCGGGTCATGATCTCGCAGAGGGCTCGGTCGTCGAAGATGCGCGAGGTGGGGATGCGCACCGTGGTGCGGTGCCGGCCCGTGATCGGATGTCCGGCGAGATTGATCCAGTAGCAGCAGTGCCGCAGGTCGAGGCGGTCGTGTCCGGCCCGCAGCCATTGGTCCTGCGACCGGGGGACGATCATCACCACGAGGATCTTGTGCACGGAGACCGGGGTGCGGGCGAGCTTCGCCAGGTGGTCGTTGTCGAGCGTGAAGGAGAAGAAGGCACCCGTCCGGCGGGACGGGTGCGCGGCGCTCTCCGGCCCGGACGGTGCCGGAAGCCGGGCGGGCTGGTGCGGCGGGATCTGATAGGTGCACTTGAGCTGCACCTTGATGGTGACCTCGTCGTCGACGGTGTGCCCCGGGGCGCTGTGACTGACGTGCCAGTCGATGCCGTTGTCCGGGAAGGGCTGGGACAGCGAGCAGCCGGCCGCCGCGGCGACCGCGTGCAGATAGCCCACCTGCAGGGTCTCCATGCAGGCGGTGACGGCGAGTGAGCCGCGATGGGGTGCCCTCCGCTCGGGCAGCAGCCCGCCCCGCTCGGGCTGCGCTATCGCCATGGCCAACAGCCCCCCGTACCAGATGAGTTCCTCGTGCGGGTCGCTGAACTGCAAAGACCCGTACTCGTGTTGTCTCCTTCCGGCGTACTGCGCAAACAGCCCGGGTATCACCGAAACGGTGGAAGACGGCGCGTCAGCCACCCAGGGTGAACGAGGAGTTGTGTACACATGACGTGCTGGTACGAGGGGCCTCTGGCCGCCTTCGACACAGAGACCACGGGCGTGGACGTGGAGACCGACCGGATCGTGTCGGCCGCCGTCGTGGTCCAGGACGCCCCGGGCACCCGGCCGCGGGTGAGCCGGTGGCTGGTGAACCCGGGAGTGCCGGTGCCCGCCGGGGCGACGGCGGTGCACGGGCTGACGGACGAACATCTGCAGCGCACCGGCCGCTGGCCGTCGCCCGTGATGGAGGAGATAGCCCGGGCTCTGGGCGAACAGGCCGTACGGGGCGTGCCGTTGGTGGTGATGAACGCGCCGTTCGATCTGACGCTCCTGGACCGGGAGTTGCGCCGGCATCGCGACGGTCCGCTGGAGCGCTGGTTGGGCTCGGCGCCGCTGCGGGTGCTGGACCCCCGGGTGCTGGACAAACAGCTGGACCGCTACCGCAAGGGCCGCCGCACGCTCACCGATCTGTGTGCGCACTATGCGGTCGTGCTGGACGAGGCGCATGACGCGGGGGCGGACGCACTGGCCGCGTTGGAGGTGGTACGGGCGGTGGGGCGCCGCTTCGCGAGCCGTCTGGAGCGGCTGACACCGGCCGAGTTGCACGCTCTGCAGACGCAGTGGCATGCGGCGCAGGCACGCGGGCTGCAGGCGTGGTTCGCCCGCAGCGGCACCCCGGAGGAGGTGGACCCTTCATGGCCGCTGCGTCCGGAGCTTCCGGCGGCCGCCTGACCATGGCCCCGCGGCTCACACAACGTCGGGAGGCAGACGAAAAACCGGTCCGTCGGCGACGGACCGGTCTTCTCCGGGTGGGCGATACTGGGTTCGAACCAGTGACCTCTTCGGTGTGAACGAAGCGCTCTCCCACTGAGCTAATCGCCCGGGAACGCACTGAACAATACAGGCCCCGACGGGTTTCCTTCAAACCGCTTCGAGATACGCCACCAGCCCCCGCCGCCCGCCCCGCATCATCAGCCGGTGGTTGGCACGGAAGAGCGGCCGTCCGGGCACGGCGAACCGCCTGAGCAGCGGCTTGTTCACCTCGACCGCCTGGTCGTAGCGGGCGAGGGTGCCGGACCCGGCCGGGGTCACCGTCCAGCGGGCCCAGCCGTCCAGGTCCCCGGTGAGCGCGACCTCCAGCACACCGGCGCCGGGCTCGTTCCGGGTCTCCCGCGCCATGAGCGTCATCTCGTACGGCAGCAGGGAGCGGACGGTGAGCACGGCGGTGGTGTCGCCGGTCCACCGCACGGCGCGGACCTGCGGCCACCAGCGCGGGTAGTCCTCGGCCCGCGCCAGCACGGCGTAGGCGCGGGCGGGCGGGACGGGCAGCGCCCATGTGCTGCGGAAGCGGTGGTGGTTCCGGTCCATGTGCCGAGTCTGCCGCGCGGAGGCCGCCCCGGGGCGGGATCTGAGTACGGCGTGAGTACACGGACTCATGCCGGGCCGCACGGCCCACCGCACACTCGGGGGCATGACCCATCCACCGTCCCCCGCCGAGGAATTGCGGTTCCTCGACCATGAGCTGCGGCAACTCGACGCCCGTCGGACCCATCTGCTGGCGCGGCGGACCCAGCTGCTCGCGCTCCTCCAGCCCGTCCTCCCGGCCGCACCCCGGGCCGCGTCACCGGCGGCGCCGCCGGCCGCCCGGCGGCCCGAGACCACCGCGCCCCGGGTGCAGAACGTGCTGCTCGTCCTCGGCGGTGTGCTGCTGGCCGTCGCCGCGATCGCGTTCACGCTGGTCAGCTGGGGGCATCTGGGGATCGCCGGGCGGTCGCTGGTGCTGGGCGCGGTGACCCTGGCGGCGCTGAGCGCGCCGGCCGCGCTCCGACGGCACGGGCTCGGCTCGACCGCGGAGGCGGTGGCGGGTGTCGGTCTGGCGCTGACGGTGCTGGACGCATACGCGCTGCACGAGGTGGCGATGGCGAGGACCGACGGCACGGGGTACACGGCCGTGGCGGCGGCGGTCCTGGCCGGGTTGTGGTCGGGGTACGGCAGGGCGCTCGGCTCCCTGCGCGTCTCCCGTCCCGCCGCGCTGGCCGCCGCCCAACTCCCCCTGCCGCTGGGGGCGGTGGCGTCCGGAGCGGGCCCGCATGCGATCGCGGCCGCGCTGCTGCTGACGGCCGCGTGCGACTCGGTGGTCGCGCTCCGGACCCCGCTGAGGTCCCTGCGTCTGCCGGCCTCCGTGGGCGCGTACGGCCTGGGCGGCTGGGGTGTTCTGGCGGCCGGTGTCTTCTCCCTGACCGCCACCGGCCCGGGCGACGCCACCCGTGCGTCGGCACTGCTGCTTCTCGCCGCGGCGATCGCGCTGGGGGTCGCCCGGCGGGCCCCGGGGCGGGACCTCTCGACCGGTACGGCGGTGGCCGGCGGGGTGCTGCTGGTCGCCGCGCTCGGCGGGGTCCCGCGCGTCCTGCTGCCCGGGGTCTGGACGGTACCGGTCCATCTGGCCTGCGCGATCGCCCTGGCGGCGGTCGTGCGCGGCCGGCTCCCGGAGCCCGTGCGGCGCGGCTTCGCCCTGGCCTCGGCCGGAGTGCAGGGTGCGGCGGTGCTGTGGGCGCTGCCGCCGGTCGTCCTCGCGCTGCTGGGACCGCTCGGCTGGACGGTACGGAGCTGGTCCGGAGCCCCGTCGGACCTGCGCGACGCCCTCACGCTCGGGGCGCCCTGGCCGCCCTACGCGTCGACCGCGCCGCTGGTGCTCGTGCTGGTCGCGGCGGTCCTGGTGGCGGTGGCCCGCACCGTCCCGGCCCGGCGCAGCCAGGCCACGACGGGCGCCACGACGCTGGGCTGGGCCGCCCTGCTCATCCTTCCGGCGACGCTGCGACTCCCCTATGCGGTGGGGCTGTTCATGCTGGGAGCGACGGTGGCCGGTGGGCTCGTGGTGGCGGCCCGCACACGCCGGACGCCGATGTCCATGACTGCTTTTCCGCTGTCGCTGCTCACCGCGGCGGATCTCGCGCTGCTCTCCCTCGCCTCGCGGACCGCCACCCTGGCCGTGCTCGCCGCGCTGACCGCGCTCTTCGCGGTCGCCGCCGCGCACCGGCGCCCGGCCCCCGGCCGCGCGAGCGCGTCGCTGGCCACCGCGACGGGGCTGGCCTGTGCGGTGGGTGCCGCCGCGGGCGCCCCGGCCGCGCACACGGCGCTGCTGGTGCTGGTCGTCCCGGTCGTCGCGGCGCTGCTGGCCGCCCGGATGGCACGCCCGGCGGTCCCGGTCGAGGTCACGGGGGCGGGCGCCGGCCTGGTGGCCGTCGGCCTCGCGGTCACCGACGGACCGGTGCTGGCGCTGGTGCTCGCCCTGTGCGGGGTGATCGCCGCGGGCACCGCCGTACGTGAGGACCGTCGTCCGGCCGGATACGCGGCGGCGGTGCTGTTCCTGCTGGCCACCTGGGTACAGCTCGGCACCTGGCACATCGGCACCCCGGAGGCGTACACCCTGCCGGTGACCGTCCCGGCGCTGGTCGTCGGGTTCGTCCGGCAGCGCAGGGATCCCCTGGCCTCGTCCTGGACGGCGTACGGTCCGGGGCTCTCGGTGACGCTGCTGCCGAGCCTGCTCTTGGCATGGGGCGACGCCGACTGGCCGCGACCGCTGCTGCTCGGCACGGCGGCACTCGCCCTGACCCTGCTGGGCGCCCACCACCGGATGCAGGCGCCGCTGGTCCTCGGCGGAGGCGTGCTCGTGCTGGACGTCCTGCACGAACTCGCTCCCCATCTGGTGCAGTTGGCACACGCGCTGCCCCGCTGGCTGCCGCCCGCCCTCGCCGGCCTGCTGCTCCTCGCCCTCGGCGCGACCTATGAGCAGCGCCTCCGGGACGCGCGCCGGGTGCGGGAGGCACTGGGGCGGATGCGCTGAGGGGCAGGCACGGTCCCGTTCGCCTCACCTCGGTCCGAGCCGAACAAATAGGGATCGTCATTCATGAAATTCGGCCCGGCGGCCGAGGCCGGCCGATCTCCGGGCTCCGGAATTCCCTCATGAAGAAGGTGAGATATTCACGGAGCACATACCCGGAGAGATGATCCGTTCTGTCGGCGGAGATGTCCACGCGCCTTCTGACCGCCACCCGGCGGCCAGGAGAGCTTCATGGACGGGAAGATTCCGTCCACAGTCGGGTGACGGCGATTCAGGAACCGCCGAAAAGTCCCTTCTTGGGCCGGCTACGCCCTCCACAAAGGCCCGACGGCGTCGCCATGCTCCTCGACGCCGGCGGGCCGCATCGCCGGAACATCCCGCCCGGACTGATCGAACGGCACGAGGCCCCTCCCTCCGACGTCCCAGCAAACGCTTGCCCCACCAGCGGCGGACGGACCGCTCGGCTGGATCGGATCACACGTAAGAGTGAAGTTGTACGGCTTCGACAGGCCGGAGGATCTTGACAGAGGGCGGAGCGGCAACGGGCTACGGGAACGCGACGAGGGCGGCGCGACCCACGGTGTCCGTGTGTCACGCCGCCCTCGAAACTGTGGGCGATACTGGGATCGAACCAGTGACCTCTTCGGTGTGAACGAAGCGCTCTCCCGCTGAGCTAATCGCCCGGGCGCAGGAAGAAGATTACCCCATGTCAGGGGTGCCTCCGACCAGGGATGCCGAGGGCGGCGGCCCCAGCGGCCCGGGCCGTTCGTGTGCTGACGATTTCAAACAGCCGAGAACCGGGTACCCGCCCCGAACTGCGATTGCCTCGCAGATACAACGATCTCGCCCCACCAGTCACTCCCCGTATTCATATGACCAAACCTAACCGGCAAGAATCCGGTCACCGGAATGGCCGTACCGGACGAACAACATCTCGGCCGGATGAGCTACGTAAAGCAAGGCAAAACCCTCAGAGGGGTTTACAACGGCACCGTAGGTGGCATGTCGATTTCGCCGACGTGCGAATCCCCGAGCGCACACTGAGCGAAAGGCCCTGGCGCTTATGAACACCACGGTCAGCTGCGAGCTGCACCTGCGCCTCGTTGTGTCGAGCGAGTCCTCACTGCCTGTTCCCGCGGGACTGCGGTATGACACGGCCGATCCCTATGCCGTGCACGCCACCTTTCACACCGGAGCCGAGGAGACCGTCGAGTGGGTGTTCGCCCGCGACCTCCTCGCGGAGGGCCTGCACCGGCCCACCGGCACCGGCGACGTCCGTGTCTGGCCGTCCCGGAGCCACGGACAGGGCGTCGTTTGCATCGCCCTGAGTTCTCCGGAGGGCGAGGCCCTGCTCGAGGCCCCGGCGCGGGCCCTGGAGTCGTTCCTGAAGCGTACCGACGCTGCCGTGCCACCCGGTACGGAGCACCGCCATTTCGATCTCGACACGGAGCTTTCCCACATCCTGGCCGAGAGCTAGCGCACCCCTCAGAATCGCCCGGCGCCGTCCACTCGGGGAGACGGCTCGGGCCAGGACAACCGCAAACGGCACACCCGGGCGCCGCCGCCGCGTATCTCGCGGCGGCGGCGCCCGGGTGTGCGCGGTGGGTGACGGTGACGCTCCGCAGTGTGTCGCCGCGGTCGACGTGGTGTCTCCGGACCGTTCCCGGCGATCGCGGAGGGCCCCGGCTCGACCGGCGGCGCTCCAGCGCGGCCCTGAGCCGCTAGGCTCGGCCAGCATCGGCGGGCGCCCGCCCGACCCCAGGCCAGGGAGCGACACGTGCTGATCACTCACGACACCCGGTGCGCGCTCGACCTCGTGGTGGATCTGGTGAACACCGCACCCGAGGACGACGAGACGGAAGGCCTCCCGGATGTCGCCGCCCTCGACGACTTCGCACGCAACCACGACCTGAGCGATGTCGGCGTCCTCTCGGAACTCGACCTCTCCGCGGTGCACAGGATCCGGGGGCGGTTCGCCGCGATCTTCGCCGCCGAGGACGCCCGGACCGCGGCCGGGCTGATCAACGAGCTGGTCGCGGCGGCGGGAACGACTCCCCGGCTCACGGACCACGACGGCTACGACTGGCATGTCCACTACTTCGCGCCCGGCGCCTCCGTCGCCGATCACATCGCCGCGGACTGCGGGATGGCTCTGGCGTTCTTCGTGGTGGCCGGGGAGGAGGAGCGGCTGCGCCGCTGTGAGGCGCCCGACTGCCGGCGCGCCTTCGTCGATCTCTCCCGCAACCGCTCCCGCCGCTACTGCGACAGCCGAACCTGCGGGAACCGTCTCCATGTGGCCGCGTACCGCGCACGCCGCAAGGAGGCGGCGGGCTGAGCGGCGAACGGGGGCGGCGCACCGTGGCGCACGGCCGGAGCGGCGGGGCTGACGGAGCCCTCGGCGGGTGACGCCAGGGGCTCCGCATACGGCTCAGAGCATCAGCAGATCGTGCAGTGATGCCATGAGCAGCAGGCAGCCGACAACCGCAAGGAAGATCATCAGCGGTGGCTGGGAAAGCGCGAAGAGACAACCCCGGCGCTCCTCGGGAGGAGCGCCGGCGTCACTCTGGGTTCTGTCCAGCATCTCGCGGCGATCATGACTCAGCCGACGCCCGCCACGCGATCAACACGCTCGGAATGACGAGTAGTTCTCCGATATCCGTGATCTACGGAACGAAGCTGATCTCGATGTGTGCGACCGTGATCATCCGTCGGTGCCGTGCGACCGCTGTGCCGTTTCCGCCTTCATATGCCGGCCTGATGTGACGTGCTCATATGCCCGCTCATATGCCGTGCTTCTTCAGGATGGCCTCGATGTCGCTGAAGTCGTCCGCGGAGTCGCTCGACGACCTCGGCGCGGCGGATGCCGGCCGGGCGGCCGGGCTCTTCGCGCCGCCCAGGGCCGGGGTCGAGGACGACGGGGCCACCGCCTCCCGCTGAGCGGCCCGGGCCGCCTTGCGCTCCTTGCGGCTGCCGCCGCCTCTGCGTTCCACGGCCCGGGTGCTCGCGAACAGCACCCAGGCCACACCGAGCACCCCGAAACCCGCCCATGCGGTGGGGCTGAAGGCCGTGTGGGCCAGCCAGCCCACGGCTCCCGTCATCACCAGGCCCACGGGAACGAGCGCGTACGCGGCGATCCGGGCGGCCGCGAGGAAGCGCTTGCGATAGGCGGTGACCACGGCCACGCCCAGGCCGGCCGCAGAGACGGCGGAACATACTGTCTCGGCGATCATCCGGTCCTCCCACACAGAAATCGGTCGGGCTGAGCTGGTTCGGCCCCTTCCATCCTGCACCTCCCGGTGCTCCGTGGGCCACGGTCCGGACGGACCTCAGGGAGATCTCCGGGTCGGCTCCTCCTCAGGGTGCGGCCCCGTCTCCACCTGTGCCGTCCCTGCGTGCCGGGCACGGAGGTCCCGTTCGGGGATCACGGGGCGTACTGGAAGACTGGTGACCATGAGTGAGTCCTCCCCCGCAGCTGCCGCCGCCCCCGTCCTGGACGTGTGGTGCGAGCTCCAGTGCCCCGACTGCCGCACCGCCCTCGACGATCTGCGCGCCCTGCGTGCCCGCTACGGCGACCGGCTGGAGCTGCGGCTGCGGCACTTCCCGCTGGAGAAGCACCGGCACTCCTTCGCCGCCGCGCAGGCCGCCGAGGAGGCGCTGGAACAGGAGCAGGGCTGGGCCTATGTGGAGGCCGTGCTCGGCCGGGTCGAGGAGCTGGACCGCCGGGGAGAGCCGTTCCTCATCGAGGTGGCCCGCGAACTCGGCCTGGACGCCGAGGAGTTCGACACCGCGCTGATCGACGGCCGGCACATCCTGATCGTGGACGCCGACCACGCCGAGGGCAAGGCGATCGGGGTGACCGGCACCCCGACATATGTGATCGGCGGCGAGCGCCTCGACGGGGGCAAGAGCCAGGAGGGCCTGCGCGAGCGCATCGAGGAGATCGCGGACCGGCTGCTGGCGGCACGAGAGGACTGAACCCCGGGCGGCCGGTGGGAGCCGAGTCCCTCGCCCCCACCGGCCGCGCCGGCGACAGCCGAGAGCAACAGCGGGAACAACGGTTGGGGCAACGGCTAGAGCAACGGCTTGAAGAAGGAGGAGCGCACCGTCCGGTATCCGAGGGACTCGTAGAGCCGCTCCGCCGGGGTGTTGCCCGCGAACACATTGAGGCCGAGGAGGCCCCTTCCGGCGCCGATCGCCTGCGCCTCCGCCAGCCGCATCAGCGCCCGGCCGTGTCCCCGGCCGCGGTGGGCGTCGTCGACCTCGACGTTGTAGACGAACGCCCCGTCCTCCCGCAGCGCCAGCCACAGGGTGCCCGCCCGCGTCCCCTCCTGTTCCAGGACGCTGAAGAGCATGTTCTCGGTGGCCGAACCCTGTGGCAGCAGCCGCTCGTAGTCGCGCCGCGCCTTGGTACGGGCCTCGGCCTCCGGGACGCCCCTGTCGATCCAGGAATGCGCGTAGTGCTCCGCCTGGTCGGCCTGCCACGCCCCGAACTCCGTCTCGGTCATGGGCCGGGCCAGGCTCCCGGCGGGCAGTGCGGGCGGGGTGTCGCCGAGCGGCTTCTCCATACCGCGGTTGCGCAGCACATAGCCGAGCGCCTCGGCGAGCCGCAACGCCGCCCCGGCCTCGGCGGGGACGGTGGCCTCGATCCGGACACAGCCCCAGCCGCGCACCACCTCCTCGGCGGCGAGCGCCGCCACCGTGGCCCGGCCGCGCCCGCGGTCCGGCTCCTCGATGCGCAGGTCCAGTATCTCGGCCACCGTGTCGCCGAAGGCGGAAGAGGTGGCGAGACGTATCGCGCCCACGGGACGGCTGTTCACACACACCTGATAGCGGCGTGAACGCGTCCCGTCGGCCGCGTGCTGAAGCGGCTCGACCGGCCGCAGGGTCGTGGTCATCAGGGACGTTCTACCCCTCGGGAAGGATCGGGCCCACCGAATTTCCGGGGCGAACCGGGCCGGACCTCAGCACGGCCGGGCCCCGGCTCCGCGCGTCCGGGCCGGACCTCACGGATCGAGGTCGTCCGCGGCGCGCTCGGCGAAGATCCGCATGGCCTTGGCGGTCACCGGTCCGGGCGCCCCCGGCAGCTCACGGCCGTCGACCCGGTGCACGGCCTGGACGTCCCGCAGTGTGGAGGTGAGGAAGACCTCGTCCGCGTGCTCCAGGACGTCCAGCGGCAGATCGGTCTCCCGGGCTCCGGTCCACTGGACGGTGAGCGCGCGGGTGATGCCCGCGAGACACCCCGAGGCCAGGGGCGGGGTGTGGATCTCGCCGTCGAGCACCACAAAGACATTCGATCCCGTGCCCTCGCAGAGCCGTCCCACCGTGTTGGCGAACAGCGCCTCGCTGGCGCCCTGCTGGGAGGCGCGGGCGAGAGCGACCACGTTCTCGGCGTACGACGTGGTCTTGAGGCCGGTCAGCGCGCCGCGCTCGTTGCGGGTCCAGGGCACGGTGATCACGGCGGTGGAGTCGGGCCGCCGGCCGGTGGCGCCGAGGGCGACCACCAGGGTCGGGCCCTGGTCACCGCGGTCCGAACCGAGCGGGCCGTGGCCCCCGGTGTAGGTGACGCGCAGGCGCCCGAGCGGCATCGGGTCGGCCTCCAGCACGGCGGCACAGGCATGGCGGACCTCGTCGAGGTCCGGGTCCTCGAGACCCAGGCCGCGCGCCGAGCGGGTGAGCCGGTCGAGGTGGCGGGTCAGTGCGAACGGCCGTCCCTCGACGGCCTTGACGGTCTCGAAGATGCCGTCGCCGACGGTCAGTCCGTGGTCGAACACGGAGACGCGGGCGGACTCGGTGTCCCGCAGCGCGCCGTCGAGCCAGATCTTCACGTAAGGGTCCCTCCGCTTTCCTCGTACGCCCCAGACGCTACCGCGAGCAGCCGGGCCGCCTTGAGCTCGGTCTCCCGCCACTCCCGGTCCGGGTCGGATCCCCAGGTGATCCCCGCGCCGGCGCCGAAGCGCAGGACGCCTTCGGCCCGGTCGATCCAGAAGGTGCGGATGCCGACCGCCAGCTCCCCCACGCCCCGGTCCGCGTCGACCCAGCCGATACCGCCGCAGTAGGGGCCGCGGGGCGCGGTCTCCAGGGCGTCGATGATCCTGAGGGCGCTGGACTTGGGGGCGCCGGTGATCGAGCCGGCCGGGAAGGCTGCGGCCAGCAGCTGTGGCCAGCCCGCATCCGGGAGCAGCTCGCCGCGGACCATGGAGACAAGATGGACCAGACCGGGGTGCTTCTCGACCACGCACAGGTCGGGGACGGTCACGCTGCCGGTGGTGCAGACGCGTCCCAGGTCGTTGCGGACCAGGTCCACGATCATCACGTTCTCGGCGTGGTCCTTCTCCAGCAGGTCCGCCTCGGTGCGCCCGGTGCCCTTGATCGGGCCGGACTCCACGACGCGGCCCGCGCGGCGCAGAAAGAGCTCGGGGGACGCGGTGGCGATCTCCACGCCGTGCCCCGGAAGACGAATCGTTCCTGCGTACGGCGCCGGGTTGCCGCGGGCCAGCACGGCGGTCAGGGCGTCCACATCGACGCCGGGCGCGACGGGCGCGGAGAGCACCCGGCAGAGGTTCACCTGGTAGACCTCGCCGGTCGCGATGCGCTCACGGATCCGGCGCACCCCCGCCGTGTACGCGGCGCGGTCGAGCGATGACGTCCAGTCGGCGGCCGCCGGTCCGCGCCACCCGCCCGGCACCGGGGCGGGCACCGGTTCTTCCCGTACGTCATCGAAGCGGGCGCAGGTCAGACGTCCTTCGTAATCCGCACAGACCGCCCAGAAACCGGTGGAATCAAGGGCCGCGGGATCACTGGTGACATCGATGAGACCGGTGGCGACACGGTCGCCGAAACGAGCGAGAGGAGGCAGGTCGTGCACGTGATCGAGTCTAGGGCGGGTGTCCTCCGGGTGACCCCGATGTGTCCCCCTCGGACACCCCGGCCGTGTCGCCGACCGGACGCAGCGCAGCACGCTGCACAAACGCGTTTTTGTACTGGCACCGGAATCCGCTAGAGTTCAACACGTCGCCGGGACGCGCAAGCGATCCGAAACGACAGGCGGACGTAGCTCAGTTGGTAGAGCGCAACCTTGCCAAGGTTGAGGTCGCGAGTTCGAGCCTCGTCGTCCGCTCGTAGGAACCAGGGATCCTCCAGGGCCCCTGCACTCCCGGTGGAGTGGCCGAGAGGCGAGGCAACGGCCTGCAAAGCCGTCTACACGGGTTCAAATCCCGTCTCCACCTCCAAGGACGATTAGCTCAGCGGGAGAGCGCTTCCCTGACACGGAAGAGGTCACTGGTTCAATCCCAGTATCGTCCACTGGTCCGCGAGGACCACGGTCCGCCGGGGTCGGTATGATCCCCGAGGATCCCCGCGCGATTAGCTCAGCGGGAGAGCGCTTCCCTGACACGGAAGAGGTCACTGGTTCAATCCCAGTATCGCGCACGCGTCACCCAGGCCGTCTCCACGGAGCGGCCCTGGCCCCGAGGACGATTAGCTCAGCGGGAGAGCGCTTCCCTGACACGGAAGAGGTCACTGGTTCAATCCCAGTATCGTCCACATCCCGAAGCCCCCGGTCCCTGACCGGGGGCTTCGTCGTGGCTCAACTCCTCGCCCTGCGGTGGTGCTTCGCCGGGCGGGAAGGCGTCGACTCCGGCGGGACAAAGACAACGCCCGCGCAGCTCCCCAGCTGCGCGGGCGTCTGTGCCGTCCGCCGCACCCCCGTCCCCACGGGGTTTCATATGGGTGGATGTCCCCGCCCGGACCGCTCTTCCGGGCCTGGGGCGCCGCTCAGCGCCCCAGCATCACTCCCACGGACGACGCTTGTGCGACCACTGCGTCCCAGCCGCCGAAGGCGTAGGCGAGCAGGGCCGCCAGAGGAAGGACCATCGCGATCGCCACCAGCGGGTGGCGGCGGTCCGGGCGACCCGTGCCGAACGCGGCGGAGTACGCCCTGCGTCCCTGCGTGCGGATCGCTGTCCGCGGTGCCGTCCGGGTCATGGTCCCTCTCCTGACCGTTGAGTCGTAGTACTTCGTGTCCTTGACAAGCGGCGGGCGACCGACCTCGGGGGACGAGTGCTGCACCCGCCGCTCGACATCAAATCTAGGCAGCGGGGCGTCCGGGGTCGTCATGCCCGCGTACCTATTGCCGGGCCTCCAGGAGGATGAGTGGCGTCCCACGGTGTACTCCCCTGGGTGGAGGCCGGGTCCCCGGTCTCAGGGTCTTCCCCGAGGAAACGCCCGAGGCTTCGCGGAAGGGCCCGGTGGGGTGGCCGGAGGGCCCCGGTGCCTCCCCGGAAAGTGCCCGGTCCCGAGGAGGGGGTGCCCGGTGTACCCCTTCCGTTCCGAACCGTCCCGGGTGCCCCCACCGGGTGACATCACTCACGTCCCCGGCACCCCCGTGCAGGGCCGTCCCCGCCCTGCGGACCGCCCCGTGGACCGCAGGCCCGTCCCCCGGGGGCCGGGTCCCCACCGTCCGCGCCCCTCCCCGCACGGCACCCGTCGTCGATCCAACCCCCCTGTCCCATCGGACGGTTGGGATCACAGGTGACGCACAGCAAACCCGTCCGGCCCGGTGCTGACCGCCTGTCAAGTCTCCTGTGCGGCACCGACAATCGATCCGGGCGAGAGGGCGCGGCCTCTCTGCGCACCCGGCCGTGGAAACGTAAGCTGTGGCTCGTCAGACGGACCGGGCAGCGGGGATGGACATGGCGATGATGCGCCTGAGGCGTGAGGACCCGCGTGTCATCGGATCGTTCAGACTTCACCGGCGGCTCGGCGCCGGCGGGATGGGCGTCGTCTACCTGGGCTCCGACAAGCGGGGCCAGCGGGTCGCGCTCAAGGTGATCCGCCCGGACCTGGCCGAGGACCAGGAGTTCCGGTCGCGGTTCGCACGGGAGGTCTCGGCGGCACGGCGGATCCGCGGCGGCTGCACGGCGCGGCTGGTGGCCGCCGATCTGGAGGCGGACCGCCCGTGGTTCGCCACCCAGTACGTGCCCGGTCCCTCCCTGCACGACAAGGTCGCCGAGGACGGCGCCCTCACCGCCGCGGAGGTGGCCGCGGTGGGTGCCGCCCTGTCCGAGGGGCTGGTGGCGGTGCACGAGGCCGGGGTGGTCCACCGTGATCTGAAGCCGTCCAACATTCTGCTGTCCCCCAAGGGGCCGCGGATCATCGACTTCGGCATCGCCTGGGCGACGGGGGCCTCCACGCTCACCCATGTCGGCACGGCCGTCGGATCGCCCGGCTTCCTCGCCCCCGAGCAGGTGCGAGGGGCCGCCGTCACCCCGGCCACGGACGTGTTCGCGCTGGGCGCCACCCTGGCCTATGCGGCGACGGGTGACTCCCCCTTCGGGCACGGCAGTTCCGAGGTGATGCTCTACCGGGTGGTACACGAGGAGCCCCAGCTGCACGGCGTCCCCGACGCGCTGGCCCCGCTGGTCCACGCCTGTCTGGCGAAGGACCCCGAGGAACGCCCCAGCACGCTCCAACTCTCGCTCCGGCTCAAGGAGATCGCGACCCGGGAGGCCCAGGGGCTCGCCGATGTACGGCCGCCCGCCCAGCGCGGCGAGCCGGACCGGCCCTCGGGACGGCTGGCGGAGCAGTACGCCGAGCAGCGCACCCTGCGGCGGCCCCAGGGATCGGGCACCACCCCGTCCCGCGGCGGCGGCTCCCGCTCGGGGGCGCGTCCGACGCCGGCCCAGCGCCACTCCACCCGCCCCGGCAAGCGCCCCGCCCCGCGCAGCGGCACCGGACGACCGGCGCCCCGCACCACCGGGACCAGGCTGCGCCCGGCCAACCCCCGGCTGCTGCGTCAGCGGCTGTTCGTCTTCGTGGTGGTGACCCTGCTGGTGGCCCTGGGCATCGCGGCGGCCCAGGGCTGCCAGGGACCGGCACGCGGGCTCGGTGACGGGGGCACGCGGGAGAACGCACGGCAGGAGCAGCCGTTCACTCCCCCGTCCCACGACTGGCCGTGACGGGTGACTTCGTCACCGAGCAGGACCCACGCGTCGGCGGCCGGCTGCCACAGACGGGCGAGGACGGCCGGCCGCCGTGTGCCCGGATGGATGCGCGGGGGTCTCAGGAGCCAGGCCGGCCGGTGGTCACCGCGTAGAAGGCGACGGCCGCTGCCGCGCCCACGTTCAGGGAGTCCACTCCATGGGCCATGGGGATGCGGACCCGTTCGTCCGCGGCGGCCAGCGCCCGGCGGGACAGTCCGTCGCCCTCCGCGCCGAGCATCAGTGCGACACGCTCCATGGTGTGCGGTGCCGTCTCGTCGAGGATCTTCGCCTTCTCGTCGGGGGTGAGTGCCAGCAGGGTGAAGCCCGCCTCGCGCACCGCCTCCAGGCCCTTGGGCCAGGTGTCGAGGCGCGCGTACGGCACCGAGAAGACGGCGCCCATGGAGACCTTCACGCTGCGGCGGTACAGCGGATCGGCGCAGTCGGGCGACAGCAGGACAGCGTCCATGCCGAGGGCCGCGGCCGAGCGGAATATGGCGCCGATGTTGGTGTGGTCGTTCACCGATTCCATGATCACCACCCGGCGGGCGCCGGCCAGGATGTCGTCCGCGGGCGGCAGGGGCTTGCGCTGCATGGAGGCGAGGGCGCCGCGGTGCACGTGATAGCCGGTGACGCGCTCGGCGAGTTCCGGGCTGACCGTGTAGACCGGGGCCCGGAGCTCGTCGATGACGTCCCGCATGACGTCGGCCCACTTGGCGGTCAGCAGCATGGAGCGCATCTCGTAACCGGCGTCCGCGGCCCGTCTGATGACCTTCTCGCCCTCGGCGATGAACAGGCCCTCGGCGGGTTCGCGCCTGCGGCGCAGTTCGACGTCGGTCAGGCCCGTGTAGTCGCGCAGGCGCGGGTCGTCGGGGTCGTCGACGGTGATGAGATCGGCCACGAGGTGATACTGCCTTGTCCTGGGAGGGGTGCCAACGGAGGGAAGGGGTCGCTCAGCGTTGCTCGGGCGGGTGCGGGCCCACGCGTACCACCTCACCGATGACGATCACCGCGGGCGGCCTCACCTCCTCGGCCGCCACGGTCGCGGCGACCGTCGCGAGGGTGGCGTCGACGCGGCGCTGGGCGGCAGTCGTGCCCTCCTGGACCAGGGCGACGGGGGTGTCGGGCGCCTTCCCGTGGGCGACGAGCGTCTCGGCGATCTTCCCTATCTTGTCGACGCCCATCAGGATCACCAGGGTGCCCGTGAGCTTCGCCAGCGACGGCCAGTCGACGAGGGAGCGCTCGTCGTCGGGGGCGACATGACCGCTCACCACCGTGAACTCATGGGCGACACCCCGATGGGTGACCGGGATACCGGCCGCGCCCGGCACCGAGACCGAGCTGGAGATGCCCGGCACCACCGTGCACGGGATGCCCGCCTCGGTGAGCGCCTGGACCTCCTCCATGCCGCGGCCGAAGACATACGGGTCGCCGCCCTTGAGCCGCACCACCGACTTGCCCTGCCGGGCGTGCTGGATCAGGGCGTCGTTGATGGCCTCCTGGGCCATGAAACGGCCGTACGGGATCTTCGCCGCGTCGATCACCTCGACCCCCGGCGGGAGTTCGGCCAGGAGGTCGCGGGGTCCGAGACGGTCCGCGATGACGACGTCCGCCTCGGCGAGCAGCCGCCGGCCCCGCACGGTGATCAGGTCGGGGTCGCCGGGGCCGCCACCGACCAGCGCGACGCCGGGGGTGCGGGTGCGATGGTGGGGGGCGACCAGTGTGCCGTCGCGCAGGCCCTCGACGACGGCGTCCCGGACGGCGGCGGTGTGACGGGGGTCGCGGCCCTTCGCCTCGGTGGTCAGGACGGCGACCGTGACGCCCTCGCTGTGACCGGTCGCGGGGGTCCAGGCGGTGGCCGCGTCGGCGTCGTCGGAGCGGACGCACCACACGCGGTCGGCCTCGGCCTCCGCCGACGCCCGGGAGTTGGCGTCGGAGTCGCTGGTGGCGATGAGCGCGTACCAGGCGCCCTCCAGGTCCCCGGGCTCGTACGGACGCTTCAGCCAGGTGATCCGGCCCGTGTCCGCCAGGGCCTCCACCGAGGGCGTGGCCTCGGGAGACACCAGAAGGACGTCCGCACCGGCCGCGATCAGCGCGGGAAGCCGGCGCTGGGCGACCTGGCCACCGCCGAGGACGACGACACGGCGGCCGAGGAGCCGGAGCCCCACGGGGTAGGGCGGGTGTTCGGCCATGGCGTGCGGCTCCTCGTCCAGGCGGTGCGGAAGGGGCCTCTACGGCTCTGGAGCGGCCCTGAGGTGGGGATTTTACGTCCGGAGCGGCGACGGCCTGTGGTCAGGTACGGGTTCGACGGAGAGGCGGGGCGGAATCCCGGGCACCTGGCCCGGGGTTCCGCCCCGCCTCCGGGGCCTCTCGGTCACCGCGACCGAGTCACCTCTCCGTCACCGCTGCGGGGTCGCTGACGCGGATCACTTCTCGGTGACGCCCGCCGAGTCGAACGTCGCCACCTCGTGCATCGCCCGGGCCGCGCTCTGCACCAGCGGCAGCGCGAGCAGGGCGCCGGTGCCCTCGCCCAGGCGCAGGTCCAGGTCGACCAGGGGACGCAGGCCCAGCTTGTTGAGGGCGGCGACATGGCCGGGCTCCGCGCTGCGGTGGCCGGCGATGCAGGCCGCGAGGACCTCGGGGGCGATGGCGCGGGCCACCAGGGCGGCGGCACCCGCGCTGACGCCGTCCAGGATCACCGGTGTCCGCAGCGAGGCTCCGCCGAGCAGCAGGCCCACCATCGCCGCGTGCTCCAGGCCACCGAACGCGGCCAGGACGCCGATCGGGTCGGCCGGGTCCGGCCGGTGCACTTCGATGGCGCGGCGGACGACCTCGGTCTTGCGGGCCAGCGTCTCGTCGTTGATGCCCGTCCCGCGGCCGGTCACCTCGGACGGGTCGGTGTCCGTGAAGACGGAGATCAGAGCGGCCGAGGCCGTGGTGTTCGCGATGCCCATCTCGCCGGTCAGCAGCGCCTTGTTGCCGGCCGCCACCAGGTCGCGGGCCGTCTCGATGCCGACCTCGATGGCCAGCTTGACCTCCTCGCGGGTGAGCGCGGGGCCGGTCGTCATGTCCGCCGTGCCCGCGCGGACCTTGCGCGGCAGCAGGCCCGGGGTGGCGGGGAGCTCGGCGGCCACGCCCACGTCGACGACGCAGACCTCGGCGCCCACCTGGTTGGCGAAGGCGTTGCAGACCGCGCCGCCACCGAGGAAGTTGGCGACCATCTGGCCGGTCACCTCCTGGGGCCAGGGGGTGACGCCCTGGGCGTGCACACCGTGGTCCCCCGCGAAGATCGCGACGGCCGCGGGCTCCGGGATCGGCGGCGGGCACTGCCGGGACAGACCGGACAGCTGCGCGGAGATGATCTCCAGCATGCCCAGCGCGCCCGCGGGCTTGGTCATGCGCTTCTGCCGCTCCCAGGCCTCGCCCAGGGCCTTGGCGTCCAGCGGACGGATGCCGGCCACGGTCTCGGCGAGCAGGTCGTGCGGCTCCTCGCCGGGCAGCGCGCGCCGCCCGTAGGTCTCCTCGTGCACCACCCAGGACAGCGGGCGACGCTTGGACCAGCCCGTCTGCATCAGCTCGGGCTCCTCGGGGAACTCGTCGACATACCCCACGCAGAGGTAGGCCACGATCTCCAGGTGCTCGGGAAGGCCGAGGGTACGGACCATCTCACGCTCGTCGAAGAAGCTGACCCAGCCGACGCCGAGGCCCTCGGCGCGGGCCGCGAGCCAGAGGTTCTCCACGGCGAGCGCGGAGGAATAGGGGGCCATCTGCGGCTGGGTGTGCCGGCCGAGGGTGTGCCGGCCGCCGCGGGTGGGGTCGGCGGTGACCACGATGTTCACGGGCGTGTCGAGGATGGCCTCGACCTTCAGCTCCTTGAACTGCTTGGCCCGGCCCTTGGGCAGCGACTTGGCGTACGCCTCGCGCTGGCGCTGGGCCAGTTCGTGCATGGTGCGGCGGGTCTCGGTCGAGCGGATCACCACGAAGTCCCACGGCTGGGAGTGGCCCACGGAGGGCGCCGTGTGGGCGGCCTCCAGCACCCGCAGCAGTACGTCGTGCGGGATCGGGTCGCTGCGGAAGCCGTTGCGGATGTCACGGCGCTCGCGCATCACCCGCAGCACCGCCTCACGCTCGGCCTCGTCGTAGCCGGGCGCCGCCGGGCCGCTGAGCTCTCGTGGGTCTTCCGCCACAGCGGTGCCCTCTTCCTGGTCGGCGGCCCTGGTGTCCAGGTCCTCCGCCTGCTGTGCGACGACGGGCTCCGGGTCACCGCGCTCCGGAGCGGCGGCCTCGCCCTCGCGAGGGGCAGGGACATGGGCCATGGGCCCCTCCGCCGCCGGGGCGTCCGCCGTCGGCTCCGGCGGCTCGGCGGCTGCCGGGGCGGGTTCCTCCGCGGCCTGCGGCTCCTGGGGCGTCCGCTGTTCCTGGGCGGGCACCGGCGGCACGCTCGGCGCGTGGGGCGGGGTCGGGGCCAGGTGCGGGGTGGTGGGCACGGTGCCCTCGACCGGCACGAACCGGCCGAGCGTGGCGTCCTCGGGGAACTCCGGGGCGGCAGCGGGCGCCCCGGCCGGCTCGTCGCCCGCGGGTACTCCGCCCCGGGTCTGCTCGTGGCTCGCCTGCGCAGCGGGGACCTCCGCCGGGGCCTGGTCCTGAGGCGCGAGGGCCTCGGACGCCGGGGCCTGGGCGGCATCGTCCGCCGGCACGGCCTGAACCGGCTCGGCGGCCATGGGCCCCGTCTCCTCGACGGCACCCCCGGGTACGGGCTCGGCGGGCTGCGCCACCGTGTCCGGGGTCACGGTCGCGGCGACCACGACCGGCGCGGCGGGGGCCTGCGGCTCGGGCGTCTGCTGGTCCGCCACGGGAGCCGGAGCCGGTTCCTGGGCGAACTCGACGGGAGCGGGCGCTTCGGGTTCGGGGGCCGCCGCGGGGGCGGCCTGCACGGCGGGCGCCGGGGCGTCGGCGGGCGCGGCCTGCGCATCGCCGGGAACAGCGGCGTCCACGGGCTGCGCGGCGGCGTCCGGCACGGGGACGAAGGGCGCCGTGTCCGGGGCGGGCGCCTGGGCGGGCGCCGCGTCCGGCAGTACGTCGGCCGCCGGTACGGGCTCCGGGGCCTGCGCGGCGTCCGGCACCGGTGCGTCGGCCGGCACACCCTCGGGGACGCCGGGGGCGGCCGGGAGCGGCGTGCCCTCGGGGGTCAGCACGGCCTCGGCGGCGGGCACGGCCTCGGGGGCCGCCGCGGCCTGCGCCATGTCCGGTGCCTGCGGCGGGATCTCCTGGCCCAGCGGTGCGCCGGGCGCCTCCTGTGCCACGACCGGCGGCTGCGGCGACTCGACCCCGGTCGGCGCTCCGGGCGCGTGCGATGTCTCGGGGCCCGGTACGGCCTGCTGCCCGGGCACCTCGGGCCCTTCAAACGCCGCAGGCACGGCCTCGGGCGCCACCGGCACGGCCTCGGCCGCGACCGGTGCGGGCTCCGCGAGGACCGTCGGCGCGGCGGGGGCCGTCGCCGCGGCGGTCGGCTCGGTGTGCACCGACGGCACGGTCCCCGTCTGCGGCGTGGCACCCCACGGCACCGCGCCCTGTGCGGAGGTCTCCGCGGCCTGCGGCACATCGAGGTACTCGGGGCCGGTGGTCGGCGGCCCGGAGGGACGCATCGGGGCCTGCGCCGGACCGCGGTCGGCGAGCGAACGCACCAGGGTGGTGGAGTTGTCCGGGGTGGGCGGGCCGAGGTGCAGCGGGCGGCGCGGCGGCGTCGGCTGAGGCGCGGGCGCCGCAGGCGGCGTACGGAACGCGCCGACGTCGAGCGAACCGCTGTCCCGGCCGGCCGTCTCGTGCGGGCCCGGCTCGGGGGCGAGCGGCGCCGCGGCCGGGGCGGGCTGGGGCAGTTCGTTGCCCCATGCGCCCTGCTGGCCCGGCAGCAGAAGCAGATCGTCGTCGTCGGCGGTGGCAGTGGTGGTCCCGGAGTGGTCGAGGTAGGTGTACGCGTCCGGCGCGAGGACGCCCGGCTGCTCCACCGTGCCTGCGTTCTCCGGCAGTCCCTCGCCCGGGACCTGGCCGGTGTCGGTCATGCGTACCCCTCGCCCATCGGTTAGTGCTTCTACGACCAGCTCGCCCGGAACTGCGCGCCGACCGCCCGCAGTGAAGAACGAGCGTGCGTGCCCAGCGGCACGAACGACCCGCCAACAATGACGACGAAACCGTCGAACGGTATTGTCCCGGCCGCTCTGCCCTCGCGGCGCCTTGTTCCGCGACGGTCCACTGTGGACTGCGCCACGTTGCGCGCGCTCCGGCTCTGCCGTACCACACTCGCACCAAAAGATGCGCGCTTTCCGGACATTGGCCGACGAAGCCCTGGATCACCCAAGTGCGGTACAACGGTCGGTCAGCCTATCGCGCCGGTAGGACAACCTGATCACGGGGAGCGTTCCGGCAATCGGCCGCTGAGCAGGAACGCGACGCTCCGTTCCTTCTCCGTCCAGGCCCGTGTGTCGAGTTCCACGGACTGCAGCAGCGCGCACTCGACGGCGTAGCCGTGCTCGGTCAGATCCCTGCCGAGGAGCTCGGCCTCGTCGCGGGTGGCGGCGTGCGCGACGATGCACTGCGGGCGGCGGTCGGCGACGGCCGAGACGACCGCGGGCCCGCCGCCCCCGACGCGCACCACATCGGGTTCGGGCAGGTCCTCCAGGATGTGCGGGGCGGCGCCGAACACGATCTGGAGCGGGACCCCGAAGCGACGGGCGGCGGCGTCCGTGCGGGCGCAGGCGCCCGGGTCGCGGTCGACGGCGATGACGGCGGCCCCGCAGCGGGCGGCCTCCACGGCGAACGCACCGCTGCCGCTGCCGATGTCCCACACGAGGTCACCCACCCGAGGTCCCAGGCGGGCCAGTTGAGCGGCGCGCAGCAGCTGCGCCTCCCCTTCGCCGAGTCCGCCGCCGTAGGCCCCGGCGGGCAGTGCCCAGCCGCGCGGTCCGGCGCCCGGGTCGCGGCCGGCGATCCAGCCGCCCTCGGCGGCGCCCGCGGGTCCGCCGATGACGATGACCACATTGGGGTTGCGCCAGGTGTGGTCGGCGGCCCGGTCGGAGGTGACGACGGTGACCCGTTCCCGGTCGGTGCCGAGTTCCTCGCAGATGACGAAGGTGCGGTGCACCCCCTCCAGCAGCAGGCCGAGTTCGGCGGGCCCGGCGCCCGGCGAGGTGAGCACGGCGACCTTGGTGTGGGCGCGGCACACGTTCACCGCGCGTCGCAGGGTGCGAGGGTGTGCGACGACCACCTGGGCGTCGTCCCAGGGCATTCCCGCGCGTGCAAAGGCCGCGGCCACCGAGGAGACGGCCGGCACGACCTCGACCTCAAGGCCGAACTGGGGGTCGTGCAGGGTGCGTACGACGCCGAAGAAGCCCGGGTCGCCGTCGGCCAGGACGACGGCGCTGCCGCGGTGGGCGGCGATACGGCGGGCGGCGAGGGCGACACTGCCGAGCCGGATGCGCTCGGCCGCGGCCGGCACCTCGGGAAGCGCCAGGTGGTGGGCCGCTCCGGCGACCAGGGTGGCGGCCCCGAGGGCGGAACGCGCGGCGGCGGTCAGCGGCGAGCCGTCCCAGCCGATCACCGTGACGCGGTCGGCCATCGTCGTCAGTCTCCAGGAGGTCTTCGCAGGTCTCGGGGCTGCCCGGCACGGCAGGTCTCGTGAGACTACCTGGTCGGGCGGGGTGAGACCGTCCCGGACCCGGCCGTGAAAGCGGTCCCTCCGGATCAGTTCCAGTTCGAGAACGACGTGAAACCACCGAGGTCGGCCAGTTCCTCACCGACCCCGTCGAGATCCTCCGGCAGCAGGCTCCATACGATGAAATCGGTCCGCACATCGGTCCAGTGGCCGTCCTCGGTACGGACGTGCGCTATGCAGGCGTTGCGCAGTACGCCCTCGCTGATGCAGCCGATCTTCTGGGCGACCCGTTGGGAGGCGGTGTTGTCGGCCGCCGTGCGCAGTTCGATCCGCTCGAACTTCTGTTCCCCGAAGAGCCATTGGGCGGTGGCGAGCGCCGCCTCGGCCGCGTAGCCCTCCCCGCGCGCCCAGGGGGCGACGATATAGGAGAGCTCCGCGGAGCGGACGTGCCAGTCGGTTCTGCCGAGTTGGACGACGCCCACCAGCCGCTGGGTGAGGAACTCGGCGACGGCGAGGTCGATCCCGCGCCCGGCGGCGCGTTCGGTGGGGGCGTACTCGGTGATCCAGGTGCGGGCGTCGTCCTCGGTGAACGGCTGGGGCACATCGGTCCAGGCGCCGGTCAGCTCGTCGTTCAGCATCTCGGCCAGCGCCGGGATGTCGTCCCCCTCCAGAGGGCGCAGTACCAAACGCTCCGTGGTGATGGAGACGTTGGGGAAGGTGCTCGTCATTGCGCCGCTCCGTAACCGTCGGAAACCGTCAGTGCATGCTGAACTGTCCAGCATGCAGCATCGGAACACCGCATCACACCACCGGGTCCTCCCCCGCCGCCCGCAGGCGTGGGGGAGGACTTCCGTCCGCTGAGGGAGCGGACCGGGTGGGTGCGCGGGGAGGAGGCCCCGGCGCAGGACGCCCGGGAGCCGGCCCCGAGGGATCAGAAGGAGGGGATGACCGAGCCCTGGTACTTGTCCTCGATGAACTTCTTCACCTCGGGCGAGGTGAGCAGCTTCGCGAGCTTCTTGACGCGCGGGTCGTTCTCGTTGCCCTTCTTCACGGCGAGGAAGTTGCCGTAGGGGCTGTTGTCCGCGGACTCCAGGACGAGGGCGTCCTCGGCGGGCTTGAGACCCGAGGAGATGGCGTAGTTGCCGTTGATCACCGCGGCGTCCACGTCGTCGAGGGCGCGGGGCGTCTGGGCCGCCTCCAGCTCCTTGAACGTGAGGTCCTTGGGGTTCTTGACGATGTCCTTGGGGGTCGCCTCGGTCCCGACGCCGTCCTTGAGGGTGATCAGCCCGTTGGCGGCGAGCAGCTTGAGGGCGCGCGCCTCGTTGACGGTGTCGTTGGGGACGGCCACGGTCGCCCCCTTCTTCAGCTCGTCGACCTTCTTGACCTTGTGGGAGTAGAGGCCGAGCGGCTCCAGGTGCACCGTGACGACGGGCACGATGTGGGTGCCGTTCTTCTTGTTGAAGTCGTCGAGGTACGGCTGGTTCTGGAAGTAGTTGGCACCGACGGACCCGTCCTCGGTCGCCGTGTTCGGCGTGACGTAGTCGGTGAACTCCTTGACCTCCAGGTCCAGCCCGGCCTTCTTCGCCAGGTTGTCCCTGACGAAGTTGAGGATCTCGGCGTGCGGGGTGGGGCTCGCGGCGACGACCAGCGGTCCCTTGGAGTCGGAGGAGGCGGAGGAGTCCTTGCCGGAGCCGCAGGCGGTCAGGGCGAGTGTGAGGGCTCCGGTGACGAGGGCGGCAGTGGTGATCTTGGCGGTGTTACGCACGAAAAGTGCCTTTCCTTTTGGGTGGTGCGACCCCGTCGTCGGTGCGAAGCGGGGAGATCGGGGGCCCGGGACCCGGGAGATCGCGGTGGAGGTGCGGGGGCCGGGGTCCGGGCGGCGCGCTAGGCGGTCTCGCCCGCGTCGGCCGTGGCGGGCTCGGCGGTGGGGGCCGCTCCGCCGGGCGTCTTGTCCTTCAGCAGCCGGAGCCGGGGGGCGGATCCGGAGCGGCCGCCGCGGCGGTGCAGGGTGCGGGCCGCGTAGTCGCCGGCGAACTGGATCAGCGAGATGACGACGGCGAGGATCGCCACGGTGATCCACATCATCTGGGTCTCGAAGCGCTGGTAGCCGTAGCGGATGGCGATGTCGCCCAGGCCTCCGGCGCCGACGGTGCCGGCCATCGCGGAGTAGCCGATGAGGGCGACGATCGTGGTGGTGGCCGAGGAGATCAGCGAGGGCAGGGACTCCGGCACCAGGACCTTGCGCACGATGGTCCAGGTGTTGCCGCCCATCGCCTGCACCGCCTCGACGAGCCCGTCGTCCACCTCGCGTACGGCCGTCTCCACCAGGCGGGCGAAGAACGGGATCGCGCCGATGGCCAGCGGCACGATGGCGGCCTCACGGCCGATGGTGGTGCCCGTGATCCAGCGGGTGAAGCTCATCAGCGCGACCATCAGGATGATGAACGGCATCGACCGGGCGATGTTCACCACCTGTCCGATGACCTTGTTGGCGACGAGGTTCTGCAGCAGCCCCCCGCGGTCGGTCAGCACCAGGAGGATGCCGAGCGGCAGGCCGCCGACGATCGCTATCACGGTGGACCAGCCGACCATGTAGAGCGTGTCCCAACACGCCTGGGACAGCAGGGGCTGCATCTCGGACCAGGTCACTTGGCACCTTCCTTCACGGGCGCGGGCCGCTGGCCCAGGACGTCGATCTGAAGGCCCTGCTCACGCAGGAAGCCGATGGGCACCACGTTCTCCTCGTAGCGGCCGGGCAGTTCGATGCGCATCCGGCCCACCTGCCGGCCGCCGACGGTGTCCATGGCGGCACCGAGGATCGAGATGTCGATGTTGTAGGTGCGCGCGAGCTGCGAGATGACGGGCTGGGTGGCGGCGTCCCCGTGGAAGGTGACGTCGACGACGGTGCGGTCGTCGCCGGTCGCCTCGCCGCTGACCGGAAAGAGCGCGGCGGCCAGTTCGGAGCCGGGGGTGGCGAGCAGTTCGCCGACCGTGCCGGACTCGACGATGCGGCCCTTGTCCATCAGTGCGGCCGAGTCACAGACGGTCTTGACCACGTCCATCTCATGGGTGATGAGCAGCACGGTCAGGCCCAGTTGACGGTTGAGGTCGCGCAGCAGCTGGAGGATGGAGCGGGTGGTCTCCGGGTCGAGGGCGCTGGTCGCCTCGTCGGAGAGCAGCACCTTGGGGTCGCCGGCCAGGGCGCGGGCGATGCCGACGCGCTGCTTCTGGCCGCCGGAGAGCTGTGCCGGGTAGGCCTTGGCCTTGTCCGCCAGGCCGACGAGGTCGAGCAGTTCCAGGGCCTTGCCGGAACGTTCCTTCCCGGACCGGCCGAGGATCTCCAGCGGCAGCTCGACATTGTCCTGGACGGTGCGCGAGGACAGCAGGTTGAAGTGCTGGAAGACCATGCCGATCCGGCTGCGCGCCTGCCGCAGCTCCCTTCCGGCGCGGGGTCCGCGTCCGGCGAGCGCGGTGAGGTCCTGGCCGGCCACGGTGACCGTGCCGGCGGTGGGGCGCTCCAGGAGGTTGACGCAGCGGATGAGCGAGGACTTGCCGGCACCGGACTGGCCGATGACGCCGTACACCTCGCCCTCGCGTACATGCAGGTCGACGCCGTCGAGGGCGGTCACCTCGCGGCCGTGCGAGCGATAGACCTTGGTCAGGCCCGATGTGGTGATCACTGGGTTTCCGTCACTGTCGAGTGCAGGCGTGGAGGTACGCCGGACACGGGTGCGTGCGTGGGAGCGCGCACGGTTCTCGCGAGAACGGTCGATCCGGAGAACGTGGCGCGGTGGCCCTCGCCGTTCGGGCAGCGGGGCGGGCTGGGTCTCGTACGCCGCGGGGCGTCACGGACGTGCCGGGCGGTCTCGCTTCGGGGCGCGAGGCTCTGCGGTGGTGCGGGGGCCCTCTAGCAGGCGCACATTCGACACCGACAACGAGCACCGGGCGTCATGGTCGCCTCGGTCGCAGAGATGCGGCAGCTCGTCGTGGTCATGGGATCAAGTAAAGCAGACACCCCACCGGAGCCGGGCCCGGCTGTCCGAATGGCGGACAGCCGGGGGTGTGTTCAGTCGCGTACGGAGATCTCCACCCCGCGGTCGGTGACCAGTACGGACAAGGCGGACAGGTCCTTCACCACCAGATCGGCGTCCAGTTCCCGGGCCTGGTGGGTTGTGGCCAACGCCACGGTCGTCATGCCGGCGGCCCGGCCGGCCGCCAGGCCCGCCGGGGCGTCCTCGAACACGACGCAGCGGGACGGGTCGACGCCCAGTGCGCGGGCGCCCAGCAGATAGGGCTCGGGATCGGGCTTGCCGCGGGTGACGTCGTTCGCGGTGATCAGGGTCTTGGGGCGGATGCCGACGGCCTCCAGCCGGGCCTCGGCGAGGCCGAGCGTGGCGGAGGTGACGACGGCCCAGCGGTCGGCCGGCAGCGCGTCCAGGAACTCCCTGGTGCCCGGGAGCAGATGGACGCCGCCGTTCGGCACGTCCTCGACCTCCAGCCGCTCGATGCGCGCCACGGCCTCCGGGACGATCTCGGCGGGCAGCAGATCGGCGGCGATCTCGGCGGCCGTACGGCCGTGCAGCGCGAAGCGTCCGAACTGTTCCGCGGTGACGCCGTACTCCTGGGCCCAGAGCGTCCAGCACCGCCGGACCGATTCAAGGGATGAGACGAGCGTCCCGTCGTTGTCGAAGAGCAGGGCGTCAGCGTGGATCCTCATGGCCTCGACCCTAAGAGCTCCGAACAAAAGTGGGGTCCGATCAGCGGGCGGTGTCCGGTGCATGCGATCGCAAGGCGCCGGAAGGTCCTTGTAGCGGAGCTACCAGGACCTTCCGGCAACGCGGCGAGCGTGCGTGCCGGGCGCCGCCCGCCGGGCCCCACTTTTGTTCGGAGCCCTAAGGGGAGGCGATTCCCCGGCCTCGGGGGAGGCCCTGCCCCGGCTCCAGGAGATCCGGGAGAGGGCGGGGGCGGTCCGGTGAGACGTGGGCCGAGGACGTCGGGCCTTTTGGGCCGTAATAGGGTCACGGCATGCTTGATGCCCTGACGCTGGTGACCGGTGTCGCCGCGCTGCTGATCGCCGCCTGGTGCGGCTGGGCGGCATACCGTGATCAGCCCACCAAGGACTGGCACTTCATCGGCATGGCCGTGGTGACGCTGCTGGCCCTGGTCCAACTGGTCGTCGGGGTCGTGCAGCTGGCACGCGGCGAGAAGCCGGCGCAGGGCACGACGATCTTTGTGGCGTATCTGCTGGGCGCCTTCGCGTGCATCCCGGCGGCGGGCTTCATGTCGTTGGCCGAGCGCACCCGGTGGGGTTCGGTGACGGTCGCGGCCGGCGGTGTGGTGCTCGCCGTGCTGGAGGTGCGGCTCTATGACATCTGGGGAGGCTGAGATGGCGACCACCGAGGAGAAGCCGGCGAGGGCCCGACTCATCGGCGGGCCCGGCATGCTGCTCGTATGGCTGTACGGCGTGATGGTGGTCGGCGCGGTGTCCCGCTCGGTCGTCCAGATCTCGACGCAGTTCGGCACGGCCCCGCTGGCGTACTCCCTGTCCGCGGTCGCCGGAGTCGTCTACGGCTTCATCACTTATTCCCTGGTCCGCGGCGGCGAGACGGCCCGTCGTGCGGCCCTGGTGTGCTGTGCCGCCGAGCTCGTGGGTGTGCTCGCCGTCGGCACCTGGACCCTGGTCGAACCGTCCGCCTTCCCGGATGCGACCGTGTGGTCGGACTACGGCAGGGGCTATCTCTTCATCCCGGTACTGCTGCCCCTGTCGGCGATGTACTGGCTCCGCAAGGGCCTCGGCGCCGGGCAGCCGGACGCGGCCTGAACATCCCCCTCCGGCGGCGGGCGCCCCCGGCGCGTGGTGTCCGGCGGGCGTGCGCACCGTACGGGGCCCGGGTGCGGGGATCCCGGGGAAGGACGGTGGGCCGGTCGTGGACGGACGACCGGCCCCGGCCGCCAGTGCCGAGCCCCGGGCGGGCGGGGCGTGAGAGGTCCTAGGCGGTCGTCGCGTACGAGCCCGCCGGGAGCTGCTTCTCCAGAACGATCAGCGGAACGCCGTCCTCGCCCTGGATGGTGCCCACCGCCTCATAGCCGACCCTGCGATACAGACGGAGGTTGTGCTCGCTGCGGTGGCCCGTGCTGAGCCGGAACGTCCTGGCGCCGTGCTCCCCGGCCAGTGCGGTCTCCGCCGCGCTCAGCAGCCGGGCCCCGATGCCATGGCCCTGGAGCCGCGGGTGCACACAGAGCGTGCCGATGGAGGCCGCGCCGTCCTCGGTCACGCTGCCGCGCACCGAGCCGACCACCTCCTCGCCCAGCCGCGCCACGAAGACGCAATCCGAGGCGACTTCCGCACGCACCGAGTCGAGGCTCTGGACGAGTGCGGCAATGCGGTAGTTCCCGTACAGCGCGGCCTCGCTCTGGAAGCACAGGTACTGCAGCCTGAAGATCTGCTCGGCATCCCGCTCGGTCGCCCCCGAGATGGTCACGCTCATGCCCATGTGCGCACGCCTCCCGCTCACCTGATCGCCGATAGTTCCCCACTCCTATCCCCGTCACCGAGGGGCCGCAACCTCCGTCGACAGCAATCGACGTAGACATTCGTGACATTGAGGATGTTCGGGTCCGCGAACACCCTGTGAGATATCCAACTCCCCCGCAATATCCCGGTTCCGGCCCTCGGGCGCCCCGCGGGCGAGGGAGCGCATGACACGGCCGCCCCGGCGACGGATTGCCGGGGCGGCCGAGCGATACGGGTGATGGGCGGGGGAGTTCAGCGGCGCAGGAAGTCCTCACGGGCGAGCACCCCGGTGTCGGCGTTGTCGGTGAAGACACCGTCGATCCCGGTCGCGAAGTACGCCCGGAAGGCGCCGAAGGCGTCCCCGTACGCCGCCGGGTCCGTGCCCCGGCGGAAGTCGGCGGGCAGGAAGGTGTTCTCGTTCCGCATCGTGTACGGGTGCAGGATCAGGCCCGCGGCGTGCGCGTCGGCGACGAGCGTGGACGGCTCGGCCAGGCTGCCGTCGGCCTTCCTGGGGATGACCAGGTCGAGGGTCGGGCCGATGCCCTGGGCGTAGGAGGCGATCCCCTTGAGCCCCTTGGGGGTGATGAGGTCGGCGACGGTGCGCGGGTCGCCCGACTCGACGAAGTCCCAGGGGCGGGTGTTCGCGGCGGACAGCAGCACGGCCAGCGGGTTGCCGACGAGCTTTGCCAGGCGCTGGATGCTGGTGGGCTCGAAGGACTGGATGACGACCGGCGCGTTCTTCTTGTCCTTGCCGTGCTTGCGCAGCACGCTCGCGAGCCGCTCCTCCAGGCCGAGGCCCAGCTTGCGGAAGTAGGTCGGATGCTTGGTCTCGGGGTAGATCCAGACCTGCTTGCCGCGCTTGCGGGTCTGCTCGTCCTGCCAGCGGAGCACCTCTTCGAAGGTGGGGATCTCCCAGCGGCCGTCGTAGAGGGTGTTGCGCGAGCGGGTATCGGGGATCCGCTCGACCGCCCGGAGGGTCTTCAGCTCGGCGAGCGTGAAGTCCTCGGTGAACCAGCCGGTGGTGGACACGCCGTCCAGGATCTTGGTGGTCCTGCGGGCGGCGAACTCGGGGTGGTCGGCGACATCGGTGGTCCCGCCGATCTCCGGCTCGTGCCGGCACACCAGATGGCCGTCCCGGGTCGGCACCAGGTCGCCGGCCTCCACGATGTCGGCACCCATGTCCAGGGCCAGCTGATAGGAGCCGAAGGTGTGTTCGGGCCGGTAGCCGCTGGCTCCGCGGTGCCCGATGATCGTGGGCACCGGCAGGCCCTTCAGTCCGTGTCCGGGCTTCGAGCCCGCCCCCGGCCCGGGGTCCTTTCCGTGCCGGCCGTCGGCGCTCGCGGCGCCGGGCAGTCCGAGGACCGCCCCTCCCGCGCCGAGCACCGCGGCCCCGAGCAGCGCCCTCCGTCCCGTTCCTCGGCCTTGCTCGTACGTCTCCCGCGTCCCCATGGGTCCCTCCCGCCAGGTCTGTCCGAAGCGGCTCGATGGTAGATGCGCAAAGACGACGACCGGGAGACCTGCACGGGAACTCGGGGCGGACATGCGTCGTCCTGCCGGGTGCGGGGGTGACTCCTTTCGGGGGAGCCCGGATGACGGACCGTCATCGGCCGTCCGTGAGGTGCGCCACCCGTCCGGCGGATGACGAACAGGCGACGGGACGTGATCTCGGGTAAACAATCGGCAACGACGCGTGTTCGGAGCGTGATCCGGTGTGCGATATGCCGGGCACCGCGAGTATCGTCCTCAGCTGCACAGACTCATACCGCATCCTTGACACCGGAGGACCTGTTGTCCCGCTTCACGCTCATCAAGGCAGTGCTCGGACCGATCATGCGTCTGATGTTCCGCCCACAGGTGGAGGGCGTGGAGAACATTCCCGGCGACGGCCCGGTGATTCTGGCCGGCAATCATCTGACCTTCATCGACTCGATGATCCTGCCGCTGGTCTGCGACCGTCAGGTCTGCTTCATCGGCAAGGAGGAGTACGTCACCGGGAAGGGCGTCAAGGGCAGGCTGATGGCCTGGTTCTTCACCGGGGTCGGGATGATCCCGGTCGACCGCGACGGCGGCAGGGGCGGGGTCGCGGCGCTGATGACCGGGCGTCGGATCCTCGAGGAGGGCAGGATCTTCGGCATCTACCCCGAGGGGACGCGCTCGCCCGACGGCCGTCTGTACCGCGGGCGGACCGGTATCGCCCGGCTCACCCTGATGACCGGTGCGCCGGTGGTTCCGTTCGCCATGATCGGCACCGACAAGATCCAGCCGACCGGGTCGGGGCTGCCGCGGCCCAGCAAGGTGACGGTGCGGTTCGGGGAGGCGCTGGAGTTCTCCCGCTATGAGGGGATGGACCGGGACCGGTATGTGCTGCGGGCCGTCACCGACTCGGTGATGTCGGAGGTCATGCGGTTGTCGGGGCAGGAGTATGTGGACATGTACGCGACCAAGGCCAAGGCGGCGTAGGCCTCCGGCGGTTGGCGGGGTGTTCGGGTGCCCGGGGTTGACGGCCCTGCGGTCGTAGGGGTTGCGCGCCGTGGGGCGTGCCGGTGCGTCTGGGTTGAGCGCGCAGTTCCCCGCGCCCCTGGCGGGGTTTAGCGCGCCCGCTCGGTGCGCCGGGGCCGGGAGCTTCGCGGGCCGTGGGGGTGCGCGTCGTGGGGGGCGTGCGGGTGCGTCTGGGTTGAGTGCGCAGTTCCCCGCGCCCCTGGCGGGGTTTGCCGCGCCCGCTCGGTGCGCCGGGGCCGGGAGCTTCGCCGGCCGTGGGGGTGCGCGTCGTGGGGGCGTGCCGGTGCGTCTGAGTTGAGCGCGCGGTTCCCCGCGCCCCTGGCGGGGCGCGGGGGTGGGTCAGGTGGTGTGGAGGCGTTGGTCTTTCAGGAGGAACCAGGCGGCCAGGGCTGCGGCCAGGAGGACTGCGGCGCCTGCTGCCACCGCCAGGGAGAGGCCGTTCACGAAGGCCTCCCGGGCCGACAGCAGCAGGGCCCGGCCCGTGGCCCTGGGCATGCTTCCCGCGGCCTCGACCGCGCCGCCCAGGGATTCATGTGCCGCGGCGGGGGTGCCCGGTGGGCCCGTGAAGCCGCGGTAGACCCCGGTCACCACCGAGCCGAGCAGGGCGATACCGAGGGCCGCGCCGAGTTCGTACGCCGTCTCCGAGACCGCCGAGGCGGCGCCCGCCTGGTGCTTGGGCACGCTGGAGAGGATCACATCCGCGGTGACCGTGAAGGAGAGGCCCGCGCCGACGCCCACGACCAGCAGCGCGACCCCGATCAGCGGATAACCGGTGGTCCGGTCGAGCACGGCGAGGGCGGCGAGCGCCACGCCCACCGCGGCGAGCCCGCCCGAGACCACGCCCCGCACCGAGAAGCGCCGGGCCGCCGCGCCCGCCATCAGACCCGCCACGACCGCTCCGACGGCGGCCGGGAGTTCGGCCAGGCCCGCCTCGAACGGCCGCCTTCCCTGCACCAGTTGCAGGAACTGGGAGAGGAAGAAGACCAGCCCGGACATCCCTAGCACGGTCAGCAGATCGGCGAGCACCGCACCGCTGAAGCCGCGACGGCGGAACAGCCGCATGTCCAGCAGCGGCACCGGAAGCGTCAACTGGCGACGGACGAAGCCGTACAGCGCGGCGACGCCGACCAGTCCGACCACGGTGGCGGGCCAGGTGAACCCGTGGGAGGCCCCCTCCTTGACGGCGTACACCACGCCGACCATGCCGACGAGCGACAGCAGCACACTGGGGGTGTCCCAGGGGCCGGGGTCGGGGTTGCGGAACTCGGGCAGCGTGCGCAACCCGATGACCACGAGAAGCACCATCACCGGCAGGTTGATGAGGAAGACCGAGCCCCACCAGAAGTGTTCGAGCAGCAGGCCGCCGACGATCGGGCCGACCGCCGTACCGGCCGAGGCCATCGCGCCCCAGACGCCGACGGCGAGGCTGCGCTCGCGCGGATCCTGGAAGATGTTGCGGATCAGGGCGAGGGTGGCGGGCATCAGGGTCGCCCCCGCGACACCGAGCAACGCCCGCGCCAGGATCATGGTGGCCGGCGTCGACGCATAGGCGTTGAGGACCGATATCAGCCCGAAGGCCGTGGCGCCGACGAGCAGGATCCGCTTGCGGCCGATGCGGTCGCCCAGGCTGCCCATGGACACCAGCAGACCGGCGATGACGAACGAGTAGATGTCGCCGATCCACAGCAACTGGGTGCCCGAGGGTCTCAGGTCCTCGCTGATGTAGGGGGTGGCGAGGCCGAGGACGGTCGCGTCCACGGCCACCAGCAGCACGGCGAGCACCAGCACGCCGAGTGCGAGCCAACGGCCCGGGCGCCTCTCGGCCCGTGGCACGGTCTCCAGCGAGCTCATGGCTCCTCCCCCACTCTCCTGCAGGGAGCTGGTCATGGTTGTTCTCTCCGTAGTACGCCGCCGAGCAGCAGCTCGACGATCATGTAGGTGAAGTCCTTGGGGGCGAGTCGCCCCTCCAGTACGGCCCAGGCACCGGAGGCCAGCAGTCCGTACAGGGCCTCGGTGAGCCAGGTCGGGGAGAGGTCGATCCGGAGCTCGCCGCTCTCCTGGCCACGCCGGAACAGCGCGGCGGCCCGGGCGTCGATCCGGGTCCAGCCCTCGTTCTGCTGCTCGCCCTCGAAGAGCTGGTTCTCGCTGTAGAGGAAGGCGAGCAGCCCGGCCGCGGGCTCGATCTCGGCCACGAAGCGCTGCAGGGCCTCCCGGACGGGACCCTCGTCGAGCCGGGCGGCGTCCAGCGCCGCCTCGCACTCCTCGATACCGAGCGCCTCCAGCGCCCGTACGAGGGCATCGCGCCCCGCGAAGTGGCGGTGCAGCGTGGCCCGGCTGATCCCGGCCGCCCTGGCGACCTCGTCCAGGGTGGCGGTGGACTTGCGGGTGAGCAGGGCGGCTGCGCTGCGCAGCACGAGGTCTCGATCGACGGCCATGAGACAACTATAGGGCATGTGAGACATCAATGTCTCATGAGAGGCGTGGGGGTCTCACCATCGGTTGCTGATATGCGGACGATCCTGCGGAACTCAGTGCCAGGGCAGCCGGCCGCGCCGCTCCCAGTAGGCGCCCGGCTCCTCGGCGAGGGCCTCCAGACGGGCGAGCTGCTCCGCGTCCAGGTCGACGGCGGCGGCGTGCAGGTTCGAGGCGAGCTGGGTGACGGTGGCGGCGCCGGAGAGGACGACACCGGCCCAGGGACGGCACAGGATCACCGCGAGGGCGACCGCGTCACAGCCGTACGACGTCTCCTCGGCCACGGCCTTCAGCGCCTTGGGCGCATCCGGGCCGGCCAGCCGTCCGTTGGCCACGCCCTCCTTGACGATCACCGTGAGTCCGGCGTCATGGGCCTCCTCCAGCGCGGGGGCGGCGGAGGTCTCCAGCAGGTTGTAGGTGGACTGGACGGTACGGAAGAGGGGCTCGCCGTCGACCGTCACGGCGAGGGCGGCGCGGATCGCGTCGGCCTGCGCGGGGCCGCTGGTGGAGAAGCCGACCGTGACGCCCTCCGCGGCCGCCTCGGCCAGCCTGGCGTGCAGCTTCCGGTCGGTGAGGGCCGGGCTGTCGGGGGTCACCGAGTGGATCTGGTGGAGGTCGAGCCGGTCGCCGAGCAGGGCGGCGGTCTCGGCCCGCTGCCGCTCATAGGTGGCGAGGCCGTGGTCCTTGACCTCGTGCCGCTCCGCGTCGGTGGTCCAGTCGGCGGTGTAGGTGTAGCCCCACTTGCTGCCGACCACCAGGTCCGCGGCGTCGGGGCGCGCGGCCAGCCATTCGGCGAGGAACTCCTCGGAGCGGCCGTAGGAGCGGGCCACGTCGACATAGCGGACGCCCTGCGCATAGGCGGCGTCCAGCAGCTGGTGGGTGCGCTCGCGCAGGGCGTCGACGCTGCGGTCGGGCGGGAGGTCCCGCTCCCGGCCCAGGTTGATGTAGCCGGGTCGTCCGACGGCCGCGAGGCCCAGGCCGAGGTGGCAGGTGGGAGTCGTGGCTGACGTCAGGCGTGCGAAGGGCATCGCGGGCTCCGTTCGGTCGGCTCCTTGCGGCTGCGACCCAACGTAACCTCCGATGCCCTTCGGCGAACGGACCTCTGTCAGTGCTGCTTCGCGGTCGCCCAGGTGTGCTGGGCCGCCACGTCCGCCTTCACCTCGGTCAGCTGCACGGCGACCGCCTCGGGGGCCGTGCCGCCGCGTCCGTTGCGGGAGGCGAGGGCGCCGGGGACGTTGAGCACGGACCGCACCTCGGGCGTCAGATGGGCCGAGATCTTCGCGAACTGCTCGTCGGTCAGCTCGTCCAGCTCCTTGCCCTCGGCCTCCGCGGCCTTCACGCACTCGCCGGCGACCTCGTGCGCCACCCGGAACGGCACGCCCTGCTTGACGAGCCACTCGGCGATGTCGGTGGCGAGCGAGAAGCCCGCCGGGGCCAGCTCCTCCATCCGCTCGCGGTGCACGGTCAGCGTCGCCATCATCCCGGTGAAGGCGGGGAGCAGGACCTCCAGCTGGTCGATGGAGTCGAAGACCGGCTCCTTGTCCTCCTGGAGGTCACGGTTGTAGGCGAGCGGCAGTGCCTTCAGGGTCGCCATCAGACCGGTCAGATTGCCGATAAGCCGGCCGCTCTTGCCCCGGGCCAGCTCCGCGATGTCCGGGTTCTTCTTCTGCGGCATGATCGACGACCCGGTGGAGAAGGCGTCGTGGAGCGTGACGAAGGAGAACTCCTTGGTGTTCCAGATGATGACCTCTTCGGCGATCCGGGAGAGGTTGACACCGATCATCGCGGTGATGAAGGCGAACTCGGCGACGAAGTCACGCGAGGCCGTGCCGTCGATGGAGTTGGCCGAGCTGCCGTGCTCGAACCCGAGGTCCCGGGCGACCGCCTCCGGGTCGAGGCCGAGGCTGCTGCCCGCGAGCGCGCCCGAGCCGTACGGCGAGACGGCGGTGCGCTCGTCCCACTGACGCAGCCGCTCGGCGTCCCGGGTCAGCGCCTGGACATGCGCGAGGACATGATGCGCGAAGAGCACCGGCTGGGCGTGCTGGAGGTGGGTGCGGCCGGGCATCGCCACGTCCGGGTGGGCCTCGGCCAGGCCGATCAGGGCGTCCTGGAGGTCGGCGATCAGACCGCCGACGGTACGGGCGTGGTCGCGCAGATACATCCGGAAGAGGGTCGCGACCTGGTCGTTGCGGGAACGGCCGGCCCGCAGCTTGCCGCCGAGGTCGGGGCCGAGGCGCTCCAGCAGGCCGCGCTCCAGGGCCGTGTGCACGTCCTCGTCGGCGATGGTGCCGGTGAAGGAGCCGTCGGCGACATCCGCCTCGAGCCGGTCGAGCCCCGCGAGCATCCGGGTGAGCTCGTCGTCGGTGAGGAGTCCCGCGCCGTGCAGCACACGCGCATGGGCACGGGAACCGGCGATGTCGTACGGCGCCAGCCGCCAGTCGAAGTGGACGGACGCGGACAGCTTCGCCAGGGCCTCGGCGGGACCGTCGGCGAAACGGCCGCCCCAGAGGCGTACGTCACCGCTGCTGCTGCTCACTTGCTGTGCTCCTCGATCGAGAGGGTGTGGATGTGCCGCCGCCTCCCCACCCATGAGTGAGGAGGCGGCGGTCAGGCCGGTGAGGTGCCGGTCGGCGTCAGGCTATGCCTGCAGATCCCGCTGCGCGGCGATCTTCGACGACAGGCTGTAGATGTCGATGAAGCCCTTGGCCGCGGACTGGTCGAAGGTGTCGCCCGTGTCGTAGGTGGCCAGGTTGAAGTCGTACAGCGACTGCTCGGACCGCCGGCCGGTGACGACCGCGCGGCCTGCGTGCAGGGTCATCCGGATGTCGCCGGAGACGGGCTGGTTGGCCTCCGCGATGAAGCCGTCCAGGGCGCGCTTGAGCGGGGAGAACCACTGGCCGTCGTAGACCAGTTCGCCCCAGCGCTGCTCGACCTGCCGCTTGTAGCGGGCGAGTTCGCGCTCGACGGTGACGTTCTCCAGCTCCTGGTGGGCGGTGATCAGGGCGATGGCGCCCGGAGCCTCGTAGACCTCGCGGGACTTGATGCCCACCAGCCGGTCCTCGACCATGTCGATCCGGCCGATGCCCTGGGCGCCCGCGCGCTCGTTGAGCTGCTGGATCGCCTGCAGAACGGTGACGGGCTTGCCGTCGACGGCGACCGGGACGCCCTGGTGGAAGGTGATGACCACCTCGTCGGCCTCGCGAGGCTCGGCCGGGTTGGAGGTGTACTCGTAGATGTCCTCGATCGGGGCGTTCCAGATGTCCTCGAGGAAGCCGGTCTCGACGGCACGGCCGAAGACGTTCTGGTCGATGGAGTAGGGCGACTTCTTGGTGGTCGCGATCGGGAGGTTCTTCGCCTCGCAGAACGCGATGGCCTTGTCCCGGGTCATCGCGTAGTCACGGACCGGGGCGATGCACTTGAGGTCGGGGGCGAGGGCGACGATGCCGGCCTCGAAACGGACCTGGTCGTTGCCCTTGCCGGTGCAGCCGTGGGCGACCGTGCCGGCGCCATGCTTCTGGGCGGCGGCGACGAGGTGCTTGACGATCGTGGGGCGCGAGAGCGCGGAGACCAGCGGGTAGCGGTCCATGTAGAGGGCGTTGGCCTTGATCGCCGGGAGGCAGTACTCGTCGGCGAACTCGTCCTTGGCGTCGGCGACCTCGGCCTCCACGGCACCGCAGGCGAGCGCGCGCTTGCGGATGACGTCCAGGTCCTCGCCGCCCTGGCCGACGTCGACCGCAACGGCGATGACCTCGGCGCCCGTCTCCTCGGCGATCCAGCCGATGGCGACGGAGGTGTCCAGACCGCCTGAGTAGGCGAGTACGACGCGCTCGGTCACGGGTTTCTCCTCACAGTGCATTCGCTGATATGCATGAGTATGCAGGCGCCTGCATGATTCGTCAATTCAAGAGGTCGGGGCGGCGTGGCGGGGACGAGCCGGAGCCTCCTCCGTGCCGGAGCGGCCCCGCGATTTCCTTAGACAGGCGAAGGAACATGCCGGATAATCGTCAGACATGGGAAAGACCTATGAACGCATCACCGGACGACTGCGGACGTTCATCGAGGAACAGCCCCTCTTCTTCACCGCCACCGCTCCCCTGTCCGGCGACGGCACGGTCAATCTGTCGCCCAAGGGGCTCAAGGGCTCCTTCGCCGTCCTCGACGACCTCACCGTCGCCTATCTGGACTTCGCCGGGAGCAACGCCGAGACCGTCGCCCATCTGCGGGAGAACGGCCGGATCACCCTGATGTGGTGCGCCTTCCAGGGCCCGCCGAACATCGTGCGGGTGCACGGCCGCGGTGAGCCGGTCTTCCGCGACGACCCCCGCTTCCCCGAGCTGCTCGCCCGCTTCCCGGACATCGACCCGGCCCCGCACGGACTGCGCGCGATCATCGTCGTGCGGGCCGAACTCGTCCGCGACACCTGCGGATACGCGGTGCCCTTCATGACCTACGACCAGGACCGCGATCTGCACGGCAGACGGTTCGCCCGGGAGGACGACACCTCCCTCGATGCCTACTTCCGGGGGAAGGAGCACATCGGAACCAGCCTGGACGGCCTGCCGGGACTGCCTCTGCCCCTGCCTCCGGCTACGTTCTGAACCATGCGCCCCGGTCCCCTCGCCGCCCTCCTCGCCGTCTCCCTCCTGGTGCTCGGCGCCGCGCCGGGTGCCGCCGAGGAGAAGCCGCTGCCCGAGCGGATGGCGGACACCGGGGGCGGCACCCAGCTGATCACGGCGCGGGCGTCCACGACCGGCGCGACCTCGGGCACGGTCGACTGGTGGGACCGCCGGGACGGGCGGTGGGTGAGGGCCGGTTCGGCGCCCGCGCGCTTCGGTGCGCACGGGCTCGTCGAGGGCGCCGCACGGCGGCAGGGCACCGGCACCACACCGACCGGCCTCTACGCCCTCCCCCACGCCTTCGGCATCAGGACCGCACCCCCGGGCACCAAGGTGCCGTACCGCCCGGTGCACCAGGACTCCTGGTGGTGCCAGGACAACGCGTCCGCCTCCTACAACCGCTGGACGGAACCCCTCCCGGCCGACTGCCGTGCCTCGGAGTCGGAGCATCTGATCGCCCACGACCCCCAGTACGCCTACGCCCTGGTCATCGGCTTCAACTACACCGAGCCCGTACGGGAGCGGGGCGCGGGCATCTTCCTGCATGTCGACGGCAGGGCGGCGACGGAGGGGTGCGTATCGGTGCCGATGGACGCGATGCGGCGGATCCTGGGGTGGGCGGATCCGTCGCGGGGACCGCACATCGCGATCGGAACCGTGAGCGGCACGACGGCGCTCACCCGGTACTAGTGCCCCGACAGGCAACGTTCGCCCCGTCGCGACGCCCGGCACGCACTCTCGCCCCACCGGCCGCAAGCCCAAGTACGTCCAGTACGAGGACTTCCGGCCGGCACACCGAGAGCACGCACCGGACGCCGCTCCTTCACGGGCAAACGTTGCCTGCCGCGGCACTAGTGCCGCGGCGGGCGGCACCGGCCGGGGCCGCGTCCGGGCCCGTTTCCGGGGCCCTTTCCGGGGCCGCGTCCGGGCCCGTGTCCGGGGCGCTTTCCGGGGCCGGGTCCGCGGGCAGCCGGACCGTGAAGGTGGTCCCGCCGGGGCGGGAGTCGAGGCGGACGCCTCCGCCGTGCGCCTGAGTCACCGCCGCCACGATCGACAGGCCCAGTCCGGCGCCGCCGCCCTGGTCGCCGGGGCGGCGACGGTGCTCGGCCCGGGTGAAGCGTTCGAAGACGCCGGGGCGGATGTCCTCGGGGATGCCCGGGCCGTCGTCATGGACCCGGAGGACGGCCGCCGGGCCGTCGGTCTCCAGCGAGACCGCCACCCGCGTGCCCTCGGGGGTGTGCAGACGGGCGTTGGCCAGCAGATTGCCCAGCACCTGCTGGAGCCGGTGCTCGTCACCGGTCACGGTCACCGGTTCCTCCGACAGCTCCAGAGTCCAGCGGTGCCCGGGGCCGGCCGCGCGGGCGTCGGTCACCGCGTCCAGGACCAGGCGGGTGAGGTCGACGGGGCGCCGCTCCAGGGGGCGGCCCGCGTCCAGGCGGGCCAGCAGCAGAAGATCGTCCACCATCACACCCATCCGCGCCGACTCGGCGGCGATCCGTTCCAGGGCGCGGGTCACCTCCGCCGGGACGGGACCGGGGTGCAGCAGCGCCAGCTCGGCATGGCCGCGGACCGAGGCGACCGGGGTGCGCAGCTCATGGCTGGCGTCGGCGGCGAAGCTGCGCAGCCGTTCCTCCACGGCGTGCCGCTTGGTCAGCGCGTCCTCGACATGGCCGAGCATCCGGTTGAAGGCGGTGGCGACCCGGCCCACCTCGCTGCGCGGGTCGTTCTCGGGAACGCGCGCCGGCAGCGCGACCTCCCCGCTGGCCAGCGGGAGCTCGCTGACGCGGGCCGCGGTCGCGGCGACCCTGCTCATCGGCCGCAGGGACCAGCGCACCCAGACGGCGCCCGCGACGCCGGTCACCGCGAGGGCCGCGCCGAAGACGACGGCCGCCACGCTCTCCAGCCGGTGCACCGCCGCCTCCACCGGCTCCAGCGGAAGCCCGGTGATCAGGGTGTCGCCGTCCATGCCCGGCGTCGCCATCAGCCGGTATCCGCCGAGGGAGGCCAGCCGGACGCTGTGGCCCCGGCCGTCCTCGGGGACGGTCGCGAGGGTGCGCCGGTCCCGCCCGCTCAGGGGGGTGGTGAGGGCGGAGCTGTCGCTGCCGGGGCGCACCACCGCCGCATGGGTGACCTTCGCTCCGAGCAGCCGGGCGCCGAAGGTGCCGGCGGTCTGCTTGCGGGTGTCGCCGTACTCGTCACCGTCGTGGTCCGACGGTCTGACCCCGTGCTCCAGGCTCGCCGGGAAGCGCGGGCCGACCTCGCGCAGCTGCTGGTCAAGCCGGCCGGTGAGAAAGCCGTTCAGTTCGACCACCGCTGCCACCCCGACCGCGGCGCAGCTGAGCGCGAGCAGCACGACGAGTCCAGCGGTGAGCCGGGCCCGCAGCGTGCGCGGCCGGGGCAGTCCGCGCACCCTGCGCGCCACCGTGCCCCACCACGGCAGGCCGCGCGGTCCCGCGGTCATCGGGTCACCGGCTTGAGCACATACCCGACCCCGCGCACCGTGTGGATCATGGGGTCGCGGCCCGCGTCCACCTTTTTGCGCAGATAGGAGATGTACAGCTCGACGACATGGGCCTGGCCGCCGAAGTCGTACGACCACACCCGGTCCAGGATCTGCGATTTGCTGAGCACCCGCCGTGGATTGCGCATCAGAAAGCGCAGCAGCTCGAACTCGGTGGGGGACAGCTCGATCAGTTCACCGGCCCGGGTCACCTCACGGGCCTCCTCGTCCATGGTCAGATCGCCCACGGTCAGCCGGGGGCCGTCCACCAGCTGCCGGGCCATACCGGCCCGGCGCAGCAGTCCGCGGAGCCGGGCGACGACCTCCTCCAGGCTGAACGGTTTGGTCACATAGTCGTCGCCGCCCGCCGTGATCCCGGCGATACGGTCCTCGACGGCGTCCCGCGCCGTGAGGAAGAGCACACAGATCTCGGGCCTCGCGGTGCGCAGGGAGCGCAGCACTGCGAAGCCGTCGGTGTCCGGGAGCATCACGTCCAGCACGACGGCGTCGGGCATCAGCTCACGGGCCCGGGTGACGGCCGTGGCGCCGTCACCGGCCGTGCGCACCTCCCAGCCCTCGTAGCGCAGGGCCCCGCACAGCACCTCGGAGAGGTCGGGGTCGTCGTCGACGACCAGGACACGCAGGGGGGTGCCGTCGGGGCGGGCCAGGGCGGGGCGGCCGGAGCGGGGGGTGTGCGTCGCGCTGGGTGTGTTCATCGCGCTCCCCAGGATCCCTCGTTCCGGAGCGAACCGGCGGCAGCGGTCCCTCTGAGTTCCCTGTGAATGCCCTCGGCCCGTCCGGCCGGACGCTCAGAGTCTTCAGAGCCTCCTCAGAGCTGGTGCCTGCACTGTGGCGTCCTCCGATGCCCGGAAGGAACGGATCATGACCACGGTGTACCCGCGGCAGGCGCCGCCCGCGCCGCCGATCGCGAGGCGCTCCCCGGCGGGCCCCGTGCTGGCCCTGCTGTGGGCCGGTGCGGCGGCCGTGGTGGCCCTGTGGTGGCAGGACACCTCGTCCGTGGTGGGCGCGGCCGGAGTGCTCATCGGGGCCGGGCGGATCACGGGACTGCTGTGCGGATACTCCTGTGCCGTGCTGGTCGCCCTGATGGCCCGGGTGCCTCTGCTGGAGCGGCGGATCGGCTCGGACCGGGTGGCCCGCTGGCATGCAGCGGCCGGGCGCTGCACGGTGTGTCTGCTGGTCGGGCATCTGGTGCTGATCCTGACCGGGTACGCCGTCCAGGACCGGACCTCGCTGGTGCGCGAGACGCTCACCGTGGTGCTGCACTACCCGGAGATGCTGAAGGCGGCCTTCGGCACGCTGGTGCTGTTCGCCGTGGGGATCACCTCGGCGCGCGCCGTCCGCCGCAGGGCCCGCCATGAGTTCTGGTACGGCGTCCATCTCCTCACCTATGCCGCGGTCTTCCTCGCCTTCGGTCATCAGCTGGCGCTGGGCGCGGAGTTCACCGGCGCCCCGGTCGCCCGGACGGTCTGGTACGCGCTGTATCTGGGGGCCGCGGCCCTGGTGCTGTGGTTCCGGGTGCTGACCCCGGTACGGCTCAATGTGCGCCACCGGCTGCGCGTGGAGTCGGTGCACGCGGAGGCGCGGGGGGTGTGGTCGGTGGTGATACGGGGCCGGCGGCTGGACGAACTGGGCGCCGAGCCGGGGCAGTTCTTCCGCTGGCGGTTCCTCGCGGACGGCATGCGCTGGACGTCCACGCCGTACTCGCTGTCGGCACCGCCCTACGGCGACCGGCTGCGCATCACCGTCAAGGCGCTCGGTGACCACAGCGCGTCGGTGGCGCGGCTGCGGCCCGGCACCCGGGTGTGGGCGGAGGGCCCGTACGGGGCGCTGACCGCGGACCGGGGCAGGACCGGCAGGTCCCTGCTGATCGCGGGCGGTGTGGGGATCACCCCGCTGCGCGCCCTGTTCGAGACCCTGCCGGGCGAGGTGACGCTGCTGTACCGGGCGCGTTCGGCCGAGGACCTGGCGCTGGGCGGCGAGTTGGAGACCATCGCCCGCCGGCGTGGCGCGCGGGTGCTGTACGCGCTCAACGGAGCCGACGGCTCCCGCCCGAGTCTCGGTGCCGGAGCCCTGCGCGGCGCGGTGCCCCGACTCACCGACCATGACGTCTATCTGTGCGGTCCGACCGCATTCGCCGAGGACATCTACGAGGCGTTGCGGGCGGCCGGGGTCCCCGACCGCCGTATCCACCACGAGTCGTTCGAGCTGTGAGGCCGTCATGCATGCGTTGAGGAGGACCAGCCCGCTGCGCCGCGTGGTGCTCACCAGCGCCGCCACGGTCTCCGGGCTGGTGCTGCTGCTGTCGCTGAAGCCGCACTCCGCGCCCGAGGTCGGACCGGCGGTGCCGTCGGGCGGTTCGCACGCGTCCTCCGGCTCGGGGGACGCCGGCGGCTCCGGCAGCGTGACCACGACCGGGACCGTCACCGGGGAACAGGTGCAGACCCGCTATGGGCCCGTCCAGGTCCGTATCACGCTGAGGAACGGCCGGCTCACCGAGGTCACGGCGGTGGCCCTTCCCCGGGACAACCCGAGGGACCGGGAGATCAGCGGCTATGCCGTCCCCCGGCTGACGCGGGAGGCGCTGGCCGCGCAGAGCGCGGAGATCGACACGGTCTCCGGGGCCACCTACACCAGCGAGGGATACCGGCGCTCGCTCCAGTCGGCGCTGGACTCCGCGAGGGGTTGAACGGATGGCCGCCGCGCCGCGTACCTCTGGGGCAAGGGGGCCACTGGCCTCGACCGTCCCACGCAGGACCACGGAGGAAACCGTGTCCACGATCGCCGGTGGCCGCGCGGCGCGGCGCCAGACGATGCGCGCCATACGCCCACGCCGTTCCCCCGCCGTCCCGTTGCTGGCCGCCGTCTGGGCGGGCGCCGCGGGCGTCATCTGGCTGTGGTGGGCGAACACCCCGTCCATCGCCGACGACAGCGGCAGGATCATCAACGCGGGGCGGATCACCGGGCTGCTCGCGGGCTATCTGATGGCGCTGGTCGTCCTTCAGATGGCGCGGGTGCCCGCACTGGAACGCCGGGTCGGCTCCGACCGGGTGGCGCGCTGGCACGCCATGACCGGCCGCTACACCCTCTGCCTGGTCCTCGCCCATCTCGTGCTGACCATGGGGGGCTATGCGCTCCAGGCGGGCCTCGGGTTCGGCGGCATCGTGGGGCAGACCGTCGACTCGGTCGAGCAACTGCCGGACATGGGCAAGGCCGCCGTCGGCACGGGTCTGCTGCTGCTCATAGGGCTGCTGTCGATCGGCCCGGTCCGCCGCCGGATCTCGTACGACTTCTGGTACCACGTCCATCTGCTCACCTACGCGGCCACCTATCTGTCGTTCTGGCACCAGCTGTCCACCGGCAACGAGTTCGCCGGCCGGCCGGAGGCCAGGACCGCCTGGTACGTGCTGTACGGAGCGGTGACCGCGCTGCTGCTCTGGTACCGGGTCCTCACCCCGATCCGGCTGAATCTGCGTCATCGGCTGCGGGTCGAGGCGGTCATCGAGGAGACACCCGGGGTCGTCTCGGTACTGATCACCGGGCGGAAGCTGCACCGGATGGGCGCGGAGGCCGGGCAGTTCTTCCGCTGGCGCTTCCTCGCGCCGGGCATGCGGTTCAGTTCGCATCCGTACTCGCTGTCCGCGGCGCCCCGCCCCCAGATGCTCCGGATCACGGTGAAGGCGATCGGCGACCACAGCTCCGCGCTGCGCGAGCTGACGCCCGGCACCCGGGTGTGGGCGGAGGGCCCGTACGGAGCGCTGACCGCCCACCGGCGTAGCCGCGGCAAGGTGCTGCTGGTGGCCGGCGGTGTGGGCATCACGCCGATGCGGGCGCTGTTCGAGACGCTGCCCGGCGCCTCCGGTGACCTGACGCTGCTGTACCGGGCCAACACCACCCAGGACCTGGCCCTGTGGGACGAACTGGCCCAGATCGCCGAGGAGCGCGGCGCGCGGCTGATGTACGCGGTCAACAGCCCGGACGGGGAACGCCCGGACATCTCGGCGGACACCCTGCGCCGCAAGCTGCCGGACATCGACCGGCACGACGTCTTCATGTGCGGGCCGCCCGGCTTCGCGCAGCAGGTGTACGAGGCACTTCGCGGCGCGGGAGTCCCCGCCCGCCGTATCCATCACGAGTCGTTCGAGATGTGAGCGACGGGAAACAGGAGCTCCAGAAGCGATGAGGAAGAGCCACCCCATCCGGCGTTTTGTGCTGGCCGGCGCCGCCACCGTGTCCGGGATCGTGCTGCTGCTGTCGCTGAAGCCGACGACGGACCCCGCCGCGGCCCAGGCGGCGGGCGACGCCGCGCCGCAGCAGACGTCCGCCGCCCAGGCTCCGCAGGGCGGCAGCGGCCCGGCGGCCGGCGCCCGTACCGTCACCGGTGATGCGGCCCGGACCCCGTACGGCACGGTCCAGGTGCGGCTCACCGTCAGCGACGGGAAGATCACCGGGGCCGAGGCCGTCCAGGCGCCGCAGGGCGGGACCAGCGGTGAGAAGACCGAGCTGGCCGTCCCCCGGCTCAACCGGGCGGTCCTGGACGTACAGAGCGCGGACATCGACACGGTCTCCGGCGCCACGTACACCAGCGAGGGGTACAAGAAGTCCCTGCAGTCGGCCCTCGACCGGGCCGGTGGCTGAGTGACCGCTCGACCCGCCGGCCCCGCCGGGGAACCGGCAGCGCTGCGCCACGCGGAGGAGGTGATGGGCACCGTCGTCTCCTTCGATGTGCGCGGGGGCGAGCCCGAGGCCGTGCGGTCCGCGCTCGAGGAGGCGGTGGCCGGGCTGCATCGCGTGGACGAGGTGTTCAGCACCTACCGGGAGGGGAGCCAGCTGTCCCGGCTCGCCCGTGGTGAGCTGACCGTGGCGGAGTGCGATCCGGAGGTCGCCGAGGTGCTCGCCCTGGGCTCCGAGGCGGAACGGCTCAGCGACGGCTGGTTCAGCACCCGGTACGCGGGGCGGCTGGACCCGACCGGGATCGTCAAGGGCTGGGCCGTCGAGCGGGCAGCCCGGCGGCTGGCGGCGTCCGGGGCGGGCGGGGTGAGTGTCAACGGCGGTGGGGACGTCCAGATGTACGGCGCGCCCGGGCCGCACCGCCCCTGGCGGGTCGGCGTGGCGGATCCGCTGCGTCCGGGCGGGCTGGCGGCGGTGGTCACCGCGGCCGGTGCGGCGGAGCTGGCCGTGGCCACCTCGGGGACCGCGGAGCGCGGCGCGCACATCGTGGACCCGCGCACGGGCCGCTCCGCGGTGACCGACCTGGTGGCCGTGACGGTGGTGGCCCCTCGGCTGACCTGGGCCGACTGCTGGGCCACGGCCGCGTTCGCGATGGGGTCGCGGGAGGGTCTCGCCTGGCTGGAGAGCCTGCCGGACACGGAGGCCCTGCTGATCACGGCGGGCGACGAGGTCCGGTGCACGGGAGGGCTGGCAGCGCTCCTGGGCTGACCCCTCCGGCCCCGCACCCCGCCATCGGTGACCTCCGCACCCCCTCCGCGCCGCCTCGGCCCCGGTCGATCCGGCACGCCCGCCGGCCGCGCCGTCGGCTCAGTGGTTGTTGTTCTGGGCCAGCCGCAGCAGATGGTCCGCCAGCGCCTGGCCTCCGCTCGGCTCCCGGCTGATCAGCAGCAGGGTGTCGTCGCCTGCGATCGTGCCGAGGATGTCGTGCAGTTCCGCCTGGTCGATGGCCGAGGCAAGGAACTGGGCCGCGCCGGGCGGGGTGCGCAGGACCACGAGGTTGGCGGAGGCCTCCGCGGAGATCAGCAGCTCCTGGGACAGACGCCGCATCCGCTCCTCCTTCGCCGACCCGCCCAGCGGTGCGCGCGGGGTGCGGAAGCCGCCCTCGCTGGGGACCGCGTAGATGAGGTCGCCGTCGGTGTTGCGGATCTTCACCGCGTTCAGCTCGTCCAGGTCCCGGGAGAGCGTCGCCTGGGTGACGCTCAGTCCGTCGTCGGCGAGGAGCTTCGCCAACTGGCTCTGGGAGCGCACCGGTTGCCGGTTGAGGATGTCCACGATCCGGCGGTGGCGTGCGGTGCGGGTCTGCGGCACGGCGGGCCCCGTGTGGTCGTGGTCCTGCGCCTGACTCATCGTCGTCTCATTCTCCGGATCGTCCGTCCCCGTCGGTCGCTGCGTCGAGGACGCCGGGCAGCGCCCGGAGGAACTCCGCCACGTCGTCGTCGCCGAGGATCAGCGGAGGCATCAGCCGTACGACGTCCGGGGCGGGAGCGTTCACCAGGAGACCGGCGTCCTGAGCCGCCTGCTGCGCCTGCTGCGCGAGCGGTTCGGTGAGCACGATACCCAGGAGCAGGCCCGAGCCCCGGACGCGGCCGATCAACGGGTGCCCCAGTGACTCGATCCCGTCCCTCAGCTTCTCGCTCTGCCGCTTCACGTTCTCCAGCAGGCCCTCGGCGGCGATGGTGTCCAGCACGGCGAGCCCGGCGGCGCAGGCGACGGGGTTGCCGCCGAAGGTGCTGCCGTGCTGGCCGGGCCTGAGCAGCTCCGCGGCACGGCCGAAGGCGACGGTGGCGCCGAGCGGCAGCCCGCCGCCGAGGCCCTTGGCGAGGGTGACCACATCGGGCAGCACGCCCTCATGCGCCTGGTAAGCGAACCAGTGCCCGGTGCGGCCGACACCGGTCTGGACCTCGTCCAGGACGAGCAGCGCCCCGGTGGCGGCGGTGATCGCGCGGGCCGCCTTGAGATAACCGGCGGGCGGGACGACGACCCCGTTCTCGCCCTGCACGGGCTCGATGATCACCAGGGCGGTCTCCTCGGTGACCGCCGCGGCCAGGGCCTGGGCGTCGCCGTACGGCACATGCGTGATGTCACCGGGCAGCGGCAGGAACGGCTCCTGCTTGCCGGGCTGACCGGTGAGCGCGAGGGCGCCCATGGTGCGGCCGTGGAAGCCGCCCTCGGTGGCGACCATATGGGTGCGCCCGGTCAGCCGGCCGATCTTGAAGGCGCCCTCGTTGGCCTCGGCCCCCGAGTTGCAGAAGTACACCTTGCCGTCCCGGCCGAAGAGCTGGAGCAGCCGTTCGGCGAGGGCGACGGGGGGTTCGGCGACGAACAGGTTGGAGACATGGCCGAGGGAGGCGATCTGCTCGCTGACCGCGGCGACCACGGCGGGGTGGGCGTGGCCGAGGGCGTTGACCGCGATACCGCCGACGAGGTCGAGGTACTCCTTGCCGTCGGCGTCCCACAGCCGGGTGCCGGCACCGCGGACCAGGGGCAGCCGCGGGGTGCCGTAGTTGTTCATGAGCGCGCCCTGCCACCGCCGGGTGAGCTCCTGGTTGGCGGAGCGGTCGGTCATACGGCGTCCCCCTGGTCGGATCCGTCGGGCACGACCATGGTGCCGATGCCCTCGTCGGTGAAGATCTCCAGCAGGATCGAGTGCTGGACCCGGCCGTCGATGACCCGGGCGGTGCGGACGCCGTTGCGCACGGCGAACAGACAGCCCTCCATCTTCGGCACCATGCCCGAGGACAGCTCCGGCAGCAGCTTCTCCAGCTGGGAGGCGGTGAGGCGGCTGATCACCTCGTCGCTGTCGGGCCAGTCCTCGTAGAGGCCCTCGACATCCGTGAGGACCATGAGGGTCTCGGCGCCCAGTGCCGCAGCGAGTGCCGCAGCCGCCGTATCAGCATTGACGTTGTAGACATGTCCGTCGTCCTGGCTCCGGGCGATCGAGGAGACGACCGGGATACGGCCGTCGGCCAGCAGCGCCTCGATGGCGCCCGTGTCGATCCGGGTGATCTCGCCCACCCGCCCGATGTCGACCGGCCGGCCGTCGATCTCGGGCCGGTGCCTGACCGCGGTGATGGTGTGCGCGTCCTCGCCGGTGAGGCCGACGGCGAGCGGGCCGTGCCGGTTGAGCAGGCCGACCAGCTCCCGCTGCACCTGTCCGGCCAGGACCATGCGGACGACGTCCATGGCGTCCTCGCTGGTGACCCTGAGACCCGCCTTGAACTCGCTGGGGATGCCGTGCCGGTCGAGGGCGGCACTGATCTGAGGGCCGCCGCCGTGCACGACTACGGGCCTGAGCCCGGCGTGCCGCAGGAACACGACGTCCTGGGCGAAGGCGGACTTCAGCTCCTCGTCGATCATGGCGTTCCCGCCGAACTTGATGACGACCGTCCTGCCGTGGTGGCGGGTCAGCCAGGGCAGCGCCTCGATGAGGGTCTGGGCCTTGGGCAGGGCGGTGTGCTTGCGGGTCGGGAGCTTCGACTGTTCTGCTGAGTCTTCTGAGTTCTTGACCGTCATAGCCGACTTTCGCGAAGGTCTTGGATCAGCCGCCGGTCGGGCGGTGTGGGCCTTGGAGGCACCTTAGGTCCCGTACCGGGCCGTTCCGGGTCATCCCGGAACGGCCCGTGGGCCGGTCAGGAGCTGTACGCGCTGTTCTCGTGGACGTAGTCGGCGGTCAGGTCATTGGTCCAGATGGTCGCCTCGGCGTCGCCCGCGGCCAGGTCCGCCACGATGTGGACCTCGCGGTAGCGCATGTCCACCCGCTCGCGGTCCTCGCCCACCGAGCCGTTCTTGCAGACCCAGACTCCGTTGATGGCGACATTGAGCCGGTCGGGCTCGAAGACGGCCCGGGTGGTGCCGATCGCCGACAGGACACGGCCCCAGTTGGGGTCCTCTCCGTGGATCGCGCACTTGAGGAGGTTGTTGCGGGCGACGGCGCGGCCCACCTCGACGGCGTCGTCCTCGGTCGCGGCGCCCACCACCTCGACCTTGATGTCCTTGCTGGCGCCCTCGGCGTCGCCGATGAGCTGGCGGCCCAGGTCGTCGCAGACGGCGCGGACGGCCTCGGCGAACTCCTCGTACTCCGGCACGGCCCCGGACGCCCCGGAGGCGAGCAGGAGCACGGTGTCGTTGGTGGACATACAGCCGTCGGAGTCCACACGGTCGAAGGTGACCCGGGTGGCGGCGCGCAGGGCCCGGTCCAGGGTCTCGCCGTCGAGATCGGCGTCGGTGGTCAGCACGACCAGCATGGTGGCCAGGCCGGGCGCGAGCATGCCGGCGCCCTTGGCCATGCCTCCGACGGTCCAGCCCCCGGACTCCGAGCTCACCACGGAGGTCTTGTGGACGGTGTCGGTGGTCTTGATGGCGAGGGCGGCCTTCTCACCGCCGTGCTCGGACAGCTGGGCGGCGGCCGTCTCGATCCCGGGCAGCAGCTTGTCCATCGGGAGGAGCACGCCGATGAGGCCGGTGGAGCAGACGGCGACCTCGATGGGGCCCCGGCCCAGCACCTCGGCGGCCTTCTCCGCGGTGGCGTGCGTGTCCTGGAAGCCCTTGGGGCCGGTGCAGGCGTTGGCGCCGCCGGAGTTGAGGACGACCGCGGAGATCTGGCCGGCCTTGAGGGCCTGCTCGGACCACAGCACCGGTGCGGCCTTCACACGGTTGGAGGTGAAGACGCCGGCGGCGGCGCGGCGGGGCCCGTCGTTGACCACGAGGGCCAGGTCCGGGTTGCCGTTCTCCTTGATCCCGGCGGCGATGCCCGCCGCCCTGAATCCCTTGGCTGCCGTGACGCTCACGGTGCGACTCCGATCGTGGAAAGGCCGGTGGTCTCGTCGAGACCCAGGGCGATGTTCATGCTCTGGACGGCACCGCCCGCGGTGCCCTTGGTCAGGTTGTCGATGGCGCTGATCGCGATGATCCGGTGCGCGGCGGCGTCGTACGCGACCTGCAGCTGAACGGCGTTGGAACCGTGGACGGACGCGGTGGCGGGCCACTGCCCCTCGGGGAGGAGGTGCACGAAGGGCTCGTCCGCGAAGGCCTTCTCATAGGCGGCGCGCAGCGACTCGGCGGTGCCCCCGGGCCTGGCCTTGGCCGTGCAGGTGGCGAGGATGCCCCGGGACATGGGGGCGAGGGTGGGGGTGAAGGACACGGAGACGGGCTCACCGGCGGCCGCGCCGAGGTTCTGGATCATCTCGGGGGTGTGCCGGTGGACGCCGCCGACGCCGTACGGGGACATGGAGCCCATGACCTCGCTGCCGAGCAGATGCGGCTTGGGTGCCTTGCCGGCGCCGGAGGTGCCGGAGGCGGCGACGACCACGGCCTCGTGCTCGGCGAGCCCGGCGGCATAGGCGGGGAAGAGCGCGAGCGAGACGGCGGTCGGATAGCAACCGGGCACCGCGATGCGCTTGGACCCCTCCAGCGCGGCACGGGCACCCGGCAGTTCGGGGAGGCCGTAGGGCCAGGTCCCGGCGTGCGGCGAGCCGTAGAACCGCTCCCAGTCGGCCGGGTCCTTCAGCCGGAAGTCGGCCCCCATGTCGATCACCAGCACCTCGGGACCGAGCTGCTCGGCCACGGCGGCGGACTGCCCGTGGGGCAGGGCGAGAAAGACGACGTCGTGTCCGGCGAGGACCGCGGGGGCAGTCTCCTCCAGCACCCGGTCGGCCAGGGGCAGCAGATGCGGCTGAAGCGCGCCGAGCCGCTGTCCGGCGTTGGAGTTCCCGGTCAGGGCGCCGATCTCGACCCCGGGGTGCGTCAGAAGCAGACGCAGCAGCTCTCCGCCCGCATACCCGCTCGCTCCGGCCACCGCCGCACGTACAGTCATGAACCCTCCTCTAGATGGCATGACTATACGTAACGCTGCACGTTTATGCAATCTATTCCGCCGTCTGTGTGATCATGGCGCGGCAGGGTGATCCACCCGGGGCGGGCCCGGGAAGAGGAGCCGGCCACCGCGGGAACAGGGCGCGCCGACCGGGTGGGCGCGGGCGGTGGGACCGAAGGGACGACGACGATGGGCGAATGGTGGCCCGTGAGGGATGTGCGGGCCCATCTCGCCGGGCGCTGGCGCGTGGAGCGGACGGTGCGCGACCTGGCGAGCGGAGAGACCGGGCACTTCAGCGGGACGACCGTGTTCTCACCCCTGGCGGACGGCCGTGAGGGGCTGCTGCACCAGGAGTCGGGCACGTTCGTCTGGCGGGGCACGCCGCGTCCCGCCGAGCGCACCCTGTGGTTCCTCACGGGCCCGGCACCCGGAACGGCGGAGGTGCGGTTCACCGACGGGCGCTTCTTCCACGACCTCGATCTCACCACCGGCCGCCATGTCGCCGACCATCCGTGCGCCGCGGACCTCTACCGGGGCGAGTTCACCGTCCACGACGCGGACCACTGGCGCACGGTGTGGCGGGTGAGGGGTCCCGCGAAGGACCTGGTCCTGACCACGGACTACACCCGTGAGCGCGAGGGCGGCTGAGGACGTTCCGATCAGGCGGCCGGCGCGGTCTCCAGGCGGAGGTTCCAGTGTCCGCCCCGCCCGGCGAGCGTGAGTGTGGACAGCGGGGGGACGTCGATGTTCCAGTAGGCCGACGGCTGCACGTTCAGCGCGTACACCAGCGCGGCCCGCATCACCGACGGTTCCGCCACCGCGACGACCCGACCGCCGTCGTCCACGGGGCGGGTGTCCAGCCAGCCGCCCACCCGGGAGATGAACGACAGCAGCGACTCCCCGCCGTGCGGCGCGGAGCGCGGATCGGAGATCCAGGCGTCCACCGCCGAAGGCTCCCGGGCCATCGCCTCGCCCAGCGTGAACCCGCGCCAGCGGCCCATGTCGCAGTCCCGCAGCGCGGGCTGCACCAGTGGTGCGTAGCCGAGCGCGTTCCCGGTCGCCCGGCTCCGCGGGGTCGGCGAACAGTAGCGCAGCTCGGCTGCCGCCAGCGGTACCAGTCCCCCGGCGACGCGCTGCACCTCGTACCATCCGGCCTGGTCCAGCGGGCGGTCGTCCTCGAAGCGCTCGGCCAGCAGCGAGGAACTGCGCGCTGCCGCGACGAACGTGACCCGAAGATGCATGCGGCGATCGTGCGGCGTGCCGGTGTACGGGTCAAGATGTGCGCTCAGGAGTTTCCGGTGGTGTCCGAGAGTTCACGCGGGGCCCGTGTGCCCGTCGCCCGCGGCCGGGAGAAGCGCGGTGCCCGGCCGCCGGAGCACCTCCTCACAGGCCGTGCGCAGTCGTCGTACGCCCTCGGTGATCTCCCCGGTGCCCGCGACCGCGGCGAAGCTGAGGCGCAGCTGGGCGGCGGGGGGCTCGGCGCTGAAGTAGGGGCGGCCCGGGGCGACCGCCACACCGGCCCGCAGGGCGCCCGCGACCAGGGCGGACTCGTCGGTGCCGTCGGGCAGCCGCACCCAGAGGTGGTAGCCGCCGGAGGGGACGTGCGGCAGGGTGAGATCGCCCGGCCCGGAGCGGAGGGCCCCGGCCATGGTCTCGCGGCGGTGCCTCAACTCGGCGGAGACGGCCCGTAGATGGCGCGGCCAGGCGGGCGAGCCGACGAGTTCCAGCGCGGCCTCCTGGAGGGGAAGCGGTACGAAGAAGGTGTCCACGACCTGGATGGCGCGCAGCCGCTCGAGCACCGGGCCCCGGGCGGCCAGGGCGCCGACCCGGAAGCTGGGCGAGGTGGCCTTGGTGAGCGAGCTGACATGCACGACCACACCGTCGGGGTCCTCGGCCGCGAGCGGAGGCGGCAGCGGGCCCGCGTCCTCGTGCGCCAGGCGCCGTACGAAGTCGTCCTCGATCACGAACGCCCCGGCGTCGCGCGCGATGCGCAGCACCTCGGGCCGGCGCTCGGGGGCGAGGACGGCACCGGTCGGGTTCTGGAAGAGCGGCTGGCAGACGACGGCCCGGGCGCCGCTCGCCCGGAAGGCGTCGGCGAGCAGCGCGGGTTTCAGCCCGTCCGCGTCCACCGGGACGGGCACCGGCCGCAGGCCCGCCGCCCGGGCGATCGCCAGCATGCCCGGGTAGGTGGGGGACTCGACCAGAACCGGGGCGCCCGGCGGCGCCAGCGCCCGCAGTGCCGTGGTGAGCGCCGACTGGCCGCCCGCCGTGATCAGCACATCGGCCGCGGTGACCGCGCCGCCGATGCCGCGCGCGAACCACTCGCGCAGCTCGGCGCTGCCCTCGACGGGCGGCCGGGCCCATACGCCGGGCCGGCGGCCGGCCCGGGTCAGGGCCGCGCCCATCGCCCGCTCGGGCTGGAGCGAGGGATGCAGATAGCCGCCGTTGAACTCGATGACACCGGCGGGCGGGGAGGCGAGGGAGGCCAGCACCCCCGAGGCGTCGACGCTGCGCGGGACGAGTTCGGCGGAGGAGTCGGCGCTGAGCGCGACCTCCTGCCAGTCGGTGTCGCCCACCGTCCGCGCGCCGGTACGCGGTGCGGCCCGGAAGGCGCCCGCCCCCGGCCGGGTCACCAGCAGGCCCTCGGCCGCCAGCCGGGCCAGCGCCCGCGACACGGTCACCGGGCTCACCCGGAACCGCTCGACGAGGGCACGACTGGACGGCAGCTTCTCTCCGGGAGAGTAGCGGTTCAGCTCCGCCCGCAGCCTGTCCGCCAATTCACCCACACTGCTACGCTCGTGCATGAGAGCAGAGAATAGCGCTACCGCAGAAACGTCGATAGCGGTGCACCCGGCGCCCGGTACCGCCGACGGGGCGGACACCTCGGTCCCGGGCGGTCCGGCCCCGGCCGCGACGCCCCTCCGCCGCGCCGGCACCCTGCAAGCCGCCCTCGGGGTCGTCGCCTTCTCCCTCACCTTTCCCGCCACCGCCTGGGGCCTGGAGGGCTTCGGCCCCTGGTCCCTGGTGGCGGTCCGCAGTGTGCTGGCCGCGGTCGTCGCCGGTGGCGCACTGCTGGCGCTGCGGGTTCCCCCGCCCCCGCGCCGGCACTGGGCGGGGCTCGCCGTGGTGGCGGCCGGGGTGGTGGTCGGCTTCCCGCTGCTGACCACCCTCGCGCTGCGCACCTCGACCACCGCGCACGCCGCCGTGGTCGTCGGGCTGCTCCCCCTGACCACCGCGCTGTTCTCGGCGCTGCGCATGGGCACCCGGCCCTCCCGGACCTTCTGGGTGGCCGCGCTCCTCGGCGCCGCCGCCGTCGCCGCGTTCACCGTGCGGCAGAGCGGCGGGGCGCTGACCGGAGCGGACGCCTATCTCTTCGGCGCGCTGCTGATCTGCGCGGCGGGCTACACCGAGGGCGGCCGGCTGGCCCGGGTGATGCCCGGCTGGCAGGTGATCGGCTGGGCGCTGATGCTGTGCCTTCCGGTGGCCGTGCCCGGCGCGCTCGTCGCCCTGGCGTACGAGCCGCCGCACCTCACGGCGCACGCGGTGGCCGGGCTGCTGTGGGTGGCGGTCGGCTCGCAGTTCCTCGGGCTGGTGGTCTGGTACCGGGGCATGGCCGCCGTCGGCATACCGCGGGCCAGCCAGTTGCAACTGGCGCAACCACTGCTCACACTGGTGTGGTCGGTACTGCTCCTCGGCGAGCACCTCACCCCGGCAGCGCCGCTCACGGCCGCCGCGGTGCTGGTCTGCATCGCGGTCACCCAGCGGGCGCGGAGCTGACCGAGGCAGGGTGCACGGGCCGGGTCGACCGGCGCACCCGGGCCGTGGGCCCGCGGGTCACGGCCCGACCATCCGCACGTGACGAGGAGGCCCGTCAGATGCGTGCAACCGTGGGCGACAAGCTGGTACAGCACGGCAGGATCGTCGGACAGCACGACAAGATCGGTGAGATCGTCGAAGTGATGGGCACCGACGGCAACCCGCCGTACCGGGTCCGCTTCCAGGACGGGCACGAAGGTGTCTGCTCACCGGGTCCCGACACCGAGATCCGCCACAAGGAGATCAGCCGGCAGACCGGACGGTAGACCGGGCGGCAGCGTTTCAGCGCGGGGGCCTGGCCGGCTGCGTGTAGTGGTCGGCGGCCACCCGCGCCATCGCGCCGGTCCTGTCCTGGGCGATGTCCTTCGCCGCGAAGAAGACATGACCACGCACCTGGGGGTAGCGCCCGGCCAGGGTGAGATGCCGGGAGAGTTCCGCCGGGTCCCGCCAGGCCGCCGGCTGCGCGGGGTCTCCTGCCTTGTACAGCGCCTCGCCGGCGTAGAGCCGTACGTTCGTCCCCTGGGCGACCTGCGCCCACCAGCGCACCAGCTCCGCGTAGTCGGCCGGGGCGTAGCCGATGTTCCAGTAGAGCTGTGGGCAGATGTAGTCCAGCCACCCGGACCTCACCCAGGTCCGGGTGTCCGCGTAGAGGTCGTCGTAGGTCTGCACCCCGGCCCGGGTGGCCGAGCCCCGGGCGTCGGTGGCGGCGTTGCGCCACACCCCGAAGGGGCTGATCCCGAAGCGCGCGGCGGGCCGGATCCGCCGGATACGGGCGGCGGTCTCCCGCACCAGCAGGTCGATGTTGTTGCGGCGCCAGGCGGCCCGGCCGGTGAAGCCGCCCCCGTGGGCCGCATAGGCCCGGTCGTCGTCGAAGAGCTGTCCCGCGACGGGATAGGGATAGAAGTAGTCGTCGAAGTGCAGACCGTCGACCGGATAGCGGACCACCGTGTCCAGGATCGCGTCCTCCACGAAGGCGCGGACCTCGGGCAGTCCCGGGTTGTAGTACAGCTTCCCGCCGTGGGCGACGACCCAGTCGGGGTGTCTGCGGGCGGGGTGCGAGGCGACCAGCCGCGAGAGATCGGTGTGGGAGGCGACCCGGTAGGGGTTGCACCAGGCGTGCAGTTCGAGTCCGCGCGCATGGGCCTCCGCCACGGCCGTGCCCAGCGGGTCCCAGCCGGGGTCCTTGCCCTGGACGCCGGTGAGCCACTGGGACCACGGCTCGTACGTCGAGGGCCACAGCGCGTCGGCCGAGGGGCGGGCCTGGAAGAAGACGGTGTTCAGACCGTGCCGTACCGCCGTGTCCAGGAGGCCGCGCAGCTCGGAGCGCTGCACGGCTGGGGTCAGTCCCGGCCGGGAGGGCCAGTCGCGGTTGAACACGGTCGCCAGCCAGGTCCCCCGCATCTCCTCGGCCGTGCTCCGTCGCCGCGGCGCGGCCGCCGCTCCCGTGGTAAGGGCCGTCAGCGCGGCCATCGTGAACGTCCGACGTGAGACCCGGCCCATCTGCCTGCCCTCGTACGCTGCGGATCCGCGCCGTCACGGATCGTTCTCGCGGCCCCCAGCATGCCCCCACCCGAACGATCGATCGTGGAAACCTGGGGGTAACGTGCACGATCGGAGCAGGCGACCGGAACCCGAACGGACCTGCGTCGGCGTAGTACAGCGAAGGGGACGATGTGACCGACATCGAACGCGTCGGAGTGGTGGGCTGCGGCCAGATGGGAGCGGGCATCGCCGAGGTCTGCGCCCGCGCCGGACTGGATGTCAAGGTCGCCGAGACCACCGGCGAGGCGCTGGAGATCGGGCGGACCCGGCTGTTCAACTCCCTGTCCAAGGCGGCCGAGCGCGGCAAGATCTCCGAGGAGGAGAGGGACGCGACGCAGGCGCGTCTGTCCTTCACCACCGACCTCGGCGAGCTCGCGGACCGCGATCTGGTGATCGAGGCGGTCGTCGAGAACGAGCAGGTGAAGACGGAGATCTTCCAGGTCCTCGACCAGGTGGTGACCCGCCCGGACGCGATCCTCGCATCCAACACCTCCTCGATCCCGCTGGTGAAGCTGGCGGTCGCCACCGCACGGCCGGACCATGTGGTCGGCATCCACTTCTTCAACCCGGCCCCGGTGCAGAAGCTGGTCGAGCTGATCCCCGCGCTCACCACCTCCGAGGCCACCCTCGCCCGGGCCCAGGCGTTCGCCGAGAAGGTCCTCGGCAAGCACGCGATCCGCGCCCAGGACCGCTCCGGCTTCGTGGTCAACGCCCTGCTGGTGCCCTATCTGCTGTCCGCCGTCCGGATGTTCGAGTCGGGCATCGCGGGCCGCGAGGACATCGACAACGGCATGGAACTGGGCTGCGCCCACCCGATGGGCCCGCTCAGGCTCTCCGACCTCATCGGCCTGGACACCATCGTGTCGATCGCCGACTCGATGTACCAGGAGTACAAGGAGCCCCTCTACGCCGCTCCCCCGCTCCTCCAGCGCATGGTCGAGGCGGGCCGGCTGGGGCGCAAGACGGGGTCGGGGTTCTACACCTACGCCTGAGCCGTCCGACGGGAGGGGATCCCCACGGGACCCGGCCGCACGGCGGCCGGTCCGGTCACGGACCGTCAATATCAGGCCACCGCGGGCCCGGCGCCGATCACGGAGCCGGGCCCGCGGTATTCACACACCGTGTGCGCGGCGGACACGCATATGCCGTTCGCACACGCTCCCCCCGCGCCCACCAGGCGAGTTGACTCTCCCTGCACAGAGCAAGGGATGTGACGACTACGGAAAGGAGCGGACCCGTGACCGCCGACCCCGAGCATCTCGTGGTCCATGGAGAAGTCGCAGAGTTACGCCGTCGCCTCGATGTGGCACATGCCCGCGTCGAGGGAGGGCTGGCCCTGCTCAGTCATCGCGCCGAGGAGACCGCCAAGGATCTCGACGAACTGACCGTCAGGGTCGTCGCCCTGGAGCACACGCGCTGGCCGCTGCCCGCGGTCGCCGCCCTCACGGCCGTGGGCGCACTCGTCGTGACGATCTGGCAGGCGCTGGGGCACTAGTGCCGCGGCTGGCAACGTTTGCCCGTGAAGGAGCGGCGTCCGGTGCGTGCTCTCGGTGTGCCGGCCGGAAGCCCTCGTACTGGACGTACTTGGGCTTGCGGCCGGTGCGGCGAGAGTGCGTGCTGGACGCCGCGACGGGGCGAACGTTGCCTGCCGGGGCACTAGACCGGCAGGCGATGCCCCGCCCTCGCCACACGGTGGGAGGCTCAGCGCGGGGTGTCCTGTCCGAGCCTGAGATGGTGCAGGAGGAGCAGCGCGGCCGCCATGTTCGCGGCCGGGACCTCCCCGCGGGCGACCAGGTCGGGGACGACTTTGAGGGGAACCCATTCCCTGCGGTCGGACTCGAAGTCGTCCACGGGGTGTCCGATGTACTCGCCCTCGTCGGCCCAGTAGATGTGGTGCCGGGCGTCGGTGAGCCCGTTGGAGGGCTCAACGCTCATGAGATGGCGCAGAGGTCCCGGCCGCCAGCCGGTCTCCTCCTCCAGTTCGCGGGCCGCGGCGTCGACGATGTCCTCGCCGTCCTCGACGACGCCCGCGGCCAGTTCCCACCCCCAGCTGTCGGTGATGAAACGGTGCCGCCACAGCAGCAGCACCTCCTGGGCCTCGTTGACGACGGTGGCCACGGCGACGGGCCGCAGCCGTATGAGGAAGTGGTCGAGGTGCCGGCCGTCCGGGAGCTCGACATCCGCCAGATTGACGCTGAACCAGCGGTTTTCATAGACGGTTTGTTCGTTCTGTTTCGTCCATTGCACGGTTCTGCCACCTTCCGCCGAGTAAGTGGCAATATCGCAGCACGAACGCCCTCTCAGCAGGCTCACGGCGGCGCATCCCGGGCGCAGCGGCGGGCGCAGTCGTCCACCTCGGCGCGGCAGTGGGGACGTTCGGCGTGGTGGGGCCGTGTCTACAGCGGTACGCGCAGTGCCCCGTCGATGAGTTCGGCCGCCCGGGCCGTTCCGGCGCAGCCGCTGCGGGCGAGATGTTCGCGCACCGCCCGCAGCCGGTCGCGCAGCCGCATGGACTCCATGCCCCGCGCCCGCTCCGCCATCTCGACCGCGGTGGCCGTCGCCTTGTCGGCGTCGCCCTGGCGCAGTTCGATCTGACTGAGGATGGCGAGCCGGTGCACCCGGCCGCGGTCGTGGGCGGGGGTGTCGACGGCGGCCACGGCGTGCTCCCCGGCCGCCTCCAGGTCGCCGAGGCTGAGCAGCGCCTCCGCGACCTGGACGTTGACCAGGCCGGGCTGGACATAGCCGGTCTCATCGGGCTCGCTGCCGCGCCGGATGCGTTCGGCGGCGGCCTCGGCCCGCCCGATGCAGGACAACGCCCCGGTGGCGTCCCCGAGATGGGCGTACGCCTTCGCCTGCATCGCATACAGATCGGAGGCGAGCGCGGGGGTGATCTGCCGGCCCGCGGTGCGCAGCGCGGCCTCGGCGAAGGCGACGGCCTGCCGGTACTCCTTCATGAACAGCGACTGGTTGACCAGCAGCGCTATCACATAGGCGCCGAGACCCCGGTCGCCGCTGGCCTTGGCCAGGCGCAGGGCCTGGTGGAAATAGCGCTGGGCGAGGCCATGGGCGTCCGAGTCATAGGCACAGATGCCGGCGATGGCCACCAGACCGCCGGTGGCGCGGTGCAGCTGCCGGCCCGTGGCATCGGTGTAGCCGCCGCGCAGCAGGGGCGCCGTCTCGGCGTTGAGGAAGCCGACCACCCGGCTGCGGGTCGCGATGCCCCCGGCCTTGCGGTACATCTGCTCGTAGTGGGCGCGGGCGGCGCGCTGCGTCTCGATGTCGGCCGGGGTGACCCGGTGCCGGCCGCCGCGCGAGACGTCCATGTCCTCGGGCGGGTTCTCCCACTCCCATACCGGCATCACGGCGGGCGTGCCGGTGACGGCGGGGGCGTCCAGGACATGGGGGCGCTGCTGTTCGTCGGAGCGCCACAGGGCCGTGGCCCGTTCGACGAAACCGGAGAGGCCGGAGCCGTGCGGGGCGGCGGGCTCGCCGGGGACCCCGAGGCCGATGTCGTCGAGCGTCACCGGGCGGTGCAGCCGGGCGGCGAGCACCTCGCAGATCAGATCGGGCACCTGGCCGCGCGGGCGCTGGCCCTTCAGCCAACGCGCCACCGCGGTGTGCTCGTACCGGAGCCCCAGGCCTCGGGCCCGCCCCGCCTGGTTGACGTGCGCGGCCAGACCCGCGTGGGAGATCCCCGCCTCGTCGAGTATCGCGTCGAGCAGAGTATTGGGCTGCATCGGTGGCCCCCCGGATGACTCGGTGCCCGACAGCGTAGTGCGTACGCCTTCACACGGGGTGTGAACGGAGTGCCCGCATCCGGGCGGTGCGTGCGCTGTCGTGGGGGGTTTCCGGCCGCTTGACTGACATCCCTCGCAAGAGGGCGGCCGGGCCGCCGGCTCCCCCTCGTACCGTACGGCGGCCCGATCCCACGCCGTCCGCCCCACCTGCCTGCCCGACACTCCACGGTGGGGCGAACGGCGTGACCGCGGCCCGCGCCTCGCGTACGGCGGGCACGGGCAGGCCGAGCCGTCTGCACCGGGCGCCCCCCGCCTCGGGGAACCGCGCGGCACGGCGCCCCTGGCCAGATCCCGCGCCGGCGGCCGGTGACGCGCCGCCCCGTGCGTTCCCGGGAACCGCGCCCCCGGTGCCCACACCTCGGAACGCCGGACCGCGGCCCTGACAGCACGGAACCGGCCCGTGGAGTCAGGGTTCAGGACTCCACGGGCCGGTTCCGGTTCTTCGACTGCCACCGCTTCTCGGCCCCTCCGGCGCGGCCCGCCGCGGCGAGCCGCGTTCGTCCGGCCGGGGGCGGCGTCCGGTGCTTCCCGAGCGCTTCGGGCAAGGGGGTTCCCTTGCCCGAAGCGTCACACCGGGTGCCGCTCGGCTAACCCCGCAGGACCGCGCCCGTGCGTTCGGCCGCCAGTGCGACGGCCGTGTCGCGGGCCGCGGAGGCCTCGTCGACGGTCAGCGTGCGGTCCGGGGCGCGGAAGCGCAGCGCATAGGCCAGGGACTTCTTGCCCTCGCCGAGCTGCTCGGACTCGTAGACGTCGAACAGCCGGACGGACTCCAGTAGTTCCCCGGCGCCTTCCCGCAGCGCCGCCTCGACGTCCGCGTGCGGGACGGTCCGGTCGACGACCAGCGCGACATCCTGGGTGGCGATCGGGAAGGCGGAGATCCGCGGACCCTTCACCGGACCGGTGCCCGCCTGCTCCAGCGCGTCGAGGTCGAGCTCCATCGCGCAGCTACGGGCCGGCAGACCCAGGGTCTTCAGGACGCCGGGGTGCAGCTCACCCGCGTACCCGATGACCCGCTCGGTGCCGTCGATCACCACGGCGAGCTCGGCACAGCGGCCGGGGTGCCACGGACCGTACTGGCCCTTGCGGACGACCAGGTCGGCCCCGGCCTCCCGGGCGATGCTGCGCGCGGCCTCGACGGCGTCCGCCCAGTCGGCCGGGCGGCCCTTGCCCCACCAGCCGACCTGCTCGCGGGCGCCCGCGAGGACCACGGCGGCGTGCCGCGGCTGCTCGGGAAGCGCCGCGGTGAGCGAGGCGACCTCCTCGGCGGTCGGGCGGCGGTCGACGGGCAGCCGCTCGGCGGCGCTCCGCTCCGCACGGGGGTGGAACACCAGACCGGTCTCGAAGAGCGCCAGGTCGTGGGTGCCGCGGCCGTCGTTGCGGCGCAGCGCGCCGAGCAGGCCCGGCAGCAGCGTCGTACGGAGGGCGGGCTCCTCGTCGGAGAGCGGGTTGACCAGCTTGACGACCTTGCGGTGCGGGTCGTCCGCGGCCAGGCCCAGCTGGTCGAAGACCTGCTCGCCGATGAAGGGGTAGTTCGGCGCCTCGACATAGCCGGCGCCGGCCAGGGCGCGGCCGACCCGGCGGTGCAGCCGCTGCCGGTCGGTCAGTCCGCGGCCGGCCGGGGGCTTGGGCAGCGTGGAGGGCAGGTTCTCGTACCCCTCCAGCCGGATGACCTCCTCGGCCAGGTCGTTGGGGTCGGTGAGGTCGGGCCGCCAGGACGGGACGGTGACGATCAGCTCGTCCTGTCCGTAGACGTCGCAGCCGACCTCCTGGAGCCGGCGTACGACGGTCTCGCGGCCGTACTCGACGCCCGCCACCTTGTCCGGGTGGTCCACCGGGATGGTGATGGTGCGCGGCGCGGACGGCGCGACGACCTCGGTGACGCCCCCCTCCGCGGTGCCGCCGGCGAGCAGCACCAGGAGGTCGACGGTGCGCTGCGCCGCGGCGGAGGCGGCCTGCGGGTCGACGCCGCGCTCGAAGCGGCGGGAGGCCTCGGAGGCCAGCTTGTGGCGGCGGGCGGTGCGCGCGATGGAGATCGGGGCGAAGTGGGCGGCCTCGATGACGACATCGGTGGTGCCGCCGGTCTCATGGCCGTGGTCCGCGATCTCGGTGTCGGCGCCGCCCATGACACCGGCGAGGCCGATCGGACCCCGGTCGTCCGTGATCACCAGATCCTCGGCGTTCAGCGTGCGGGCGACGCCGTCGAGGGTGGTGAGCTTCTCGCCCTGCTCGGCCCGGCGCACACCGATCGCGCCCTGGACGCGGGAGCGGTCGTAGGCGTGCAGGGGCTGGCCCAGCTCCTGCATCACATAGTTGGTGATGTCGACGGCCAGGGAGACCGGGCGCATCCCGGCCTTCTGCAGCCGGCGCTTCAGCCAGATCGGGGAGCGCGCCTCGGGGTCGATCCCGGTCACCGTGCGCGCGGTGAAGCGGTCGCAGCCCAGCGGCTCGGAGATCTGCACCGGGTAGCCGAAGGCGTTCGGCGCGGGGACGTCGAGCAGCGCCGGGTCGCGCAGCGGCAGACCGTAGGCGATGGCGGTCTCCCGGGCGATGCCGCGCAGGGAGAGCGCATAGCCGCGGTCCGGGGTGACGGCGACGTCGAGCACCTCGTCGACCAGTTCGAGCAGCTCGATGGCGTCGGTGCCCACCTCGTGCTCCGGCGGCAGCACGATGATGCCCTTGGTGCCGTCGTCGCCCATGCCCAGCTCGTCGCTGGAGCAGATCATGCCGTGCGAGACCTTGCCGTAGGTCTTGCGCGCGGCGATCGCGAAGCCGCCGGGCAGCACGGCGCCCGGCAGGACCACGACGACCTTGTCGCCGACGGAGAAGTTGCGGGCGCCGCAGACGATCTCCTGCGGCTCACCGGTGCCGTTGGCCTGGCCGACGTCGACCGTGCAGAAGCGGATCGGCTTCTTGAAGCCCTCCAGCTCCTCGATGGACAGCACCTGGCCGACGGCCAGGGGGCCCTTGAGGTCGGCGCCGAGCTGGTCGACGGTCTCGACCTCGAGACCGACCGAAATGAGCTTGGCCTGGACGTCGCGCCCGGTCTCCGTCGCCGGCAGGTCGACATACTCCCGCAGCCAAGAAAGCGGGACCCGCATCAGATCTCCATCCCGAACGGCCGGGTGAACCGGACGTCACCCTCGACCATGTCTCGCATGTCCTCGACGTTGTGGCGGAACATCAGCATCCGCTCGATGCCGAACCCGAAGGCGAATCCGCTGTACTTCTGGGGGTCGACGCCACAGGCGACGAGCACCCGGGGGTTGACCATGCCGCAGCCGCCGAGCTCGATCCAGCCCTCGCTGGAGCAGGTGCGGCAGGGCCGGTCGGGGTTGCCGACGGACTCGCCCTTGCAGACGTAGCAGAGCATGTCCATCTCGGCGGACGGCTCGGTGAAGGGGAAGTAGTTCGGCCGCAGCCGGGTCTTCATGTCCGCGCCGAAGAGGGACTGGACCATGTGGTCCATGGTGCCCTTGAGGTCGGCCATGGTCAGGCCCTCGTCGACGGCCAGCAGCTCGATCTGGTGGAAGACCGGGGTGTGCGTGGCGTCCAGCTCGTCGGTCCGGTACACCCGGCCGGGGCAGACGATGTAGACGGGGGGCTCGCGGTCGAGCAGGGAACGGGCCTGCACCGGCGAGGTGTGGGTGCGCAGCACCACCCCGGACTCGCCGTGCTCGGCCCCCGGGCCCTCGACGAAGAAGGTGTCCTGCATCTGCCGCGCCGGGTGGTCGGGCGTGAAGTTCAGGGCGTCGAAGTTGAACCACTCCGCCTCGACCTCGGGGCCCTCGGCGACCTCGTACCCCATGGACACGAAGACGTCCGCGACCCGCTCCATGAAGGTGGTCAGCGGGTGCCGGGCGCCGGACGGTACGCGGTCGTAGGGCAGGGTGACGTCCACCGACTCCTCGACCAGCACCCGGGCGTCCCGATCGGCCTCCAGCTCGGCCTGGCGCGCGGCCAGGGCCTTGTTGACGGCGCCGCGGGCCATGCCGACGCGCTTTCCCGCGTCGGCCTTGGCGTGCGGGGGCAGGGCGCCGATCTCGCGGTTGGCGAGGGCCAGCGGTGAGGCGGGGCCGGTGTGGGCGACCTTGGCCTCATGGAGCGTGTCGAGGGAGTCCGCGGCGGCGAAGGCGGCGAGCGCCTCGTCCCGCATGCGCTCGATCTCTTCCGGTTTCAAGGCCTCGACCTCGACAGGGTCGTACGACTTATTGGGTGCCGACATCTCTTCCCGTGCTTCCGATTTGGCTGGCTGGAGTGCCTCGTCTTCGATCCGTGGTCGTTCTCGTCCACGGATCGGGACGCAAAGGTGCCAATGGCCGAGTCTAACGGGGCAGGCGTCGTGCGTATGCGCCCATGGGCCGCTGTGGCCCGCCCGTCTCACCCGTCATCGCCCTGTCCGGCGCCGTGGGACACCGTGAATGCGCCCGTCGCCCGGCATCGCCGCAGACGGCGCCGGGCAGGTTTTTCTGTCGCCTGTCGTTCCTGTGTCGCCCGTCGCCGCCACCGGCCTGTTCGTCGCCGTGCGACGAGATCGATCAGAAGGCCGGGGCCGCCACGGGCAGAATAAATCGGAACTCGGCGCCGCCGCCGCGGGCGCGGCCGACCGTGATGGTGCCGCCGTGGGCCTCGACGATGCCCTTGACGATATAGAGCCCGAGGCCCGTGCCGCCGCGTTTGCTGCCCCGCCAGAAGCGGGTGAAGACGCGGTTCATGGACTCCTCCGGGATGCCGGGGCCCTCGTCGCTCACCGTGACCGACGTGCCGGCGTCCTCCCCTTCCCGGGGGGACGTCGCGGGCGTGACCTCAATGGTGACGGTTCCCTCACCGTGGCGCACGGCATTTTCGAGGAGGTTGCTGAGCACCTGGTCGATCTTGTCGGGGTCGGCCCAGAGGACGGGCAGCGGGTGCTCGAGACGCAGCAGAAAGCGGTCGGCGGGCTGGCCCGCGGCCACATGGGCCTGGACATGGCGTCCGACCGCGGCGCCCATGTCGACGGGCTGGCGTCTCACCTCCAGCCGCCCGGACTCGATCCGTGAGATGTCCAGCAGCTCGGCGATGAGCCGGGTGACCCGGTCCGCGTCGGCGTCGACCGTCTCCAGCATCAGCCGCTTCTGGTCGTCGGTGAAACGTTCCCACTTGGCGAGCAGGGTGGCCGTGAAGCCCTTGACTGAGGTCAGCGGCGAGCGCAGTTCATGGGCGACGGTCGCGATCAGCTCGGCATGGCTGCGCTCGGTGCGGCGGCGGGCCTCGGTGTCGCGCAGGGTGACCACGATGCGGCGGACCGGCCCGCCCCGGCGGGTGCGCACATACCGCGCGGCCACCAGGACCTCCCGTCCCCCGGGCAGCAGCAGATTGCGCTCCGGCTGCCGTACCCGGATCGCGAGCCCGCCGTAGGGGTCGGTCAGCTGCCACCAGCGGCGGCCCTCCAGGTCCTCCAGCGGCAGCACCTGTTCGAGGCGCAGGCCCAGGGCCTCGGCGGCGGGGACGGCGGTGATCCGGGCGGCCGCGGCGTTGAAGCAGATCACCCGGCCCTGCTCGTCGGCGATCACCAGGCCGTCGGGGAGGTCGTCCGGCTCGAGGCCGAGCCCGGCGAGATCATCGCACCGGGGCGCGGGGGCCCGGGACGCGTCCCGTGCTTCCGGTGCCCTGCTCGTGCCGACGCTCATCCCCGTGCCCCACCTCTCGTCCGGCGTACGGGTTCTCCCCGCTCCTAGGGGTCCCTCCCGGGCGAAGCCGTGTGCGGGGACGAGCCGAGAGCTTGGGGAAAGTCCCCCCGAGCCCGCCACCCTACTAGTGCGTCGGCACTAGACGGTGACGCTACGGCATCCTCCGACGGCACGCTGTGCACGGGCGGACGCGTAGAGACATACGGCGGCGGCGGTCGCGAGGTTCAGACTTTCGGCTTTTCCGTGGATCGGCACGCGCACCACGGCGTCGGCCAGTGCGCGGGTCTCCTCCGGGAGCCCCCAGGCCTCGTTGCCGAAGACCCAGGCGGTGGGGCCGCCCATGGTGCCCTTGTCCAGTTCCTCGTCCAGGTCTCGGTCGCCCGCGCCGTCGGCGGCCAGGATCCGCACTCCGGCGTCCTTGAGCCCGGCCACGGCGCGTTCGACGGGGACGCCGACGGCCACCGGCAGATGGAACAGCGATCCCACGGAGGCCCGGACCGCCTTGGGGTTGTAGAGGTCGACGGAGGCGTCGGTGAGGACCACGGCGTCGGCTCCGGCGGCGTCCGCGCAGCGCAGCACGGTTCCGGCGTTCCCGGGGTCCCGCACATGGGCGAGCACGGCGACCAGCCGGGGGCGTGTCCTGAGGATCGCCTCGAAGCCGGTGTCGAGGAACCGGCAGACACCGACGAGGCCCTGTGGGGTGACGGTGGTGGAGATGTCGGCGATCACCTCCTCGTCCGCGAGGTGGATGCGCGCGCCGGCGGCCCGTGCCTCGCCCACGATCTCGGCGTAGCGCTCGGCGGCCTCGGGGGTGGCGAAGAGTTCGACGAGGCCGGCCCGGCCCTCGGAGCGGTGCGCCGCCGCCTCCCGCACGGCCTGCGGCCCCTCCGCGAGGAACAGCCGCTCCTTGCCCCGGAAGTTCCGCTTGGCCAGCCGTCGCGCGGCGTTGACGCGGGGCGAGCGGGGGGAGATCAGCTCGGGGGCCGGGGGCATGGGGGTCACCTTCAGGTCGGTCACGTTCCGTCGATCACGTTGTTCAGGGTCCGGGCGGCGGCTGCGCAGACACAGGCGGACCCGCAGGCCATCAGCCTGCGGGTCCGTGTCACATCCGGCCGGAGCCGGCGGGCGTCACGCCGCCTTCGGCGCGTTGACGTCCGCGGGCAGCGCCTTCTGGGCGACCTCGATCAGCGCGGCGAACGCACCGGCGTCGTTGACGGCCAGCTCGGCGAGGATCTTGCGGTCGACCTCGACGTTCGCGGCCTTCAGGCCCTGGATGAAGCGGTTGTACGTCATGCCGTTGGCGCGGGCAGCGGCGTTGATGCGCTGGATCCACAGCTGACGGAAGTCGCCCTTGCGCTTCTTGCGGTCGTTGTAGTTGTAGACCAGCGAGTGGGTGACCTGCTCCTTGGCCTTGCGGTACAGGCGCGAGCGCTGACCGCGGTAGCCGGAGGCCTGCTCGAGGATCGCCCGGCGCTTCTTGTGGGCGTTGACTGCCCGCTTGACGCGTGCCACTTGTTAACTCCTTGTAACGGGGCCGCGGTTGGACTTGTGCGGCCCGGAATCGATTGGGTCCCGGTTCAGACGTACGGCGCTCGCGCGCCGCCGCGTCACTTGCCGAGAAGCTTCTTGATCTTCTTGGCGTCGCCCGGGGCCATCTCGGCGTTACCGGTGAGGCGACGCGTCAGACGGGACGACTTGTGCTCAAGCAGGTGGCGCTTGCCGGCGCGCTCACGGAGCACCTTGCCGGAGCCGGTGACCTTGAAGCGCTTGCTGGCACCGCTGTGCGACTTGTTCTTCGGCATAGCGCCGTTCTCTCCTCGTCGGTGGCGCTCCCGTGCCCGGTCACAAGAACCGGGCACGATCGGAGCGTCGCTCTTCTGTCGGTTACATCCTGGGACGGGTGTCCCGGGGGTCACGCCTCGGCGGGGGCCTCGGCCGGGGCCTCGCTGGTCTCGGCCTCCGCGGTCTCGGCCTCGGCGGCGTTCTGCGAGCGGCCCGGGTGGGCCTTCGCCTCCGCCTTGCGGGCCTCCTGCGCCTGACGGGCCTCGGCCATCGCCTCGGTCTTCTTCTTGTGCGGACCGAGGACCATGATCATGTTGCGGCCGTCCTGCTTCGGGTTCGACTCGACGAAACCGAGGTCCTGGACGTCCTCCGCGAGGCGCTGCAGCAGTCGGTAGCCCAGCTCGGGGCGCGACTGCTCACGGCCACGGAACATGATCGTGATCTTGACCTTGTCGCCCTGCTTGAGGAACCGGACGACGTGACCCTTCTTGGTGTCATAGTCGTGCGGGTCGATCTTCGGCCGGAGCTTCATCTCCTTGATGACCGTGTGCGCCTGGTTCTTGCGCGCCTCACGGGCCTTCATGGCCGACTCGTACTTGAACTTCCCGTAGTCCATGAGCTTGCACACGGGCGGACGGGCGTTCGCCGCGACCTCGACCAGGTCCAGGTCGTACTCCTGCGCAAGCTCCAGTGCCTTGGCCAGGGGGACGATGCCCACCTGCTCGCCACTGGGACCGACAAGTCGCACCTCGGGAACGCGAATCCGGTCGTTGATGCGGGGCTCGGCGCTGATGGATCCTCCTCGGTAGCACCATACGGCCGCCTGGCAGACAGCCGCGTATGTCCGTTTGACATGGGGACCAACCACCGCGGCACACGAAAAATGCCCCGGACGGTACACAGGCGGGACTCCGAACGATCCGGAGCACCGCCGCGGTGGACCGCGGGGCGCACATTCGGGCGACTCCACCGTCCGTACGGAACGGTGGGGGCCGCCTGACCGGTGACCCGCCGCCCCGGAGGGCGGTCAGGTGGGAGATCGGAGCCTCCACTTGAGGGCCGGACAACTACCGCGTCCGGCCGGTCGTCCCACAAGGCTAGCAGCTCCCCGGGGGCGGCGCGAACCGGTGTGCACCGTCCGCCCCGGGGCCCCGGGGCGGGCCTCCCGTGCGGGCGGGAGCGTGCCGGGGCCTATCGTGTGGGGCATGAGTGACACCTCCCCCGAGGAAGCCCCGGCCTCCCCCGAGAACCCCGGCTTCGACGCCATGACCCGTGACATCGCGGAGGTCCCCGCGGTCGAGGTGATCGTGACGGTCGCCGTCAATCTGATGAGCGCCGCCGCCGTGAAGCTCGGCCTGACCGAGGAGGGCGAGCAGTACAAGGACCTGGACGAGGCCCGCAAGCTGGTGGCAGCCCTCGCCGGTCTGCTGGACGCGAGCGCGACGGAGATCAGTTCCTTCCACGCGGGCCCACTGCGCGACGGCCTGAAATCGCTCCAGCTGGCGTTCCGCGAGGCGTCGCTCGTCCCGGACGAGCCGGGCCAGGGGCCGGGGGAGAAGTACACCGGCCCCGTCTACGGCTAGCCGTTCCGTCCCCGGCCGGTCCCACGACCGGCCGGACGTCCCGGCCGGTTCACCGCTGCGGCGGACGGACCGGCCGCTTCCGTTTCAGCCACGCACGAACAGGGGCTCGCCCGGAGGCGTCGTCCCGGCCGGCAGCACCGCCAGGTCGAGGCCGCGCACCAGGCGGGCCCTCAGCGTCTCGTCCTGCGCCAGGCGCCGCGCCACGGCGCGTACGGCCTCGCCCGGGGCGGCGGCCGGGTCGAGGACGAGCGCCAGGACGCCGTCGGCCTGTCCCGGGCCGAGAGAGGCGCTCAGCACGGCGGACTCCGCGGCCACCGCGACCCGTACGGCCTCGGTCACGGCCGGGTCCTGGAGCGGATCGGTCGTCCTGCGGCCCTCGGCGAGGGCGAGCAGTGTGGGCCCGGTCAGCTCGAAGGCGACCGGCCCCGCCATGTCCAGCACGATCGTGTCGGCCTTCTCGTGCGCCGCGGCCCTCAGGGCCTGGTGCAGCGGGACGGCGACGGGACGGGCCGCCGGGTCCCAGCGGGCCAGCGACTCGGTGGAGGTGAAGGCGGGCAGGGCGGTACGGTCGCCGGCCTTCAGGGTGGGGACGGCCATCTCGCTGGTCTTCTCCCGGGGCAGCCCGGCCCCCCGCCCGCAGGCGTGCCCCTCCTCGCCGGCCTCCTCCAGCTCGCCGAGCACGGCCACCACGGGGACCAGCAGCCGGGTGCCTTCGAGGGCCTCCAGCACCGGGCCCACGGCGGTGCGGTCCTCGGCCCAGGCGGCCAGCGCCGCGGTCAGCCGGGGGTCGGCGGACCCGTCGTCGTCGGAGTAGCCGGGGTCGGGAATGTTCTTGTTCGCCACGGTCACCGACCCTATCGGGGGTCCGGGACGCACCCGGGCCGGGGATGCCCGCCGCGGCCGTACCACCCCGTACCGCCCCCTCCGCCCCGGTCCACGGCCGGTCCTCCCGGGGGCCGCTCAGGGCCTCTCGCCGCTCAGGGTCCCTCGGGTGCGCTCAGGGTTTTCTCATCGACACCTGAAGCGGATCTCATGTCCGTCCCACGGCACGCACAGCCTCGGTCCCGAGCATCGCGGCCATGAGCTCCCGCAGAGCCCGCAGCCACCGCGCCCGCCGCCGTCGCGCCCGCCCGGCGCGACACCGCCGGTGGCTGTGCGCGGCACTGGTGCCGGCCGTCGTCGGGACGGTCGCCGGGACGGTGTATGTGAAGGAGCGGGCGCACGCCGCCGGGGGCGCCGTATCGTCGGCACCCTCGTCGTCGCCCACGGCCCGTCAGGAGGCATCGGTGGAAGCCGCAGAACCCCGGGAGGACCGGGACGCGCTGCTGGAGAAGGCCATGGAGTCCGTGACCGTCGAGGACGGCGCGAAGGTGGCCGTGGCGGTGCTCGACCCGGACTCCGGTGACTCCGCCCGGTACGGCGACGGCACCTTCGACACCGCGAGCATCGTGAAGGTCGACATCCTGGCGGCACTGCTGCTCCAGGCGCAGGACGCGCACCGGCGGCTGACCGCACAGGAGAGGTCGTACGCCACGGCGATGATCGAGAACAGCGACAACGCCTCCGCCTCGGCGCTGTGGGACGCGATCGGGCGGGCGGACGGTCTCGACCGCGCCAACAAGCGCCTCGGGTTGACGGACACCGCGGGCGGCGAGGGCACGCTGTGGGGGCTGACCCGGACGACGGCCGCCGACCAGCTCGCCCTGCTGCGGCAGGTGTTCGGGGAGGAGTCCCTGCTGAGCCAGGCCTCGCGGACGTATGTGCGGGGGCTCATGGAGGAGATCGCCGAGGACCAGAGCTGGGGCGTGTCCGCCGTCGCCGACGGCTCCCGGTGGGCGCTGAAGAACGGCTGGCTGCCGCGCAGCACGACCGGGCTGTGGGACATCAACAGCATCGGGCGCGTCACGGCCGGCGGTCACGACTATCTGGTGGCGGTGCTGTCGGACGGCAACTCCACGAAGGCCGAGGGGATCTCCCTGGTGGAGGCGGCCGCGCGGGCCGCGGTGGCCGCGTTCGGCTGACGGCGGGGCGAGGGGCGCCGGTTCAGTGGCTCCCGGGGTGCGTTCTGCCGCGGCCGCGCCACAGCGCCACCGCCGCCGCCAGCAGGACCAGGCCCAGGCCGCCCGCGCCCAGCCCCACCCAGCCCGGGGAGTGCGCGCCGCCGCGCTCCGGGTCGGGGCCCGGACCGAAGTACCTCTCGCCGTACGCCGCTGCCTGCAGACCCTCCGGCTTCAGGTTCCGGGCCGCCTCGAGCGCCGCTGCGGGGTCGATGAGGCCGTAGCCGCGCGAGTCGTCGCGGCCTCCGGTGGGGGCGTTGCGGGCCGTCTTCTCCAGGAGCTCTTTGATCTGGGCCGGGGTCAGTTCCGGGTGGACGGCTCTGATCAGCGCGACGGTGCCCGAGACGAAGGCGGACGCCGCGCTGGTGCCCCAGCCCTCGAAGTACTTGCGGTTGGAGTCGGCGATGACGACGTCCACTCCGGGCGCGCTGACGCTGGCGTACCAGCGGCGGGTGGAGAAGGCGGCACGGGTGCCGTAGCGGTCGACGGCGGTCGCGGCGATGACGCCCGGGTAGGCCGCCGGGTAGGAGATGTGGTCGCCCTTCTCTCCGCCGTTGCCGGCCGAGGCGACGACGGCGATGCCCTTCTTCAGGGCGTACTGCACCGCCTCGTCCTCGGCCGGTTCGGGGTGCGCGGACGCGGAGTCGTCGCCGAGGGAGAGATTGATGACGTCGGCGCCGTGGTCGGCGGCCCAGCGGATGCCTTCCGCGAGGGCGTTGCCCCGGGAGTTGCGGGCCCTCGGCCGGGCCTTGTCGCCGTCCTCGAGGATCACGCGGACGGGGAGGATCTTCGCCTCGGGGGCGATGCCCAGGACGCCGTCGGCGTTCCCTGCGCCGTGGCCGTGCGCGGCGATGATGCCGGCCATGGCGGTGCCGTGGTGGGCCCAGACCTCGTCCCCGGGCCCGGCGCCGAAGCCGACCATGTCCTTGCCGTCGAGGACGTTGCCGATCAGGTCCGGGTGGGTGGCGTCGACACCGGTGTCGAGGACGGCGACGGTGATTCCCTTGCCCTGGGTGGTCCGCCATGCCTCCTGGGCGTGCAGGGCGTCCAGCGCCCACTGCTGGGCGCGTATCCCGTCGGCGTGCGCGGCGGTGGGGGGCAGCAGGGCGAGGGAGCCGGCGAGGAGCAGGGGGAGAAGCCGGATGCCGTTCCGGCGGATGCTCATGAGGGCTGCTCCGTTCATGAGGACCTCTCCGTCTTCTCCGCGGCCGGGGTGACGCTCTTGCGGAGGGCGGTTCCGATGCGGTCGGCGAGCCCGACCGCGTCATGGCCGAGTCCCGCCTGGGCGGGGGCCGAGGTGGCGCCGCTCTCCATCGCCTTCTCGGCGGGCAGTGGTTCGGTGACGGTGCGGCCGTCGGCGAAGCCGGAGACGGCGTAGACGACGACGGGCATGTCGGTGCGGACCGTGAGCGTCCAGGAGGCGCGCTGGGCGTCGCCGAAGCCCTCGGCGACGGTGCCCCGCGCGGCGTACGGACGGGGCATCAGGTCGGTGCGCCGGTCCAGGCCCTCCTTGGTGAAGCGGCTGTTCAGGGCCGCCATGCCGGCGGCGTCGGCCCGGGTGAACAGCAGGCCCACGGTGATGACATGGCTGCCGGTCGCGTCCGTGTAGGTGGCGCGCAGCAGCCGCTGGCAGCCGGCCGGGGCGAGGGCCTTGTGCAGCAGGGGGTCGAAGGCGTCCTTGCAGTCGCCGTCCGGGGCGACTGCAATGCGCGTCCAGCTGCGGTGGGCACCGCCGGGACCCGCCTCAGGGCCGTCGACGGCCGCCGGGAAGAGCTGGTCGACGGGGAGGTTGTGCCAGGCGCCCGAGGCGACGGCGAACGGGCCGCGCGCCTCGTCCTGCGGGTCGTCCCCGGTGAGCCAACTGCCGGTGACGGCACCGCCGATGAGCCCGAGGCCGAGCACCAGACAGGCGGCGGCCGCGGCGGCCCGGGGCGGACGCCCGCCGAGGCCCCGGGGGCGCAGGGTGTCGATGTCACGGGTGTCGGGCCGGGCGAGGGTCACGGAGGGGCGGACGACCCCGGTCTCGTCGTACGGCTGCCGCAGGCGTGCGGTGGTCTCGACGATCCCGTCGGCGGGCACCGGCACGCCGCTGGGCGCGGTGCCGTCGCCCGTCGGGGGCGCGTCCGGGAAGCGCGCGGAGGCCATGGGCGGGGGCGGGCCGAACGCTCCGCTCCGCCCCTCGTGCGACCGCTCGGGGTGGGGCGGAAGCAGACGCTCCGAGGAACCCCCGCGGTCCGCGGAGGGCGGTCCGGCGGGGCCGCCCTGCCGGGGCAGCCCCCCTGCCGTGGGCGGCTGCTCGGGCCGCGGCGGGACCGGGGACGGGCCGACGGACGACGCCTGAGCCGGGACGGGAGCGCCGGGGCGCGACATGTCCCGCACCACCGGCGGCTGTTCGGGCCGCGCCGGCACGGAGGCCCTGCGGGCGGACGGCACCTGACCCGACACGGGGGCGCCTGGGCGAAAGCCGTCCCCCGCCGCACGCGTCTGCTCGAAGCGCGACGAAACCGAGGAAGGGCCCACGGACGACGTCTGCCCTGTCACAGGGGCGCCCGGCCCGGACATCTCCCCCGCCATCGACGGCCGTTCCGGACCCGACGGCACCGGGGCCCTACGGGCGGACGGCACCTGGCCGGGTGCCGGACGCTCCGACTCCCCCGCACCGAGCCGCACCGGGGACCGGCCGGGGGGCGACGCCTGATCCGACACGGGGGCACCGAGGCGAGAGGGGTCTCCCGCCGCACGCGCCTGGTCGAAGCGCGACGAAACCGACGAGGGGCCCGCAGAGGGCGTCTGCCCGGTCACAGGAGCGCCCAGCCCGGACATGTCCCCCGCCATCGACGGCCGTTCCGGACCCGACGGCACCGGGGCCCTACGGGCGGACGGCACCTGGCCGGGTGCCGGACGCTCCGACTCCCCCGCACCGAGCCGCTGTTCGGGTCGCTGCGGCACCTGCGACCGACCGGCGGACGACGCCTGGCCGGGGACGGGGGCGCCCGGGTGGGGCGTGGTTCCCGCAGTCGGGGGGTGGCTGGGGCGGGGCGGGATCGTTTCTGTGTCGGGGGGTGCCGACCCCGGTGGGTTCTGGGGGGCGGGAGCGGTGTGGTCCATGGGCGGGGTCGCGGGGCGCGGCGGGAAGGAGGCGCGGCGCGCTTCCGTGCTCATGCACCCCCCGTTTCGTTGTGGCCGGGCCGCCCCGGGGTCCGCCCGGGGGTCCGGCCGCCCGTCGGGAGCGGCCGGTCTGCGTGGTGCGGGGCCGTCACCCGTCCTGGGCAGGCATACCCGCGCGGCCGGACGCCCATCCCAGACGTGCGTACCCGGGCGGAGCCGACGCTTCCCCACGTGCGCGTCACTCTACGGGTTGAACGGCCCCGCGCGGGCACCGGTCCGCAGCACCGGGGCATCTGCCCGGAACATCCCCCTACCCTGCGGTAATCGCGTCTGGCAGGCTGCGGTCATGACTGCCCGCGCCGCAGACCGGGCCCGCTACGACCGGGCCACCGCCTCTCTCGACGCCCCCCTCGCGATCGTGGACCTGGAGGCGTTCGACGCCAACGCCGACGACGTCCTGCGCAGGGCAGCGGGCAAGCCGGTGCGCGTCGCGACCAAGTCCGTGCGGTGCCGTGCCCTGCTCCGACGCGTCCTGGCCCGGGACGGTTTCTCGGGGGTCATGTCCTTCACCCTCGCCGAGTCCCTGTGGCTGGCCAGGGCCGGTTTCGACGACGTCCTGCTCGCCTACCCCTCGGCCGACCGGCAGGGTTTCGCCGAGCTGACCGGCGACCCCGAGCTCGCCGCCGCCGTCACGGTGATGGTCGACGACCCGGCCCAGCTGCGCCTGATCGACGACGCCCGCCGCAGCCGCGGTGAAGTGGTGCGGGTCTGCCTGGAGTTGGACACCTCGCTGAAGCTGCTGGGCGGCCGGGTGAGGGTGGGCGCACGGCGCTCACCGCTGCACTCCCCCGCCCAGATGGCCGAGTTGGCCCGGAGCGTGGCCCGCAGCCCCGGTTTCCGGCTGGTGGGGATCATGGCGTACGAGGGCCATGTCGCCGGTGTCGGCGACGCGGTGGCCGGGCGCCCGCTGCGCTCCGGGGCCGTCCGGCTGATGCAGACCGCCGCCCGCAGGGAGCTCGCGCGGCGGCGCGCCGAAGTGGTGGACGCCGTACGGGCCGTGGCGCCGGATCTGGAGTTCGTCAACGGCGGCGGTACGGGCAGTGTGCAGTACACGGCGGCGGAGGACGCGGTGACCGAGATAGCCGCGGGCTCCGGGCTGTACATGCCGAGGCTGTTCGACAACTACTCCTCGTTCCGGGGGCGTCCGGCCGCGCTGTTCGCCCAGCCGGTCGTCCGCAGGCCCGGCGTCGGGGTGGTGACCGTGCTGGGCGGCGGCTATCCGGCGTCGGGCCCCGCCGGGCGCGACCGGCTGCCCGTCCCGTATCTGCCCGAGGGTCTGGCGTACGACCCTCAGGAGGGGCCGGGCGAGGTGCAGACACCCCTGCTGGGCGCCCCCGCCGACGACCTTCTCATCGGGGACAAGGTGTGGTTCCGGCACGCCAAGGCGGGCGAGTTGTGCGAGCGTTTCGAGGTGCTGCACCTGGTCGAGGGCGACCAGGTGACGGCGACCGTGCCGACGTATCGCGGCGAGGGCCGTACCTTCCTGTGACGCCCCGCGGCGTGCGGCCGGACGTCAGTGCGAGGGGCCGATGCTGCTGCCCACTCCCCCGCCGGTCGCCGTGTCCCCGACGGACCGGATTCCCTTGGTGATCCGGTCCATGTCGGAGAGCGGGGGCCCGTCGGGGCCCGCGTCGAAGGCGAAGCGGACGATGACCGGTGCCTGGGAGCCCGTGCTGGAGGGGAAGGCCAGCGACTGGACGTAGCCTCCGGGCCCCTTCGCGGTGATGACGCGCCAGCGCACGAAGTACCCGGCACGGCCCGCGACCGCCACCTGCCCCGTCTTCACCACGTGGTGGGAAGTGATGCCCCCGTGGGGCCGGTTGCCGACCCCGTCGCGGTCGAACTGCGACTTCGCGGCGGCCTCGATGTCACCCTCGGCGAGCGCCTGCGGGGAGGGGTCCTCGCCGATCGCTGCGGTGCGCGAGAGCACCCGGCCGTGCCGGCAGAGGCCGGGGTCGCCGGGGCAGTCGTAGGTGCCCGGGGTGATCAGTACCGCATCGTCCTCGGAGAAGCTGTCGGGCGCGGCCCAGCCGTCGAGCACGGGGAAGGTGACCCCGTTGAGGTGGTCCACGACGACGCCCGGGTCCGTGGCGGCGGACGGCGAGGGCTGCTCGCTGCCGGGGGCGGAGGTCCCCGCCGCGGGCGGGGAGGTGGACGGCGCGGCTTCCCCGCGGTCCCGGCCGAGGGCGACCGCTCCGGCGACGATCGCCGTGGCCAGCACCACCCCGGCGGACGTCAGCGCGATCGCCCTGGCACGACGGGACCCCCCGCGGCGCGGTGGCTCCGCCGGCGCCATGGGCGGTGCGGGTGTCCCGGGCTGACGCCGGTGATCGGTCCACGCGGTCCCGTCCCACCAGCGTTCGGTGAGCGGGTACGACGGATCGCGGTACCAGCCGGGCGGGGGCGTACTGCTCACCCCCTCACTCTAGGGCGTGTTCCGAAAGCGCCGGGGGCCGCCGCAGCACGGGAATGGTTCGGTCCGGCCCCGGGCGGTACGCTGCGACCGCATGTTCTTCCGTGCCCCGAAACCACGAGAACACCTCAGCCGCACCGAGCTGTTCACACGACGACTGGCCCTGCTCTTTCTGCTGCCGATCGGCTGGGGTCTGTTCCAGCTGGCCGGTGCCCTGCCCGCCTCGGGGGATCCGACGTGCGCGGGCATCCTCGAGGGGGAGGACGGGGAGGAGACCCCGGGAAGTCACCTGCGCCCCGGGCAGACCTGCACCCGGTACGACGGACAGCACCGGACCGGCAGCCAGACCTTCGAAGAGGCCCTGAATCTGCGCGCGCAGCACCAGCGCGAACTGCTGCTGCAGGGAGCCGTCCTCACCGGCTACGGGGTGATCGGTCTGACGGTGACCTTCCACCACATCGGGCTCCCCCGGCGCCGGGCCGACACAAGCCCACAGGAATCGCCCGACGGCTGACCCGGCCCGACGGCTGACCCGGCCCGCCGGGCAGGACTTTCCCGAGGGTCAACCGCCCGCCGGGGCAAGGCCGTCGGGCTCCTCCTCCCTCAGAGAGGGGTGACATAGGCGCCCGAGATCCCGCCGTCCACCAGGAAGTCGGTGGCGTTCACGAAGGAGGAGTCGTCGCTGGCGAGAAAGGCCACCGCCGCGGCGATCTCCTCGGCCTCGGCGAACCGGCCGACCGGGATGTGGACCAGGCGGCGCCGGGCCCGCTCGGGGTCCTTGGCGAACAGCTCCTGGAGCAGCGGGGTGTTGACCGGCCCGGGGCACAGGGCGTTGACCCGGATGCCCTCCCGGGCGAACTGCACGCCCAGTTCACGGGACAGGGCGAGGACCCCGCCCTTGGAGGCGGTGTAGGAGATCTGCGAGGTGGCCGCCCCCATACGGGCCACGAAGGACGCCGTGTTGATGATGGAGCCCCTGCCCTGGCGCCGCATATGGGGGATGGCGGCCTTGCAGCACAGATAGACGGAGGTCAGATTGACCTCCTGGACCCTTCTCCAGGCCTCGAGGCCGGTCTCCAGGATGGAGTCGTCGTCGGGCGGTGAGATGCCCGCGTTGTTGAAGGCGATGTCGACGGAGCCATAGGTGTCCTGGGCGGTGCCGAAGAGCGCCTCGACCTGCTCGGCGTCGGTGACATCGGTCCGGACGAACAGCCCGCCGGTCTCCTCGGCGGCGGCCTTGCCGCGGGTCTCGTCGATGTCGGCACAGACCACATGGGCCCCCTCGGAGGCGAGCCGGCGCGCGGTGGCGCGTCCGATGCCGCTGCCGGCACCGGTGACCACGGCGGTACGGCCGACGAGCCGTCGGCAGACGATGTCCTCGCCGGACACGGCGGGGGAGGTGGTCCTGGATGCGGTCACTGTGCGGGGCCCTCCGTGCTGATGAAGACGTTCTTGGTCTCGGTGAAGGCGGTGAGCGCGTCCGGGCCGAGTTCGCGGCCGATCCCGGACTGTTTGCAGCCGCCGAAGGGGGTCCAGTAGCGGACGCTGGAGTGGGAGTTGACGGACAGATTGCCCGCGCGGACGGCCCCGGAGACGCGCAGCGCACGGCCGATGTCCCGGGTCCACAGGGAGCCGGAGAGCCCGTACGGGGTGGCGTTGGCGAGGCGGACCGCGTCGGCCTCGTCCTCGAAGGGCAGCACCACGGCGACCGGCCCGAACACCTCCTCGACGGCCACCCGGGCGTCCGGGTCGACCCCGGTGAGCACGGTGGGCGGGAACCAGAAGCCGGGCCCCTCGGGGGCCTTGCCGCGGATACCGGGGGCGTCGTCGGGGACGTACGAACGCACCCGCCGGAGCTGGGACCCGGAGATCAGCGGGCCCATCCGGGTCCGCTCGTCGGCCGGGTCGCCGACCGGGAACGACTCGACGGCGGGGGCGAGCAGTTCGAGGAAGCGGTCGTGGACCGAGCGCTGGACCAGGATGCGGGTGCGGGCGCAGCAGTCCTGTCCGGCGTTGTCGAGGAAGGACATCGGGGCGGCGGCAGCGGCGGTCTCGAGGTCGGCGTCGGCGAAGACGATGTTGGGGCTCTTGCCGCCGAGTTCGAGGGTGACCCGCTTGAGCCGGGCGGAGGCCTTCGCCGCCACCTGTCTGCCCACGGCCGTGGAACCGGTGAAGACGATCTTCGCCACCTCCGGGTGCTCGACGAGTGCGTCGCCCGCGACGGGACCATGGCCGGGGAGCACCTGGAACAGGCCCTCCGGGAGGCCCGCGTCGAGGGCCAGTTCGGCCAGGCGCAGCGCGGTGAGCGGGGTGGTCTCGGCGGGTTTGAGGAGCACCGCGTTGCCCGCCGCGAGCGCCGGCGCCGTACCCCATGCGGCGATCGGCATCGGGAAGTTCCAGGGCGCGATCACGCCGACCACACCGAGCGGTTCGAGGACGGTGACGTCCAGGCCCCCCTGGACCGGGATCTGACGGCCGGTGAGCCGCTCCACTCCCCCGGCCGCGTAGTCGAGCAGATCACGGACGTTGGCCGCCTCCCAGCGGGCGTCGCCGATCAGATGTCCGGCCTCCCGCACCTCCAGCCACGCCAGCTCCTCGAGGTGCGCGTCGACGGTGGCGGCGAAGCGGCGCAGCGTCCGGGCACGGTCGCCGGGTGCGAGCGCGGCCCACCCGGACTGCGCCTTCGCCGCCCGTGCGACGGCCGCGTCGACGTCCTCGGCGGTGGCGGCGGGGACGGTGGCGACGACCTCCTCGGTGGCGGGATTCAGCACCCGGAGCTCCGGCTCGTACGGGACGGTCCGCAAGGGCTGGTCGGACACGGCAGGCCCCCTTACATCCGTTCGAAGGAGCGGCGCAGCTCCCAGTCGGTCACCGCGGCGTCGAAGGCGGCCAGCTCGACGCGGGCCATGTTGCGGTAGTGGGCGACCACCTCATGGCCGAAGGCGGCCTCGGCGAGGGGGCTGGTCTCCCAGAGGTCGGCGGCCTCGCGCAGGGTGGTGGGCACCCGCTCGTACGTGGCGGCGTAGGCGTTTCCCGGGCACGGCTCGGGCAGCTCCAGCTTCTGCTCGATGCCGTACAGTCCGGCCGCGACCATTCCGGCGACCGCGAGATACGGGTTGACGTCACCGCCGGGCATCCGGTTCTCGAAGCGCAGCGAGCGGCCGCGGCCGACGACCCGCAGCGCACAGGTGCGGTTGTCGTGTCCCCAGGCGACCGCGGTCGGGGCGAAGGAGCCGGGCTGGAACCGCTTGTAGGAGTTGATGCCCGGCGCGTAGAGCAGCGAGAAGTCGCGAAGGGCGGCGAGCTGCCCGGCGAGGAAGTGCCGCATGGTCTCCGACATTCCGCCGGGGTCGTCGGGGGTGCCGGCCATGACGGTGGCGCCGTGCTCGTCCACCAGCGAGAAGTGGATGTGGCAGGAGTTGCCCTCACGCTCGTTGTACTTGGCCATATAGGTGATCGAGACGCCCTCCTGGGCCGCGATCTCCTTGGCGCCGGTCTTGTAGATCGCGTGCTGGTCGCAGGTGACCAGGGCCTCGTCGTAGCGGAAGGTGATCTCGTGCTGGCCGGGGTTGCACTCTCCCTTGGAGGACTCGACGGTGAGTCCGGCGCCCTCCATCTCGGTGCGGATGCGGCGCATCAGGGGCTCGACGCGTCCCGCGCCGAGCACGGAGTAGTCGACGTTGTACCGGTTGGCCGGGGTGAGTCCCCGGTAGTCCGCCTCCCAGGCCTGTTCGTAGGAGTCCTTGAAGACGATGAACTCCAGCTCGGTGCCGACCCGGGCGCCGAGTCCGAGGGCGGCGAGGCGGTCGAGCTGGCGGCGCAGGATCCGGCGGGGGGCGGCTACCACGGGTGAGCCGTCGCTCCAGGCGACATCGGCGATGACCAGCGCGGTGGCCTCGTTCCAGGGCGCCCGGCGCAGGGTGCTCAGGTCCGGGTGCAGGGCGACGTCGCCGTAGCCGCGGTCCCAGGAGGCCAGTTCATAGCCGTCGACCGGGTTCATCTCGGCGTCGACCGCGAGGAGATAGGCGCAGCTCTCCGTGCCGTGCTCCAGGACCTCGTCGAGGAAGAAGCGCGCGCCGAACCGCTTGCCCTGGAGACGGCCCTGCATGTCGGGGAAGGCCAGGACCACGGTGTCGATCTCGCCGCCCGCGACGAGGGCGTGCAGCTCCTCGACGGCGAGCGGTGGTGTGCGGTGTGCCACGGAGGGTCTCCTTCGGTCCGCCGAGGGTCATAAGACCGACCGGCACAGGGGGCGGTCGGTCTAAGGTATGGCTGCGAACCATTGGCTGGGAAGGGGGCGCGGCCATGTCGCGGGCGGAACCCGACGGAGACCGCGACGGCCCACGGGACCGGCTGGCCCCGGTCCTGCGGCCGGTGCGGGCGGGCAACGGCTTCGAGGAGGCGCTGGAGCAGATCCTCCAGGTGGTCCGCCTCGGGCTGGTGCCGGACGGCGAACGACTGCCCGCGGAGCGGGAGTTGGCGGAGCGGCTGGGCATCAGCCGGGTGACGCTGCGCGAGGTGCTGAAGGTGCTCCAGGAGCAGGGTCTGGTCGAGTCGCGGCGCGGGCGCTACGGCGGCACCTTCGTACGGGTGTCCGGGGGCGCGGCCGGGGAGGACGAGCTGCGCCGGCGGATCGGGCGGATCGACATCGAGGACGCGCTGCGCTTCCGGGAGGTGCTGGAGGTGGGGGCGGCCGGGCTGTGCGCGGCCGGGGGCCTCACGGCGGAGCAGGCCGGGCGGCTGCGCACGGCGCTGGCGGGCACCCGGGAGGCACCGCTGACGGAGTACCGGCGCCGGGACACCCTGCTGCACCTCACCCTGGCCGAACTGTGCGGATCGCCGTCGCTCACGGCGCAGTACGCGGCGGTCAGGGCGACGGTGAACGACCTTCTGGACTGCATCCCGCTGCTGGTACGGAATCTGGAGCACTCGCAGCGGCAGCACGAGGCGCTGGTGGAGGCGGTGCTCGACGGGGACGCGGACGGCGCGCGGGAGATGATGCGGGAGCACTGCGCGGGCACGGCGGCGCTGCTCCGGGGCTTTCTGGCCTGACGACGGCGTCATGGCGCCCCGGTCGCACCTCGGCCTTGATACGGCGCCCCTCACTCCGCAAAGGTATGCCCGTGCACCATGGAAATCCCGGGAGGTCCCTGTGTCCGGACGGCCGCTGATCGGTGTGAGCACCTACTGGGAGACCGGTACGCGCTGGGGCGTCTGGGAGCTGGACGCGGCGCTGCTGCCGACGGGCTACCCCCTGCTGGTGCGACGGGCCGGCGGGCTGGTCGCGATGCTGCCGCCGGACGACCCGGCGCATGCGGCGGCGGCCGTGGCCCGGCTGGACGGCCTGGTGATCGCGGGCGGCCCGGACGTCGACCCCGCACGCTACGGCGCACCCCGCTCCCCGCGCACCGGGCCGCCCGCCACCGAGCGGGACGCCTGGGAACTCGCCCTGATCGAGGCGGCGCTGGCGTCCGGCACCCCGCTGCTCGGCATCTGCCGGGGGATGCAGTTGCTGAACATCGCCCTCGGCGGCACACTCGTCCAGCATCTCGACGGGCACACGGCGGACGTCGCCGGGGTCTTCGGCCGTCATCCGGTCGTACCGGTGCCGGGCACCCGGTACGCCGCCGCCGTCCCGGAGGAGACCGTCGTGCCGACCTCCCACCACCAGGCCGTGGACCGTCTCGGCGAGGGACTGGTGGCGTCGGCGCACTCGGCGGACGGCACGGTGGAGGCCGTCGAACTCCCCGCTGCCCGCTGGGTGCTGGGGGTGCAGTGGCATCCGGAGATGGCGGAGGACCTCCGGGTGATGCGGGCCCTGGTCCGCGCCGCGTCCGACGGTTGACGGCACGCTCCGGCCGGCCCCGCCGACGCCCCGGCACTACCCGAACTTCACATATTTGTAGACGTGCCCCACGGCACCAGGCTCGATGGTGCTCTGGACGGCGCCCTTACAGCCTTTGGAGCGGTACGAACGCACCGTCCAGCCGGTGTAGTTCGACGCATAGAACGGGGGGTTGTCGCCCCTGAGGGAGTAGCAGCGGCCCGACTTCGGGGAGGACAGCGCTCCGTCCTGGCCGCCCACCCCGGAGGTGCTCCAGTAGAAGCCCCCGTCAGCCGCGTGCGCGGACATCGGCAGCGTCAGCAGAGCGGCCACCAGCAGTCCCGGGCCGGCCGCCCGCACGAGTTTCACACCAAGCATTCCACAGACTCCAGCCTCTTCGATTGTTCATTCACCTCGTCGCCGCACGCCGCCTACCGATGGAACATCGAATTGAGAATCCAATTGCCGAGGCGCACTTTGGTTTCCTTGCTGGTGTGCACGTCGGTACCGTAGACGGGCACCCCCGACATCTTCTTCGGGCATTGGTTCAGGTCATTGCAGAGCTGGTGATAGATATCCAGGTAGTGCACCCCGGGATACTTCTTGCTGAATTCCAGGAGAATCCCGGACAGCAGGACCGCGACCGAGCCCGGGACATGCGCGAAGGTGGACCCGAAGACATAGACCGGAGTTCCCCGCCGCGAGAGGATCCGGACGGCCCGGTCAAGATTGACCACAAACCTCTTCCGCGCCTTGTCGTCGCGAATCGTCACCGGCTTGCCACCCGGGTCGATCTGCTGCTCGGCCGCATCCCACTGGACGCTCAGCAGAACCGCGTCCGGACGCACCTTGTCCATCAGGGCGGGCCACTCGCGCTCCCAGTCCGGACAGTGCCGGTTCGGCATCGGATTGATCGGCTTGCGGATCCCGCAGGCGAGCACCGAGGCGTCCTTGACCTGCCCCTTTCCATGAAAGGCCGCAGCGATCCCGGAAGCCGCGTCCCGCGCCCAGGAGTCGCCGACGACCAGCACCTTCTTCCCTTCCGCACCCGGCAGCAGGGTGGGCTGCCCCCAGGGAGGGAGACCGGTGTTACGCGCGGACCGAGGCGCTTCGGGGTACGAGCACGGAGCCGCATAGCAGGGAATGGGCGAGCGTGCCTGCCCCAGTTCATGAGCAACGCCGGGGACGCCGTCCGACCAGCCGGAAATACTGCCTGCCAGGCACAGGGAGACACCTTTCAACACCTGACACACAAGCATTTTCGCCAATCCCTCCGGAGAAAGGAAGCACGCAATTCGTCGACAGGTTCCGATAACTCGGACAACGACCTCGGAGCGTACCGGTGGGAAACTGGACGACCGCCCGGCGCGACCCGATGGTGCCGTGTTTCACCGGATCGGCCCAAGCCGTCCGGAAACCGCCTCCGGATGACTGCACCGATGGGCGCGCCAGAACTCGGCACAGCACCCGGACGACTAATCTCCCGATCGGCAACGCCGTCCGACGACGACGGACTCCCGAGAATCCAGGTGGGTAATCATGGTGCGAGGAAGAATTCGCCGTCTCGGCGTCGCCGGAGTGATCACGGTGCTGGCGTGCGGTTGCGCTGCGCAGCACGGGGAGCGGCACACGACGACGAGTCGTTCCGAGGCCGCCCCGGGCCCTGCCGGTGAACCCCACTACGGGGCAGCGGTTCCCCGTCTCGGCTCCGGTTCGCTCTCCCCCGCGGTGACCGGGAAGACCGTACTGGTGGTGGGGGACTCCTGGTCCGCCAGTATCGGTCAGGGCATGAGCGAGGTCGGGGCCTCTCGCAACACCGTCGTGAACGCGGGACTCGGCGGCTGCGGAATCCTGCTGCCCGTGGGCAAGGAGACGCCGGAGGCATGTCGCAAGTGGCCCACCCGGTGGCCCTCGTATCTGCAGAAGTACAAGCCCGATGCCATCTTGTTGACCGTCGGCTTCTGGGATGTCACCCCGCAGCGGCTGGCAGGCGACAAGGAGGCCCACGATCTCACCTCGCCCGCCCACGAGACGGCCTTCCGGGACCGGCTGAACCAGGCGATCTCCCTTCTGACCGAGCGGAACACCCCGTTGTATCTGATGACGTCGCAGCAGGCCGGTCATCCGAAGTACCGTTCCTCCGCTCTGGTGATGAACCGGGTCCTCCGGGAAGCCTCGGCGAAACATCCCGGTGTGCGGCTTCTGGATCTGCGCGGCCAGTTGTGCAACGACGACGGCTGTCCCCAGGTCCTCGCGGGGACACAGGTCTACGACCCCACCGAGCACCCCACCAAACCCGCCCGCGCACGGCTGGCCAACTGGGCTCTGAACGCGATGTTCACCAAGGACGGTGCCTGAGGTGTCGCTGGCCCTCGAACAGCGTCCGGTCACCGCCCGAGGAGAGCCCGCCCCCAAGAGAATCGATTCGATCGACGGACTGCGGGCCGTCGCCGTCGCCGCGGTCATGGCGTTCCACTACGGGACCGGGCTGGGCGGCGGATTCCTCGGCGTCGATCTGTTCTTCGTCATCTCGGGGTTCGTCATCACCCGGTTGCTGCTGACCGAACGAGCCCGAACCCCACGCCCCTCGCTGGGGAGCTTCTGGTTCCGGCGGGTCAGACGGCTCCTGCCCGCCGTCCTGCTCGTGGTCGCAGCCGTCCAGGTGTGGATGCTTCTCCAGCGTCCGGTGGGACTGCGTCACACCGTGAACGCCCAGACGCTGGCGGCCCTGACCTACACATCCAACTGGTACGCGGTCCTCGGACACGTCGGCTACTGGGACGTGACCCAGGAGCAGGCCCCGCTGAACCATCTGTGGTCGCTGGCCGTCGAGGAACAGTTCTATCTCGTCTGGCCTCTTCTGCTGTTCGCGCTCACCACCTGGGGCACCGGACGGATCCGCCGCCCCCAGCTGCTTCTTCTCGCGGCTGCCGCGGTCTGCTATCTGCTGGCGTACCTTCTCTATCTGCCCGGCGACCCCGATCGCGCCTATCTGGGCACCGACACCCGGGCCGGGGCGCTGCTGCTGGGCGCCGCCATCGCGTTCCGCCCGGGTCTGTTCTCCCGGTTCTGCTGGCCGGCGGTGGCGGTCCTCGGCTGGCTGTGGTGCACCGCGGACATCGGCTCGGCCGCCTTCTACTCCTGGCAGCTGCCGCTGGCGGGGCTTGCGGCAGCCGCGTTGATCGATGCCGTCGCCCATGGAGAGCGGTTCCGGAAGGCGCTGTCGTGCCGCCCGCTCCTCTGGCTCGGGCACCGCAGCTACGGGCTCTATCTGTGGCACTGGCCCGTATGGATCTACCTCGTCGTCAACCGCCCGGAATGGAGCCAGGGAGCGAAGGCGTCCATGGCCCTCTGCATGTCCGTCCTGCTCTCCGCGATCGGCTACCGACTGGTCGAGCGTCCCGTGCGCACCTCGCCGTGGCGCCCCCGGGTGCTCCTTCCCGTGCTGGCCGTCTGCTGTGCCACGCTGGCCCTGGTCACCACGGCCCCCGTCGCCGCTCCGGTCGACGCCCGCCGCAACGGCCCGATCGTCACCGGCCCGAACGCACCCTGACGAGGGTGCGACAGCTCGTGACCGGGGCCCGCGAGCCCCGCACGAGCTGGAGGAACGGCGCTACCCCCGCGTCAGCCCCAGCAGGTCCCGGCCCGGTCCCGCCGGGCGGTGGCCGGTGCGCCACACCGCCCTCAGCGAGCGGTCCAGTCGCACGTCCGCGACCGGGACGCTCACCAGGCGGCGGGCTGCGAGCTCCTCACCCACGACCAGTTCACTCAGGACCGCCGGGCCCGCGCCGCTCACCGCGGATGCCTTGACGGCGGTGGTCGAGGACAGTTCCAGCAGCGGTCGGGCCAGTCCGCCCAGCGCGGCGTCCAGGACCTGGCGGGTGCCCGAGCCCTCCTCCCGGAGGATGAGGGGGGCCGAGGCCAGTTCCCCGGCCGACAGCGGAGTACGGCGCCGCGCCCAGGGGTGTCCCGGCGCCGTCACCACGATCAGCCGGTCACGGGCGACGACCGCCGTGTCCAGACCGGCGGGCACCGTGAGTCCCTCGACGAAACCCAGGTCGGCCTCGTCGGCGAGCAGGCGTTCCGCGACCGCGGCGGAGTTCCCGGCCAGCAGCGTCACCGCGGTGTCCGGCCGCCGGGCGCGCAGCGCGATCAGCCAGCCGGGCAGCAGATACTCCGCGATCGTCATGCTCGCCGCCACCCGCAGCCGGGAGTCCCGTCGGCCCCGCAGCGCCTGCGCCCCCGCGTCGAACGCCTCCGCCGCCTCCATGATCCGCCGCGCCCAGTCGGTGACCAGCGCCCCGGCCGCGGTCAGCCGCGAGCCCCGGGGCGAGCGGTCCACCAGGGCCATGCCCAACTGCCGCTCCATCGACCGGATACGGCTGCTGGCCGCGGGCTGGGTGATCCCCAGCTCCCGGGCGGCCCGCCCCAGGCTGCCCAGCCGCGCCACGGCGAGCAGCAGCTCCAGCGCGCCCAGATCCGGCACCCGGTGCGCCAGTCCGACCGCCGGGAACCCCTTGCCATCGCCGTAGCTCATCAGCCCAGCTTATGCCCCCATAGACACGTACTCCCTGGTGAGGGGCGCCTTCCTGGGGGACCGTACAAGGCATGGTCACCGCAGCCCCGCCCCGTCCTGCCCCTCTCCGTACCCGGCGCGCCGCCCCGGTCCGGTACCTGGGTCCGAACTGGTACGCCTCCGTGATGGGCACCGCGATCGTGGCGACGGCCGGTGCCGGACTGCCCGAGTCCATGGGCTTTCCCGGGCAACGGCCCCTCTGCGCGGCTGTCTGGGCGCTCTCCCTCGTCCTGCTCGCGGTGCTCCTCGGCGCCCGCGCCCTGCACTGGATCCACCACCGCGACCAGGCGCGCGCCCATCTCCTGGACCCTGCCATGGCCCCCTTCTACGGCTGTCTGGCCATGGCCCTGCTCGCCGTGGGCGGCGGCGCCCTGACCGTCGGCCGGGACTGGATCGGTGCGGGCCCGGCCCTCGCCCTGGACACCGTCCTGTTCACGGCGGGCACCGTGATCGGTCTCGCCGCCGCCGTCGCCGTGCCGTATCTGATGGTCGCCCGGCATCGCATCGAGCCGGGCCAGGCCGCCCCCGTCTGGCTGCTGCCGCTGGTCGCCCCCATGGTCTCCGCGGCCCAGGCCCCGCTGCTGGTCCCGCATCTGCCCGCAGGACAGGCCCGCGAGACCCTGCTGTTCGCCGGCTTCGCGATGTTCGGGCTGAGCCTGCTGGCCACCCTGGCGATGCTGCCGCTGATCCTCGCCCGGCTGATCACCACGGGCCCGCTGCCGCTGCCCCTGACCCCGACGCTGTTCCTGGTGCTCGGCCCGCTGGGTCAGTCCACGACCGCCGTGGCAGCGGCCGCGAACGCCGCGCCGGGAGTGGTCCCGGCCCCCTTCGACCGGGGCTTCGGGGTGTTCGCCGTGCTCTACGGGATCCCGACGCTGGGCTTCGCCCTGATGTGGCTGGCGCTGGCCGTCGCGCTGGTGGTGCGGGCCCGGCGGCGCGGCATGGGGTTCGCGATGACCTGGTGGGCGTTCACCTTCCCGGTCGGCACCTGTGTCACGGGCGTGGAGGCGCTGGCCCGGCGCACCGGGCTCGTGGTCCTCGACGGGCTCGCGGTCGTCCTGTATCTGCTGCTGGTCTCGGCCTGGGCCGCGGCCGCCGTGGGCACCGGCCGGGGAGTCGTCAGCGGCAAGCTGCTCGCAGCGCCTCGCTGATCATGCGGGGGGCCTCCGCGAGCGAGGGACCGTACCAGGTGAGATGGCGCCCGCTGACCAGCGCGCACGGCGTCCCCTCGAACGCCTCCGGGCCGTCCTCGGCCGTGAAGCGGTAGGGCTCGTCGGGCAGCACCACCAGGTCGGGTGCCGCCGCCCGCAGCTCCTGAAGAGGGATGCGGGGATAGCGCTCCTGGTGTGTGGCGTAGAGATGGTCGACACCGAGCCGGGCCAGGACGTCCCCGGCGAAGGTGTCCCGGCCCAGCACCATCCAGGGCCGCCGCCAGACGGGGACCACGGCGGTGGTGCGGGCCGCGGGCACCGGAAGGTCCGCCCAGGCAGCGCGGGCCCGGTCCAGCCAGCGCGGCGAGCCGGGCGCCCCGCACGCGGTGACCACCCGCTCCAGTTCGGTGAAGGCCTGGGGTACGTCCCGCACCTCGGTGACCAGGACCTCCAGGCCCGCCTCGCGCAGCGCGGCGAGGTCCGGCCCGCGGTTCTCCTCCTCGTTGGCGAGCACCAGATCGGGGGCCAGCCCCACGATCCGCTCCACCTTCGGGTTCTTGGTGCCGCCGATCCGGACGACGTCGAGGTCCGCAGGATGACTGCACCAGTCGGTCGCGCCGACCAGGGCCCCGGGCACGGACGCGGCCACGGCCTCGGTCAGCGACGGCACCAGCGAGACGACACGCGTCATGGCCTGCGCTCCGCCCTCGGGCCGGGGACCGTCGGCCGCCGCTCGGACGGGTACGGCGGCAGCAGAGACACGCGGACCGGGTGGCCGGACCAGCAGGGGGCATCGGGCATGCGCCCAGTATTCCAGCAGGGCCTTCCGGCACGGCAGTCCCGACGGACGTCCTCCGGCCGGGACGTCACCGCACCGAACCGGCCCCCGCACGACGGCGCCGGGTGCCCGGGGTCAGCGCCGGCGGGCCCGCTCCTCGAGCGCCTCGATGTGATCCGCGACCGCGACCACCAGGACCCGGGTCTCGGGCACGGTCGCCCGCCAGCGATGGCGCACTCCCCCGCTGAGATACAGCGTGTCGCCGCGCCCGAGCCGGTACGCCCTGCCCTCCGCCTCGACCTCGACGGCGCCGTCCACGACGTACATCAACTCGTCGTTGCGGTGCTGGAATTCACGCCCCTCGTCGTGATCGCCGATGAACTCCATCGCATGCAGCTGATGGTGGCCCCGCACCAGGGGGCGCACCCGGGGCGGTCCCGGCGGGACGTCGGTGTGGTCGGCGTCGTCGGCGCGCAGCACCTCCACACTGCACGCCGGGTCGGCCGCCGCGAGCAGTTCGGCCGCGGTGGTGCCCAGGGCGTCGGCGATCCGTTCCAGGGAGGGCCGGCTCGGACGGGCCCGCTCGTTCTCGACCTGGCTCAGGAAGGGGACGGACAGACCGCTGCGTCCGGCCACGACGGCGAGGGTGAGCTCCAGCGTCCGGCGCCGCCGCCGGACGGCCGCGCCCACCCGAAGAGGCTGTTCTTTGTGGTCGCCCATCGCTCCGGCTCCCTCCCTCGCTCGTCGGTCCGTCGCTCTGTGCGGCGGATGTGCCGCCGTCCCATGGTTCGCCGGGTGCGCCGCTTCTGTCGAGTTGTCTGCACCCTACGCATGTTCGGCAAACCGTTTCATGCGCCCGTCACATCGGTGTCACATACAAGGGTGGTGAGCGTCACTCTTCGCGCCACCGGACGAGCCGCCCCGCCTCCCGGTGCGCCCCTCCCCGGGGCCCGGACCAGCGACAACGACACCCGGGGGCGTCGAAATAGTGTTCGACGCCCCCGGGTGTCAGGGCATAAGAACCGGCGGGGCGGTTGTCCAAAACCCTCCACGGGCCGTCACGGCCCGCCGGCCACCGGGACTACTGCGGAGTCATCCGGTCCACGATGTCCGGGTGCTGCTTCAGCCAGGCGGCCACGGCGGCCTCCTCGTGCCCCTTGCCCGTGGTCTTGATCTCGTTCTCCAGGCTGCCCAGTTCGTCCTCGCTCATGGTGAAGCCCTTGATCCACTTTGTGAGCTGCGGATACTGCTCCGGGAACGTCCGGCTGGAGATGGTGCGGATCGTGTTGCCCTCGCCGAAGAGCTTCTTGTCGTCCTTCAGCTTGGTGAGCCCGTACTCGCTGTAGGCCCAGTGCGGCGACCAGAGGACGACGGCGACCGGCTGCTTCTTGGCGTAGGCGCGCTTGAGCTCGGCGAGCATCGCGGGGGTGGAGCCGTCGACGACCTTGTACTCCTTGTCCAGGCCGTAACCGGGCAGCACCTTCGTCTTCAGCAGGGTCATCTCCCCGGTGCCCGGCTCGATGCCGATGATCCGTCCGCCGAAGGTCTTCGCCTTGCCCTTGAGGTCCTCGAGGGACTTCACGTCCTTGACGTACGAGGGGACGGCGACCTCCAGCGAGGTCGGCTGATACCAGGTGCCGAGGTCCCGCAGACGGTTCTTGTTCTTGTCCCAGTAGTTCTGCTGTGCGTACGGCAGCCAGGCGTCGAAGTTGAGGTCGAGATCACCGCCCGCCAGGCCGGTGTAGACGGGGCCGACGTCCATCTGCTTCAGATTCAGCTTGTAGCCGCGCCGCTCCAGGACGTTCTTCCACAGATAGGTGACGGCCACGTCCTCGTCCCAGGGGAACCAGGCGACGTTCAGCGTCCTGGCGGCCTCGGCCGGAGCGGCCGAGGCGGACGCCCCCTTGACCGGGGCGAGCGTGTCGACGACACCGGGGTTCTTCTTCAGCCAGGCGCGCACGGCGTCCTGCTGCTTGCCCTTCCCGGCCTTGTTGATCTCCGCCTCGAGGCCGGTGAGCTGCTTCTCGTCCATCGTGAAGTTCTTCAGCCAGTCGCCGACGACCGGGTTGTCCTGCGCGAAGCCCTTGCGGGCCAGCGTGTGCACCCCGTCACCGGTGCCCCAGGCGCCCTTGGGGTCCTTGAGCTTCTTCAGGTCGTAGTCGCTGTACGCCCAGTGCGGGGACCAGAGCGTGACGACGATCGGCTCCTGCTTGGCGTAGGCGCGCTTGAGCTCGGCGAGCATCGCGGGGGTGGAGCTGTCGACGACCTTGTACTGCTTGTCCAGGCCGTACTCGGGCAGCACCTTGGTCTTCAGCAGGTTCATCATCCCGGCGCTGGACTCGATGCCGGTGATCTTCCCGCCGAAGGTGGCGGCCTTCCCCTTGAGGTCCTCCAGGGAGTCGATGCCCTTCATGTACGAGGGCACGCTCAGCTCCAGCGACGTCGGACCGTACCAGGACCCGAGGTCGTCGAGGCGGCTGCCGTACTTCTTCCAGTACTGCTCATGGGTCACGGGCAGCCAGGAGTCGGTCTCGAAGTCCACGTCGCCCTGGGCGAGCGAGGTGTAGAGCGGTCCGGCGTCGAACTGTTTGACGTCGACCTGGAAGCCGCGCTGTTCCAGGATCTCCTGCCACAGGAAGGTGGAGGCGACGCCCTCGTCCCAGGGGATGTAGCCGATGGTGATCTTCTTGCCCCGGCCGACGTCCTGCGCGTCGGCGGCGGTGGCGGTCTTGTCCCCGCCGGCGAAGAGGCCCATGCCGCCCGCGACGAGCGCGAGCACGACCACACCGACCACGGCCACGGCGGGCCGGGGGCGGTACGACCAGATCTTCAGGCCCTGTGCGGCCCGCAGCCGGGCGGCGGCGCGCCGGCCCAGCGGGGAGACCTGGGTGCCCAGGGAGCTGGTCATCCGGTCCAGATAGATGGCCAGGATGACGATGGCGACCCCGGCCTCGGAACCGAGACCCACGTTGAGCTGGCCGATCGCCTCGTTCACATCGCCGCCGAGGCCGCCGGTGCCGACCATGCCCGCGATGGCCGCCATGGACAGGCCGAGCATGATCACCTGGTTGACGCCCGCCATCACGGTGGGCAGGGCGAGCGGGAGCTGGACACGCAGCAGGGTGTCGCGCGGGGTGGTGCCGAAGGCGTCGGCGGCCTCGACCAGTTCCTTGTCGACCTGGCGGATGCCCAGCTCGGTCATGCGGACGCCGGGCGCCAGCGCGAAGATCAGGGTGGCCACGATGCCCGCGGGGGCGCCGGTGCCGAAGAACAGGATCGCCGGGATGAGGTAGATCATCGCGGGCAGCGTCTGCATGAAGTCGAGCACCGGGCGCACCAGTCCGCTGACCCGGCTGGAGCGGGCGGCCCAGATGCCCACCGGCACCGAGATCACCAGCGCGATCAGGGTCGCCACCAGGACCAGCGACAGGGTCACCATCGCGTCCTCCCACAGCCCGAGGGAGTCGATGAAGGCGAATCCCACGAAGGCGAGGACACCGGCGGACGTACCGCGCAGCCAGAAGGCGATCACGGCGAAGATCCCGGCGAGCAGCAGCGGCTCGGGGGCCTGGAGCACGGCGTTGATGCCGTCGAAGGTGCCCAGGAAGACGGTCTTGCAGAAGTCGAACAGCCAGTTCATGTGGTGCAGCAGCCAGTCCACCACGGAATTGACCCAGTCACCGAAGGGGAGTCTAGGCACGGGCGATCACCTTCTCTCCCCGCTCTCGCCGGGAGACACAGGGCGACGGTTCACCTGCCTGGTCGCCCATGAAGCCGACGAGGCGCTGCTTCGGTACGACGCCCACCACTCCGTGCCGGGGGTCCACCACCGCGACGGGATGGGTGACCCGGGCGCTGATGGCGCACAGGATCACGAACGGGGTGTCGGGCGTCGCGGTGGGACAGTCGCAGTCCGCCTCGTGTCCGGTGACGGAGGTGTCCATGACGGAACTCGCGGTGAGCACCCGGGAGCGGTCGACGTCCTGGGTGAAGGAGGCCACATAGTCGTCGGCCGGGCGCACCAGGATGTCCTCCGCGGTGCCGATCTGCACGATGCGGCCGTCCCGCATCACGGCGATGCTGTCGCCGAGACGCATGGCCTCGTTGAGGTCATGGGTGATGAAGACGATGGTCTTCTTCAGGGACTTCTGCAGCTCCAGCAGCTGATCCTGCATATCGCGGCGGATCAGCGGGTCGAGCGCGCTGAAGGACTCGTCCATGAGCAGCAGATCGGCGTCCGTGGCCAGGGCCCTGGCCAGACCGACGCGCTGCTGCATACCGCCGGACAACTCGTCGGGCCAGGACTTCTCCCAGCCGGCCAGGCCGCACAGGGCGAGCGCCTCGTCGGCGCGCGCGACGCGCTCGGCGCGGGGCACGCCCTGCACTTCCAGACCGTAGGCGGCGTTCTCCCGCACACTGCGGTGCGGGAAGAGCGCGAAGTGCTGGAACACCATGCTGATCTTCCGCGAGCGGACCTGGCGCAGTTCCCGTGAGCCGAGTGCGGTGAGGTCCTGACCGTCGAAGCGCACCTGCCCGGCGGTCGGCTCCAGCAGACCGTTGAGCATGCGCAGCAGCGTGGACTTCCCCGAGCCTGACAGGCCCATGACGACGAAGATCTTCCCCGGCTCCACGGTGAAGGAGGCGTCGATCACAGCCGCCGTGGTGCCCTCGGCACGCAGTTCCTCACGGCCGGCCCCCTGCCGAAGCCGCTCCACCGCCTCGTCCGGTCGTCTCCCGAACACCTTGTACAGATGCTCGGCTTCTAGCCTGGATGACACAGGTACCTCTCGTCTCGAAGCCTTCGAGCCCGCCGCATATGGTTGAAATCTGCAACCGGCATCGCTCCGACGCGCGCCTGCCCTGGCTTATGCAGCGCAAACGCACAAGTGACCCTCTTCACATCTCGTTCACAACCGTCGTGCAGGGTCCGTGGACGGCGCCGAGGGGGCCCTGTCGGTGCCGTGCGGCATGATGCGGAAGGTGACCCGACGCCTGATGCTCCTCGACACCGCCTCGCTCTACTTCCGCGCCTACTTCGGCGTCCCGGACTCCGTGAAGGCCCCGGACGGCACCCCGGTGAACGCCGTGCGGGGGCTGCTCGACTTCATCGACCGCCTGGTCAAGGACCATCACCCGGACGACCTGGTCGCCTGTATGGACGCCGACTGGCGCCCGCACTGGCGGGTCGAGCTGATCCCCTCCTACAAGGCGCACCGCGTGGCCGAGGAGCACGCCGCGGGCCCCGACGAGGAGGAGGTCCCGGACACGCTCTCCCCGCAGGTGCCGGTGATCGAGGAGGTGCTGGACGCACTCGGCATCGCCCGTGTGGGAGTCGACGGGTACGAGGCGGACGATGTGATCGGCACCTTCACGACCCGTGCCCGGGGCCCGGTCGACATCGTCACCGGGGACCGTGATCTGTATCAGCTGGTCGACGACGCCCGCGGGGTGCGGGTGCTGTATCCGCTCAGGGGCGTGGGCACGCTCCAGCTCACCGACGAGGCGTTCCTGCGGGAGAAGTACGGCGTCGACGGCCCGGGTTACGCGGATCTCGCACTGCTGCGCGGCGATCCCAGCGACGGGCTGCCGGGGGTGCCGGGCATCGGGGAGAAGACGGCCGCCAAGCTGCTGGCCGAGTTCGGTGACCTGGCCGGGATCATGGCCGCGGTCGACGATCCGGCGTCTCGGCTCTCCCCGGCGCAGCGCAAGCGGCTCGACGCTGCGCGGCCCTATGTCGCCATCGCGCCCCGGGTCGTCCGGGTCGCCGCCGATGTACCGCTGCCGGTGGTGGACCCGGCGCTGCCGCGGGCCCCGCGCGATCCGGCCGCCCTGGACGCCCTGACGGCCCGCTGGGGCCTGGGCGGATCGCTGGAGCGTCTGCTCGGCACGCTCCGGAGGTGACGGTTCCGGCGGCGCCTGCCCGGGCAGGTGCCCGTCATAGGAGGAACCGACCCCGGCGAAGTGCTAGGTTAGGTGAACCTAACCCAGGGAGGTGGGAGGCCGTCATGGCAGAGCGCCCGGCAGCCAGGGGCCGCACGGTCCACTGCGCGCAGGTCATCCGCACACAGCGGCTGAGCCCGCATATGCAGCGTGTGGTGCTCGGCGGTGAGGGACTGGCCGGCTTCACGGCCGGAGCCTGCACCGACCACTATGTGAAACTCCTCTTCCCCGCCGGGGGCGCCGACTATCCCGAGCCCTTCGACTTGCAGCGCATCCGCGAGGAGTTCCCGCGCGAGCAGTGGCCGGTGACACGGACCTACACCGTGCGTGCCTGGGACCCCGAGCACCGCGAGCTGACCCTGGACTTCGTGATCCACGGCGACGAGGGTCTGGCCGGGCCGTGGGCGCTGCGCGTCCAGCCGGGCGAGACCGTGCGCTTCCTGGGCCCCGGTGGCGCCTACGCCCCCGACGCGGACGCCGACTGGCATCTGCTCGCGGGGGACGAGAGCGCGCTGCCCGCGATCGCGGCCGCCCTGGAGGCGCTGCCCGAGGGCGCCGAGGCCTACGCCTTCGTGGAGGTCTCGGGCCCCGAGGAGGAGCAGAAGATCGACACCGCTGTGGAGGTGGTCTGGCTGCACCGCGGGGACCGGCCGGTCGGCGAGGCCCTCGTCCGGGCGGTCCGCGAGCTGGAGTTCCCCTGGGGCCGGGTGCAGGCGTTCGTGCACGGCGAGGCGGGCTCGGTGAAGGAGCTGCGCCGGCTGCTGCGGGTGGAGCTTCAGCTCCCCCGCGAGGACCTGTCGATCTCCGGCTACTGGCGCCTGGGCCACAACGAGGACGGCTGGCAGGCCTCCAAGCGGGAGTGGAACGCGCGCATCGAGGCGGAGCAGGAGGGCGCGTCCGCCGCATAGCGGTCCGCGACGACGCATCCCGGGAGGCGGCGGCACCGAAGTGTGCCGCCGCCTCCCCGTTTTCTCCTCAGCTCACCCGGGTCAGCAGCTCACCCCGGTCACGCTCACGGCAGGCCGGGCACCGCTGCCCTCCGTGTCCCGGTGTTCACACCGACCGCTGGTAGGAGCGGAACGTCCTGATGGACAGCAGCACCGCGACGACCGCCAGCCCCAGCAGCGCCCCGCCCCGGCCGAGCACCGCACCCCAGTCCGGGTGCTCCGAGAGTGCCGAGCGGCCCGCGACCATGGCCCAGTCGAGCGGGTTGAAGGAGGCGATGTGTCTCATCCACCCGGGCATCTGGGAGGGCGCCATGAAGGCCGTGGACAGGAAGGTGAGCGGGAGCAGCAGGAAGGTGTTGATGCCGATGATGGATTCCCGCTCCTGCACCAGCATGCCCAGCGCATTGGACAGCGCCCCGAAGATCGTGCCCAGCAGCACGGAGGCGATGACCAGGATCGCCACCCCGCCGATGCCGCCCGGGTAGTCGGCGCCGCCCAGCAGTCCGAGGAGCACGATGATCACCGACTGGAGGGCGGTGATCAGACCGTTGTTGACGACATTGCCGTTCATCAGCGCGGCCCGGCTGACCGGGGTGGTCAGGAACCGGTCGAGCGTGCCCCGCTGGATCTCCTCCAGGGTGCCCATCCCGGCCCACATGTTGGAGCTGAGCGCGCTCATCACCACGACGCCCGGGACGAGATAGTCGAGATAGGATCCGCTGCCGAAGCCGCCGAGCTCCACGACCTTCTTGAAGAGGTTGCCGAACAGGAACAGCCAGATCACCGGCTGGATCAGGGTGATGACCGCATACGCCGGCTGCCGTGCGAACACCATCAGCTGACGCCGGGTCATGTACCAGGTCTGGACGAGTGCGGTGCTCATCGGGCACCTCCGGCGAGGGCGAGCGGGGCGGAACCCTCGGCCTCGGCCTCGGCATAGCGGCGGCCCGCGTAGCGCAGATAGACGTCGTCGAGCGAGGGGCGGGCGACGGTCGCGGAGGCCACCGCCACTCCCTCGCGCTCCAGCGCTCCCAGCAGGACGGGCATCGCCGCGGCCCCGTCGTCGGCGCGGACACTGACCCGGCGTCCGTCGAGGTGCACCTCGTGCACGCCCGGCAGCCCGGCCAGCGAGCCCGTCAGCAGCGTACGACCGGCCTCACCGATCGCTTCGCCCAGCTCCACATGGACGGCGTCACCGCGGAGTTCGCCCTTGAGGGAGTCCGGGGTGCCCTCCACCACGACCCGGCCGCGGTCGACGATGGCGATGCGCTCGGCGAGCCGGTCGGCCTCCTCCAGATAGTGCGTGGTGAGCAGGATGGTCAGGCCCTCCTCCCCGGCGAGCCGGCCGATCTCCTCCCACATGGCGGTGCGGGCCTCCGGGTCGAGGCCGGTGGTGGGCTCGTCGAGGAAGAGCACCTGGGGCCGGTGCACCAGCCCGAGCGCCACGTCCAGACGCCGGCGCATCCCTCCGGAGTAGCCCTTGACCTGGCGCTCCGCGGCGTCGGTCAGGGTGAAGCGGTCGAGCAGCTCCGCCACCCGCCGGTTCAGCTCCGCGCCCTTCAGCCCGTAGAGCCTGCCCTGGAGCTGGAGGTTCTCGCGGCCGGTGGCGACCGGGTCGGCGCCGGAGTTCTGGGCGACCACGCCGATCGCGCGGCGCACCCGGTCGGGGTGGCGCAGTACGTCGTGGCCGGCGACGCCGGCCGACCCCGAGTCGGGGCGGGCCAGGGTGGTGAGGATCTTGACGGTGGTGGACTTTCCCGCGCCGTTCGGGCCGAGGAGTCCGAAGACGGTGCCCGGCTCGACGGTGATGTCCAGGCCGTTCAAGGCCCTGACGTCCGGCGGATAGGTCTTGATCAGTTGGCGCGCCTCGACGGCGGGCGCACGGGTGGTCATGACGACTGCTCTCCTGTGGGCAGCGGACGACGACGGGTCCGCGGTGTGCGGACGGGCCGCCCCCTGGTCGGCGGATGACGACTGATCCGCGTGAAGAGCACCGGGCTATCCTGGGTGTGCCGCACCTCGATCGCCTGGATGTGCCTCACGGCGGATTCAGTTCGGGGTTCGAGACCCTGGCGGGACTGCTGCAACAGTCCTGCCGGGGTCTTTTTTCTCGGCGGCTACGGTTTCTCGAACGTGCCGCCGGCCAGCTTCAGATACTCCTCGGGAACCTCCCCCGTCTCATGGAAGGCGCGCCATTCCACCAGGCCGGGCAAGGTGCCCTCGGTGATCTCCAGGAGGAAGTCGCGCACCCACGCGGCCTCCGCCTCGATCATGTGGAGCTGGTACTCGGTCTCGATCAGAAAGAGCCGGGGGAGCTTCTCATAGAGCTTCTCCAGGCCCCCGCGGGCGCTCGCGGCCCGCACCTGAAGGGTGTCCAGCCGCTCCTGGAGCAGCCGGGCCACCTCGTCGGGAGCGAGCACCCCCATCAGCGAGAGCGCCGCCTCGAAGATGGGGAACTCCTGTGCCGGTACGGCGAGCAGGTCCGACAGCCACTGGACGGCCTCCTCGCGCCCGGCGTCCGTGATGCCGTAGAGCGTGCGCTCGGGGCGGTTTCCCTCCCGCTGCACCTCCGCGACCTCGACGAAACCGTGTTTCTCCAGGTTCTGGACGACGGTGTAGAGCGAGCCGTAGTTGATCTTCAGACTGGAATCCTTGCCGCGACGGCGCAGGGTCTGGGCGATCTCGTACGGATGCATGGGCTTCTCGGTGAGCAGCACCATGACCGCCAGCGCCAGCGGATTGCCGAGCTTCCGGCGCTTCGCCGCCATGGGGTTCACCTCGCCCAACTAATTCGTCACCGAATATCCGTGGACGAACATATCGCGTCCCCGAGGATGCCGTCAAGACACACGATGTATCGCGTATCGCGACCGACAGGCAAGTCCAGGGCCCTCGAGGCAGAGGCCCCGTACGGGTCGAGACATGGAAACGCCCCCGGCGCCTCGCCGCAGCGAAGCATCGGGGGCCGGACGCGAAGGGCCGCCGTTCAGGAGGTGGCGGAGACCGCCTCGGTGTGGTCCTCCCGAACCCGGGCGTGCAGATGCATGTCGTGCCAGCCGTCCGGGTGGAGGAGGGCACTGCGCTTGGTGCCCTCCAGCGGGAAACCGGTCCTGACGGCGACCCGGCAGGACGCCTCGTTGCCGAGGGCGTGCAGGAGTTCGAGGCGGTGGAAGCCGATCTCGTCCAGCGCCCACCGGGCCAGGGCCCGGGTGGCCCGCGCGGCCACCCCCTGCCCCCGGGCCGCCGGAACCGTCCAGTAGGCGACCTCACCGGTGCCGTCGGCGAGCACGATCTGCCGCAGCGCCGCCCGCCCCAGCAGCCGGCCGGTGTCCGCGTCGGCGACCGCCCACTGGGCGGCGCGCTCCTCGCCCCATGCCGTCCGCCACTCCTCGATCCAGCCGCGCACCTCGTCCTCGGAGTCCGCGGCGCGGGCGTGCCACTGCTGCAGGAGCGGATCCTGGAAGGCCGCATGGACCGCGGGCGCGTCGTCGAACGTCCAGGGACGCAGGACCAGTCGGTCACCGGGGATGGTGGGCTGGGGGACATGGGCGAGGGTACCGGCGGGCAGCACATCGCTGACGAGATAGGGCATGGTCGGCATCCTGCCAACAGCGCCGCGATCCCGCCCAGGGCTTTTCCGAACACCGCACCGGGCCTCGTACGCTGGAGCGCGATGAGACGCCGTACCCGTATCCCGCCCTCTCCCCTGCCGCAGCGCGACGGGGTCGATCCGGTGCGGGTGCGGCTGCCGTTCCAGGAGGGGTGGGCCACCGTGCGGGACCATCTCGTGGCCCGGCTCTCCGCCGGGGACGGGGTGATCGACGCAATGCTCGACGCGGGGCTGATCTTCGGGGCGGACGGGCGGGCTGTCACCCCCGACGCGCCGTATGTGCCGGGCCTGTACGTATGGTTCCACCGCGACCTGCCCGACGAGGTGCGCGTGCCGCACCCGGTCGAGGTGGTGTACCGCGACGAGCACATCGTGGTCGCCGACAAGCCGCACTTCCTCGCCACCACCCCGCGCGGCAGCCATGTCGCCGAGACCGCGCTCGCCCGGCTGCGGCGCGATCTGGACCTCCCGGCGCTGACCGCCGCGCACCGGCTGGACCGGCTCACCGCCGGGCTGGTGCTGTTCACCGTGCGGCCCGAGGAGCGCGGCGCCTACCAGTCGCTGTTCCGGGACCGCCGGGTCCACAAGGAGTACGAGGCCGTCGCCCCGTACGACCCCGCCGTGGCCCTGCCGCGCACACTGCACAGCCGGATCGTCAAGGAACGCGGGGTGCTGACGGCCCGGGAGGTGGCGGGCGAGCCCAACGCCATCAGCCTGGTGGAACTGCTGGAGCACCGCGCCGGCCTCGGCCGCTACCGTCTGCTGCCACGCACCGGCCAGACCCATCAACTCCGCGTGCATATGAACGCGTTGGGGCTGCCCATCCTCGGCGACCGCCTCTATCCGGAGGTGACCGGCCCGGAACCGGCCGACGACTTCCGGCGCCCGCTCCAACTGCTGGCACGGGTACTGGAGTTCCCCGATCCGGTCACGGGGCGCAGGCACCGCTTCGTCAGCGGGCGGACGCTGGACGCCTGGTCGGCGTACGACACCTGGGCCGGGTAGCGCTCACCTCCCCCGCCACCGGCGCAGCATCCGCTGCCAGAACCCCCGAGCCGGACCGGGCGACCACGGCCGGCCGCCCGGCTCAGGGCCGGCCGGCTGCGCGCTCCCCCGTTCCGGCGCGCCGGGCCGTGCGCCCCCGGGTTCCGTCTCCACCGCCCGCGCGGCACCCGGCTGCGGTGTGTCCGGCCGGACGGCACCGCGCGACGCCGCCGCCGCGGCGGACTCGGTCCCGGGCGTCGTGAGCAGCCGGCCGGGGCACTGCGACACCGGGTGCAGGTCCGGCGGCGGTGCCGCCCCCTGCCGTGGCCTCGGTTCGAACCGGACCGGCAGTTCCACCAGGGTCCGGGAGGCGAGGAACCCGGTCCGGCGCAGTTCGTCCTCGGCGCAGTCCAGCCGGATGTCCGGCAGCCGCATCAGCAGCGCGTCCACACCGATGTCCGCGATGGCACGGCCGATGTCCTGGCCCGGGCATTCATGGGGGCCACCGCTGAAGGCGAGATGCGAACGGTTGCCCTGCAGCGGGACGGAGAGGTCGGGCCGCACCCGGGGGTCGACATTGCCGGGCGCGATGCCCAGCAGCAGCCCGTCCCCCCTGCGGATGCGCCGGCCGCCCAACTCGGTGTCCTGCTTGGCGAAATAGCCGAGGATGCTGCTGAAGGGCGGCTCGTCCCACAGGGACTGCTCCACCGCCTCGGGCACCGTCATCTGCCCGCCGTTGAGCTGGGCCCTGAACCGGGGATCGGTGAGCACCACCCGCAGCACATTGGCGAGGAGATTGGCCGTGGCCTCGTAGGCGGCGATCAGGACCAGGCGCAGATGCTCCCTGATCTCGTCGTCGGTGAGCCCCGCCGGGTGGCTGATCAGACGGCTGGTGAAGTCGTCCTCGGGCCGGGCACGGCGGCGGGCGGTGAGCCGGCTGAGGGCGTCCACGATGTACCGGTTGCTGGCGATCGCGGTCTCGGTGCCCTTGAGCATGTCCCGGGCGGCGTGCACGATCCGGTCGCCGTACTCCTCGGGCATGCCGAGGACCTCGCACATCACCGCCATCGGCAGATGGTCGGCGAAGCCGCCGACCAGGTCGGCCCGGCCGTCCTCGCAGAACCGGTCGACCAGGGACTGTGTGGCGCGGTCGATGAAGCGGCGCAGGCCCCGGTGGTCGATCGTCGACATGGCCGCGGTGACCGCGCCGCGCAGCCGCTGATGCTCCGCGCCCTCGGCGAACGAGCAGATGGGCTGCCAGGCGAAGTGCGGCGTCAGCGGATGGTCGGGCCTGACCCGGCCGGACAGCAGCGGGGCCCAGATGCGGCTGTCCCGGGTGAAGTGCGCGGGGGAACGCAGCATGTGCAGGTTCTCGGCGTGCCCGAGCACCACCCAGATCGGCACATCGTCATGGAGCAGCGCGGGGGCCACGGCCCCGTGTTCGGCACGGAGTTCCTCGTACAGGGCCCCCAGGTCCTCCGCCTCGGGACCGTACAGCCGGCGCGCTCCGCCGGGGCCGCGGCGGTGGGCCGGGCAGCCCGGCGGCGGGACCGGGGTGGGGCCGTCCAGCGGGTCGTCGTCCGTACCGCTGAGGTCCCTGCCGGTCAGGGAGTGGGATTCAGGCGTCACGTTGGTCGCTCCGAGGCTGAGGGGGATCCGGTGTCCGGGATGGGGTGGGAAGGGGGACGGGACATGAGCGGGCCGGGGCGACAGGCCACGAGCCGCACGGCGAGAGGAGGGAAGGGCGCCGGCGCGCGGCGCGGTGTGCCCGGGTCAGACGGTCGCCCCGCGCACCGTCAGCGCGTACAGAAAGCGCATCAGCGTCATCAGCACGTCCCGGCTGGAGGCCCGTCGGCGCGCGTCACACTCGACGATCGGGATCTCCGGGGACAGATCGAGGGCCGCACGGAGCTCCTCCACCGGGTGACGGGGCGCGTCGGGGAAGGAGTTGACCGCGACCACGAAGGGCACACCGCGCTCCTCCAGCCGGCCGATGACATCGAAGCTGACCTCCAGCCGGCGGGTGTCCAGCAGCACGACCGCGCCCAGCGCGCCCTCGAACAGGCCGTTCCACAGAAACCAGAAGCGTTCCTGGCCCGGGGTGCCGAACAGATACAGCACCAGCTGCTCGGTGACGCTGATCCGTCCGAAGTCCATGGCCACGGTGGTGGCGGTCTTGCTGTCGGAGCCGTAGTCGTCGTCGACCCCGATGCCCGCCTGTGTCATGGTCTCCTCGGTCGTCAGCGGTCTGATCTCGCTGACGGAACCCACCATGGTCGTCTTGCCGACACCGAAACCGCCCACGATCACGATCTTGGCCGCGGCCTGTGCCGTGTGCGGCAGATGGTCCTCGGCGCGTGGACCCGGGACGGTGTCAGAGCTGTTGTAGTCCATGCATCACCGCTTCGAGGAGGGAACGGTCGGGCATCTCCTGCCGGACGATCGGGGCGCGTGCCTGGACCAGCCCGGCCGCCAGCAGATCGGTGAGCAGGACGGTCACCACGCTGGCCGGCAGCTCGAGGTAGGCCGAGATCTCCGCCACCGACAGGGGTGTCCGGCACAGCCGGAGCAGTGCCGACTGCTCCGGCGTCACGGTGGGCAGCGGCTCGCCGTCCGCCACGATCAGGGTGACCAGGTCGATCGGGGCCCGCTCGCCCCCGCCCCCCGCGCCGGTGAGGATGTACAGCCGCTCGGGGTTCTGCTCCTGGCCGCCGTCCGCCGCGGCGGGCTCCGGCGGGTACTCCTTTCCTGGGTGGCGTCGACGGCGCCGGGGAGGAGTCATACGGTCTGCCCGTCACGCCGCGGCGGACTCGTCAGATGGGAGCCGATGCGCAGGACCAGGTCACGCATCCGGTTGCTCATCAGACCGGCCTCCGCGACCGTGTCCGCGAGCACCGCGAGATAGGCGTTGGGCCCGGCCGCCATCAGATAGAAGTAGCCGCCGTCGATCTCGATGACGACCATGTGCATCCGTCCGTCGCTGCCGGGGATCTCGGCGGCCACCGCCCCGGCCAGGCTCTGCAGTCCGGCGCAGGCCGCGGCGACCCGGTCGGCCCCGTCCGGGTCGCCGCCGTAGCGGGCGATACGCAGACCGTCGGCGGAGAGCACCACGATCTGATGGATCCCCGGTACGCCGTCGGCGAGTTCCTTCAGCAACCAGTCGAAGTTGCCTCGCTGCTGGATCACTTGAGGTCCCCCTCGTCGTCGGCCCAGGCAGGGGCCGGTTCGTCGTCGGTGTGTGCATGCGGGTCGGCGGACGGGGGCCCGGAGGAGAAGGCGTCCGGGTCCGGGGCGGCCTTGAGGCCGTTCATGAACGCGCCGACCCACAGTCCGGGCGCGGTCTCCTCCTTCTCCGGGCCCGGCCCGGGCGCCCATGGGTCGAGGGCCGCGGCCTCGACGGCCCCCGCCGCCTCCTGGGCCGCGGCCGTCTCCGTCAGCCGCCGGCTCAGCGGGATCCTGGCCCGGCTGCGCCGCTGGGGCAGGCCGTTCGCCGTCCGCTCGGTGACCGCGGGGGCGGCGTCCTCCACGGTGAACCGCTCGGGGATGCGCGGCCCGGTGGTCGGATGACGCTTCTTCCGGGCACGGCCGGGGCCCTCCACCCCCTCGTTGTCCAGGGCCGGCACGGAGGTGGCGCCGATGCCATGGGCGAATCCGGGGGCGGGCTCGGTGGTCAGCATGGTGTTCGGGACGACGAGGACGGCGCGGACCCCGCCGTACGCCGACCTCCGCAGCGAGACCTGCATGTCGAACATCGCCGACAGGCGCCCCACCACGGCGAGCCCCAGCTGCGGGGCCGCCCCGGCGTCCTGGACGTCCGCACCGGCCCGGGCGTCGGCGAGCATCTTCTCGACCTTGGCGCGGTTCTCCTCGCTGAGGCTGATGCCGCCGTCCTCGATCTCGAGGGCGATACCGCTCTGCACCTCGGTGGCGGTGACATGCACCCTGGTCTGGGGCGGCGAATAGCGGGTGGCGTTGTCGAGCAGTTCGGCCGCGGCGTGGATGACCGGCTCGACGGAGACGCCCTTGACGTTGACCTTGGCGATGGAGTCCAGATCGATACGGCGGTACTCCAGGATCCGGGACATCGCGCCGCGCAGCACGCTGTACAGCGGGACGGGGCCCGGCCACCGCCGTCCGGGCCGGCCGCCGCCGATGACCGCGATGGAGTCGGCGAGACGGCCGATCAGCGCATTGCCGTGGTCGATACGGAGCAGATCGTCGAAGACCTCGGGGTTGCGGCCGTGGTCCTCCTCCATCTCCCGCAGCTCCTTGGCCTGCTGATGGACGATGGCCTGGACGCGTCGGGCGATGTTGACGACGGCGCGCTGCGCGGAGTCACGCATCGCGAGCTCATGGTCGACGATCCCCAGCAGGGTGCGCAGCAACGCCCGCTGGGAGGGCGGAAGCCCCCGCAGACGGGGGCTGTCGTCGACGACCGTGCTGATCACCTGCGCCGGGGAGACCCCGCCGCGCAGCAGGATCAGCGCCCTGGAGAGCACCTCGGTGCGGAAGAACTCGATGTCGTCGTCCTGGGCGGCGATGCGCTGTTCCAGGCGGTCGCGGCGGCGCGTGAAGTCGGCACGCTCGGCGCGCAGGGTGCGCCCGCGGCGCGCCGCCACGGAGGCGACGGCGGCCACCAGGACCGTGGCGACGGCTCCGCACCAGCCGACGGTGATCCGGGCCTGCTCCGGGCCCACCGTGACGGCGGTCCCCGTCACCGCGCCCATCAGCAGTGCGGGCAGCAACCACTCGTGCGCGTAGAGACGTTCACGGCCACCGGGAGGCGATTGAAGACTCACCATGTATGCCCTCTGAGGAGAATCGGCGGGATCGGGGGTGCTGGTGCCCCGACAGGGAATGCGGGGGACGTACCGGATCGAACGGGGGTGAAAGAACCGTGATCTTCAGGATGTTCGCGATCAAACGCACGCATGTGTCTCAACTCGGTGCGCCGCGGGCGAGCCTAATCCGGCCGGATCACCGTCGTGTCATATTCGGGAAGCACCTGAAATGCCCTCAGGGGCCGGAGTACGCTCGAATTATTTACACGCTGCGAGGCGCCTCGAACACGGTGCGTCATGGCACACAGGAGTGCGAACCCGACCGGGCGCCTCCGGGCCGCCTCCGAGGTGCGCAGCCGGACAGCACAGCGGCCCGCGTCCCGGAAGGGACGCGGGCCGAGTGATCGTACGGTCCGGCGGGCCACAACAGGCGGCCCCGCCGACGACGACGGGCTCACCCCACCGAGGAGTAGGCCACCACCCCGCGCAACAGCGCGTCGACCGCCTTGCGGGCGTTCTTCGGGACCGTGGAGCCCTCGGCGGGCGAGGCGGCCCCGATCTGGCCGAGGACATCGATGACCTGCTTGCACCAGCGGACGAAGTCACCGGCCGGCATCTCCGCCTCGCGCAGCACCTCGTCGAGTCCCTTGCCGCTCGCCCACATGTACGCGGCCCAGGCGAAGCCCAGATCCGGTTCGCGCTGGCCGACCCCCTCGCTCTGGGTGATCCGGAACTCCTCCTCAAGACCGTCCAGGCGGCCCCAGATGCGCACCATCTCACCGAGCGCGGCCTTGGCCCTGCCGGAGGGCAGCTTGGGCGCCATCGCATCGTCACCCGCCCGGGCCTCGTACACCAACGCCGAGACGCACGCGGCCAGTTCGGCAGGGTCGAGCCCTTCCCAGACGCCCTCGCGCAGACATTCGCTGGCCAGCAGGTCCAGTTCGCCGTAGAGCCGGGCCAGGCGCTTTCCGTGCTCCGTCACCGCGTCGCCGCGCAGATAGTCCAGCTCGGTCAGCAGCGCGACGATCCGGTCGAAGGTGCGGGCGATGGTGTTGGTACGGCCCTCGATACGGCGCTCCAGCTGCGAGGTGTCCCTCAGCAGCCGGTGGTGGCGCTCGGCCCAGCGGGCGTGGTCCTCCCGGTCGTTGCACCCGTGGCACGGGTGGGCGCGCAGGGCAGCGCGCAGCCGGGCGATCTCACGGTCGTCGGCTGCCTGGGACCGCTTCTTGCGGTGCCGCTCGGGCGGGATGTGCCCGGCCTTGGTGCGCAGGGCGGAGGCGAGGTCGCGCCGGGACTGCGGGGAGCGCGGGTTGAACGACTTGGGGATGCGCATCCGCTCCAGCGGCTCCACGGGCACCGGGAAGTCGATGGAGGCCAGCCGCTTGACCTGCCGCTCGGCGGTCAGCACCAGGGGCCGGGGGCCGTCGTGATGCTCGAAGTCACGGTGGCCGTTGGACCGGCCGGCCGGCAGACCGGGGTCCAGCACCAGGGCCAGCCCGGCGTACTTGCCGGTGGGCACATAGATGACGTCACCGGGCTTCAGCCGCTCCAGGGCGACGGCCGCCTCGGCGCGGCGCTGCGCGGCGCCGTGCCGGGCCAACTCGGTCTCGCGGTCCTTGAGTTCGCGGCGCAGCCGGGCGTACTCGGTGAAGTCGCCCAGATGGCAGGTCATGGCGTCCCGATAGCCGGACAGGCCCTCCTCGTTGCGCTGGACCTGGCGGGAGATGCCGACGACCGACTTGTCGGCCTGGAACTGCGCGAAGGACGTCTCGAGCAGTTCACGGGAGCGGTGCCGGCCGAACTGGTCGACCAGGTTCACCGCCATGTTGTACGACGGCTTGAAGCTGGAGCGCAGCGGATAGGTGCGGGTGCCCGCGAGTCCGGCCAGATGCTCGGGGCTCATGCCGCGCTGCCACAGCACGACCGCATGACCCTCGACGTCGATGCCGCGGCGGCCGGCCCGGCCGGTCAGCTGGGTGTACTCGCCGGGGGTGATGTCGGCGTGCTGCTCGCCGTTCCACTTGACGAGCTTCTCCAGCACCACCGAGCGGGCGGGCATGTTGATGCCCAGGGCGAGGGTCTCGGTCGCGAACACGGCCTTCACCAGGCCGCGGACGAAGAGTTCCTCGACGACCTCCTTGAACGTCGGCAGCATGCCCGCGTGGTGGGCGGCGATACCGCGCTCCAGGCCCTCCAGCCACTCGTAGTAGCCGAGGACATGCAGATCCTCGGGCGGGATGGAGGAGGTGCGCTCCTCGACGAGGGCGCGCACCCGGTCCCGTGCCTCCTCGTCGTTGAGCCGCAGCCCCGCGTACAGACACTGCTGGACGGCGGCCTCGCAGGCGGCGCGGCTGAAGATGAAGGTGATCGCTGGCAGCAGGCCCTCGGCGTCGAGCCGTTCTATGACCTCCGGGCGGCCCGGCGTCCACACCCGGGAGCGCTGCCGGCGCTCCCGCTCCCGGTCGGCCTCGCGCATCGCACGGCCGCGCCTGCGGTCCTGGTACGACGGGCGGCTGGCCTCCATCCGGGCCAGCCGCGTGAGATCGGGGTTGACGGCCTTCTTGCTGCCCTCCCCCTCCTCGAACAGGTCGTACATGCGGCGCCCGGCCAGTACGTGCTGGAACAGCGGCACGGGCCGGTGCTCGGAGACGATCACCTCGGTGTCACCGCGGACGGTGTCCAGCCAGTCGCCGAACTCCTCCGCGTTCGACACGGTCGCCGACAGCGAGACCAGCGTCACCGACTCGGGCAGATGGATGATCACTTCCTCCCAGACCGCGCCGCGGAAGCGGTCGGAGAGGTAGTGCACCTCGTCCATGACGACATGACCGAGGCCCAGCAGGGTCTGAGAGCCCGCGTACAGCATGTTCCGCAGGACCTCGGTGGTCATCACCACGACGGGTGCGTCCGAGTTGACGCTGTTGTCACCGGTGAGCAGGCCGACCCTGTCGGGGCCGTAGCGGCGGCACAGATCGGCGTACTTCTGGTTCGACAGGGCCTTGATGGGCGTCGTGTAGAAGCACTTCTTGCCCTGCCTCAGGGCGAGGTGGACGGCGAACTCGCCGACGATCGTCTTGCCGGAGCCGGTGGGCGCGGCCACCAGCACACCCTTGCCCGCTTCGAGTGCCTGGCAGGCCTCGATCTGGAAGGGGTCGAGGCCGAAGTCGTACATCTCGCGGAATTCCGCGAGAGCGGTGGCCTGCTCGGCGGCTCGCCTGCGCGCTGCCGCGTACCGCTCGGCCGGTGAGAGATCCTCTGTCATCGTGCTTTCGAGCGTACCGGGCCCCACCGACAACAGGACGATCATTATCCGGATCGTCTCCGCCGCCCCCGGCGCCTTCCTGGGCCCCTTCGCACCGGTGGGCCCCACCGACGGATCGGGGGGCCCACGGCCGTGTACCGGCGTCCCGGGGGTGTCCGGGACCGGGTGTCCGGGATCAGGTCACGTCGTCGTACCCGTTGACCCGGTCGCGGGACGCGCTGTCGCTCTGCTCCGTCGGGGCGGACGGCGCCGGCACCGGCTCGGCCTCGCCGACGTCCTCGGGCGTGAGGTCCAGCACGGACGCCTCGTCGTCACCGGGGCCCTCGGCCGCCCGCTGCCGCCGTCGCTTGTCGTTCATCAGCGCGAAGCCCGTGGCGAGGAAGTACAGCAGCACGATCGGCGCCGCCAGCGAGAGCATCGAGATCGGGTCGACGGTGGGAGTGGCGAACGCGGCGAAGATGGTGACGCCCAGGATCATGCCCCGCCACCAGCCGAGCATCCGGCGCCCGCTGACCATGCCCGTGAGGTTCAGCATCACCAGCAGCAGCGGCAGCTCGAAGGAGAGACCGAAGACGATCACCATGCGGGTGACCAGGTTCAGCAGATCGTCCAGGGGCAGCAGGTTGACCGCGCCCTCGGGAGTGAAGTCGATCAGGACACTGGCCGCCGCGGGAAGTACGTGGTACGAGAACCAGGCACCCGCCAGGAACAGGGGGAAACCGGCCGCGACGAACGCCATCGAGTAGCGCTTCTCGTGCTTGTGCAGGCCCGGCGCGATGAACGCCCAGAGCTGGTACAGCCACACAGGACTGGCGATGACCACACCGGCGGTCAACGCCACCTTGATCATCAGGGTGAAGGGGCCCAGCAGACCCTCGACGGTGATGTTGCCGCAGGCACCCTCGTTCTGACCGGCCAGCTCCATGAAGGATTTGGAGCACCCCACCGACTGTTGAACCGGGTGGGTGAGGAGATTGATGATGTCCCGGTAGTAGAAGGCGGCCACGATCGCGCCGAGCACAATGGCCAGGACGGCCTTCGCCAGCCGGTTGCGAAGCTCTCGCAGGTGCTCCGCGAGCGGCATCCGCCCCTCGGGGTCCTTCTCCTTGTTGCGGGCAGGCTTGAGCAACCCACGTCCTCACATCTCGTACGGCAGGCCGGAGCGCTCCGGCCGTGCGTCAGCGCTTGGTGGTGTCCGTCGGCTCGCTCACCGGGCGGGAGCTGGCGACATCGCCGGGAGCGGCCTGGATGGTGCGCTGCGCGGCGGCCTGCTCGTCGGCGCCGGACGCCTGGGCGGAGGCCGCACTGCCTCCGTCCTCCTTCATCGCCTTCGCCTCGCTCTTGAGGATGCGGGCGGACTTGCCCAGCGAGCGCGCCATGTCCGGAAGCTTCTTCGCACCGAACAACAGCACGACGACGACGAGAATGAGAATGATCTCGGGGGCTCCGAGCCTTCCGAACATAAGCTTTACCTTCTCACCGAGGCGGCATGGGTGGGGGTGCTGCCCGATCAGTCGGACACGTGCCCGACCGCCGTTCAGCGATCGTAACGCTCAGGGGTGAACACGCGGCAATCCCTGTACGTACTCCCGCTCTGCGGTCCGCGCCTCGTTCTCCGGGCCGCGATCAGAGGGTACCCGTCCATGGTGCCGGGGAGACAGGTCACCGCAACGCCGCACGCGCCCCCGCGGCCTCCCCGGTCATATCCGGTCCGCCGCGGCCGAGGCACCCACCGCGCCCGCCGCGCTCGTGGCCGCCCGCTCCAGGTCCTCCGCGGCACGGCTGATACGGCGGGTGGACTCGGAGACCTGCCGCCCCAGACGCTCCGCCTCCACGAAGACCCGCACCGCGCACACCCCCAGAACGGCGATCCCCACAAACCCCAGGGCGATCGCAAGCATCGGCCACAGCATGACGCCGAGCCTAGAGGGTCGAGTGCAGGCGCAGGGTCCGCACCCCGCCCCCGGTCAGCAGCTCGACGATGCGCTCCCCCGCCGGCTTGCGCACGGCCGCACCGCACTCGGGGCAGGTGAAGGAGTAGAACGTCGTCCTGCTGGAGGCGCCGATGGCCAGCCGCAGCGCCGGCGCGCCCAGCTCGAAGCGGGCCCTGCAGTCCGGGCAGCCCGCCCTGAACACCACATCGGCCACCCGTCTCATGCCGGCGAACGCGGTCCGCACCGACATCTCCCCGGCCCCGGGCGTCTGCGGCGCACCGGCCGGGACATCCGGCCGCTCCACCGCACCGGGCAACACCGACGTGCTCACAACCCTTGCTCCGTCCTGTCGTACAGCCCGTCCAGAACCCCGTCCGGAGCGTCGTACGCCGCGAGCGCCTCGGCAGCCGCCCGGCGGGCGCTGTCCGCCAGGTCACTCGGCGACACGATCCGGCCGTCGCCCCCCAGTCGCAGCGCCAGCCGTCGCAGCGACGCCGGATCAGGGGTCCGCAAGGTGATACGCAGCCCACCGTCCGGCAACTCAATCGCACTGTCGTGCGGGTAGTACTCGGCGACCCAGCGGCCCCCGGGAGCGACCTCCACGACCACCTCCGGGTCCTCCGCGGCCGGCTGCACCAGCGCCTCGGACAGGTCCCGCAGCTCGACCTCGGGCGGCGCCGACGCCTCGTCCAGGATCCGGATCTCGGCGACCCGGTCCAGCCGGAAGGTGCGGCGCGCCTCGGAGCGGCGGCACCAGGCCTCCACATAGGTGTGGCCCACGCTCACCAGCCGGATCGGGTCGATCTCGCGCTCGGTGACCTCGTCACGGGCCGGCGAGTAGTAGCGGATCCACAGCCGGCGGCGCTCGGAGATGGCCCGGTCGACATCCGCGAAGACCCCGCCCTCGGACTCGAAGGTCACCGAGAGCCGGGAGCTGGCACCCGCGGCCTCCCCGGCCGCGGTCTCCACCTTGGCGGTGGCCCGCAGCAGCGCCTGCCGGTCGCTCTCCCGCAGACCCGGCAGGGTGGCCACCGCCCGCGCGGCCACCAGCAGCGCCGTCGCCTCGTCCGCGGCGAGCCGCAGCGGCTCGGCCGCCTCCGCACCGAGGGCGGCCGGATTGTGCCACCAGATGCGCTCACCGTCGGTGTCGATGTCCAGCAGATCGCCGCCGCGGAAACTGGTGCCGCACATGGGCAGCACATCGAGGTCCGAGACCAGTTCGTCCTCGGTGATCCCGAAGGCCCGGGCGACGTCCTCGATCCGGGCACCGGGCCGCTCCCGCAGATAGGTCACCAGGGAGAGCATCCGCCGGGTCTGGTCGATGGCGTTCGCCGGCCTGACCGCCTTGCCTGCCACTGTCGTGCCCCTCCCCCTCAGCCCTTGGCCACGGCACGCAGCCGGTCCACCACATCGGCCCGCAGCTCCGCCGGCTCCAGGACCACGACATCGGGCCCGAACTCGACCAGCCAGGCGTCGAGGCCCCGCCCGTACGGAATCTCCAACTCGTCCCACCCGCCACCGAGTTCCCGCACCGCGGTGGCCTTCGCCCGAAGGGGGTACCCCGCGCCCGTACGCAACCGGATCCGCGCCGAACGGTCGGCGCTCTCCCCCGCCCAGCTCGCCACGGTCTCACGGACGGTGACCACATCGGGCACCTCGGCGGTGAAGCCGCCGCCACGGCCGCGCACCTTGCCGGTGATCCGGGACAGCCGGAAGACCCGCTCGGCCTTTCGGTCACGGTCCCAGCCCGCCAGATACCAGTGGCCGCGCCAGCACTCCAGCGCCCAGGGCTCCACATGACGCGGCCCGGGATGCGCCGCATTGGCCTTGCGGTAGTCGAACACCACGGGACGGCGGTCACGGCAGGCCAGCATCAGCGGCTCGAAGGCCGCCTCATGGACCGGAATGCGCGGCTCCAGGGCGCCATGGGCCCCGTACGGGTCCACGTCCTCGGGCAGCCCGGCGGCCCGCAGCTTCTGCAGGGCACCGCTCGCGGCACCGGCGAGCCGGGCCTGCTGCCACACCTTGGCCGCCAGACCCAGCGCGGCGGCCTCCTCGGCGTCCAGGGTGATCGGCGGAAGACGGTTGCTGTCACGGCGGGCGAGATAGCCGATCTCGCCGTCCATGTTCTCCACGGTCTCGATGACCAGACCCAGCTCGCGCAGATCGTCCTTGTCGCGCTCGAACATACGGTTGAAGGAGTCATCGGCGCCCGCCGCGCCCCGGTCCGACCCGAAGGCCTCCCGGTACGCCTCGATGGACTCGCGCAGCTCACGCTTGCTGAGCGGCCGCCGCGTCCCGAGCAGACACAGCGCCAGATTCATCAGCCGCTCGGCCTTGGCAATGGCCATCGACGCCCTTCGCCTCCCCATGGTGCTTACGATCGACGACCGTACCCCTCACGGCAGCCGGGACAAAAGCGGAGGGCCCATGCCCGCACAGGCATGGGCCCCGGCCGATCGTTTCCGATCGGATCCCTGGTCACCCTCGGACGACACCGCCCTCGGACGGTCCCGGGTCACCCCGGAACCGGACCCGCCACCGGGAGACGATCAGACCGCGACCAGGTCGCAGACGAAGATCAGCGTCTCGCCGGGCTTGATCCGGCCGCCCGCGCCACGGTCGCCGTAGGCGAGGTGCGGCGGAATGGTCAGCTGGCGGCGGCCACCGACCTTCATGCCCTGCACACCCTGGTCCCAGCCCTGGATGACCTGGCCCGCGCCCAGCGGGAACCGCAGCGGCGTGCCACGGTTCCAGGAGGCGTCGAACTCCTCACCCGTGGAGAAGGCCACCCCCACATAGTGGACGGACACCACGTCGCCCGCCTTGGCCTCCGGGCCGTCCCCCTCCCAGATGTCCTTGATCTCAAGGTCGGCCGGCGGCTCGCCGCCCGGGAAGTCGATCTCCGGCTTCTCGATGCTCACGTCAAAAGCTCCTGCTGTTCCTGTCGATGCCTGTGCGACAACTCAGAACACTCTCCCATATCCGCACGGCCTCACATCTTCGCCAGGATGTCCACCGAGAAGACCAGTGTGGAGTCCTTCTTGATGATGCTGCCCGCGGGCGGGTTGTCGCCGTACCCCAGCTTCGGCGGCACCACGACCAGCACCCGGCTGCCCACCTTCTTGCCCGTCAGCCCCTGCGCCCAGCCCTTGACGACCTGCTGCAAGGAGAACGAGGCGAGCTGACCCCGGCCATAGGTGGAGTCGAACTCCTTGCCGGTGTCCCACAGCACACCCTTGTACTGCACCAGCACCGTGTTGTCCGCCGCGACCTTCGGACCGTTGCCCTCGATCACATAGTTCGCCACCAGACCCGCCGGAGGCTTGCCGTGCGGCACATCGATCGACGGAGCCTTCGCACCGGTCTCGGTGCCCACCTTCGGCAGCGCCGCGTCGTTCTGCGCGACCGCCTTGCCCTCGGCGGAACTCTTCGCGTTGAACGTGTTCTCGACATCCACCACGAACACCAGCGTGTCGGTGCCCTTGATACCCGCCCGCGAGTTGCCCTGCGGGCCGTAACCCCAGGTCGGAGGCACCGCCATCAACAGCCGGCTGCCCACCTTCTTCCCCGGCAGGGCATACCGCCAGCCGTCGATGATGCTGCCCTGGGACAGCTGGATCAGCAGCGGCGTCTTCCGGTCGTAGGAATTGTCGAACACCTTCCCCGTGCCCCAGACCTGACCCAGATAGTGCGCCTGCACGAAGTCGTTCTCCGCCACCGTGCGGCCACCGCCCGCGATCACCGTCTTGACCGCCAGGTCCTTCGACGGAGTACCCGAGCCCTTGGCCACGGTCGGCTTCTCACCGAACTTGGTGCCCGCGGTGATGGCCGGCAACGGCCCCTCCACGATCTTCGGCGACGGAGCGGCGGAGGGAGCCGAGGCGGGCGGGGAAGGAGTCTTGGTGGCCCCGCCCGAGCTGGACCCGCCGTCGCCGCATCCGGCGATCGTGACCAGCCCGGCGGGCAGAGCGGCAAAGAGAAGGGAGCGTCGGCGCACGGTGGGGGCCTCGTATCGGTCGATCTTCACTGATGGCGTGCGCGCAACTCTACGGCGTGAGGAGGGCGCCGTACGGAAACGTACGGCGCCCGCGTTGCGCTCCCGCACAGAACGGGAACACCTGCTCACATTCCGGCGATCAGCTTCTCCACCCGGTCATCGACCGATCGGAACGGGTCCTTGCACAACACCGTGCGCTGCGCCTGGTCGTTCAGCTTCAGATGCACCCAGTCGACCGTGAAATCACGGCGCTGCTCCTGCGCCCGCCGGATGAAATCACCCCGCAACCGGGCCCGAGTGGTCTGCGGCGGAACCGACTTGCCCTCGAAAATCTTCAAGTCGTCACAGACCCGGGTGGCTTGCCCCTTCTTCTCCAGCAGGTAGTAGAGACCACGACGACGATGGATGTCGTGGTACGCGAGATCTATCTGCGCGACCCGCGGATGCGACATCGTCATGTTGTGCTTGGCCCGGTACCGCTCGATGAGCTGGTACTTCATCACCCAGTCGATCTCGGTGCCGATCCGGTCCAGATCCTCCGCCTCGATCGCGTCCAGCGTGCGGCCCCACAGCTCCAGGACCCGCTCCACGGTGCCCGTACGGATCCCACGGCGCTCGCAGAAGTCCACGGCCTTCTCGTAGTACTCCCGCTGCACCTCCAGAGCGGAGGCCTCACGACCGCTCGCCAGACGCACCCGGCGCCGGCCCGTGATGTCATGGCTGACCTCACGGATCGCCCGGATCGGGTTCTCCAGGGTCAGATCACGCATCACCGTGCCCGCCTCGATCATGCGCAGCACCAGATCCGTGGCCCCGACCTTGAGCAGCATCGTGGTCTCGGACATGTTCGAATCGCCGACGATGACATGCAGCCGGCGGTACCGCTCGGCGTCCGCGTGCGGCTCGTCCCTGGTGTTGATGATCGGCCGGGACCGCGTCGTCGCCGAGCTGACACCCTCCCAGATGTGCTCGGCACGCTGACTCACGCAGTACACCGCACCACGCGGGGTCTGCAGCACCTTGCCGGCACCGCACAGCAGCTGCCGGGTCACCAGGAACGGGATCAGGATGTCCGCGAGCCGGGAGAACTCCCCGTGCCGCGCCACCAGATAGTTCTCGTGGCAGCCGTAGGAATTTCCCGCCGAATCGGTGTTGTTCTTGAACAGATAGACATCACCCGCGATCCCCTCCTCATGCAGACGGCGCTCGGCATCGACGAGGAGACCCTCGAGAATACGCTCGCCGGCCTTGTCGTGGGTGACCAGTTCGATCACATTGTCACACTCGGGTGTTGCATATTCCGGATGTGAGCCCACGTCGAGATACAGACGAGCACCGTTCCGCAGAAAGACATTGCTGCTGCGGCCCCATGACACGACACGGCGGAAGAGGTACCGCGCCACCTCGTCAGGCGACAGACGGCGCTGTCCCCTGAACGTGCACGTGACGCCGTACTCGTTCTCCAGCCCGAAAATGCGGCGGTCCATGACTGAACATTACGCCCGATCCCCCGAGCTGAAACGGGGTTCGACAGCCCGGTTCGGATCATTTTCCGACGACACGGCCACCCGCCCGCGCCCCACAGGAGCCGCCAGGACCCGTCCCGTCGCCAGCAACACCAGCAAAGACACCACCGCCGCGGCACCCGGCACACCGAAACCCCACCGGGCACCGCCCGCCTGGACCACCGGACCCGCAAGCCCCGTACCCACCGACGCCCCCACCGTGAACGTCGTCACCAGCCAGGAGAACGCCTCCGTGACCGTACCGCCCGGCGCATGCCGGTCCACCAGCACGAACGCGACCGCGATACACGGCGCCAGAAACACCCCCGCGACCCCCGTCAGCACCGTCATGGCCACCGCACCCGGCACCAGCGTCAACGGCACATAACACACCGCCAGAAACCCCACCAGCATCCGCAGTCGCCGCTCCGGCGCGCCCGGCCACCGCCGCGCCCCGTACACCGACCCACCGACCAGCGCCCCCAGACCCAGCGCCGCCATCAGCCGGCCGTACACCGCGTCACCGCCATGGCCGTCCGCATACGACACCGCCGCGACCGTGATCGAGCCCAGCGCCACCCCCACGAACAGAAACGCCCCCAGCAACGCCAGCAGCCCCGGCGAACGCAGCGCACCCAGCCAGTGCGCCTCCCGCGGCGCCGAACGCCACGCCCGCGACGGCGGCGAGACGACCACGGACAGCGCGCCCAGCACACCGAGGACATTGACCACGACCAGCGCGGCCCCGGCCGACCACAGCGACACGCACAACGTCACCAGCAGCGGGCCCAGGGTGAACATCACCTCCTGCGCCACCGCGTCCATCGCATACGCCGTCTGCACCTGCTCCTCCCGGCGCAGCACCGAGGGCCACAGGGCCCGCAGACCGCCCTCCAGCGGCGGCGTGAACAGCCCCGCCACCACCACGGCGGCACAGGCCCCGGCGAACACCTCCACGCCCGTCAGCGCGAACACCGTCATGGCCAACGCTGACACCAGCGCCGCAGGCAACTGGACCCTCGGCTGACCGTAGAGATCCACCAGCCGGCCCAGCAGCGGCTGACCCACCGCATTGGCCACCCCGTACACCGCGGCCAGCACACCGGCCAGGCTGTAGGAGCCGCCCTCCGCCCGTACGAACAGCACCACGGCGATCGCCGCCGTGGCGTTCGGCAGCCGCCCCACCAGCGTCCCGGCGAGCAGGCGCGCGGCATGTCTCGTCCTGAGGATCTCCACGTATCCCGCGGCCATGCCCCACCTTTTCCATGACCCCGACCACCGGGGTTTTACGTATAACGTCCGGGGTCATACGTACCATGTGCGCTGACCGCGAGTCCAGACGAAGGAGCAGGCGACCGTGGCACCAGGCAGCACGCGACCCACCAGCCGCGACGTCGCCCGCACCGCCGGCGTCTCCCAGGCCGCCGTCTCCCTGGTCCTCGGCGACAAATGGCGCGGCCGCGTCTCCCCCACCACCGCCGAACGCGTCCGCCGGGCCGCACAGGAACTCGGCTACCGCCCCAACCTCGCCGCACGCAACCTACGCCTGGGACGCACCCGCACCGTCCTCCTCGTCGTCCCCGCCCTCACCACCGAATTCTTCGCCGGCGTCTACACCGGCGCCGCCCGCATCGCCGCCGCCCACGGCTTCGGCGTCGTCCTCTACCCCTCCCCCGAAGGCGTCGGCCCCGCCAAGGACCCCTTCCACTCCGCCCGGGCCGCCCTCGACGGCGTCATCGCCTCCTCCATGGCCGCCGACGCCCTCACCGCCATCCGCGGCGACCAACTCCCCCTCGTCATGCTCGACAGCGACCCCCACGGCAGCCTCGGCGCCGCCACCGTCAACCTCGACATCGCCGACGGCGCCCGACAGGTCGCCCACCACCTGCTCGCCCTCGGCCACCGCCACCTCCTCCACCTCGCCGCCGACATCCCCTCCTGGACCTTCCGGGTCCGCGCCCAGGAACTCGCCACCCACATCGGCGCCCTCCCCGACACCACCCTGAGCACCGCCCACGCCCCCATCTCCATCGACGACGCCCGCACCGCCACCGAAACCGCCCTCCGCGCCCCAGGACCCCGCCCCACCGCCGTGATCTGCGACGACGACAAACTCGCCGCCGGCGCCTACAAAGCCGCCCGACGCCTCGGACTCCGCATCCCCGAGGACCTCTCCATCACCGGCCTCGACGACCTCGCCCTCGCCACCGCCCTCGACCCCGAACTCACCACCGTCCGCCTCGACGCGGAACTCTTCGGCGAACGCGGCATGCACGCCCTCCTCGCCGTCCTGGAAGGCCGGACACCCGAACAGGGCGACATCCCCGTGGAACTCGTCGTACGAGGCTCCACGGCACCCCCCGGCACCTGAACACCCGCACAACACAGCGCGCCCCGACCACAAGCGGTCGGGGCGCACCCAGCACAACAGCACTGCGGACCGGACGACACCGGGACAAGGCGACGCGCGCCTCGCCCCACGGCACGAACGGCCGGACGAACGGTCACTCCTTGTCCTCGGACCCCTCGCCCTCCTCGTCCTCCGCCTCCGCAGCCGTCACCGCACCGTCCGCCGCCAGCAGACGGGACAACTGACGCCCCACGATCCGCTTGAACTTCCGCTTCTGCGGACGCGTACGGTCCAGCACCGCCACCTCGAGGCGCTCCGCCGGAATCTCCCGCTCACTGCCGTTGGTGTCACGGGACAGCGCCTGCACCGCCAACTTCAGCGCCTCCGCCAGACTCATCCCGTCACGATGACGCTGATCCAGGAAACCGCTGATCTGCTCGGCATTACCACCGACCGCCACCGAACCGTGCTCGTCCACGATCGATCCGTCATGCGGCAGACGGTAGATCTGATCGCCGTCAGGGGTCACCCCCACCTCGGCGACCACCAGCTCCACCTCGTACGGCTTCTCCGCCGCACTCGAGAAGATCGTGCCCAGCGTCTGCGCATACACGTTCGCCAGACCCCGAGCCGTCACATCATCACGGTCATAGGTGTAACCCCGCAGATCCGCGTAGCGCACACCACCGATCCGGAGATTCTCGTACTCGTTGTACTTACCGGCCGCCGCAAAACCGATCCGGTCATAGATCTCGCTGAACTTGTGCAACGCACGGGACGGGTTCTCACCGACGAACACGATGCCGTCGGCATACTGCATCACGACCAGACTGCGGCCGCGCGCGATGCCCTTACGGGCGTACTCCGCCCGGTCGGCCATGGCCTGCTGGGGGGAGACATAGAACGGCGTCGACACCGGTTACCCATCCCTTTCTGTCGAAGTCACTGGATCACCTTGGAAAGAACCGCACCCGGCCTCAGAGCAGAGCGGCCCTCGGACCGTCGGGCTGCTCCAGACGCCGCTCCAGCACCGAACGGGCGACACCGGCCGCCTCGTCCTCGGTCAGCCGGCGGAAACCGTCCTCATTGATCACGGTGACGATCGGATAGATCCGGCGGGCGACATCGGGACCACCGGTCGCCGAGTCGTCGTCTGCCGCGTCGTACAGGGCCTGCACCACCAGGGTCGTCGCCTGCTCCTCGGTCAGATCCTCCCGGAAGAGCTTCTTCATGGCGCCACGCGCGAAGATCGAACCGGAGCCCGTGGCCGCGAAACCGTGCTCCTCGGAACGGCCGCCCGTGACGTCGTAGGAGAAGATACGGCCCCGGTCACGGTCCACGTCATAACCGGCGAAGAGCGGCACCACCGCCAGACCCTGCATGGCCATGCCGAGGTTGGAACGGATCATGGTGGACAGACGGTTCGCCTTGCCCTCCAGGGACAGCTGCGCCCCCTCGACCTTCTCGAAGTGCTCCAGCTCCAGCTGGAACAGCTTCACCATCTCCACGGCCAGACCGGCGGTACCGGCGATGCCCACCGCCGAGTACTCGTCCGCCGGGAACACCTTTTCGATGTCCCGCTGCGCGATCACATTGCCCATCGTGGCCCGCCGGTCACCCGCGAGCACGACGCCCCCCGGGAACGTCGTGGCCACGATCGTGGTGCCGTGCGGGGCCTCGATCACGCCCTGCGTCGGAGGCAGCTGCCGGTTGCCGGGCAACAGCTGGGGCTGGTGGTGGGAGAGAAAATCCATGAACGAAGAGGACCCGGGCGTCAGGAAGGCAGCTGGTAGACGCCCGGTGCTACGAGTGTTGGCTTCCACACGTTTCCTTCCAGGTAGTCGGCCACCCGCCGAGCAGCGCCGGGGTCGTCTCCCAACTTGCCGATGGCCGAATTGCAGTTGAAGCACAGTACGCCACGGACCCTACCCGTCTCATGGCAGTGATCCACCTGAGTGGCAGGAGCCGACAGACAGACGCAGCAGACGCCGCCCTGGGAAGCGATCATCTCGTCACGCTCGGCCTCGGTCATGCCGTACTGACGTTTCAGGTGCCCTGCCCTGCCCTTGGCCGCACGGCAGACTTTGCAGCTCGTCGAGAGGCCGTCGGAAGCCGTGGCGTTGCGATGCCATTCACTGTGCGGCTTGACCTCGCCGCAACTCCGACAGAACTTGTGTCCCTCGGGCGTCTCCACCCGTGGTCTCACGTTCTTTCCCTTCGCCAGCTGCCGGGCCTGGTGGTACGTCGCCCAGCACTCCCGGCAGTAGGCCTGCAACCCGTCACGGGCCGCCTTGTTGCTGGCGAAGGCTGCTCGCGGCTTGGACTCCTTGCACCGCGAGCAACGCTTCACCGCCAACCCTCCACCCACTCGCACCCCCACCCTCGAACCTTGAATTCGAAGGAAAAATGCGCCTACTGCCCGCCCTTCTGAACGAATGAGCGCACGAAGTCCTCGGCATTCTCCTCGAGGACATCATCGATCTCGTCCAGCACGGAGTCCACGTCGTCGCTCAGCTTCTCGTGCCGCTCCTTGAGGTCCTCGGAGGCCTGCGCGTCCTGCGTCTGCTCCTCGACCTCCTCGGTGGAACGCGTCGCCTTCTGCTGTCCGCCGTCGGTGTCCTTGGTCGCCATAACCCTCACCCCGCTCAGTTCGCCCGACATGGTCGGCATTTCTGCCGATCGGTGATGATCAGACCCTACAAGCCCGGTCCGACATCGGCCCCGCAGTTACTCCAACGTACGGGGGCCACCTCGATGATTCCCGGCCGCCGGGCTTTACACCCCGCGGCCGGCCGGCCCGTGCGCCCGGTCAGCCGCCGGACAGCACCCTCACCAGGTCCTCCGCCGTGCGGCAGCGGTCCAGGAGTTCCTTGACGTGATTACGCGTGCCGCGAAGCGGCTCCAGGGTGGGGACCCGCTGGAGCGAGTCCCGGCCCGGGAGGTCGAAGATCACCGAGTCCCAGGAAGCGGCCGCGACGTCGTCCGCGTACTGTTCCAGGCAGCGGCCCCGGAAGTAGGCGCGGGTGTCCTCCGGCGGCTTCGTACGGGCCTGCTCGACGTCGTCCTCGCCCAGCAGGCGCTTCATGCGGCCGCGGGCCACCAGACGGTTGTAGAGGCCCTTCTCGGCGCGTACGTCGGCGTACTGGAGATCGACGAGGTGCAGCCGGGCGGCGTCCCAGTCGAGGTCGTCGCGGCGCCGGTAGCCCTCCATGAGTTCCCGTTTGGCGACCCAGTCCAGCTCGCCGGCCAGGCTCATGGGATCCCTCTCCAGGCGGTTGAGGGTGTCCTCCCAGCGGGTCAGGACGTCCTTGGTCTGGTCGTCGGCGTCGGCTCCGAAGCGGTCCTCCACGTATTTGCGCGACAGCTCGTAGTACTCCATCTGGAGCTGGACCGCGGTGAGTGTGCGGCCGCTGCGGAGGGTGACGAGGCGCTTGAGGGTGGGGTCGTGGGAGACCTGGTGGAGGGTGCGCACGGGCTGTTCGACGGCCAGGTCGACGGCGATGAAGCCGTCCTCGATCATGGACAGCACGAGGGCCGTGGTGCCGAGCTTCAGATAGGTCGAGATCTCCGAGAGGTTGGCGTCGCCGATGATCACATGGAGCCGGCGGTATTTCTCGGCGTCGGCGTGGGGTTCGTCCCGGGTGTTGATGATGGGCCGCTTGAGTGTGGTCTCCAGGCCGACCTCGACCTCGAAGTAGTCGGCGCGCTGGCTGAGCTGGAAGCCGTGTTCATGGCCGTCCTGGCCGATGCCGACGCGGCCGGCCCCGGCGAAGACCGGGCGGGAGACGAAGAAGGGCGTGAGGTGGCGCACGATGTCCGAGAAGGGGGTCTCCCGCTTCATCAGGTAGTTCTCGTGCGTGCCGTAGGAGGCGCCCTTGTTGTCGGTGTTGTTCTTGTAGAGATGGATCGGCTGGGCGCCGGGCAGCTGGGCGGCCCGTTCCGCGGCCTCGGCCATGATCCGTTCGCCTGCCTTGTCCCAGAGGACCGCGTCGCGCGGGTTGGTGACCTCGGGGGCGCTGTATTCGGGGTGGGCGTGGTCGACGTAGAGCCGTGCGCCGTTGGTGAGGATCACATTGGCGAGGCCGATGTCCTCGTCGGTGAGCTGGCTGGCGTCGGCGGCCTCGCGGGCGAGGTCGAAGCCTCGCGCGTCCCGCAGCGGGTTCTCCTCCTCGAAGTCCCAGCGGGCCCGGCGGGCCCGGTGCATCGCCGCCGCGTAGGCGTTGACGATCTGGGATGAGGTGAGCATGGCATTGGCGTTGGGGTGGCCGGGGACGGAGATGCCGTACTCCGTCTCGATGCCCATTACTCGCCGTACGGTCATGCGGCCCTCCTTGCCCGGCGGCGCCCTCGGTCGGGGGCGGCGCTCAAGTACCGCTGGTGCTCCGGTGCGCGTGCGGTGCCCGTCCCCGCACGGCGCGACGCGGCGGTACGAAAGAGCCTAGAACGCCTTTGCGCTGGTGGGGAGATCATTTGAGTCATTGCTTGTGCTCCGGCTGTGCCAAAAACGCGGTCGGCTGCGGATACCCGGTGAGGGCACCCGCAGCCGCCCCGCGTTTTACAGGTACTGACCGGTGTTTGCCACCGTGTCGATGGAGCGTCCGGTGTCCGCGCCTTGCTTTCCGGTGATGAGGGTGCGGATGTATACGATCCGTTCGCCCTTCTTTCCGGAGATCCTGGCCCAGTCGTCCGGGTTGGTGGTGTTGGGAAGGTCCTCGTTCTCCTTGAACTCGTCCACGCATGCCTGGAGGAGGTGGGAGACCCTGAGGCCCTTCTGGTTGTGTTCGAGGAAGTCCTTGATGGCCATTTTCTTGGCGCGGCCGACGATGTTCTCGATCATGGCGCCGGAATTGAAGTCCTTGAAATAGAGGACTTCCTTGTCGCCGTTGGCGTAGGTGACCTCGAGGAAGCGGTTCTCGTCGGATTCGGCGTACATCTGTTCCACGGCGGTCTGGATCATGCCGTGGACGGTGGATCCCTTGTCCCCGCCGTGTTCACTGACGTCGTCGGCGTGCAGGGGGAGCCTCTGGGTGAGGTACTTCCCGAAGATGTCCTTGGCCGCTTCGGCGTCGGGGCGCTCGATCTTGATCTTCACATCGAGGCGGCCGGGGCGCAGGATGGCCGGGTCGATCATGTCCTCACGGTTGGAGGCGCCGATCACGACCACGTTCTGGAGGCCTTCCACGCCGTCGATCTCGGCGAGCAGCTGGGGGACGATGGTGTTCTCCACGTCCGAGCTGACGCCGGAGCCGCGGGTGCGGAAGAGGGATTCCATCTCGTCGAAGAAGACGATGACGGGGGTGCCCTCGCTGGCCTTCTCCCGGGCGCGCTGGAAGACGAGGCGGATCTGCCGTTCGGTCTCGCCGACGTACTTGTTCAGCAGCTCGGGGCCCTTGATGTTGAGGAAGAAGCTCTTGCCCGCGGCCTGGCCGGTGACTTCGGCGACCTTTTTGGCCAGTGAGTTGGCCACGGCCTTGGCGATGAGGGTCTTTCCGCACCCGGGGGGTCCGTAGAGCAGGACGCCCTTGGGCGGGCGCAGTTCGTGCTCCTTGAACAGGTCGGGGTAGAGGTAGGGGAGCTCGACCGCGTCGCGGATGGCTTCGATCTGGCCGGCGAGGCCGCCGATCTGCTCGTAGCCGATGTCGGGGACTTCTTCGAGGACGAGTTCTTCGACCTCGCTCTTCGGTACGACTTCGTAGACGTAGCCGGAGCGGGGTTCGAGCAGGAGGGCGTCGCCGGGGCGGATGGTGACGTCCAGCAGCGGCTCGGCGAGCCGTACCACCCGTTCCTCGTCGGTGTGCCCGAGCACCAGGGCGCGCTCGCCGTCCTCGAGGATCTCCTTGAGGGTGACGATGTCCCCGACGCGCTCGAATGTCATGGCCTCGACCACGTTGAGCGCTTCGTTGAGCATGACTTCCTGGCCGCGGCGGAGCTCGTCGAGTTCCACGCCGGGGCTGACGTTCACGCGGAGTTTGCGGCCGCCGGTGAAGATGTCGGCGGTGCCGTCCTCGTTCGCCTGCAGGAAGACTCCGAAGCCGGCCGGCGGCTGGGCGAGCCGGTCGACCTCTTCCTTGAGGGCCACGATCTGGTCGCGGGCTTCACGGAGTGTGTTGGCGAGGCGTTCGTTCTGTGCGGAGACGCCGGCCAGGTTGGTCTGCAGCTCGACGATCCGCTCTTCGAGAATCCTCGTGTGTCGCGGAGAGTCGGCGAGCTTGCGGCGCAGGACGGCGATCTCCTGCTCAAGGTAGGCGATCTGCCCGGCAGGGTCGTCGGACCCTCGCCCCGGGCGGATGCCGCGGTTCATGTCGTCGTCGTGGGCTGCCACGGTCCTCACCTCCTCCAAGGGGAGCTGGACGCTTCCAGACCCTACCTGGGTGGGTGTCGATTGAAACCCCTAGATCACAAAGACTGTCGAGGTGTGTCCGATCTTCACCCTTGCGCTCTCCCTCACGCCAGGGGAATACCCACCGAACATGATTGGGAAGCGGCCGAAGGTAGGGTCGGACTGTTCAACACCCGTCAGGGCTGGCCGGATTCCCGGGGCGGCCCTTACGCAGGAAATGGCAGGGGAGATGACCGTGCAGCAGGCCGCAGTGGGCGGCGAGGAGCTGGAGGTCTGGATCGATCAGGATCTCTGTACCGGTGACGGCATCTGTGCCCAGTACGCGCCGGAGGTTTTCGAGCTGGACATCGACGGTCTGGCTTATGTGAAGGGCCCGGAGGAGGAGCTTTTGCAGGCCAGGGGGGCGGCAACGCCCGTTCCGCTGCCGCTTCTCACGGATGTGGTGGACTCGGCGCGGGAGTGTCCGGGTGAGTGCATCCATGTACGGCGACTTTCGGACGGGGTGGAGGTGTACGGGCCGGACGCGGAGTGATGGTACGACCACTCCGCGTGGCTTCTGTCGGTTCGCTCACGCCGGGCGGCGGGGCGTGTGCGCCGGTGACTGGGGTGGGGTCATACGGTCCGGGTGCCGCCGGGGGTGGAGCGGATGAACGCATGGCCGTTCCATCGCCATTCGGCGGGGGTTCTGGTGTCGGGGCAGCAACTGGGCACGTCGGGTGAGGAGTAGCCGAGGAGGGTGGCGGTGACGGCGCCGTCCTGGACGGCGAAGTCGGTGACGGTGAGGCGGTCCTCGGGGTCGACGAGGGTGGCGACCACGTGGGGTTCGCCGGCTCCGGCGGCCTGGGCGAGGACGTAGAGGGCGTCGGGCGGGGTGCCCATGCCGGCGTCGCAGTGGACCAGGGCGATGGTCTCGGGGCGGTGGTCGCCGTCGAGGTCTCCGGTGGCTTTCTTCTCGACGAGGGGTTCGTCGGGGCCGCAGTCGAGGGGGAAGTGGGCTCGGGCGGGGTCGGGGGGTGTGGCGGCGGGGGCCGTACGGTCCTCGGTGTGGTGCTGGGCCGCGGTGGCGGGGCCGGGCTGCAGCAGGGAGGACAGGGCGATCACACCGGCGATGGCGGTGGCCGTGCCGACCCAGTGGATGGGTCGGGGGGCGGTGTGAGCGAGTTCCGGGACAACGGATTGCTGCACGTGAGAAGTGTCTCCTGTGAGAGCTGTGCCGGTGGGGGTGTCCCGCATCGTGCCACACGTCACAGCGTGGGGGAACGGCGGGGGCGCGCTCGGGTGGGCGGCCGGCTCTCGGTGGGTGGCTCAACGGGCGAGCGCCGTGGCGGAGTTCCGCGGTGTTGCGGGGAACTCGGCCACGGCGCTCGTGGGTTGGCCGTTCAGGGGTGGTGTCAGCGGGTGTTGCCCGCGTCGGCGTTGGGGCCTGCGTAGTCCTCGCCGTAGGCGCCCTTGGCGGGCCTGCGGCGGCGCATCGGGGGTTCGACGCCGTCGGCGAGGCGGCGGGCGGTGAGGAGGAAGCCGGTGTGTCCGATCATCCGGTGGTCGGGGCGGACGGCGAGGCCTTCGATGTGCCAGTTGCGGATCATCGTCTCCCAGGCGGTCGGCTCGTTGAAGCAGCCGATCTCGCGGATGGATTCGACGGTCCGGGCGAGCTGGGTGGTGGTGGCCACGTAGCAGCAGAGGATGCCGCCGGGGACGAGTGCCTTGGAGACGGCTTCGAGGCATTCCCAGGGGGCGAGCATGTCGAGGATGACGCGGTCGACGTCGGTGTCGCTCAGGTTGTCCTGGAGGTCGCCGACGGTGAGCTGCCAGGCGGGGTGGGGGCCGCCGAAGTAGCGTTCCACGTTGGCCTGGGCGATCTCTGCGAAGTCGGCGCGGCGCTCGTAGCTGTGGAGCATGCCCTGGTCGCCGATGGCGCGCAGCAGGAAGCTGCTGAGGGAGCCGGAGCCGACGCCGGCTTCCACGACGCGTGCGCCGGGGAAGATGTCGGCGAAGGCGAGGATCTGCCCCGCGTCCTTGGGGTAGACGACGGCTGCGCCGCGTGGCATGGACAGGACGTAGTCGGGGAGCAGGGGGCGCAGCGCGAGGTAGGCGACGTTCCCGGTGGTGCGGACAACGCTGCCCTCGGGTGCGCCGATCAGTTCGTCGTGCGGGAAGGAACCCTTGTGGGTGTGGAAGTTCTTCCCGGCTTCGAGCGTGAACGTGTAGTGGCGGCCCTTGGGGTCGGTCAGCTGTACCTGGTCCCCGACCTTGAAGGGCCCGCGACGGCGGGCGGCACCGGTCGGTTCGGACATGTGACCAGACTACCGGTCGTGGCGGGGGTCGCCGACCAGCTGTGGGGGGCGGGGGTCAGCTGGGGCGGGCCATGGCTTTGACGAAGGCGCGTTCGACGTCGGCGGCGGAGAGGACGCCGTAGATCTCGCCGGTCTCCTCGACGACGAGGTATTCGGTGGCGGGGGCGGCGCGCAGGGCGTCGAGGAGGTCCTCGCCGGCGAGTTCCGCGGAGATGCGCATGCCGTCGGTGAGTTCCTGGGCGAGGCCGCTGACGGCGACCCAGGGGCGGCGGTGTTCGGGTACGCCGACGATGGCGGCCTCGCGGACGAGGGAGAGGGGCGCGCCGTGGGCGTCGACGACGACGAGGGCGCGGGCTCCGACGCTGTTGGCGCGGCGCAGGGCTTCGGACAGGGGGGTGTCGCTCTCGACGGGGACGGCTCGGCGGGTGAGGGCGCGGGCGCGGAGTTCGGGGAGGTGTTCGCGCAGGCGTGCCATGCGGAGGCTGTTGCCGGCGCCGGTCCAGATGATCGCGGCGAGGATGGCGGCGAGCAGGGCGTCGGTGACGGTGTCCATGCCGACGTTGTCCTCGGCGGAGGAGCCGAGGGCACCGGACTGGGTGAGCAGGGGCAGGCCGATGAGGACGGTGACGGCGAGGGCGCGGCCGACCCAGGCGGCGGCGACGGTGCCGCTCATGGGTCTGCCGGTGATCTTCCAGACGACGGCGCGGAGCATGCGGCCGCCGTCGAGGGGGAGGCCGGGGAGCAGGTTGAAGACGGCCACGATGAGGTTGGAGATCATCAGGCCGGCGAGGAGGACGCCGGGGACGGTGCCGGGGCGGACGGTCTGCAGGGCGAGGTAGAAGATTCCGGCGAGGACGAGGGAGAGCAGGGGTCCGACGAAGGCGAGGGTGAATTCCCGGCCGGGGGTCTCGGCTTCTTTTTCGATCTCGGAGACGCCGCCGAAGAACTGGAGCTGGATGCGGCGCACCGGGAGTTTGAAGCGGAGGGCCGCGACGGTGTGGGCCAGTTCGTGGATGAGCACGGAGGCGTAGAAGGCGACGGCGAAGAAGAGGGAGACGAGGTAGCGGGCGGCGCCGAGTTCGGGCAGGACGCGGTCGAGCTGGCCGCCGAAGACCCAGGTGATCAGGGCGGCGACGAGGAACCAGCTGGGGGCGACGTAGACGGGGACGCCGAAGGGCCGTCCCATGAGGATGCCGCCGCCGGGTTCCTGGGTGCGGTGCGGGGAGCGTCCCTGGCTGTCGGGGCCGGATCGGGCGTGGCTGCGGGCGGGGACGGCGGGGGGTCCGGGCGGCGGGGGCGGGGCGGGGGTGAGGTGCTGGGGGGAGGCGGAGGTGTCGGTGTCCGGGTGGTCCTCGTGAGTGGGGGCTCCCGGCGTCTCATGGGGGGCGGCGGGTTCCCGCGGGGGTGAGGCCGGGTCCTGGCGGGGGGTGTCCGGGTCGCCGGGTGCCGGTGCGTCCGTGGTGCCCTCGGGGGGCGTCGCACGGGTGGTGCGGTCCCGCTGCTGCTGCTCGGGGTGTGCGGGGTCGGTGGTGCGTGCCGTGGGGGGTGCCTCGGGGCCGGCCCCCTCGTTGCCGGGGCGCGGCTGTCCGCTCCCGCCGCTCTCGTCCACGATGTCCCCTTGATCGAAGCGTCCTCCCGCTCCCGGTCGTGCCGGGTGGGCGGGTCCCGGGTCGATGGTATGCGGCCGTCGCTCGGTGTTCCGCCCCGGCACCCCTTCTGTTGTCCCCTTCGCCGCGGGTGTGCGCCGTGGTTCTGTGGCGTGTGTGCGGTGCGCGGGCCGGGTCCGGACCGCTTCGACCGGGTGCGGCGGGGTCACTGATGCTCCTATTGCTGTCAAGCGGCTTGGAGCCAGTTGCGGTAGGCGTGGGCGAGGTCGTCGTCTCGGCGGATTCCGCGTTCGAGGGTGGAGATGGTGGCCGGCCAGACGCCGAAGTGCTTCGCTGCGGCGGTGAGCGTGATGTTCCTGGACTGCCGCAGAGGCCGCAGGTCGGCGATGCCGGGGACGGCGACCGTGGTGGTCAGGCAACGGAACATCTCCCGGGCGATGGCCCGTTTCAGCAACCGGATGATTTCCTTCTTCGTCCGGCCGGCGGTGGTCTGTCGTGTCACGTACTCGCGGGTGCGCAAGTCGTGGGACATACGGACGAGAGCGATGCGGTAGAGGGCCGCGTTGGCGGCCCGGTCGCCGCCTCGTGAGAGGCGGTGCCGGTTCGTCCGGCCGCTGGAGGCGGGGACGGGTGCGACTCCGCAGAGGGCCGCGAAGGCCGCCTCGGTCCGCATGCGTTCGGGGTTGCCTCCCGCCGTGAGCAGGAGCTGGGCGGCGGTGTCGGGGCCGACTCCGTAGGAGGCCCGCAGTCCGGGGTTGTGGACGGTGACCTCGCTGTCCAGGGCCTTGGTCAGGGCTTCGTGCTCGGCGGTCAGTTCTTTGACGCGCCGGGCGAGGCTCCTGAGCGCGGTGAGGACCGCGGTGTGGACGGCGTCCCCGCAGGGCCGCAGTCGGGCCAGGGCGTCGGTGCGGTCCGTTCCTTTGAGCTGCCCGTACTTGGCGCGGACGGTGTCGGGGGCGGTGATGAGGATGTGGCCGATCTGGTTCAGGGCTGCGGTGCGGGCCTTGACGGCGGAGCGGGCGGCGTTGTGCAGGGCGCGTATGCCGGCGACGGTGTCGTCCTTGGGGGCGCTGGAGGCCCGTCCGGACAGGGCGGCGCGGGCCGCGGCGTAGGCGTCGATGGGATCGGACTTGCCGATGCGGCGGCGTTCGGCCCGGTCGGGCCGGTTGACCTCGACGACCTGGTGGCCGTGCGAGCGCGCGGCGCGGGTGAAGCCGGCGCCGTAGGAGGCGGTGCCTTCCACCCCGATCGCGATCACGTGGCCGTGGGCGGCCACAAAGGCCAGGGCCGCGGCGTATCCGGCGCCGGTGGTGGTGAACTCGGCGTCGGCGAGGTGACCGCCGTTGTCGCTGATGACCGCGACGTGGATGGTGTCGGCATGGGAGTCGACCCCGCCGAACACATCCTGGTCCGCCGTGTCGTCTACGACCGCTGATGTCATGCTGATGATGCCTTCCCAGCCGAAGGTGGGCGCCGGCCGGGTGGCGCAGACAGGACATCGAGGGGGCTTCTGACCAAGCTCCTATCAGGTCATGTTCCGCCCGGCCGGAGCCATGAGAACAGGTCCCGGCGGCCGGACAGAACAGTGGGAAGACAGCCCAGCAGGGCGTCAGTCAGTGGCAGAGCCACGACCACCGGAACCTGAGTATCAGCATCGATGTCAGTGGTGGGCCGTATGGTCTGTGGTCATGGAAACCAGCACCGACGGCGCCGGGCCGTCCTCCGTGCCCGCCGTGCCTCCGGGGTCGCTGTCGCCCTCGCGTGCCAGTGACTTCATGCAGTGTCCGCTGCTCTATCGCTTCCGAGTGATCGACAAGCTGCCCGAGAAGCCGAGTGAGGCGGCGACCAGGGGCACCTTGGTGCATGCGGTGCTGGAGCGGCTCTTCGACGCGCCTGCCGGGGAGCGGACCGCGCCGCGGGCCAGGTCGTTGGTGCCGGGGCAGTGGGACCGGTTGCGGGAGAGCCGTCCTGAGGTCGGGGAGCTGTTCGCGGACGACCCGGGCGGGGAGCGGTTGGCGCGCTGGCTCGGTGAGGCGGAGCTGCTGGTGGAGCGCTGGTTCACGCTGGAGGATCCGGCGCGGCTGGAGCCGGCCGAGCGTGAGCTGTTCGTGGAGGCGCGGCTGGAGTCGGGGCTGACGCTGCGCGGGATCATCGACCGGGTCGATGTGGCGGCCACGGGTGAGGTGCGGATCGTCGACTACAAGACGGGCAAGGCGCCCCGGCCCGAGTACGCGGAGGGCGCGCTGTTCCAGATGAAGTTCTACGCCCTGGTGGTGTGGCGGCTGAAGGGGGTGCTGCCGCGGCGGCTGCAGCTGGTGTATCTCGGCAGCGGTGATGTGGTGACGTACGACCCGGTGCTCGCGGATCTGGAGCGGGTGGAGCGCAAGCTGCTGGCGCTGTGGGAGGCGATCGAGCTGGCGACGCGGACGGGGGACTGGCGGCCGCGGCCGACGAAGCTGTGCGGCTGGTGCGATCACCAGGCGGTCTGTCCGGAATTCGGTGGCACTCCCCCGCCGTATCCGCTGCCGGTCGGGGCGCCGGAATCGAGTGTCGGCGAGCAGGGCAGAATGGGCGCGGACTAGCGAAGGAGACTCACGTGGCCATCCGCGTCCTACTGGTCGACGACCAGCCGCTGCTGCGTACGGGCTTCCGGATGATTCTGGAGGCCGAGCAGGACATCGCGGTCGTCGGTGAGGCCGGTGACGGCCTTCAGTCGCTCGACCAGGTGCGTGCCCTGCAGCCCGATGTGGTGCTCATGGACATCCGTATGCCGCGGATGGACGGGGTGGAGGCGACCCGGCAGATCACCGGCCCGGGGCGGGACGGCCCGGCGAAGGTGCTGGTGCTGACCACGTTCGATCTGGACGAGTATGTGGTGGAGGCGCTGCGTGCGGGGGCCAGTGGTTTTCTGCTGAAGGATGCTCCGGCTCATGAGCTGGTGCAGGCGATACGGGTGGTCGCGGCGGGCGAGGCGATGCTCGCTCCGAGCATCACGCGCCGGCTGCTCGACAAGTACGCGGGGCATCTGCCGTCCGGGGAGGAGCCGGTTCCGGACACCCTGGGCACCCTCACGGAGCGTGAGGTGGAGGTGTTGAAGCTGGTGGCGCGCGGCTTGTCCAATGCGGAGATCGCCGCCGATCTGTTCGTCAGTGAGACGACGGTCAAGACGCATGTGGGTCATGTGCTGACCAAGCTGGGGCTGCGGGACCGGGTGCAGGCGGCGGTGTATGCGTACGAGAGCGGGCTGGTGCGCCCCGGCGCGCAGTAGGCCGCCCCGGCCCGGGGGTGTGCCGCACCGCCCGGGCTTTTTCATGGCTCTCCACGACGACGGGGCGCCCCCTCCGGTGGAGGGGGCGCCCCGTCGTCGTGGTGGGGTCCGCTCGGTCCCGGCCGGTTCACCGCTTCGGCGGCCGGAGGGTGTTGCGCTGTCAGGTCCTCGGGGCCGTGCCGGGACAGGCAGAGGTCCCCGGGATCCTTCGATGCCCGGGGACCTTTTCGCCTGGGGTGGGTCAGCCGCTGATGCCGCGGCCGAGCTCCCACAGCTGCAGGGTGGACGAGGAGTTCATCGCGTACTCGCCGCCGGTGATGTCGTCGCGGGTGGCGAGGTACTGCTTGCCCTGCCAGATCGGGAGGAGCGGTACGTCGTCGGCGACGATGTCCTGGATGTCGTTGATGTTCTTCGACGCGGTGAGCCGGTCGGCCTCACGCCGGGACTGCGGGATGAGGTTGTTGATGATGTCCGGGTTGGAGTAGGGCGACTTGAGGAAGTTGTCCTTGTCGAGGAACGGCGAGACATAGTTGTCGGCGTCCGGGAAGTCGGGGAACCAGCCCATGCCCCAGACGTCGTAGTCGCCCTTGCGCTCGGCGGGGACGAACTCCTTCCAGGCGTGACCCTCGATGCTGACGTCGAACAGCCCGCTGTCGTTGAGCTGCTTCTTCAGCACCTCGAACTCCTTGGCGGTGGCCGAACCGTAGTGGTCGGTCGTGTAGTGCAGCGTCACCCGCACCGGGGCGGTGATGCCCGCCTTCTCGAGCTGCGTGCGGGCCTTGCTGACGCTGGGGTCGCCGTACTTGTTGAAGAACGAGTTGGAGTGGCCGGTGATGGTGGCCGGGACGAGCGAGAAAAGGGGCTGGGCCTGGGTGCCGTACACCTTGGAGACCAGTTCGCCGCGGTCGATGACCTGCGCCATGGCCTCACGGACGGCCTTGCTCTTCATGGAGGCGGCGTCGGTGTTGAAGGCCAGGTAGCGGATCTCCAGGCCCGGCATCTCGACCAGCCGGACCTTGCCGCCCGATTCGTTCTGGAGCTTGTGGATCTGATCCGGCGACATGGAGCGGGTCATCACATCGATGTCGCCCTTCTCCAGGGCGGCTCCCATGGTCTCCGCGTCGTCGAAGGCCTGCAGGACCACCTTGTCGTTCTTCGGGGTCAGCATGCCCTTGTAGTTGGGGTTCTTGGTGAAGGTGGCCTTCATCAACTGGTCGCCCTGGACCTGGGCCTGCATCGTGTACGGGCCGGAGCCGTCGACGGCGAAGCCGTCGCGCAGCTTGTCCTTGTCGTAGTTCTTGGGGTTGACGATGCCGGCGACCGGAGTGGACAGCTTGAACGGGAAGGTGGCGTCCGCGGTCTTGAGGTGGAAGATGACCTCGCTGTCACCCCGCGTCTCGACGGTGTCGATGGTGGACAGCAGCGAGAAGACGGAACTGTCGGCCTTGATTCCGCGGGCGCGGTCGATGGAGTACTTCACATCGGCCGCGGTCACCGGGTCACCGTCGGCGAACTTCAGGCCGCTGCGCAGCGTGCAGGCGTAGCGCTCGTTGCCGGTGTCGGTGAAGCCGCAGCTCTCCGCGGCCTCGGGCTCGGGCTCACCGTCTCCACGGGGCTGGACCATCAGGGTCTGCACCGTCTGCCTGAGGATGTTCCAGGTGCCCACGTCGTACGCGTACGCCGGGTCGATCGGTGCCGGGATCTCCTTGGAGGCCGTGAACCGGTCGGTGGTGCCGACGACGATGGCGTCGCTGCTCTTGCTCCCACTGTCGGACCCGCCGCAGGCAGCGAGAACAGGGGTGAGCAGACCAGCGACGGCCGGCAGCACCAAAGTCTTACGGTTCATGCTCGAGTTTCTCCAGAGCTGTCGAGTCCGTGTACCCGGCATGCATCGGGCGGCGCAACGGAACACGGGTGTTGTGGCGATGTACTCGCGACGAGATTAGTCCGCGCCCGCAGGAAGGCTCACAACTACCGGAGTTGAGTTCCCATCACGCAGTGGAACCGGCCGTGGACGCACCGGAAAACCACTCGGGGAAGGATTCGTGCAGTGTCTCACCAATCGGGACACAAGGGCGCGCCAGGAGCGCGCGAACCGGGCGGAACAGCACACGTGGGATCCCTTGTCGACCCCCCGGCAGGTGAGGAACATCACACCCTCAACTGAGGGAGTCAGGAGTGGAATTCGGCTGTCCGCGTCGGCGCCAATTCCATGGTTCGTACCGTGGACGGGATTCCCGCCATTTGAGATGCACGCTGGGTGAAGGGTTCAGCGGTTATCCGTCATCAAACCGCGCAGAAATGGCAGGTCGACCTCTTCGAGCGAGGTCACGACGGTGCGGCGGGCGGCGGGCGCGATGGGGGCGACCGACGGGACCGCGACCACCCGGCAGCCGGCGGCCTCGGCGGCGGCGACCCCGGTGGCCGTGTCCTCGACCACGGCGCACCGGGCGGGGTCGACCCGGAGGCTCGTGGCCGCCAGCAGATAGGGGTCGGGGAACGGCTTGGTGCGCTCGACCTCGTCGCCCGCGACGGTCAGCGTGAAGTGATGGGCGCCGATGGAGGTCAGGACGCGGTCGATGATGCGCCGGTGCGAGGCGGAGACCAGGGCGGTGGGGATCTCATGGGACGCCAGTTCGCCCAGCAGGCGGGCGGCGCCCGGCATCAGGGGGAGCCGGTGGGCGATGCGGTCCTCGAACCGGTCGTTCAGCAGCACGGCGAGCTCGTCGAGGGTGATGTCGGCGCCGGTGGCCTCGATCAGGAAGCCCGCGCTGCGGGTCATGGGGCCGCCGACGACGACATGACGCCAGGACTCGTCGAGCGCGTGTCCGAGGGAGGCGAAGACGTCGACCTCGACGTCCCACCAGAACCCCTCGGTGTCCACCAGGGTGCCGTCCATGTCGAGGAGTACGGCCTGCAGTGTGGAGCCTTCGGCCGTAAGGGTTCCGAGGGCGGGGACCGTGGTGGTCATCCGACGTACCTCCTTGCAGGGACGACCAGGCCGGTTCCCACGGAGGGAACCGGCCTGCGGTGGACCTGCCAGTGTACGTCGCACGGAACGGCCGTGCCGCTCGACGCGGGAGTGCCGCGCCGTACGGGTGTGGGGGCGGTGCTCCGGCCCGGGTGGGGAAGGGGCACCGGCAGGGGCCCCACCGGAGGCGCCCCTGCCCCGCGTGTGGTCGCGTCGCCCCGCAGGCCGTCGCCGCGCCCGCGGGGCCCGGGGCTGCCCATGGACGGGCTGCCCATGGACCGGCCGACGGACCCCGCGAGGGGTTCAGCGGGCGTTGAAGTACTTGGCCTCGGGGTGGTGGATGACGATCGCGTCCGTGGACTGTTCGGGGTGGAGCTGGAACTCCTCGGAGAGACGGACGCCGATCCGCTCGGGCTCCAGCAGGTCGGCGATCTTGGCGCGGTCCTCCAGATTCGGGCAGGCGCCGTAGCCGAGGGAGAAGCGGGCGCCCCGGTACTTCAGGGCGAACATGTCCTCCATCGCCGAAGGGTCCTCGCCCGCGAAGCCCAGTTCGGAGCGGACCCTGGCGTGCCAGTACTCGGCGAGGGCCTCGGCCAGTTGGACGGAGAGTCCGTGCAGTTCGAGGTAGTCGCGGTAGGCGTTGGAGGCGAACAGTTCGGCGGTGGCCTCGCCGATCCGGGGGCCGACGGTGACGACCTGGAAGCCGACCACGTCCACCTCGCCGGACTCCTCGGGGCGGAAGAAGTCGGCCAGGCAGAGCCGGCGGCCGCGGCGCTGACGGGGGAAGGTGAACCGGGTGCGCTCGTGGCCCGCCTCGTCCAGGACGATCAGGTCGTCGTCCTTGGACACACAGGGGAAGTAGCCGTGCACGACGGCCGCTTCCAGGAGGTTGTCGGTGTGGAGCCGGTCGAGCAGGCCGCGCAGCCGGGGCCGGCCCTCGTTCTCGACCAGTTCCCGGTAGTCCGGTCCCTCGCCGGTGCGTGTCTGCTTCAGGCCCCACTGGCCCTTGAACAGGGCGTCCTCGTCGAGCCAGGAGGCGTACTCCTTGAGCGGGATGCCCTTGCTGACGCGGGTGCCCCAGAAGGGCGGGGCGGGCACGGGGTTGTCGGTGGCGACGTCGGAGCGGACATGGCCCTCCTCGGGCCGCTCCTCGGTCTCGACGGTGGTGACGGGCCGCACCCGGCGCTGCCTGAGCTCGGGCAGGGTCACACCCGGCACGCCGCGCTTGACGCCGATCAGCGCGTCCATCAGGCGCAGTCCCTCGAACGCGTCGCGGGCATAGCGGACCTCGCCCCCGTACAGCTCGTACAGGTCCTGTTCGACATAGGCCCGGGTCAGTGCGGCGCCGCCGAGGATGACGGGGTAGGTGGCGGCCAGGCCCCGCTGGTTGAGCTCCTCCAGGTTCTCCTTCATGATCACCGTGGATTTGACCAGCAGTCCTGACATGCCGATGACATCGGCACGGTGTTCCTCGGCGGCCTCCAGGATCGCGGAGACCGGCTGCTTGATACCGAGGTTGACGACGTTGTAGCCGTTGTTGGACAGGATGATGTCCACGAGGTTCTTGCCGATGTCATGGACGTCGCCGCGGACGGTGGCCAGCACGATGGTGCCCTTGCCGGCCTCGTCGGACCTCTCCATATGGGGTTCGAGGTGGGCGACGGCGGTCTTCATGACCTCGGCGGACTGCAGGACGAACGGCAGCTGCATCTGGCCGGATCCGAACAGTTCACCGACCACCTTCATGCCGTCCAGCAGGGTGTCGTTGACGATGTCGAGGGCCGGGCGGGTCGTCAGGGCCTCGTCGAGGTCGGCCTCCAGACCGTTCTTCTCGCCGTCGATGATCCGCCGCTTGAGGCGCTCCTCCAGCGGCAGCGCGGCCAGTTCCTCGGCCTTGCCGGCCTTCAGCGACTTGGCGGTGGCGCCCTCGAACAGCGCCATCAGCTTCTGCAGCGGGTCGTAGCCCTCGGTGCGGCGGTCGTGGATCAGGTCGAGGGCCGTGGTGACCTGTTCCTCGTCGAAGCGCGCGATCGGCAGGATCTTGCTGGCGTGGACGATCGCGGAGTCGAGTCCCGCCTTGACGCACTCGTCCAGGAAGACGGAGTTGAGCAGAATGCGGGCGGCCGGGTTGAGGCCGAAGGAGATGTTCGACAGGCCCAGCGTGGTCTGCACCTTCGGGTGACGGCGCTTCAGCTCGCGGATCGCCTCGATGGTGGCGACGCCGTCCCCCCGTGACTCCTCCTGTCCGGTGCAGATGGTGAAGGTCAGACAGTCGACGAGGATGTCCTCCTCACGGATGCCCCAGTTCCCGGTGAGGTCGGCGATCAGCCGCTCGGCGATCTGGACCTTCTTCTCGGGGGTGCGGGCCTGGCCCTCCTCGTCGATGGTCAGCGCGATCAGCGCGGCGCCGTGTTCACCCGCGAGCCGGGTCACCTTCCCGAACCGGGACTCGGGCCCGTCACCGTCCTCGTAGTTGACGGAGTTGATGACGGCCCGGCCACCGAGCTTCTCCAGTCCGGCCTCGATGACGTCGACCTCGGTGGAGTCCAGGACGATCGGCAGGGTGGAGGCCGTGGCGAAGCGGCCGGCCAGCTCCTTCATGTCGGCGACGCCGTCGCGGCCCACATAGTCGACGCACAGGTCGAGCATGTGGGCGCCCTCCCGGATCTGCTCCCGGGCGGTCTCCACACAGTCGTCCCAACGGCCCTCCAGCATCGCCTCACGGAACTTCTTCGACCCGTTGGCGTTCGTCCGTTCACCGATCGCCAGGTACGCGGTGTCCTGACGGAACGGAACGCTCTGGTAGAGGGAGGCGGCACCCGGCTCGGGCCGCGGGTCGCGTTCGGCCGGGGTGAGTTCGCGGACGCGTTCGACGACCTGGCGCAGATGCTCGGGGGTGGTGCCGCAGCAGCCGCCGATCAGGGAGAGGCCGTAGTCGCGGACGAAGTTCTCCTGGGCGTCGGCCAGCTCCGGCGCGGTCAGCGGATAGTGCGCGCCGTCCTTGGTGAGCACGGGCAGGCCCGCGTTTGGCATGCACGACAGCGGAATGCGGGAGTGCCGGGACAGATGGCGCAGGTGCTCGCTCATCTCGGCGGGGCCGGTCGCGCAGTTCAGTCCGATCATGTCGACGCCGAGAGGTTCCAGCGCGGTGAGCGCGGCGCCGATCTCCGAGCCGAGCAGCATGGTGCCGGTGGTCTCCACCGTCACCGACACGATCAGCGGGACTTGGTATCCGGCGGTCTCCATGGCCCGGCGGGCGGCGATGACCGACGCCTTGGTCTGGAGCAGGTCCTGGGTGGTCTCCACCAGCAGCGCGTCGGCGCCCCCGGCGAGCAGGCCCTCGGCACTCAGCCGGTAGGCGTCGCGGAGGGCGGCGAAGGTGGTGTGCCCGAGGGTGGGCAGCTTGGTGCCGGGACCCATGGAGCCGAGGACCCAGCGGAGCCGGCCGTCCCGGGCGGTGAAGGCGTCCGCCGTCTCGCGGGCGATCCGGGCGCCCGCCTCGGAGAGTTCGGTGATCCGGTGGGCGATGTCGTACTCGCCCAGGGCGGTCAGGTTGGCGCCGAAGGTGTTGGTCTCCACGCAGTCCACTCCGGCGTCGAAGTAGGCGGAGTGAACCGAGCCGACGATGTCGGGGCGGGTGACGTTGAGGACCTCGTTGCACCCTTCGAGCTGCTGGAAGTCCTCCAGCGAGGGCTCCTGGGCCTGGAGCATGGTGCCCATCGCCCCGTCGGCGACCACTACTCGGGTGGCGAGTGCCTCGCGGAGGGCGGACACGCGGGTCCGGCTGTCGACGGAGGCGGACGAAACGGACAGGTGTGGCGACGAGGCCATGGAAGATGCTCCCTGGAGTGCGACGGCTGTCGGCTTTGCGCCTCCTGCGGAGGACGCACGCGGCCAGGGTAGCCCGGAGCAGGGCGTACGGTCAGGGGCGTCCACGGGACGGACGGGCGTGGCCGCATGTGACCCGTGGGGCAGATGGGCCGAACGGCCGACGGTGTCCCGTTGGCGGGAGGTCGGCGATGAACGGTAGTGTTCGGCATTGCCGAACGTCGGTGGGGCGCGCATGCGGCCGACGATGGAGAGCGGACGAAGGCAGGACGGCCATGGCACGGAACATCCAGTCGCTCGAACGGGCGGCCGCGATGCTGCGGCTGCTCGCGGGCGGCGAGCGGCGGCTGGGCCTGTCGGACATCGCCTCGTCGCTGGGCCTGGCCAAGGGCACGGCCCACGGCATACTCCGCACGCTCCAGCACGAGGGTTTCGTCGAGCAGGACGCGACCTCGGGCCGCTATCAGCTGGGGGCCGAGCTGCTGCGCCTCGGCACCACCTATCTCGATGTGCACGAGCTGCGGGCGCGCGCCCTGGTGTGGACGGACGACCTGGCCCGCTCCAGCGGGGAGAGCGTCTATCTGGGGGTGCTGCATCAGCGGGGCGTGCTGATCGTCCACCATGTGTTCCGGCCCGACGACAGCCGGCAGGTCCTGGAGATCGGGGCGATGCAGCCGTTGCACTCCACGGCCCTGGGCAAGGTGCTGACGGCGTACGACCCGGTCGCGCACAGCGAGGTGCTGGAGACGGAGCTGAAGGCGTTCACGGACCGGACCGTCTGCGCGCAGGAAGAGTTCGAGGACGTCCTCGACCTGACGCGGGCGCGTGGCTACGCGGCCGACGTCGAGGAGACCTGGACCGGTGTCGCCTCGCTGGCCGCGCCCATTCACGACCGGCGGCGGATGCCGGTGGGCGCGGTCGGCGTCACCGGCGCCGTGGAGCGGGTGTGCCGGGACGGGGAGCTGCGCCCCGAGCTGATCGCGGCGGTCCGCGACTGCGCCCGCGCGGTGTCGCGGGACCTGGGCGCCGGGCGGTTCTGACCCGGGCGATTTCGACCCGGGCGACGACCGGGACGACGCCCCCTGGAGCCGGGGCCCGCCTGCTGCATCGCGACGCAGACGCTTGGCATGCATATGGACATGGCCGTCGCGTTTGTCGAACAGCGACGTTCTCGCGCACAGCACCCACCCGATCGCGCACGGTGGACATCCTCCGCGGGCCGATGAGTCCGGACGATCAATAACGATCCCGTTTTCGATGCCGTCCCGGTGGTCAAACTCTTGACGACCCGACGAACCCGGAGCGAGACTCGCGTCCATCGGTCGGCATTGTCGAACAGCTATCGGTAAACGCGCGCTAGAGTGGCAACGCCAAGGGCCGGCACTGCTCTCACTCCCGAGGGCGCGGACCACCGGTGGGACCCGGAGGTTCCCCTTCCCCTGGACGAAGGACAAGGAGTCGCGGGTGTCCAGCTCCGACATCTTCATCGGCGAGACCATCGGTACCGCCATACTCATCCTGCTCGGCGGCGGCGTCTGCGCCGCGGTGACACTGAAGGCATCCAAGGCCCGTAACGCCGGTTGGCTCGCCATCGCGTTCGGTTGGGGCTTCGCCGTCCTCACGGCGGTCTACACCTCGGCGCCGCTCTCGGGTGCACATCTCAACCCGGCGGTGACGCTCGCGCTCGCCCTCAAGGACGGCGGCTGGAGCGATGTCCCGGTCTACTGGGGCGGACAGCTGCTCGGCGCCATGATCGGTGCGACCCTGGTCTGGGTCGCCTACTACGGGCAGTTCCACGCCCATCTCACCGACAGTGAGATCGTCGGAGGTCCCGGCGCACAGGACACCAAGGCGGCCGAGGCCCGGGAGGCCCAGGCCGGGCCGGTGCTCGGCATCTTCTCCACCGGTCCCGAGATCCGTCACGCGGTGATGAACCTCGCCACGGAGGTCATCGGCACGGTGGTGCTGGTCCTCGCCGTGCTCACCCAGGGTCTGAACGACCAGGGCAACGGTCTCGGCACCCTGGGCGCCCTGATCACCGCGCTGGTGGTGGTGGCCGTCGGTCTGTCGCTCGGCGGCCCGACCGGCTATGCGATCAACCCCGCGCGCGACCTCGGCCCGCGCATCGTGCACGCACTGCTCCCGCTGCCCAACAAGGGCGGCTCCGACTGGAGCTACGCCTGGATACCGGTCGTCGGTCCGCTGATCGGCGGGGCGGTCGCCGCGGGCATATACAACGTCGCCTTCGCCTGAGAGAACGGGTCGAGAGACCCGTCCTTCCCGGCACCACCCGTCCGCACCGCGCGGCGCCGCAACCGCCCGCCCCTCGTATCCACGGAACTCCAGGAGTACTCGTGACCGACGCACACACCGCCGGCCCCTTCATCGCCGCCATCGACCAGGGCACCACGTCCTCGCGCTGCATCGTCTTCGACCGAGACGGCCGTATCGTCTCCGTCGACCAGAAGGAGCACGAGCAGATCTTCCCGAAGCCGGGCTGGGTCGAGCACGACGCCACCGAGATCTGGACCAACGTCCAGGAGGTCGTCGCCGGAGCCGTCGAGAAGGCCGGCATCACCCGGGACGACATCAAGGCCATCGGCATCACCAACCAGCGTGAGACCACGGTCCTGTGGGACAGGAACACCGGGGAGCCCGTCCACAACGCCATCGTCTGGCAGGACACCCGTACCGACGCGCTCTGCAAGGAACTCGGCCGCAACGTCGGCCAGGACCGGTTCCGCCGCGAGACCGGGCTGCCGCTGGCCTCCTACTTCGCCGGTCCCAAGGCCCGCTGGCTGCTCGACAACGTCGAGGGCCTGCGGGAGCGCGCCGAGGCCGGGGACATCCTCTTCGGCACCATGGACACCTGGGTCATCTGGAACCTGACCGGCGGTGTCGACGGCGGCCGGCACGTCACCGACGTCACCAACGCCTCCCGCACCCTGCTGATGAACCTGCACACCATGGAGTGGGACGACAGGATCTGCGAGTCCGTCGGCGTCCCGAAGTCGATGCTGCCTCAGATCCGTTCCTCCGCCGAGGTGTACGGCGAGATCACCGGCGGCCGGCTCGGCGAACTGCTCGGCGGCATCCCCGTCGCCTCCGCGCTCGGTGACCAGCAGGCGGCCCTGTTCGGCCAGACCTGTTTCTCCGAGGGCGAGACCAAGTCCACCTACGGCACCGGCACCTTCATGGTGATGAACACCGGCGACAAGATCATCAACTCCTACTCGGGCCTGCTGACCACGGTCGGCTATCAGATCGGCGAGCAGAAGCCGGTCTACGCCCTGGAGGGCTCCATCGCCGTCACCGGGTCCCTGGTGCAGTGGATGCGCGACCAGATGGGCCTGATCAAGACCGCCGCCGAGATCGAGACCCTCGCGCTCACGGTCGAGGACAACGGCGGCGCCTACTTCGTGCCGGCCTTCTCCGGTCTGTTCGCCCCCTACTGGCGTTCCGACGCCCGCGGCGTGATCGCCGGACTGACCCGGTACGTCACCAAGGCGCACCTCGCGCGTGCCGTGCTGGAGGCCACCGCCTGGCAGACCCGCGAGATCGCCGACGCCATGACCAAGGACTCGGGCGTGGAGCTGGCGACGCTCAAGGTGGACGGCGGTATGACCTCCAACAATCTGCTGATGCAGACACTCGCGGACGTCCTGGACGCGCCGGTGGTGCGCCCGATGGTCGCCGAGACCACCTGCCTCGGCGCCGCCTACGCCGCCGGTCTCGCCGTCGGCTTCTGGACCAGCACCGACGATCTGCGCGCCAACTGGCGCCGGGCCGCCGAGTGGACCCCCCACATGGACGCGGAGACCCGCGACCGTGAGTACAAGAGCTGGCTCAAGGCCGTCGAGCGGACCATGGGCTGGATCGAGCACGAGGAGTAATTCAGCGATGACCACCCTGCAGCATGTCCCGGCTCTCGGGACGCACCCGGCGTACGGCGCCGGCCCGAGCCGTGCCGAGACCCGGGAGCAACTGTCCAAGGCGACATACGACCTCCTGGTGATCGGCGGCGGGATCCTGGGCATCTCCACGGCCTGGCATGCCGCGCAGTCGGGCCTGCGGGTGGCCCTGGTGGACGCCGGCGACTTCGCCGGCGCCACCTCCTCCGCCTCCTCCAAGCTGCTGCACGGCGGGCTGCGCTATCTGCAGACCGGCGCGGTGAAGCTGGTCGCGGAGAACCACTTCGAACGCCGTGCGGTCTCCCGCCAGGTGGCTCCCCATCTGGCGCATCCGCTCACCTTCTACCTCCCCGTGTACAAGGGCGGGCCGCACGGCGCGGCGAAGCTCGGGGCGGGCGTCCTCGCCTACTCCGCGCTGTCGGCGTTCGGTGACGGGGTCGGCCATCTGCTCTCGCCGGCCCGGGCGCGGCAGGACGTGCCGGAGCTGCGCACCGAGAATCTGAAGGCCGTCGCGGTGTACGGCGACGACCAGATGAACGACGCGCGGATGGCGCTGATGACGGTCCGCGCGGCCGTGGACGCGGGGGCCGTGGTCCTCAACCACGCCCGGGTCACCGGGCTGCGGTTCACCCGGGGGCGGGTCACCGGTGCCGAGGTCGAGGACGGGCTGACCGGTGACGAGTTCGGGGTGGACGCGCGGCTGGTGCTGAACGCGACCGGCCCCTGGGTCGACCATCTGCGCCGCCTCGAGGATGCCGCCGCGGCGCCGTCCATACGGCTGTCCAAGGGGGTGCATCTGGTCCTCAGGCGGACCTCTCCCTGGCGGGCGGCGCTGGCGACGCCGATCGACAAGTACCGCATCACCTTCGCCCTGCCCTGGGAGGACATGCTGCTGCTCGGCACCACCGACGAGGTGTACGAGGGCGATCCGGCCGAGGTCACGCCGGCCGAGAAGGACATCGCCCAGATCCTCGACGAGGCCGCCTTCTCCGTGCGCGACCAGCAGCTGAAGCGGGATCTGATCACCTATGCCTTCGCCGGTCTGCGGGTGCTGCCGGGTGGTCCCGGCGACACCGCGAAGGCCAAGCGGGAGACGGTGGTGACCGAGGGCAGGGGCGGGATGCTGTCCGTGGCGGGCGGCAAGTGGACCACCTTCCGGCACATCGGCCGTACGGTGATGAAGAAGCTGGAGTCTCTGCCGGGGCGCCCGCTGGGCCAGGACTTCGAGCCGGTCTCCGCGCTGCCGAAGCGGCTGCCGCTGCCGGGCATCGCCAATCCCCGCGCGGTCGCCCACCGGCTGGTCGCCGACGGTCCGGCGCCCGGCCCGCGGATGGCGCCCGACACCGCGCGGCATCTGGCCACCCACTACGGTTCGCTGGCCTTCGACATCGCACGGCTGGCCAATGAGAACCCGGAGCTGGCCGCGCGGATCCACCCGGACGCCCCGGAGATCCTGGCGCAGGTGGTCTATGCCCGGGACCACGAGTGGGCCGAGACCGTGGACGACGTGCTGCGGCGCCGTACCACGCTGACCGTCCGGGGGCTGGCCACGGGCGAGGTGCGCGGCACGGTCCAGGACCTGCTCGACCGGCGGTAGGGACGGCGGAAGCACCGAGGGGGCGGCTTCGAGGAGCGGAGCCGCCCCCCGTCGTGCGCGCCGCCGGCGGGAGGTGTCCGACGCCCGCCGACGGCGCGCCCGGGGCGGCGACCTCGGGTGTTCGAGGGGGTCGGACGGGGCAGTCATCCGTTCACTCCCCCGTGCAAGGGGGCTGCGGGCGACCCGGTCGCACGCCGTAAGGTTGGGACGTACGCGAGGGCACGTCGGAAGGAGGCGCTGGGTGATCGAGCTCGAGGGGGTACCCGAGCTGATCGACCCGGTCATGGTGGCCGCGTTCGAGGGCTGGAACGATGCCGGCGACGCCGCCTCCACCGCGGTCGCGCATCTGGACAGGGAATGGAAGGGCGAGGTGTTCGCGGCGCTGGACGCCGAGGACTACTACGACTTCCAGGTCAACCGCCCCACCGTGTTCATGGAGGCCGGGGTCCGCAGGATCACCTGGCCCACGACCCGGCTCTCGGTGGTCCGCATCGGCGGGGACAAGCCCCGCGACCTGGTGCTGGTCCGCGGGATCGAACCGTCGATGCGCTGGCGCTCGTTCTGCAACGAGTTGCTGGGCTTCGCCCATGAACTGGGCGTGGAACTGGTGGTGATCCTCGGCGCTCTGCTCGGCGACACCCCGCACACACGTCCGGTACCCATCAGCGGGACCACGTCCGATCCGGACCTGGCCCGCCGGATGGATCTGGAGGAGACCAAGTACGAGGGCCCCACGGGCATCGTGGGGGTCCTCCAGGAGGCGTGCACGCACGCGGGCGTCCCGGCGGTCTCGCTGTGGGCGGCGGTCCCGCACTATGTGTCGCAGCCTCCGAACCCCAAGGCCACGCTGGCCCTGCTGAACCGGCTGGAGGATCTCCTCGATCTGCGGGTCCCGCTCGGTGAGCTGCCGGAGGACGCGCGCGCCTGGCAGCTCGGTGTGGACCAGCTGGCCGCCGAGGACAGCGAGGTCGCGGAGTACGTCCAGACGCTGGAGGAGGCCCGGGACACCGCCGAGCTGCCGGAGGCCTCGGGCGAGGCGATCGCCCGCGAGTTCGAACGGTATCTGCGGCGCCGGGACGTCGGTCCGCCGGGCGGTCACGCCACCGCGGACGGCGGTGACGGCGGCTCCTACCGGCGGGAGGGCCCCGGGGGCCGTACCCGCCCGCCGAAGCCGCCGCGGCCGGGCGGCGAGGACGAGGACTCCTCGGAGGACTGACCGGGAGGACTGACCGGACCGCCGGCGCGATGGCGCCGCGGTGCGGACGGACGAGGGCGGTACGCGCGGGCGCACCGCCCTCGCTCGCGTCGTGTGGTTCTCGTGCTCTGTGGTTCTCGTGCTCTGTGGTTCTTGCGCTCTGTGGTTCTTGCGCCCTGTGGCCGACGGTTTCTGTCGGAGGGTCACGGGCCGGTGCTCGGCGGCGGGCACCCGTGCGGGGCCGTCGTGGTGCCTGAGCCGCTGTCATACGACGCGGCGGCGCCGGACGGTGGTGGTGTCACCGTCCGGCGCCGCCGTGCTGGTGCCGTGTCGAGTGGTGAGGTCAGAGGGCCACACCGAGCAGCGCGTCCACGGCACGCGACACCACACCGGGTGCGCCCGTGTCCGTACCGCCGCTCTCCTCCTGGAGCGTCACCCAGCGGTCGACCGCGGCGAGCGCGGCCGGTGCGTCCAGGTCGTTCGCGAGGGCGTCACGGATCTCCTCGACGAGGGCCTCGGCGGGCGGGCCGTCCGGCCGGGAGACGGCGGCGCGCCAGCGGCCCAGCCGTGCCACGGCGTCCTGGAGGACCTGATCGGTCCACTCCCAGTCGGAGCGGTAGTGGTGGGCGAGCAGCGCGAGCCGGATGGCGGCCGGATCGACGCCGTCGTGCCGGAGCCGGGAGACGAAGACGAGATTGCCCTTGGACTTGGACATCTTCTCGCCGTGCAGCGCCACCATGCCGGCGTGGACGTACGCCTTGGCCATCGGGTACTCGCCGGTCAGCACCTGCGCGTGTGAGGCGCCCATCTCATGGTGCGGGAAGGCGAGGTCGGAGCCGCCGCCCTGCACGTCGAAGCCCATGCCCAGGTGGTCCAGGGCGATGGCCACGCACTCGATGTGCCAGCCCGGCCGGCCGCGGCCCAGCGAGCCGCCGTCCCAGCTGGGTTCGCCCTCGCGGGCGGCCATCCAGAGCATCGGGTCGAGGGGGTTCTTCTTGCCGGGGCGGTCCGGGTCGCCGCCGCGCTCGGCGGAGAGCAGCCGCATGGCGGCGGCGTCCAGGTTCGACACCCTGCCGAAGTCGGGGTCGGACTCGACGGAGAAGTAGATGTCGCCGTCGAGTTCATAGGCGGCGCCCTGGTCGCGGAGCCGCTCCACCAGCGGGACGATCCCGGGTATCGCCTCCACCGCGCCGATGTAGTGCTGCGGTGGCAGCATCCGCAGGGCGGTCATGTCCTCGCGGAAGAGGGTGGTCTCCTGCTGGGCGAGGGCGACCCAGTCGACGCCGTCGCGCTCGGCCCGCTCCAGGAGCGGATCGTCGACGTCGGTCACGTTCTGGACGTAGTGAACCTGCCGCTTGGTGTCCAGCCAGACGCGCTGGACGAGGTCGAACGCGTTGTAGGTCGCCGCGTGCCCCAGGTGGGTCGCGTCGTACGGGGTGATGCCGCAGACGTAGATACGGGCGACGGGACCGGGGTCGAGGGTGACGAGACCCCCGGTCGCGGTGTCGTGGATCCTCAGATCGCGGCCCTGACCTGGCAGGGCGGGGACCTCGGAAGCGGGCCAGGCATGCATGCCCTGAGCCTAACCGGACGGAAGTTCCGTATACGAACCGGACCGGGCCGGATGGCCGGGAAGGCCCTCTTGAGAGATGGCTGCCGATATGCCTGCCGGACGCAGCACGCTCGAACGGGGCCCGCCTCGGTGGGCGGGGCGGGTCATACCGGGGGCCAGGGGATGGCCGGCCATTCCTCGGTCGGTTGCGGATGGGTGCCCGACTCCAGGAGGGCGTCGACCCGGCCGCGGGTGGCGTCGAGTTCGACGGGGGTGATCAGCGGTGCCAGCCGGGCGGCCAGGGCGCCGCCGTCGGCGAGGGCGTCCCTCAGGGCCTTGAGCACCTCGACCGCCTCCCCCGTCAGGGCGTCCCCCGCCCAGCCCCACAGCAGGGTGCGCAGCTTGTTCTCGGTGTGGAAGGTGACCCCGTGGTCGATGCCGTAGAGGTGCCCGTCGTCGGAGGGCAGCAGATGGCCGCCCTTGCGGTCGGCGTTGTTGATGACCGCGTCGAGCACGGCGAGCCGTCGCAGCCGGACGTCGTCGGCGTGCACCAGCAGGGCCGTCCTGCCGTCGCCGAGGTCGGCGGGTGCGACGGCGCGCCAGCCGTCCTCCGGTTCCTCGGCGTCCACCAGGGCGAGCAGTTCGGCTCCCGGCTGCCCCTCGATCCACAGCTGGCACATGCCCCGGCCGTACGGTCCGTCCCGCAGCACGGTGGGCGGCACCAGCCCCCAGCCGGTCGCCTCGGAGACCTCGTAGGCGGCGACCTCACGCTCGGCCAGCGTGCCGTCCGGGAAGTCCCACAGGGGCCGCTCACCGGCGATCGGCTTGTAGATGCAGGCGGCCTCCCGGCCGTCGAGGGAGATCGTGCAGTACAGCGCCGCGTTGGACGCCTCACGGATGCGTCCGACCACGGTCAGCTCGCCGGTGGCGAGCAGTTGGGCCGTGCTCACGCTCCGCGGCGGTATCCGTTCTGGCGCGGACATACGTGTCCTTCCGGGTCGAGCGGGAGACTGCACAGGGGGCACGGCGGCCGCCCGGCGTTGACGACGTCGAGGGCGCGTTTGGCGAAGGCCCTGGCCTGGGCACCGGTGAGCCGGACCCGGAGCATCGGCGGACCGTTCTCCTCGTCCTGGAGCAGCCGCTCCTCGGCCTCGGCGAGGTCCTCCTCGGACTCGGCGTCCAGTTCGACGAGGGCCTGAGCCTCGACGATCATGCGCTGCTCCTCGCCGTCCCAGGCCAGAGCCATGGTGCCGACGCGGAACTCCTCCTCGATGGGGGCGTCCAGCGGGGCCGTGTCCGCGACCTCCGTGGGGGCCACGGCGGGCACCGCCGCGCTGCCGCCACTGCGGCGCACGACCTCGTCGAGAAGCTCGTCCATGCGTTCGGCGAGCGCCGCGACCTGGGTCTTCTCCAGGGCCACGCTGGTCACCCGGTGTCCGGCCGAGGCCTGTAGGAAGAAGGTACGGCGCCCGGGCAGCCCGACCGTGCCGGCCACGAAGCGGTCCGGGGGGTCGTAGAGGAACACCTGACGGGACACGTCCTGTCTCCATTGGATCGGGACCGGCCGACCGCGCCGGTCCGCGCCGGTTGCTGACAACTGCTGCGCTGGTGCGACCGCTTCACCCTACTGCGGCCGACGATCACGGTGCGCCCGCACCGCCCCCGACCGTGGCGTCCGAACCGGGGGGCTCCGCACGGGGCACGAGGGAGGTGAAGTCGCCGGTGTCCCCGAGGCGGACGAGGAACGGCCGCAGCCGGGTGTAGCGGATCACGGTGACGGAGCAGGGCTCCACGGAGATCCGCTGGAACAGGTCGAGATGGAGTCCGAGCGCGTCCGCGACGAGTGACTTGATGATGTCGCCGTGCGAGCACATCAGATACACCGCGTCGGGTCCGTGGTCGCGCTCCACGCGCGCGTTCCACTCCCGTACCGCCTCCGCCGCGCGGGTCTGCATGGCCCGCATCGACTCACCGCCGGGGAACGCGGCCGTCGAGGGGTGGGCCTGGACGACCTCCATCAGCGGCTCGTCCTTCAGTTCGGCGAGCTTGCGGCCGGACCAGTCGCCGTAGTGGCACTCGCCGATCCGCTCGTCGGTGTGGACGGGCAGTCCGGGGCGGGAGTCCAGCAGCGGCCGGACGGTCTCCTGGCAACGTTCGAGGGGGCTGGTGACGACCTCGGCGAGCGGAAGCCCGTCGAGCCGCCCGGGCAGGGCGGCGGCCTGCGTGGTGCCGCGCTCGTCGAGGGTGACGCCGGGCGTCCAGCCGGCGAGGAGTCCCGCGGTGTTGGCGGTGGAGCGTCCGTGCCGGACGAGGATCAACGTGGGCATGACGCCCAGCCTACGGGGCGCCCCGGCACACCGGACCGCCCTCACGGACCGCACCGGCCGGGGCCGGGGTGGGGCAGGTCACAGGGCCGGTGCGCGGATCTCCCGGACGATGCGGGACGACGCTCGCCGACCGGGGCTGCGCGTGGGCCGGGGCGGCGCGTGGGCCGGGGCGGCGGCCGGTCCGGGGCCTACATCCAGCCCCGCCGCTTGAACAGCCGGTACAGCAGGACCTCCAGCATCGCCATCACCACGATCACCACGGGGTACGACCAGAGCCAGTGCAGCTCCGGCATGTGGGCGAAGTTCATCCCGTAGATTCCCGCGATCATGGTGGGGACCGCGGCCATCGCCGCCCAGGCCGAGATCTTCCGCATGTCGTCGTTCTGCCGCACGCTCATCTGCGCCAGATGCGCGGACAGGATGTCCGAGACCAGCCGGTCCAGGGCCTCCACGGACTCGTTCACCCGGGCCAGATGGTCGGTGACATCACGGAAGAAGGGGCGCGAGCGCTCCTGGACGAACGGCACCGTCGCCCCGTACGTCCCCTGTCCCGCCAGCCGGGCCAGGGGCGCCGCCAGCGGGCCGGTCGCCCGCCGGAACTCCAGGACCTGCCGCTTGAAGCTGTAGATCCGGGAGGCCGTGTGCCGCGACCCGCCGCCGGAGGGCGAGAAGACCTCCGCCTCCAGCTCCTCCAGGTCCGTCTGGAGTTCGGTGGCGACATCGAGGTAGTGGTCGACGACCGAGTCCGCGACCGAGTAGAGCACCCCCGTCGGGCCGTGGCGCAGCGTCTCCGGCTGTTCCTCGAGGTGGCTCCGGACGGGCCCGAGCGGCACATCCGAGCCATGGCGCACGGTGACCACGAAGGAGTCACCGAGGAATATCATCAGTTCTCCGGTGGAGACGGTGTCGCTGTGCGGCTCGTACGACACCGGTTTGAGGACCACGAACAGGGAGTCGTTGTACACCTCCAGCTTGGGCCGCTGGTGCGCCTTCAGGGCGTCCTCGACGGCCAGCGGATGGAGCCCGAACTCCTCGGTGACCCGGCCGAACTCGTCCCTGGTCGGCTCGTGCAGACCGATCCACAGGAACGCGTCCGACGAGGCGCGCGCCTCGGCCAGGGCGTCGGAGAGGTCCTCGGGACCCGCCGTGCGCCGCCCGTCGCGGTAAATGGCGCAGTCGATGATCACGCAGCGTATTTTCCCGCCCGGAGGCCCTCCATGTCACCCCGGGTCTTCCGTGCCGTCGGTTCTTCGTCGCCCGCCGGTCCTTCGGCGCCCGCCGGTCCTTCGGCGCCCGCCCGAAGTGCATGGCCGGTGACCACCGCCGGGGGCCGGTTCAGGCGAACTCGGCCGCCGGGGCGGGGGGACCTCCGAGTGCGTCGCGCCGCTCCGGCATCCTCAGGGTGGTCATCCGCCGCCAGCCCGCCAGCCGCTCATAGGCGTACACCGCGCGGATGCCCGCCGCGAGCGCCTTCGACCTGGCCTCGGACCAGCCGAGGATGCGCCCCATACGGGCCATGACCGCGAGGCTGACGTCACGGTGGACGCGGATCTCGGCGAACGCGCACTCGCGCAGCGTCCGCCGGATGAACCGGCCGTGTCCCGAGGCCGTGAAGCGCAGCAGTTCCTCGTGGCAGTAGGCGAGGTGGTTCTCCTCGTCGACGGAGATCATACGGACCGCCCGGCCGATCTCCGGGTGGTCCGCGAAGCGTCTGCGGAGCATCAGCATCTGTTCGGCGGCGCGCTGTTCGGTGACCCTGCTGTGTGCCAGATAGGTCACGACGTCCCGTACGGCGAGCGGCTGGTCGGACCTGAGTTTCGCGTGGGCCAGGCCGATGCCCCGGCGTTCCAGGAGCATGGTGTAGTCGGTCTCGGCGGGGACCGGGGCGGGTTTCAGACCACGCTTCCGCATCAGTGCCTCGAAGATCCGCCCGTGCTTGTCCTCGTCCGCGCCATGGCGGGCGATCTTCGGGGCGAGGGCGCGCTCGCTCTCCGGGACGAGCGCGGCGATCCGCCCGTTCTCCCAGCCGCCCTGCGCTTCCCCGCTGGCCGCGATGGAGCAGAACAGCCGGAAGGACTCGTCGTTGTCGAGGATCTCCTGGAACAGGCCTCTGGCCGACAGCATCGTGGGCACCTCTCTGCAGGACTCCACAGAGAACGAGTCAAAGGGCGCCCCCGGGGTGCTGCAACAGCTGTGCCGGGCCGCTCCGCCGAACGGAGGACGTCCCCGTTCGGGCCGGCGCGTAACCCTTGTGGGGCCCGGCGCGTTGTTCCCCGTGACGGCCGTGGCGGGGAAGACCCCCGAGCCCCCACCACGGCCGTAGTGAGCTTTCGTCGCCCGCCGGGCGGGCCGCTCCTGTCCGGTCAGGCCAGTCCGGCCCGCTCCAGGGCCTCCGAGCCGGCCCGGAGCGAGGCGATCCGCTCCTCCAAGGTGAAGCCCGCTGGCGCGAGGGTGAGGGTGGTGACGCCGGCCGCGGCATAGGCCTTCATCCGGTCGGCGATGCGGTCCACGGAGCCCAGCAGGGTGGTCCGGTCGATCAGCTCGTGCGGGACGGCCGCCGCGGCGCCCTGCTTGTCGCCGGACAGATACTTGTCCTGGATCTCGGCGGCCTCCTTCTCGTATCCCATGCGCCCGGCGAGCCGGTTGTAGAAGTTCTGCTTCCGGCTGCCCATGCCGCCGACGTACAGGGCGGTGTAGGGGCGGAAGGTGTCGGCCAGCGCGGCCACGTCCTTGTCCTCGCCGAGCGCGAGCGGGAGCGTGGGACAGATGTCGAAGCCGTCGAGGGTCTTGCCGGCCTTCTCCCGCCCCGCTCGCAGATGACTGACCGCGGTCTCCTCGAGGTGCTCGGCCGAGGGGAAGATGAGCAGGGCCCCGTCGGCGATCTCACCGGTCTGTTCCAGGTTCTTGGGGCCGATCGCGGCGATGTACAGCGGGATGTGCTCGCGCTCGGGGTGCACGGTCAGCCGCAGCGGCTTGCCGGGGCCGCCGGGCAGCGGGAGGGTCCAGTGCTCGCCCTCGTGCGACAGCCGCTCACGGCTCATCGCCTTCCGTACGATCTCCACGTACTCCCGGGTGCGGGCCAGCGGCTTGTCGAACTTGACGCCGTACCAGCCCTCGGAGACCTGCGGCCCGGAGACGCCCAGGCCGAGGCGGAAGCGGCCGCCGGAGAGCGAGTCGAGGGTGGCGGCGGTCATCGCGGTCATCGCCGGCTGGCGGGCCGGGATCTGGAAGATGGCGGAGCCGACGTCGATGCGTTCGGTCCGGGAGGCGACCCAGGAGAGCACGGTGGCCGCGTCCGAGCCGTATGCCTCGGCGGCCCAGCACACCGCGTACCCGAGCCGGTCGGCCTCCTGGGCCACGGCAAGGTTGTCCGCGTCCATTCCGGCGCCCCAGTAGCCGAGATTGATCCCGAGCTGCATGACCCATTCCCCTTACCCGTCAGTAACGTCTCTTTCCGCAGACCATAGCGCGGTGGCGGCCGGGGACGGGAGGGCAGCTCACCGGGCGGTGCATGGGAGGGCGACTCATGGGGAATCGGTTGTCCACAGGCACCCCACGGGCCCTGCTCAGGCCGTAATGTCGGCGCTCATGGAGCAGAGGCATCTCGGCCGTACCGGCCTTCGTGTGTCCCGGATCGGACTCGGCACCCTGACCTGGGGGCGCGACACGGACGAGCACGACGCCGCGGAGCAGTTGAAGGTGTTCTGGGAAGCGGGCGGGACCCTCGTCGACACGGCGGACGTCTATGGGGACGGGAAGGCCGAGCATGTGCTCGGGCGGCTTCTGGACCGGGTCGCGCGCCGTGACCTGGTCGTCTCGACGAAGGCGGGAAGCGTGCCGGACCCCGACCGCCGCTTCGACGGTTCCCGCGGTCATCTGCTCGCCGCGCTCGACGGGTCGCTCGCCCGTCTCGGCACGGACTATGTCGATCTGTGGCACCTCCATGCCTTCGACCCCCACACCCCGCTGGAGGAGACCCTTCAGGCACTCGACCTGGCGGTCGCCAGCGGGCGCGCGCGGTATGCGGGCGTGTCCAACTTCTGCGGCTGGCAGTTCGCGAAGGCGGCGACCTGGCAGCTCGCGGCGCCGGGCATCCGGACCCGAATCGCCAGTACCCAGATGGAGTACTCGCTGTTGCAGCGGGGCGTGGAGCGGGAGGTGCTGCCCGCGGCGCTGGACCTGGGGGTCGGTCTGCTGCCGTCCTCGCCGCTGGGCCGCGGGGTGCTCACCGGCAAGTACCGCCAGGCGACACCGGCCGACTCCCGTGGGGGATCGGATCACATGGCCCTGTTCGTCGCGCCCTATCTGGACGACACCGCGAACGGCATCGTCGACGCGGTGCAGACCGCCGCCGACGGGCTCGCGACCACTCCGCTCCAGGTGGCGCTGGCCTGGGTCCGCGACCGGCCGGGGGTGGTGGCCCCGATCGTCGGCGCGCGCACCGTGCAGCAGCTCACCGCGGCGTTGTCGGTGGAGGCCCTTAGTCTTCCTGACGAGATCTGCCGGGCGCTGGACGATGTGTCGGCCCCGGTGCACCGCTATCCCGATCATGACTGGAGCACGCTGTGACCACGGACCCGGAGAGCACGGGGACGGCCGGCCGGCCGGAGGAGCCGGAGGCCGGGACCGGCACGGACGGAACCGCGGAATCGGTGGTTCCGGGCGGCGAGGGCGACTCGGGCGAGGAGTCGGCGGCGCACCCCGGCACCGGCGGGGACAGCGGTGAGCGGTCCGGTGACGGCGGCGATCCCCAGCAGACCGAGGCCCAGGCGGAGCTGGCCGCCCAGCGGATCGAACGGGAGCGGATCGAGCGGCGCAAGGCCGAGCGGAAGGGGCCGATCCAGGCCGGCGGGAGGCTCAGCGGACCGGCCGCCGATCTGCTCGCCGCGGTGCGGGCCGTGGAGAGCGGCGACCGGCCGGTGCCGAGCGCCTTCAGCGAACCGGCGCCCGCCCCGCGCCGCGCCGCCGCCGAGCCGGTGCGGCCCGCCCGGCCCGCCGAGCCGATGGCGGCCCCGGCGGCCCCCGCCGCGGAGGTGGTCGAGGCGGTGGGTGCGGTGCTGGCCGAGGGCGGCGCCCCCGGCTCCCTCGCGCCCCGGGTCGCCGCGGCCCTCGGCGAGGGAGCGGACGCACGGCTGCGGGACGACCCCTGGCAGCTGTTGCGGATCACCGGGGTGCGGCCCGATCAGGCGGACGGTTTCGCCCGGGCGCTGCTCGGACCGCAGTGCGGCCCGGACGACGAGCGGCGGGCCCGCGCGACCACCGTCTGGCTGCTGGAGCAGGCGGCCCTGGCCGGGCACACCGCGCTGGAGGTCCCGGCCGTCGAGGCCGCGCTCGCCCAGCACTCGGTGCCGGATCCCGACGCGGCCGTGCGGAGCGCCATCGCCGAGGGCGAGGTGCTGGTCTTCCAGGACGCCCTCGAGCCCTCCGCGCCGGGGGGTGAGGAGGACGAGGAGGAGAGCCGGCCGGTCCGTGTGCTGATCGGCCTCGAGCGGTACGCGCTCGCGGAGGAGAGCCTCGCCGACGGACTGGCGCGGCTGATCGGCTCGGTGCCGAAGGAGGGCGGTCCGGCCGAGGAGTGGGAGCGGGCGGCCCGGTCGCTGCCCGGCTCGGGCGGGGAGCTGATCCGTGCGGTGGCGGCCCACGGTCTGGTGCTGCACACCGGCGGGCAGGCCGCGCACGCCGAGACGGCGGCCCTGGTCTCCGGGGCGCGCGGGCTCGGGCTGCGCGCCTGGGCCGCGCCGCACAGCCCGGCCGGGCGGGACGCGTTCGCCGCGCTGCTCGGCCGCCTCGACCCGTCGGGCGCCTCCGCCCAGGGGGCGCCCCCGTCGGTGGCCACGGTGGCGGGCCTGCTGTCCGGCGCCGAGGGCCCGGGCCGGGACGCGGACGGCACCCTGGACCTGGATCTGCTGATCGTGCTGGACGCGCCCCGGCTGGACGTGGAGACTGCGGCGCTGCTGGTCGAGTCGCTGCCGGACGGTGCCCGGCTGGTGCTGAGCGGCGACCCGGGGGTGCTGTGGTCGGTGGGTCCCGGGCGGGTGTTCGCCGATCTGCTCACCGCCCGGGTCTGCCCCCAGATCGCCTCGCGGACCCCCGACCCCGGTCCGATCGGCGAGCTGGTCTCCGCGACCGGCGTCGGTGAGCTCCCCCAGGTCGAGGCGCCCGGCAAGGAGGTCGTGATCGTGCCGGTACGGGAGGCCGCGGAGGCGGTGCACCGCACGGTGCAGCTGGTCGCGGACTCGGTGCCCCGGGCGATCGGGGTGCCCCCCGAGCAGACGCAGGTGATCACGCCGGGCCACGGTGGCGCGGCGGGGACCCGCGCGCTGAACGCGGCGCTCAAGGAGCGGCTCAATCCCGGTCCCGGCCGCTTCGGGGGCTTCGACCCCGGCGACCGGATCGCCTACTCCCCCGCCCCGGGCCGTACGCTGCCGGGGCAGGTGGTGCGGGCGGACGCCGAGGGGCTGCACCTGGACTGCGCGGGAGAGCCCCTCGTGGTGCCGAAGGAGCAGGTGGAGCGGTCCCTACGGCACGGATGGGCGCTGACCGCGCACCAGGCGGTGGGGCAGCGGTGGCCCGCGGTGGTCGTGGTGCTGCCCGGTGACGCGGCGCAGTCGCTCACCCGCCCCTGGGTGTACACGGCCTTCGGGCTCGCGGACCGCCATCTGTCCGTGGTGCACGGGGTGGAGCAGGCGTTGCCCCGGGCCGTGGCCGAGATCCCGGCCAAGCCCCGGACCACCCGTCTGCCCGTCCTGCTGAGCACGCAGTTCCCGGCGCCAGGGGGTGCGAGCTCTTGATCCCGTGGGGGAGACGCCGCCCCGCCCTAGGGCCGCGCGGCGCCTTTCCGACGAGCCCTCGAAGCAGAAGCCGCAAGCGGCAGCCCCAGCCCCTGACGCCACATCGGGCACGGGGCCTTGCCGCCTCGCCGAGCCCGGGGCCTGCCGGGCACGGGAGCCGCCGGGCACAGGTTCCGGGCGGGGACAGGACCCGGGCGGGCGACGGGCACGGTTCGGAGCGGTCGCCGTCGGCGGTCCGGCGTCCACCGATCCAGCGTCGTCCACCGATCCGGCGTCCGACGGTCCGCGTCCCGGTCATACGCGCCCTGCCGGACACCCAACCCGGCGGACACAGGACCCAGGCGGGGACAGGTCCGGGGCGTGCGACGGGCGCGGTCCGGACCGGTAGCCGTCGACAGCCTGCCGTCCAACGATCCGCGTCCCGGCCATACACGCCCCGCCGGACACCGAACCCGGCGGGCACAGGACCCGAGCGGGGACAAGCCCCAGGCGGGCGACGCGGCGCGGTTCGAACCGGTCGTCGTCGGCGGTCCGGTGTCCGCCGATCCAGCGGCGCCCGCCGATCCGGCGTCCATCGGTCCGCGTCCCGGTCGTACGTGCCCCGGCGGGGCGGGGCAGCCCTTGCGCGGACGGTCGTGGGCTAGCGGTCCGCGTCCAGTGGTTCCAGGTCGTCGTCCTCCAGCTCCGGGCCGGGCTCGAAGTCGTCGTCCTCGAGGCCGTCGTCGTCCGGCTCGTCGTCGAAGACCGCGCTGACGTCGAAGCGGCAGACGACCCGCTGGGGATCGACCTGCTCGAAGGGCGCCTCCAGCCATTCGCCCGGCTCCGCCGGTTCGTCCGCGGCCGTCACCCACAGTGTGGAGTCGCCCTCCTCCAGGCCGAACTCCGTGTGCCTGGAGGCGATCTCGTCCGGTTCGAACTCGCCGAAGAGCACGCCCAGCGCCCCGTGCACGGTGTCGGCCGAGGAGCCGGCTGCGAGCTCCTCGTCCGCGGCCTCCACCCGCTGTGCCTGCGCCAGCAGCCGCTGGGGCTCCGCCACCGCGTAGTCCCGGCGGATCAGCACGCTGAGGGCGTTCGGTTCCTCGGGTCCCAGGTACGGCGGCAGCGACTCCTCCGCACCGGGGATCTCGAAGGGAGTGACCTCGTCATAGCGGTCATACAGCAGTTCGTCGTACTCCTCGGCCGCCGCGGCCAGCTCGTTGAACGCCTCGTAGACGGCCGGGTCGTCCTCGCCCGTCCTGCGCTCCACCGCGGCCAGATGGCGGTCGAGCGCGGTCTTGACCGCCTCGGCGGCGGCGCGTACCTCGGCAGCTGTGGGCTGCGCAGCATCAGACATAGTGCAGACGCTATCCGTACCGGGCACCAGCCCGCACAATAGATGCGATGCCGGAATACGAATTTGTCGATGTGTATGTACCTCGCGGGGTCTCCCGCAAGGACGCCACACGCCTGCTCACGGACCATGCCGAGTACGGACACTGGGAGTTGGACCGCCTGAGTCTCCTGCGTGACGGCAGCCGCAGGGTGCGGTTGCGTCGGCGGATCATCCGCCAGGTGCGCGCCACATGGTAAGCGAAGACGGCTGAAACGGATCGGGCCCCCATCGGCAAGGGGGCCCGATCCGTTTCACCGACCACACGGGACACTTGCGCCACATCCGCCCCTGGGAGGCGTATGGGGTGTCCGACCGTGGTTACCTGCTCACGCGCGCCCGCCGGTAGAGCAGTGCGCCCCCGAGCAGCGTGCCCGCGCTCACCGACGCCAGCACGCCGAGCGGCAGCTCACTGCCGGTGTGGGCGAGCTGCGGGGCGTCCACGGTCGGGGTGACGGACTGCGTCCCGGAGTGGCTGATCTGCCGGGGGGTGTCGGCCGTCGGCTGCTGGGGCGTGCCGGGGTGGCTCGGCTGAGCAGGCTGTCCCGGGTTCGCGGGCGTCTCACTGCCGCCACCACCGGGAGGCGTCGTGTCGCCGCCGGGCGGGGTCGTGTCGTCCCAGCCGCCGGGCGGGGTCGTGTCGTCCCAGCCGCCGGGGGGCGTCGTGTGGTGCCAGCCACCGGGCGGGGTGGTGTCGTCCCAGCCACCGGGAGGCGTCGAGTGGTGACCGCAGTCGCAGTGGGGCGGGGTCACGCGGTGTCCACCGTGCGGAGGGGTCACCCCGTGGCCCCTGTGCGGCGGGGTCACCCGGTGGCCGCCGTGCGGGGCGCCGGAGCAGTCGTTGCCGGTCGCGCCGTCGCCGAGACCGATCACATCCACCGAGTTGCCGCAGAGGTTCACCGGGACGTCCACCGGCACCTGCACATGGTTGCCGGAGCCGACGCCGGGCGAGCCACCGGTGCGGCCGCCGGCGTGCGCGCCCCTGCCGGTGTGCGAACCGCCGCCGGTGTGGTCACCGCCCGTGTTGCCGCAGGCGTTGCCTGCCGCCGGGTTGAGCACTCCGATCACATTCACGGTGTTGCCGCACACATTCACCGGGATGTGTACGGGCACCTGCACCGAGTTGCCGGACAGCACGCCTGGCGAGCCGCTGGCCGCTCCCTGGGCGCTCGAGTCGGCGTGCGCATAGCCGCCGGTGACGGCGAGGACACCGGTCGCGGCCGCCACGGTCATCAGGCCCTTGCGGGTAGCCTGTCGCATTGCTGTTTCCCTGTCTTCGACCTTGTTGTGGACCTTCTAGAACGCGTCCGCACGCGATGTGTCACGGACGCGGAGCAACCGCTCGGCCCCGGAGCGCAGGTCACGCACTCCGAGGCCGGCGGACTCAGACCCTCATGGGATGAGGCACAACGTCAGCTGTTGACGCAGGTGTTGCCGAAGGCGGGGTTCAGCAGCCCGATCACCGAGATCGTGTTGCCGCAGACGTTCACCGGGACGTGCACCGGGACCTGGACGACATTGCCGGACAGAACTCCCGGGGAGTGCACGGCGGCACCCTGGGCGCCCGAGTCGGCGGCAGCCAGACCCGCACCCGCGAGAACCAGTCCACCGGTGGCAGCCGCAGCAGCGACGACCTTCTTGATCATCATTCCTCCTCGTTGGCAATGCGGTCCAAGCCTCGGACCGCACCCCGTGTAACGAGGAGGGAGTAATGGAGCTACGAGCTTATGGTCGCCTTCACCCTTTCCAGCAGTTTCCCGTACGTACAGGCGAATAGCGCGGGCTCGTCTCGGCGTGGGCACCGGGACGGACCGCGGAGCGTCGGGCGGCCGGTCAGGACGCGTCGATGAACCGGTCCAGGACCCGCACCCCGAACCGGAGCGCGTCCACCGGAACCCGCTCGTCGACGCCGTGGAACATGCCCGCGAAGTCCAGCTCCGGGGGAAGCTTCAGCGGCGCGAAGCCGAAGCCCCTGATCCCCAGGTCGTCGAAGGACTTGGCGTCCGTCCCGCCGGAGAGCATGTAGGGGATGGCCTTGGCGGCCGGGTCCTCGGCCCGGAGCGCGGACTGCATCGCCTCCACCAGCGCCCCGTCGAAGGTCGTCTCGACGGCCTTGTCCGCGTGCACGTCCTCGCGCCGCACCCGGGGGCCGAGGATCCGGTCCAGGTCGGCCAGGAACTCCTCCTCGAAGCCGGGCAGGAAACGCCCGTCGACATAGGCCGTCGCCTCCGAGGGGATGACGTTCACCTTGTAACCGGCGTTCAGCTGCGTGGGGTTGGCGGTGTTGCTCAGGGTCGCGCCGATGAGTTTGGCGATGCCCCCGAGCGTGGCCAGGGTCGCCTCCATGTCCTCCGGGTCCAGCTCGGTGCCGAGCGCGTCGCCGAGCTCGTCGAGGAAGGCGCGCGTGGTCTTGGTGACCCGCACCGGGAACCGGTGCCGCCCGAGCCGCGCGACGGCCTCGGAGAGCTCGGTGATCGCGTTGTCCCGGTGGATCATCGACCCGTGGCCCGCCGTGCCGGCCACGGTCAGCTTCATCCAGTGCATGCCCTTCTCGGCCGTCTGGATCAGATACAGCCGCCGCTGCTCGTTCACGGTGAACGAGAATCCGCCCACCTCGCTGATCGCCTCGGTGACGCCCTCGAAGAGCTCGGGATGCTTGTCGACGAGGTGGCGGGCGCCGTAGGTGCCGCCGGCCTCCTCGTCCGCGAGGAAGGCGAGGACGATGTCGCGCGGCGGCCTGCGCCCGCTGCGCAGCCGGTCACGGACGACCGCCAGGGTCATGGCGTCCATGTCCTTCATGTCGACCGCGCCGCGCCCCCACACGCATCCGTCGGCGATCTCCCCGGAGAACGGATGGTGCGTCCAGTCCCCCGCGTTGGCCGGGACGACATCGGTGTGGCCGTGGATCAGCAGCGCCGGCCGCGAGGGGTCCTCACCCTCTATACGGGCCACGGTGGAGGCCCGCCCCCGGTGCGACTCGAAGATCTGCGGCTCGAGCCCCACTTCGGCGAGCTTCTCGGCGACATACTCGGCGGCCGTCCGCTCACCGGGTCCGGAGTGGTCGCCGTAGTTGCTGGTGTCGATCCGGATCAGCTCACGGCAGAGGTCCACGACCTCGTCCTCGCCGGTGACGCCCCTGGTCGTGCCCGTCTCGGTCACGCTGCTTCCTCCCGGTTCACTGCTGGTGGTCCCCCTCATCCTCCCTCCGACCCCCACCGCTCCCCAAGGGGGTGCACAGCACGTCACGCCCCGTTCACACCGGAACAGGGCGTGATCGAACGCCCCCGAAAGCCTGGTAGTGTTTCCTTCGTCGCGGCGGGGAGAACCCGCACGACAGACACCCTGTCCGGGTGGCGGAATGGCAGACGCGCTAGCTTGAGGTGCTAGTGCCCTTTATCGGGCGTGGGGGTTCAAGTCCCCCCTCGGACACAACGAATGACGATACGGCAACGAGGACCTCGACCTTACGGTCGCGGTCCTCGTTGCGTGTTCGTAACTGATAGTGATGCCCAGGGCTTCGTGGAGCGGACCCTTCTTGTCTGGGGCGGCGGCGTGGCCCGAGGAACTGCACGCCCACGGAGTGGACCTGACCTGCGGCGATAACGTCACGAGCCCCACAAGGTCCGAGGCGTGGGGCCGGATACGCTGACGGCGTGATCGAGAATCTTCCTCCCTGCCCGAAGTGCTCGTGTGAGTACACCTACGAGATGAACGCCCTGGTGGTGTGTCCCGAGTGCGGCCATGAATGGGTGCCTGCCGAGACCGGTGCCGAAGGCGGCGACCCCGCCGGAGCGCGTGTCGTCAGGGACTCCGTCGGCAATGTGCTGCAGGACGGCGACTCCGTGGTGGTCGTGAAGGCACTGAAGGTCAAGGGCAGCCCGTCGGGGATCAAGGCCGGGACCAAGGTGCGCAGCATCCGGCTGGTCGACGGGATCGACGGGCATGACATCGACTGCAAGGTCGACGGGTTCGGGGCGATGCAGCTGAAGTCGAGCGTGGTGAAGAAAGCCTGATCCACCGACCCGTGCAAAATTTCGCGCATCCCGATGCCAGACATCGAGGGCAACGAATTCTGTATCGACTGAGCGTTCTCCGAGCCGGGGAGGCAGACAGCTGCCTTCCCGGTGCTCCTGTGGCCGCCGTCCCGCATGGGCACTGGGGTACCGTCGACGATCGGCACGGTGTTCGTACGGGTGGTAAGCCGCTACGAGCAGGATCCGGTGCCGTGGGTTCAGGCCGATGAACGGGGCTGCCCGGGATGGTTCCGACGACGTGATCGGACCAGGCGTGGCAAGATCATGACACCAAGATCAGCCGTTGCGGGACGGCCCTCCGTCGAAGTACACGAGCACGCGGCCGGTGTTGCCCGGATCGGTCTCCCGGCGCACGTACAGCTTCCTGATGTGCTTCTGGTCGAGGAACGCCAGGACGCGTCCGTGCAGTTGTCCCGACCCCTTCCCCGGGATGATTTCGGCGACCGGATCCCCGGAGTGGGCGGCCGCGAAGAGGAACTGGCGCAGGGCGAGTTCGATGTCGCGGTTGTTCCGGAAGATCGGATGCAAATCCAGACTGAGCACGCAACAACTCCTCGTTCACCAGAGCCCTCCTTGCGCGACGGCGACCGTATCGTCAGCCGTCAACTCACCCCTCGGACGCTCGCTCATAACGATACGCAGACAACGGCCTCGACCTGACGGTCGCGGTCCTTGTTGTTTTGTCGTACGTGACGGTGATGCGGAGGAGGCTACAGAGGACCTCGACAAGCCGTCTCCCCCGGCACTGTCGGTACACCGTCGACATGGCGCGGCAGCGCCCACGGGTTGGCCCGCTGCGCCGGCTGAGGCAGCAGGGCGTCGGGGACGTCCTGGTAGCAGACCGGGCGCTGGAAGCGTTCGATCGCGAGGCTGCCGACCGAGGTCGAGCGGGGGTCGCTGGTCGCGGGGAAGGATCCGCCGTGCACCATCGCATGGCCGACCTCAACGCCGGTCGGCCAGCCGTTGCAGAGGACCCGGCCGGCCTTGGTCTCCAGCAGGGGCAGCAGGCGGCGGGCCGCGTCGTGGTCCGCGTCGGTCGCGTGGACGGTGGCGGTGAGCCGGCCCTCGAGCCGCTCGATGCGCGGCAGGAGTTCGTCGGTCGAGCGGTAGCGGACGATCACGCCGGCAGCGCCGAAGACATCGTCACGCAGCGGCGAGCCCGGACGGTCGAAGACCTCGCCGGAGGCTTCGACCACCTGCGGGGCGGGAGCATCCAGCGCACCGGCAGAGCCGGCGCCGACGACCCGCACGTCCGGCGTCTCGCGCAACCGCGCGAGACGCCGGACGCATACGCCGGACTCCGAGCGGCTCCCGTGTGACGAGCGCGAGCTCGCGCTGCGGGGTCGGCATCACCTCGCCGGCGAGCTTGTCGCCTCGGCGCAGCTGACTCATGGCTGCATGGGATCACGCCACGAGGAGGCCGCACATGCGTCATTTGACGGACGCAGCAGCCGTCGGTCCGCTCAGAACGGCGCTCGGTTGGCCTGGGCGGCGGGGCCGTTTCTAGACTTGGGGTGTGGCCCGGGCCAACGACGAGGTCGAGGCGCTCCTCCAGGAGTACGCGGACCTCATCGCCATCACGGGAGGCGACGCCTTCAAGGCGCGCGCCTATGAGAAGGCCGCGCGCGCGATCGGCGGTCATCCCGCCGATGTCTCCCGGCTGGACGCCGAGGGTCTGCGGGACATCCCGAATGTGGGCCGGTCGATCGCCGACAAGGTGCTCGAATATCTGCACACCGGCACCGTCGCGGCGGTCGAGGAGCGCCGGGCGAACATCCCCGCCGGGGTGCGGGAGCTGATCGCGATCCCCACGCTCGGCCCCAAGAAGGCCCTGCGGCTCTATCAGGACCTGCACATCTCCTCGGTGAACGAGCTGGCCGCCGCCATCGAGGCGGACGCCCTGCACGATCTGAAGGGTTTCGGCCCCAGGACGCAGGAGAACATCCTGCACGGCATCACGCTGATGCAGCAGGCGGGCGGCCGTATCCCGCTGCATCTGGCCCTGGAGACCGCGGAGGAGATCGTCTCCGAGCTGTCCGGGTTGACCGGCTGCAAGCGCTGCGCCTACGCCGGTTCGCTGCGCCGGATGCGGGAGACCGTCGGCGACATCGATGTGCTGGTCGCCGCCCGGCGGTCCGCCCCCTTCATGGACGCGCTGGCCGCGCTGCCGTCCACCGCCGAGGTGATCGCCCACGGTTCGAAGAAGACGTCGATCCGGACGGGCAAGGGTGTCCAGGTGGATCTGCGGGTCCTGCCGCCGGAGTCATGGGGTGCCGGACTCCAGTACTTCACCGGGTCCAAGGCGCACAACATCCGCACCCGCACCATCGCCGTGCGGCACGGGCTGAAGCTGTCCGAGTACGGTCTGTTCGAGGTGGAGAGCAGGCAGTCGCTGGCCTCCCGCAGCGAGGAGGAGGTGTACGCCCGGCTCGGGCTGCCCTGGATACCGCCCACGCTGCGGGAGGACCGGGGGGAGATCCAGGCGGCGCTGCGCGGTGAGCTGCCGGAGATCGTGACCGAGCGGGACATCCGCGGTGATCTCCATACCCATACGGATCTCACCGACGGGCTCGCCCCGCTGGAGGAGATGGTGGCGGCAGCCGCCGAGCGGGGCCTGGCGTACTACGCGGTCACCGATCACGCGCCCCGTCTGTATATGCAGCGGATGACCGACGAGAAGATCCTCGCCCAGCGGGAGCGGGTGCGGGAGCTGGACGGCGTCCATCACGGGATGCGGCTGCTGCACGGGACCGAGCTCAACATCGGTCCCGAGGGGGAGGTGGACTGGCCCGACGAGTTCCTGGCCGGCTTCGACCTCTGTGTGGCCTCCCTGCACTCCCATTTCGACCTGGGCCGCAAGGAGATGACCCGGCGGCTGGTGCGGGCCTGCGAGAACCCGTACGTCCATGTCCTCGGCCATCCGACGACCCGGCTGATCGGCAGACGGCCCGGGGTCGACGCCGACTGGGACGAGGTGTTCGCCGTCTGTGCGCGCGCCGGCACCGCGCTGGAGATCAACGCCCAGCCCGACCGGCTCGATCTGTGCGACGAGGAGATCCTGCGTGCCAAGGAGCACGGCGTGAAGTTCGCCGTGGACACCGACGCCCACTCGGTGCTGCACCTCGGCTATCTGCGCTACGGCGTCGGCACCGCCCAACGCGGCTGGCTCACCCGGGACGACGTGATCAACACCTGGCCGCTGCGCAGCCTGCGCCGCTTCCTGTCGAAGGGCGGGAGGAGCAGGAAGGGTGCGGCTGGATGAACAAGGCCCTAGGTGTGCCGGCACGACCGCAGGGAGCGCAGGGTGAGGGTGCCGTCGGGGCCGGGCTCCACGCGGGTGCCGAAGTCCCGGCTGTGCCGGTCGAGTTGGGCGCACAGCCAGCGGGTGTCGTCGGCCGTGGCGTGTTCCAGGCGCATCCGGCGTGCCTGGAGGGGAACGATCCGCACCCCGGCGAACCGCCCGGTGTCCCGTTCCACCGAGACCAGATACAGCGGCCGCAGGTCGTCCCGGTACCGCTCGTAGCCGCCGATGCCCTCGTAGTCGTCGATCAGGTCGCCGCAGCCGTAGAGGACGAGTCGGCCCCGGTACGCCTCCAGCGGGCGCGGGTGGTGCGAGGAGTGCCCGTGCACGATGTCCACGCCCGCGTCGACGAGCGCATGGGCGAAGCGGACCTCGGCGCGGCAGACGGCGTAGCCCCAGTTGGGGCCCCAGTGGACCGAGGCGACCACGATGTCGCCCGGGCGCCTCAGCTGCCGCAGTCGCTCGGCGCACACGGCCGCGGCCGCCTCCGAGGGTCCCGCGACGAGTTCCACACCGGGCCGGTCCCCGGTGGCGGCCCAGTCCTCCGGGATCCCGCTGGACGGCATCCCGAAGGAGAACACCAGCACCCGGCCGCCCCCGTCCAGGGGGACCGCCGCGGGCCGGCCCGCGTCGAGGGCGTCGCGGCCCGCCCCCGCGGTCCGCAGTCCCGCCTCCGCCAGGGCGGCGAGCGTCTCCGTCAGGCCGTTCCGGCCGAAGTCGAGGACATGGTTGTTGGCCAGGACGCTGACGTCCGGGCGGATCGTGGCCAGGCACGGCAGATTGGCCGGGCTCATCCGGTAGTGGACGCCCTTGCCGGGGGCGAACTCCCCGTCCCCGGTGACGGAGGTCTCCAGATTGATCACCCGTACATCGGGGGCGGCCTCGTCCAGTACCGCCGGTGCCTCGCCCCACGGCCAGTCGAAGGGGACCGGCCGGGGTATCGGGCCGTTCGCCGCCTCGGCCAGGCCGACATAGGCCCGGGCGTCATGGATGTAGGTCTCCCGCAGCGCCGGGTTCCCGGGGTGCGGAAGGATCTGGTCGACGCCCCGGCCGAGCATCACGTCACCGCCGAGGAACAGGGTGACCAGGCCGTCCTGCACCCTTCCACGCTAAATCCGTCGCGGACGCGGTGCGAGGGTCTGCACATGGGCGGGGGTGCGAGGGTCTACACATGCGCGGGGGCCATATGGTCGGTGAACCAGTCACGGGCCAGTTCGGCCACCGTCCGCAGCGCGCCGGGCTCCTCGAACAGGTGGGTGGCGCCGGGGACGACCGCGAGCCGGCTCTCGCAGCGCAGCCGGGCCTGTGCCTGCCGGTTGAGGTCGAGCACGACCGGGTCGGCGCCGCCCACGATGAGCAGGGTGGGGGCGGTCACCTCGGGCAGCCGGGGCCCGGCGAGGTCGGGTCTGCCGCCCCGGGAGACGACCGCGGCGATACGCGGTTCCGGCTCCGCGGCGGCCCACAGGGCGGCGGCCGCCCCGGTGCTGGCGCCGAAGTAGCCGAGGGCGAGCCCCTCGGTGCCGGGCCGTTCGAGCAGTGACCGGGTGGTCTCGGTGAGCCGTGCGGCCAGCAGACCGGTGTCGAACACATGGGCCCGGTCGCGTTCCTCCTCCTCGGTGAGCAGGTCGAAGAGCAGGGTGCCGAGCCCGGCCCGGTTCAGTTCTGCGGCCACGAACTGGTTGCGGGGGCTGTGCCGGCTGCTGCCGCTGCCGTGGGCGAAGACCACGATCCCGGCCGCGTCCTCGGGCACGGTCAGCCGGCCCCGCAGCCGTACGGCGCCGACGGCCATCTCCACCTCCTGGTCCCGGGGCCCTGCCCCGGCAAAGCCGTGCGGGCGGCCCGCGGTGCGCTCCAGGCAGACGGCGACCTCCCGGTCGTCGACCTGGGCGAAGTCGATGTAGAACTGGCCGACCGCGTAGAAGTCCAGCGGGGTGTCCAGGGCGACCAGTTCATCGGCCTCCCCGCCCAGCCGTTCGGTCCAGTCGTGCGGTGCGACGGGCACCGCCAGCACGATCCGCGCCGCGCCACGGGCCCGGGCGATCCGGCAGGCCGCCCGCGCGGTCGAGCCGGTGGCCACCCCGTCGTCGATCACCACCACGGTCCGCCCGTCGACGCGGACCGGGGCACGTCCGCCCCGATAGCGCCTGCCCCGTCGTTCCAGCACCTCGCGCTCGTTCCGCTCGACCCGGGCCAGCTCCTCCGGGGTCACGCGGGCCTCGCGCACCACCGCGTCGTTGATCACCCGCACGCCGTCCTCGCCGAGTGCTCCCATGCCCAGCTCCGGCTGGTAGGGCACCCCCAGCTTCCGGACCAGGCATACGTCCAGAGGCGCGCCGAGCGCCTCGGCCACCTCCGCGGCGACCGGCACTCCTCCCCTGGGCAGCCCCAGCACCACGACGTCCTCGTCCCTGAGGTGGCACAGGCGTTCGCCCAGCAGCCGGCCGGCTTCGAGACGATCCATGAAGACCACGATGCGGCCTCCTCACTCCCGTGGAGCCCAGAGCGGAGCGGGAGGGGTGTCCTCGGGCACCCCGGCCGTCGACAGGTCGCCCGCGGCGGCGCGCAGCAGCTGCCGGCCCAGCGAGATCAGTGCCCGTCCGGCGGCGAGTTCGTCGCCGATCCCGGGCACCGCCGTGTCGTCGGGGTTCCGGTGGGCCTCCGCACAGCTCTCCAGCACATGGTCACCGGTGTCCAGGACGATCCGGGCCTTGGTGGCCGGGTCGCGTTCGGACAGGTAGAGGTTGAGCCTCCACTCCTTGGCGGACGGAGGCGGGCTCCCGTCGGCTCCGGTCATCGTCCGTCCTCCTCACATCCGTACGGCCCGCACGCCGGTGCGGGGCGACGGGCACCGCGGGCACGGGGCGTACGGCCCTCTTCCACTGTGACTCCGTCGGGCGCGCGATGCATGGTGCGTGCCGCCCGGCGCACGGTGCCCGCGGGGACGCGTCGCCGTGGCGGGCAGAATGGGGGCCATGACCACGCGTTCCTGCCCCTGCGGGCTGCCCGGGGAGTACGAGAGCTGCTGCGGCCGTTTCCACACGGGTGCCGCCACCGCGCCGACCGCCGAGGCGCTGATGCGGTCGCGGTACAGCGCGTTCGTGAAGGGGGAGGCGGGCTATCTGCTGCGGACCTGGCATCCGGGCACCCGCCCCGCGCGCCTCGACCTCGATCCCGGGATGCGCTGGACGGGGCTTGAGGTCCTGGACAGCACGGACGGTTCCGCCTTCCACACCACGGGGACGGTGACCTTCCAGGCCTCCTACCGGGGCGGTGTCCTGCGGGAGCACAGCCGGTTCGAACGGGTCGACGGGGCCTGGGTGTACGTCGACGGGGACCTCGGCTGAGGCGTCCGGGGCCTTCCCCTAGAGGGGCTGTCGGGCGGCGGGGCGGGCGTCGCTACGGCGCCAGGATGTCCAGTTCGTGCAGCGCGCCGACCGTGATCTCGCGGGTGAGCCGCTCCGCGCGGTCCGCGTCACCCTCCCGTACCGCCTCGGCGACCCGCACATGCAGGGTGACGGCGGCCGGGTCGGGGTCCTCGAACATGACGTCGTGGTGGGTGCGGCCGGACAGGACCTCGGCGACCACGTCTCCCAGCCGGGCGAACATCTCGTTGCCGGACGCGTCCAGGACGACCCGGTGGAAGGCCACGTCATGGATCAGATAGGCCTCCAGCTGATGGCCGCGCGCATTGGCGACCATGCCCAGCGCGCATTCGGTGAGCCGGGCGCACTGCTCGGCCGTGGCGTGGCGCGCGGCCAGTCGCGCGGCCACCGGTTCGACCGCGGAGCGCAGCACGGTCAGTGAGCGCAGCTGCCGCGGGCGGTCGGCGCCGGCCAGACGCCATCGGATGACCTGGGGGTCGTAGACGTTCCACTCGGTGTCGGGGCGGACCGTGACCCCCACCCGGCGGCGGGACTCCACCAGGTGCATCGACTCCAGGACGCGCACCGCCTCGCGCATCACGGAGCGCGACACCTCGAAGTGCTGGGCGAGTTCGTCGGTGCGCAGCACACTGCCCGCCGGGTACTCCCCCGCGGTGATCGCGGGCCCGAGGGTGTCCAGTACATGGCCGTGCAACCCCCGGCCCGGTGTGGTCATGGACTCAGAGTACGAGGCGGATCACGCCCCAAAAAAGTCAGACTTATATGTCACAGGGGCTTGAATTAGTCGTACCTAATGGGTTTCAGTGACCTCGACAGCAGTCGACGAAGACAGCGAGGAAGCGATGAGTACCCCCCACGTCGTCGTGGTCATGGGCGTCTCGGGCACGGGGAAGACCACCATCGGTGCCCTGCTCGCGGCCCGTCTCGGCGTCCCGTACGCCGAGGGCGACGACTTCCACCCCCCGGCCAACATCGCCAAGATGTCGGCCGGGGTCCCGCTCGACGACGAGGACCGGCGGCCCTGGCTGGATGCCATCGGTGCCTGGGCGCACGAGCGGGCCGGACACGGTGGGGTGGTCAGCAGTTCGGCGCTGAAGCGGGCGTACCGCGACCGGTTGCGGGCCGCGGCTCCCGGCGTCGTCTTCGTGCATCTCACGGGCGACCGCTCGCTGATCGAGGAGCGACTGGCGCATCGGCAGGGGCACTTCATGCCCACGACCCTGCTGGACTCCCAGTTCGCCGCGCTCCAGCCGCTGGAGGCGGACGAGCGGGGGGTCGCGGTGGATGTCTCGGGCAGCCCCGAGGAGATCACCGCCCGCGCCCTGAACGCCCTGGGGGATCTGGAGCGGTCCGCCGCCCCGCAGTAGTCCCCGCAACCGCACCTCCGCGGCAGTCCCCCACCTTCGCGGCATCCCCCGGCCTTGTGGCGGGCCCCCTCCCCGGGACCGTCGTGCCGGGATCTCCCCCATCCGAATCGAGAGTTCCTCTCCTCCACCCAAGGGAACCCCCGTGACCAGACTCAGCGTCGAGATACTGGCAGCGGACACCGTCGAGCCGATCACCTCGGCGGGCCACGCTCAACTGGGCATCGCGGTACTGGCGGGCATCGCCCTCATCGTGCTGCTCATCACCAAGTTCAAGCTCCACGCCTTCCTGGCCCTCACCATCGGCTCGCTCGCACTCGGCGCGTTCGCCGGGGCGCCGCTGGACAAGGCCATCGCCAGCTTCACCGCCGGGCTCGGGTCGACCGTCGCCGGCGTGGGCGTCCTGATCGCCCTCGGCTCGATCCTCGGCAAGCTGCTCTCCGACTCCGGCGGCGCGGACCGGATCGTGGACACGATCCTGGCCAGGGCCGGTGGACGGGCGATGCCCTGGGCGATGGTGCTGATCGCCTCGCTGATCGGTCTTCCGCTGTTCTTCGAGGTCGGCATCGTGCTGCTGATCCCGGTGGTGCTGATGGTCGCCAAGCGCGGCAACTACTCGCTGATGCGCATCGGCATCCCGGCGCTCGCGGGTCTGTCCGTGATGCACGGTCTGGTCCCGCCGCACCCCGGTCCGCTGGTCGCCATCGACGCCGTGCAGGCCAACCTCGGTGTGACGCTGGCGCTGGGTGTGCTGGTCGCCGTCCCCACGGTGATCATCGCCGGTCCGCTGTTCTCCAAGGTCGCCGCCCGCTGGGTGGACGTCCCGGTCCCCGAGCGGATGGTCCCGCCGCGTCCTTCCGAGGATCTGGAGAAGCGCCCCGGCTTCGGTGTCACGCTGGCCACGGTGCTGCTGCCGGTCGTCCTGATGCTGTCCAAGGCCCTGGTGGACATCGTGGTGGACGATCCCGCGCACACGGTGCAGCGCGTCTTCGATGTGATCGGCTCTCCGATGATCGCCCTGCTCGTCTCGGTGATCGTGGGCATCTTCACGCTGGGCCGCCCGGCCGGTTTCAGCAAGCAGCAGCTCTCCGGGATCGTGGAGAAGAGCCTGATGCCGATCGCCGGCATCCTGCTGATCGTCGGCGCCGGCGGCGGCTTCAAGCAGACGCTGATCGACGCCGGTGTGGGCCAGATGGTCCTCGACGTCTCCAAGAGCTGGTCGATACCCGCGCTGCTGCTGGCCTGGCTGATCGCGGTGGCGATCCGGCTGGCCACCGGTTCGGCGACGGTGGCGACGGTCTCCGCCGCCGGTCTGGTCGCACCGCTCGCGGCCGACATGTCGACCACCCACGCCGCCCTGCTGGTGCTGGCCATCGGCGCCGGCTCGCTGTTCCTGAGCCATGTCAACGACGCGGGGTTCTGGCTGGTCAAGGAGTACTTCGGGCTCAGCGTCGGCCAGAACCTGAAGACCTGGTCCGTCATGGAGTGCATCATCTCCGTGGTCGCCGGGGGCCTGGTCCTGCTGCTGTCGCTCGTCATCTAGGAGTCCTGGCATGGGTCACCCGCTCTTCGACATCGCCGGCCGCAGGGCACTGGTCACCGGTTCCAGCCGGGGCATCGGGCTCGCGCTGGCCCGGGGCCTGCTGGAGGCCGGCTGCACGGTGGTCCTCAACGGACGGGACGCCGGACGGCTGAAGGAGGCCGCGACGGAGCTGCCCGGGGACGTCCGTACGGCCGTCTTCGACGTGACCGACGGGGCTGCGGTCGCCGCCGGTGTCGCGGACGTCGAGGAGCGGGTGGGCCCGCTCGACATCCTGGTCAACAACGCGGGGATGCAACTGCGGGCCCCGCTCCTGGAGTTCGCCGACGCCGACTGGCACCGGATCCTGGACACCAACCTCACCAGCGCCTTCCTGGTCGGCCGCGAGGCGGCCCGGCGGATGACGGCACGCGGCCACGGGAAGATCATCAACATCTGCTCGCTGCAGAGCGAGGTCGTCCGCCCCGGTATCGCGCCCTATGCGGCGACCAAGGGCGCGCTGAAGATGCTCACCAAGGGCATGTGCGCGGACTGGGGGCCGTACGGCGTGCAGGTCAACGCGCTCGGCCCCGGCTATATCGAGACCGAACTGACCCGGCCGCTGGTGGCGGACGAGGAGTTCAGCTCCTGGGTACGGCAGCGCACTCCGGCCGGGCGCTGGGGGCGCACCGAGGACCTGGTCGGCGGGCTGCTGTTCCTCGCCTCCCCCGCGGCGGACTTCGTCGGCGGGCAGGTGCTGTACGTCGACGGGGGCATGACGAGCGTGCTGTAGGAACGCGGAAGGGAGCCCGGCGATGCTGGGATGTGTGATCCACGGTCAGGGCGACCTGCGGGTCGACGAGCTGCCGGTCCCGGAGCCCGGGCCCGGACAGGCGGTGGTCGCCGTCCGCTACGGCGGGGTGTGCGGTTCTGACCTGCACTACTGGCGGCACGGCGGGGTCGGGGACTTCCGGCTCCGGGAGCCGATGGTGCTCGGGCACGAGGTGGTGGGCACGGTCGTCTCGTACGGGGCGGGGGCGTCGGGTCCCGCCGTCGGCACGGCCGTCGCCGTGCACCCGGCCACGCCCTGCGGGGTCTGCCCGGAGTGCGCGAAGGGGCGGCGCAATGTGTGCCGGGACACCCGCTATCTCGGCAGCGCGGCCCGGTTCCCGCATGTCCAGGGCGGTTTCGCGGCCCGGGTGACGGTCCCCGCCGGCCAGCTCAGGGCCGTCCCGGCGGGCCTCGCACTGCGCCGGGCGGCGCTGGCCGAACCGCTCGCGGTGGCACTGCACGCGGTGCGGCGGGCCGGACCGGTCGCGGGGCGGCATCTGCTGGTGACGGGCGCCGGGCCGATCGGCTGTCTGGTGGTGGCGGCCGCGAAGGCGGCGGGCGCGGCATCGGTCACGGTGACGGACCTGCTGCCCCGGGCACTGGACTTCGCCGCGGCGGCGGGCGCCGACACCCTCGTACGGGCGGACGAGCCGGACGACCCGGGGTGGCCCACCGAGGTCGACACGGCAATCGAGGCGTCGGGGGTCGCCGCGGGCCTCGACACCTGTGTACGGCTGGTGCGGCGGGGCGGGACCGTGGTGCAGCTGGGCATGCTGCCGCCGGGGCAGAGCCCCTTCGCGGGGAACCTGGTGGTGAGCCGGGAGATCGAGGTGCGCGGGGCGTTCCGCTTCGACACCGAGTTCGACGAGGCGCTGGAACTGCTCGCCTCGGAGCCGGGTTTCGACGCGCTGGTGAGCGCGGTGGTGCCGGTCCGGGAGGCGGAGTCGGCGTTCGCCCTCGCCGCGGACCGCAGCAGGTCCTGCAAGGTGCTGCTGGACTTCGGGGCCTGACGGCCTTGCCGCGGCGGGGTGTCGCGACCACCCGTGTCGCGACCACCCGTGTCGCGGACTCCGGTACCGCTGGCACCCGTACCGCTGGCACCCCACCGGCGAAGCCCCGGCCCGCCCGGGCTATCCCACCGCCCTCGCCGCCGCGCGTCCTGCGGTGCGGCCCGAGAAGAGGCAGCCGCCGAGGAAGGTGCCCTCCAGGGCGCGGTAGCCATGGACCCCGCCGCCGCCGAAGCCGGCCGCCTCCCCGGCCGCGTACACCCCGGCCAGCGGATCGCCGCCCTCGGTCAGCACCCTCGAGGACAGGTCGGTCTCCAGGCCGCCGAGCGTCTTGCGGGTGAGGATGTTCAGGCGCACCGCGATGAGCGGGCCCGCCGCGGGGTCGAGGATGCGGTGCGGGGCGGCGGTGCGGACCAGCCGGTCGCCCAGGAATCTGCGGGCACCGCGGATCGCCGTCACCTGGAGGTCCTTGGTGAAGGGGTTGAGGATCTCCCGGTCTCGGGCGACGATCTCGCGGCGCAGTTCGGCCTCGTCGATGAGCGGTTCCCCGCTGAGCGCGTTCATGCCGCGCACCAGTGCACCCAGGTCCTTCTCGACGACGAAGTCGACACCGTGGTCCATGAACGCCTTGACCGGTGCCGGTACGTCCGCGCGCGCCCGCCCGATCACATCGCGCACCGACTTGCCGGTCAGATCGGGGTTCTGCTCGGAGCCGGAGAGCGCGAACTCCTTGCCGATGATCTTCCGGTCGAGCACGAACCAGGTGTAGTGGTACCCGGTCCTCATGATGTGTTCGAGGGTGCCGAGGGTGTCGAAGCCCGGGAAGAGCGGGACGGGCAGCCGCCGGCCGCGGGCGTCCAGCCAGAGGGAGGACGGGCCCGGCAGGATACGGATGCCGTGGTTCTCCCAGATGGGGCTCCAGTTGTGGATGCCCTCGGTGTAGTGCCACATGCGGTCGCGGTTGATCAGACGGGCGCCGGCCTCCTCGGCGACCCCCAGCATCTTCCCGTCGACATGGGCGGGGACGCCGGAGACCATCCGCTCGGGCGGGCTGCCCAGGCGCTCGGGCCAGTGGGCGCGCACCAGCCTGTGGTTGCCGCCGATGCCGCCGCTGGTGACGATCACCGCCTGCGCCCTGAGCTCGAAGGCGCCGACGACCGCGCGCCCGCCGGCCCGGCCGCGCGGCTCGGCGGACGGCTCCAGGATCTCCCCGGTGACGGTGTCCACGGCACCCGCGCTGCGCGCAAGGCCCGTGACGCGGTGACGGAACCTCAGCTGGACGAGTCCGCGCGCGACCCCGGCCCGTACCCGTCGCAGGAACGGGGCGAGCACCCCGGGGCCGGTCCCCCAGGTGATGTGGAAGCGGGGGACGGAGTTGCCGTGCCCGGTGGCGTCGTAGCCGCCGCGCTCGGCCCAGCCGACCACCGGGAAGAAACGTATGCCCTGCCGGTGCAGCCAGGCCCGCTTCTCGCCGGCCGCGAAGTCGACGTAGGCCTCGGCCCAGCGGCGCGGCCAGTGGTCCTCGGGGCGGTCGAAGGCGGCCGTGCCCATCCAGTCCTGGAGGGCGAGGGCATGGCTGTCCCTGATCCGCAGCCGGCGCTGTTCCGGTGAGTCGACGAGGAACAGTCCGCCGAGGGACCAGAACGCCTGGCCGCCCAGCGACTGTTCGGGTTCCTGGTCCAGGAGGATCACCTTGCGGCCGGCGTCCACCAGTTCCGCGGTCGCCGTGAGCCCGGCCAGGCCCGCCCCGATCACGATGACATCAGCGTCGTAGGCCATGCGCCCGTCCTCTCACGGTGGCTGCCGGTCCTCCCGTTGTTACCGACGGGTCAGATCCTTGGGCACGGGGAGTGAGCGCGTCAACCGCCCTCTCCCGGTGCACCCGGGCGGCCCGCGATTTCCGGCCCCGCCCCGTCCGGGACGGGGCTCGCGGAGAAGCCGTCAAGCAGGGGCGGGGCCCGGCGGGGGGCGCTACAGTCGGCGTGATACGCATCCCGTGACTCCGCTGAATCATCGAGGTACAGCGTGTCCGTACTGGTTCTGGCTCTCTCCTTGAGCGCGGCTTTCTGTCTGGGCACCGGATTCGTGCTGCAGCAGAACGCCGCCCAGCAGGCACCGCTGAGCGACTTCCTCTCCTTTCGGCTGCTGCTGGACCTGATGCGGATGCCGCGCTGGCTCGGCGGCCTCGCTCTGATGGTGGCCGGCATGGGTCTCAGCGCCGTCGCACTGGCCCACGGCGAGATCTCCCTGGTCGAGCCGCTGGTCGCCACCAATCTGCTGTTCGCGCTGGCCGAGTCCCGCCGGCAGACCAGACAGTCCGTGGGCCGCCAGGGCTGGGCCGGTCTGGCGCTGCTCGCCGGCGGGGTCACCGCCTTCATCGTCGCGGGCCGGCCCCGGGGAGGCGATGCGGTCACCGATCCCCTCCGGCACTGGCTGATCATCGGGTTGACGGTGGGTCTGGCGCTGCTGCTGACGACCTGCGCCAAGAAGTCGCGTCTGATCATCGGACCGGTACTTCTCGGGCTGGCGGCGGGACTGCTGTACGGGGTGCAGGACGCGCTCACCCGGGTCAGCGGTCAGCGCTTCGCGGCGGGCGGGTGGAGCGAGTTCGTCATCGGCTGGCAGCCGTACGCCGTGCTGGTGCTGGGGGTGACGGGCCTGGTCCTGGTGCAGAGCGCCTTCGAGACGGCACCGCTGCGGATGTCCCTGCCCGCGCTCACCGCGGCCCAGCCGCTGGCCGGGATCCTCTGCGGGGTGGGCTTCCTGGGTGACCGGCTGCGCACCGACACCGGCGCGCTGGCGTGGGAGGCCTGGGGGCTGGCGGCGATCGTCTGCGGCATCGTGCTGCTGGGGCTGCACCCGGCCATGCCCCGGGGCCTGGGGGAACCGCAGCGGGAGAGGGATCTGCAGCCGAGATGAGCGAGATGGGGAGGCCCGGGCGTGGGTACGGCGGAGCCGAGGACCGTCCGCCGGTGGGCCGCGGGGCCGGGGGCTGCTTGGATGGGGCCATGAGTGCCGCCGACGAACTCCTCGACATCGTGGACGAGAACGACAAGGTCATCGGGCAGTCGCCCCGTGGTGAGGCCTATGCCCGCCGGTTGCGCCACCGATGTGTGTTCATCGAGGCGCGGGACCCCGAGGGCCGGATCTTCGTCCATCGCCGCACCCCGACCAAGCTGGTCTTCCCGTCCATGTACGACATGTTCGTCGGCGGGGTCGTCGGCGCCGGGGAGACCTATGACGACGCGGCCCTGCGGGAGGCCGAGGAGGAACTGGGCGTCAGCGGACTGCCCCGGCCCGAACTGCTGTTCAAGTTCCGGTACGACGACGCCGTCGGCCGGTCCTGGTGGTCCTCGGTCTACCAGGTGCGCTGCGAACTGCCCGTGGACCCCCAGGCCGAGGAGGTGGCCTGGCACGACTTCCTGCCGGAGGACGAACTGGAGCGCCGGCTGCCCGACTGGGAGTGGGTCCCGGACGGCCTCGCCGCCTACCGGCGGCTCACCGAGCAGCGCCGCGCCGCCCGCTGACCGCCGGCCCGCCCCCGCCCCGGTGCCCCGGACGGGCTCCGCACCGGGGCCCGGTAGGGTCCTGTGACGTGATCGCATTCGTACGGAACGTCCGGCTGTGGTTCGCGCCCCAGGAGATCCGGGAAGAAGGCCGTACGCCCGACTATCGCTTCTCGCTGGCCAATGAGCGCACCTTTCTCGCCTGGCTGCGCACCGCACTGGCGCTCATCGGCGGCGGCTTCGCCGTGGACCAGTTCCTGCCCGATCTGCCCTGGGCCTGGCGTGTCGGGCTCGCTCTGGGGCTGCTCGCCGCGGGCGTGCTGTGCTCGCTGCGCGCCGTCAACCACTGGGTGCGCTGCGAGCGGGCGATGCGCCGCGGCGAGGACCTTCCCGCGTCCCGGTTCCCGGCGCTGCTGAGCATCGTCGTCGCCGTGGTGGCCGTCGCCATGGTCGTGGTGGTCTTCATCGGCTGGGAGCGATGAGCACCCCGGTCCCGCCGCGCGACCCGGGGCTCCAGCCGGAGCGCACCCGGCTCGCCTGGCGGCGCACCACGCTGTCGAACACCGTGGCCGCCGTGCTCGCGGCGCGGGCGGCGCTGCGCACCGGGACGGCGGCGGGTCTCGCCGTGGTCTCCCTGTGCTGTCTGCTGTGGCTCGGCTTCCTGGCCCTCGCCCATCTGCGCATCCGCCTGCTGACGGCGGCGGACGCCGGACCTCCGCCGCGCCTGGCACCCCGCCATGCCGCCGCCGCGGCCCTGTGCACGGTGGCCCTCGCGGTGTGTGCCGCGGTGCTGGTCCTCTGACCCCCGTCCCACCCGCCGCTCCACCACACCCACCCCGCCACCCCGGTCGCCCGACCGCCCTTCCCGCCGCGCTTTCCGGTCGCACTCGGGGCATCCTGAGGGCACACATGCCGGATGAACCGGAATGCCCCACTTCATCCCGTTAGCCTGAGCCGTCACTTCACGACGCCTTGAAGGTGAGCGCCATGAACACCGTCCACCAGGAACATCCCGCGCACTCCCACACCCACGGCCCGGCCTGCGGCCATGACGCGGTGCCCCACGGGGACCATGTCGACTACGCGCACGACGGCCATCTGCATCGCCAGCACACCGACCACTGGGACGAGTGCGAGCCCGGCGCGCACGTCACCCATGCGGGCCATGACCACCGGCACGGCGAGAGCTGCGGCCACCGCGGGGTCCGGCACGGCGACCACGTCGACTATCTGCACGACGGTCACCGGCACGCCGAGCACGAGGGGCACTGGGACGACCACTGACGGGCGTCCCCGGCGAGAACTGTGCGTGGGCCACCGGCCGGTGGCCCACTGCCGTGCCCCGGCCACCGTGGCACCGATCACGTTCGCTTCCCGTTCGCTCTCCGCACTGGACTACATACCGACCGGTCGGCATCATGAGGCGGGTCCGTCCCGCCGACGCGGGTCAGGTGTCCATGCGTGGAGGAGAAACGATGAGCCCAGACCACCCACCGGGTCTCGACCTCGACCGGCTGCACGGCCTGCTGGACGCCGAGCGGCCCGGACTGGTCACCGGTCCCCTGACGGGCCGGCTGATCGAGGGCGGGAGGTCCAACCTCACCTACGCCGTGTCGGACGGCACCGCGCGGTGGGTCGTGCGCCGTCCCCCGCTCGGGCATGTCCTGGCCACCGCGCACGACATGAGGCGCGAACACCGGGTGATCAGCGCGCTGCACCCGACGGCCGTGCCGGTGCCCCGCCCGATCCTGCTGTGCGAGGACGAGTCGGTCCTGGGCGCCCCCTTCTATGTGATGGACTTCGTCGAGGGCACCCCCTACCGCACCGCCGAGCAGCTGGCCGCGCTCGGCCCGGGGCGCACCCGGGAGGCGGTGCTCGCTCTGGTGGACACCCTGGTCGAGCTGCACGCGGCCGACCCCGCCGGGCTGGGCCTCGCCGGCTTCGGCCGCCCCGAGGGCTTCCTCGACCGCCAGCTGCGCCGCTGGGGCAAACAGCTGGACGCCTCCCGCAGCCGTGAACTGCCCGGCGTGGACGAGTTGCACGCGGCGCTCGGCCGGATGCTCCCCGCCTCCCCGCAGCCGACCGTCGTCCACGGCGACTACCGCCTGGACAATGTGCTGCTCGGCGACGACGACCGGATCAACGCCGTCCTGGACTGGGAGATGTCCACGCTCGGCGACCCGCTCACCGATGTGGGGCTGCTGGCGATGTACAGCGTGCCGCTCGCCCTGCCGGACTCCCCCGTCTCCACCACGGCCTCGGCCCCGGGGCACCCGGACGTCACCGAGCTGCTGGAGCGGTACGCCGCCCGCTCGGGGCGCGATCTGAGCGCCGTCTCCTGGTACACGGCCTTCGCCTGGTTCAAGCTCGCCGTGATCCTCGAGGGCATCCACTACCGCTACACACTCGGCCGGACGGTCGGTGCCGGTTTCGACCGCATCGGCGATCTGGTGCCGGTCTTCATCGAGCACGGACTGACCACCCTCGAGGAGGGCTGATCCGCCATGGACTTCGCTTTCGACGCGCGCACCGAGGAACTGCGCGCCCGGCTGCTGGCCTTCATGGACGACTACGTCCACCCGGCGGAGGCCCTCGCCCGGGAGCAGCGGGCACGGCTGGCCTCGCCGTGGGACACCCCCGCGGTGGTGGAGGAGCTGAAGGCCGAGGCACGCCGGCAGGGTCTGTGGAACCTCTTCCTGCCGGACTCCGTGTACGGTGCCGGGCTCACCAACCTCCAGTACGCCCCGCTCGCCGAGATCACCGGCCGCTCCCCGCAGCTGGCGCCGACCGCGCTGAACTGCGCGGCGCCCGACACGGGCAACATGGAGGTGCTGGCGCAGTTCGGGGACGAGCGGCAGCAGAAGCAGTGGCTGGAACCGCTGCTCGCCGGGGAGATCCGCTCGGCGTTCGCGATGACCGAGCCCGAGGTGGCCTCCTCGGACGCCACCAACATCACCACCCGTATCGAGCGCGACGGCGACGACTATGTCGTCACCGGCCGCAAGTGGTACATCTCCGGGGCGATGAACCCGGACTGCCGGATCTTCATCGTGATGGGCAAGACGGACCCGGACGGGCCCGACATCCGCCGTCAGCAGTCCATGGTGCTGGTCCCGCGTGACACCCCGGGCGTCCGGGTCCGCCGCGCCATGCAGGTCTACGGCTACGAGGACCACTGGCACGGCGGCCACGCCGAGGTGGTCTTCGACCGGGCGCGGGTGCCGGTGTCCCATCTGATCGGCGAGGAGGGCGGCGGCTTCGCCATCGCCCAGGCCCGGCTGGGTCCCGGCCGTATCCATCACTGCATGCGGCTGATCGGTATGGCGGAGCGGGCGATCGAGCTGATGTGTGAGCGGGCGGTGGCCCGGACGGCGTTCGGCAAGCCCCTGGCCCAGCAGGGCGTCGTGCACAACTGGATCGCGGACGCGCGGGTCGCCGTGGAGCAGCTGCGGCTGCTGGTGCTGAAGACGGCGTGGCTGATGGACACGGTCGGGAACAAGGGCGCGCACACCGAGATCCAGGCGATCAAGATCGCCACTCCGCGCACGGTCGTCGACATCATCGACAAGGCGGTGCAGTTGCACGGCGCGGGCGGGGTGGGCCAGGACTTCCCGCTGGCCGAACTCTGGGCGGCGGCCCGGACGTTGAGGCTCGCGGACGGTCCGGACGAGGTGCACCAGCGGTCGCTGGCGCGGCGGGAGCTGAGGAAGTACCGGTGACACCGGGGCCATACCGGTGAGCCATGGCCGGGGGGCGACCGCGGAGAGGGGTCGCCCCCGGCCGGTCCCGCCCTGCCCCGGTGGCCGTCGGGGGCGCTAGGGCCGCAGCGCCCTCAGCAGCAGGTCCGCGAGATGGTCGGCGACCTGCTGGGGGCTGAGCGTGCCGTCGGGGCGGTACCAGGTCGACAGATGGTGCACCGAGCCGAAGTGGTAGTCGACGACCAGGTCGGCGGGGGTGGCGGTGGAGAACACCCCCGCCTCCTGGCCCTCCTCGATCAGGGCGCGGAACCGTTCGTGGTAGTGCCGCCGGGCGGCGCGTACCTGCTTGCTCTTCTCCGGGCCGAGATGGTGCATGGACCGGAAGAAGATCATGGCATCGTCGAGGTTCTCGATCGTGGTGACGACGACGTCCGCGGCGGCGTCCCGCAGTCGCTTCTCCACCGGCTCGTCGGCGTCCGCGAAGGCGTCCAGACGTTCCTGCTGGACGCGCAGCACCCGCGCGTACACCTCGTGCAGCAGATCGTCCTTGGAGCCGAAGTAGTGGTACAGCGCCCCCTTGGTGACGCCGGCCGCCTCCACGATCTCCTGCACGGAGGTGCGGTCGTACCCCCGGTCGGCGAAGAGCCGGGTGGCGGCGGCCAGCAGCCGCTGCGGGACGGGCGTACCGTCCCCGTCCGTCGTTCTGGGCACTGCCGCCACCTGCCTTTCCTCGAGGTCCGCCGGCGATGAGGTCCACCGGCTCGTCCGCCGGCCGGGAACGCGTTCCCCGACGCAGGATCCTCCCACTCGCCGTCCCCGGCGGACCGGGCGGGCGCCGTGGGAGGGGTCACCGGCCGGCCTCCCAGCTGCGCTGGATCTGGTTCATGGTCGTCAGCCAGCGGTCCGGCTCACCGGCGCGTGCCCGGTAGTACGCGGCGACCTCGGGGTGCGGCAGGATCAGGAACCGGTCCTCCTCGATGCCCTTGAAGAGCGCGTCGGCGACGTCCTCGGGCTCGATCGCGGTCGGTACCAGCACCAGTTCGCCGGCGCTTCCGGAGGCGGTCAGCAGATCGGTGCGGACGCCCTGGGGGCAGATCGCATGGACCTTCAGCCCGCGGTGCCGGTAGGTCAGGGAGAGCCATTCGGCGAAGGCGTAGGCCCCGTGCTTGGTGACGCTGTAGGGGGCGGCGCCGATCATGGTGAGCAGTCCGGCGGCGGAGACGGTGGAGACGAAACGGCCCGCGCCGCGTTCCAGCCAGTCGGGCAGCAGGGCGCGGGCGGCGCGGACATGCGCCATCACATTCACGTCCCAGGTCCGCTCCCACACCTCCTCGTCGGCGGCCTCGGTGCCGGCGGAGCCGATGCCCGCGTTGGCGCAGTAGATGTCGACCGTGCCGCCGAGGGCGTCCCGCGCCTCGGTCACGGTCGTGGAGGCGTCGCCGGGGACGGGGATGCCGCCGATCTCGTCGGCCACGGCCCGGGCCCGGCCGGCGTCCAGGTCGTTGACGACGACCCGGGCTCCCTCGGCGGCGAAGCGGCGGGCCAGCGCCGCCCCGATGCCGCCTCCCGCTCCGGTGACGACCACTCCGGCACCCTGCACGGCTTCCACCATCGGCCCTGTCCCCTTCGATGTCGGCATGACGCTTTCCCGGCTCCGCTGACACCGCAGACTAACCGGTCGGTATGTGGCGGGGGAAGGATCTGTCCGGCGTCCCGCACGGCCCCGACCGCCCCGCTCGCGGAGCACGCGCGCCCGCTTCTGCGGACGGACGTGTCATGACGTATGGCCAACCTTCGCCATGAGCAGGACGATACGCCCACGGCGCACTCGTTCCCCGGGCGAAGGGGGCCCGTCATGGCGGTACCGGCGATCAGCGTGAGTCCCTACTGGGAGCTGACCTTCGACGCGGACGGGGACGTGGACGGCCCCGAACGGGACCGGCTGCTCACGGAGGTGAGCCGACGAGGGGTACGGGACCTGCTGCTCTTCGCCCATGGCTGGAACGACGACCGCTCCGGCGCGACCCTGCTCTACGACCGCTTCTTCGCGCCGGTCCCCTCGCTGGCCCCGGCGGCACAACTGGGTTACGCGGGCGTGATCTGGCCGTCGATGATGTTCGCGGACGAGCCGATCCCCGACTTCCCCCCGTCACTCGCGGCCGGCGCCCCGGCGTCCCCACGGCTGGACGACAGCAGCCGGCAGGCCCTGCTCCGGGTGTTCCCGGACCGCGCGACCGTGCTGGACCGGATCGCCCGGCTGCTGGAACGGCAGCCGGACGACGGCGCCTCGCTGGAGGAGTTCGGGCGGCTGGTGCGGGAGTTGGTGGAGGTGCCCGTGCGGGGGCCGCAGGCCCGGTGCACCGAGGACACCCGGGTGCCGGGTGCGGCGGCCACCGGCCCCGAGATGCTCCGCGGGGAGACGGCCCGGGTGTGCCGGGACTTCGCGGGGGCCCTGGAGCAGGTGGCGGGAAGGGGCACGGAGGAGTTCTCGCTCACCCCGAAGGGACTGTGGGACGGGGCACGCGAACTGCTGCGGCAGGCCACGTACTACGCCATGAAACGGCGCGCGGGGGCCGTCGGGGAGCGGGGGCTGGGGCCGGTGCTCGGTCGGCTGGCGCAGGCCGCTCCCGGGGTGCGGGTGCATCTGGTGGGCCACAGCTTCGGCGCGCGGCTGGTGTCCTTCGCGCTGCGCGGGCTGCCGGACGGAGTGCGCACGGTGAAGTCCGTGACGCTGCTCCAGGGTGCCTTCTCGCACTACGCGTTCGCGGCCCGGCTGCCCCGGGACCCGGGTGCGGGCGGCGTTCTCGCCGGGCGGCAGCGGCGCGTCGACGGCCCCCTGGTGTGCTGCCACTCCCGTTTCGACTCGGCGCTCGGCACGCTGTATCCGCTGGCGTCGAGGGTGGTGGGGGACGACCGGTCGGTGGCCGGGGAGCTTCCCGGCCGCGCGGAGGACGTGGGCGTCGGCCTCCTCCTGGGGCCGCGCTGGGGCGCGCTGGGGCACGACGGGGTGCAGGCGGTGGACGGCACCCGGGAGGTCACCCTCGCCGACGCGCTGAGCGCGGGGCTGCCGGCGTCGGGCTGTGTGAACGTCGACGCCTCCGCCGTGGTCCGCCGCGGCGGCCCGCCCGCCGGCGCCCACAGCGACATCCTCCACCGGGAGCTGGCACAGCTGGTGCTGACGGCGGGCCGGGTGGACCGGCCCGCCGCCGCGGGCGGTTGACTACCGGTGTGAGGTGTACTCCACCACCTGCTGGTACGTCGGCCGGTTCTGCCAGCCGATCTTGCCGTGCTTGATGCCTCCCAGGGTGCGCTGGACGATCGAGTCGGCGCACCACTGGTCACCCGCCGAGCACTGGTCGTCGCCGGGGTAGACCTGGGACGCGGTGGCGCCGGCGGCCTGCTTCAGCGTGCCGATCAGGATGTCCCGGCAGGAGGCGAGGTTCCCTCCGCCGCAGTAGGTCCGGGCCAGGGGGCCCTGCACCGGCTCACCCAGCACCGCCCGGATGTCCTTGTCGACATAGCTCCACCAGCCGTACTGGAAGGAGCTTCCGGCGTGCGATCCGGTCGGCCCGTGTCCGGCCGAGGGGGATTCGTCGACCGGGAGGTTCGCGGTGAACGCCGTGTACAGGTCGCCGCCCAGACCGGGTTGGAACTCTGCCTTCACCAGCAGCGGCCACCAGGCGTCCAGGATGCGGATCGCGTCGGCGTCGGCGTACTTCTTCGAACCGGCCGAGGTCTCGGTGCGCCTGGCGCCCGCCGACACCCAGGCGGACAGCTTGCTCACCGCCGCCGCGGCCGTGGAGTCCGTGACCGGCGAGCTGGTGACGACCTTCAGCAGCTTCGGCAGCACGTCCTCGGCCCGCAGATCGGCGAGGGCCGCGTCCGCCATGGCCTTCACCAGCGCCGACCTGGTCACCCCGCCGGCCGTCACCAGTCTCTTCACCCGGTCCTCCAGCAGATCGCCGCGATGGACCGAACCGTCGCCCCAGGACGCGGTGGTGTAGTCCTTGGCCTGCTTGTTGTTCCAGGAGATGTAGTAGTCCTGGTCGAGGGAGTTCGGGTGCTGGGAGGCCGGGGTGTAGTCGGCGGTATTGGTCGCCGGGTCCCAGTTCCTCCACTCGTACGCCGGCCGCGCCCACACCGGGAACTCGGCGTCGACGCCGCTCGCGCGCACCGGGTTGTCGCCGCTGTTGTAGTACGCGGTGTGCCGGGAGTCGGCGTAGAACCAGTTGAAGGTGAAGTTGATGTGCTGGGCCGCGCTCTGGAAGTCCTCGGGCCCCTTGACGTAGTCGGGGTCGTTCAGCATCTGGAAGCCGACGATCGAGTCGGCCTCGTGCAGATAGGACGAGCGCAGGGTGGTGTAGGCGACCTTGGTGCCGCCGACCGTGGCGCGGTACTCCACCGGCCCGTACGCGGTGCGCCAGGCCCGCATGGTGTAGGAGCCGGCCGCGGTGCCGTCGGCGACGCTCGGCGTCCAGGAGTTCTTCTGTTCGACCTTCTCCATCGCGGTGCAGGTGCCGTGGAGAAGGTAGTGGTGGTCGTCCTGGCACAGCTCGACCGCATAGGTGTCGATGATGTCCTGGCCGGAGGTGGTGGCGCTCCATGAGTAGTCCTGGCCGCGGCCCAGTTCGACATACATGCTCAGGCCCGCGAAGGAGGCGCCACGGGCGCTGATGCCGGGCCCCTGGATCTCCTGGAGCATCAGCAGCTGGGGCGCGAAGTAGCCGGTCTGCGGCCCGAAGACGGCGATCGGATGGCCGCTCGCGGTGTGCTTCCCGCTGACCACCAGGGCGTTGGACATGCCCCGCCGGGCCGAGCCGAGGGCCGTCGTCGCGGCCGTGGCGGAGGCGGCGGTGGCGGCGGAGGCGGTGGCGCTGCCGGTGCGGTCGTACACCAGTGGTTCCCGGGTGACCGAACCGGCGTCGGGCAGCGCGGCGCCCTTCGGGTCGTCGGGCCTGGACGCGTAGGGGAAGCTCTCGCCGTCGTGGACGGTGAGCACCGCCTCCGGGTCGTTGCGCTCCCGGAAGGACTCCCAGACCTCGGTGCCCTCCGCCACTCCGTACTTCGACTGGGCGGCGAGCAGGGAGACCGCGTTCTCGACCTCTCCGCCGCCGCCCGAGCCGAAGAGGGAGCCGACGACCGAGGCGAGCGCCACCAGGTCGGTGACCTTGAAGTGGTCGATGGTGCCGGCGTTGGTGATGGAGTCCTTGTGGCCGGTCAGGACGTACTCGCCGGGGAAGTAGCGGCCGCGGTCGGAGGCGTCGATATAGGCGTTGATGCCGTCCAGATAGGCGTTCACATCGTCCAGGGCCTGCCGGCCCCGGTCACCCGCGCCGGCCGCGACATGGTCGATCTGGGCCTGGAGATCGGCCTCGGTGTAGGGCGCGTTGCGCCAGAACTCCTGCTCCAGGCCCTGGTTGGCGGCGGCTCCGCCCGCGAAGGGGGTGAGCCCGCCGCGTCCTACGTGCCGGAAGACGTCCATCAGCCACAGCCGGTCCTCGGCGGCGGCGTAACCGGCTCCGAACTCGGTTCCGTAGCGGGTGGTGCCGGTGATGTGCGGCACCCCCCTCTTCTTGTCCCGGACGATGGTCACATCGCCCCGGCCCGCGGGTTTCTCGGTGGAGGCCACCTGGCCGGAAGGGACCCCGAACGACGCGTCGTCGAAGAAGTTGTTGATCTTCGCGTCGGTGAGCGCGGAGTACCCGCCGGCGAGGTCGGCGTAGGGGCCGAGCTGATCCTCGGCGTGGGCGGGCTGGGTGCCGAAGAGCTGGTTGAGGAGGATCTCGGCGAGGGTGGCGTTGCCGTTCTCGCCGGGCGGGAGGATGTCCGAACACCGGCCGCCGCAGTGGTCGTCGGGCGTGGCCGCCTGGGCGGTGCCCGCGGCCGTCGGGGACAGCAGACCGGCGACGAGCGCGCATATCGCCGCGGTCTTGAGGAACTTGGGGAATCTGCCGGGAGTTCTCAGTCTGTCGAGGGTGCTGCGTGGGGTGCGCCGTGGCATGGCTGCTCCTCCGGACGATGATGGGCGGGATGTTACCGCCGGTATTCCCCGGATTGAACATAAGCGTGAGTCAACTTCCGGGGGGCCGCCGGGGATTCCCGAGGGGCAGGCGGGGCCACTGCGCCGACGTGGGGCTCTCGACGGGCGACCGACGGCATGAAGGAGACGGCAAAGAACCGTTCGGAGGTGACAAATGGAGGTCATCGGACAACGGATGGAGCCGAATCGCTTGTCGATACGTCTATTCGGCGAGGTCCCTACGACGACGCCGAAGTGACCGCAGTACAGGTGCAGGTGTGACGGAGGTGCAGGGCGATGGCCGGTTTCCGGAGTCTGGCGAGACAGGTGCGCGATCCCAGGTGCGATCTGGCGCTGCGCCGCTATTCACTGCGCAAGTGTCTGGAAAAGTTCGCCCCTTATGGGCACCGGGCGACCTGGGACCATCTGTGCTCCCGGGCCGGTTTCGGTCCCGAGGACCGCTCCCCCGACCCGGCGCGGCTCGTGGCCGCACTGGACGAACTGGAGGAGGCCCGGTCCGTCTGGCTGGCGCACGAGGCCGTGTTCACTCAGCGCCGCAGGAGGGAGAAGCACGACGGGCTGCGCAGGCCGGGCAGTGTGGACGACTGGCGCCGGCTGACCTGGGGCGGGTTCGGGGTGGTCTGGTGCGACGACCCGCGCCTCCACCCCGACCAGCCGCTGGCGGAGGTGCTGCGCCGGCTCATCGCCGCGCTGGAGCGCGAGCCCGGCTCGGCCTGCCCGGTGTGCGCCGACGAGCGCCTGGTGTGGCGGTGCGACCTGGCCCACGCACCCTCCTCGGGCCCGGTCTGCACGGGCTGCGGCATCGTGGTGCCGACGCCGGCGCTGACCCCCGCGGCCCTGGCCGGGGCCCGGCGGGCGCGGATGCTGGTGTCCGCCTGACGACCGGGCCCGGAGGCCCGGGGCCCGGGGGTGCGCCGAGGCTGCCGCGCCCCCGTCGGCGGCGGTGCCCGCCACGGCCGCCGGGAGCGGCGGCGGGGCGCGGTGACCCGGCACGCCCGAGCCCGCGGGCCCGTCACCCGCCGACCCCGCGGCCGGACGCACGGCGCTACGCGGGGCCGTACGACAGCCGCGCCTGCCACAGCACTAGCAGCACCCCTCCGGTTTCCGCTCCTGCGTCCGGCCGCCGGAACCGTCCGCCGTCCGGTTGCTCCCCCGCTCCACCATCAGGCGCGAACCCGAGTGGCGTTCGCCGAAGACGTCGTCGGGGTTGGAGAGCACACAGGTCTCCAGGGAGAGACAGCCGCAGCCGATGCAGTCCGTGAGATGGTCCCGGAGCCGGCTCAGCTGGGTGATGCGCTCGTCGAGTTCGGAGCGCCAGGCCTCGGAGAGCCGGGCCCAGTCCGCCCGGGTCGGGGTCCGTTCCTCGGGGAGTTCGGCGAGCGCCTCGCGGATCACGGCCAGTGGGATGCCGACCCGCTGCGCGGCGCGCACAAAGGCGACCCGGCGCAGTGCGTCACGCTGATAGCGGCGCTGGTTGCCCGAGGTGCGGCGGCTGCTGATCAGCCCCTTGGACTCGTAGAAGTGCAGGGCGGAGACGGCGGCTCCGCTGCGGGCGGACAGCTGACCGACGGAGAGCTCATGGATCGTCTCGGGGATCTGGGGCACCCCTCAGAGCCTACCCACCGCGTTCCGGCCGGGTCCGTTGACAGGGGACCCGGATCCGACCATGCTAAGCAGTCGCTTAGAACGCTGGCTTCGTGATGCGAAAGGCCGGGACCATGGCAGAGCCGAGGATCTTCACCTCCGTCGACGAGCTGAGGGCGGCGGTGGGCGAGCAGTTGGGGTACACCGACTGGGTGGAGATCGACCAGAAGCGGATCGATCTGTTCGCGGACGCCACCGGCGACCACCAGTGGATCCATGTGGACCCAGGGAAGGCGGCCTCGGGCCCCTTCGGCAGGACCGTCGCGCACGGCTATCTCACCCTGTCCTTGCTGCCGCTCTTCGGGCCGCAGCTGATCAAGGTCGAGAACGTGCGGATGGGCCTCAACTACGGGACGAACAAGGTGCGTTTCCCCGCGCCCGTCCCGGTGGGCTCCCGGCTGCGCGCCACCGCGGTGATCACCGGCGTCGAGGACGTGCCGGGCGGGGTGCAGCTGGCGGTCGCCTTCACCGTGGAGCGCGAGGGCGGCGACAAGCCGGTGTGTGTGGCCGAGTCGGTGGCGCGCTACTACCTCTGAGCGCCGGGGCGCCCTCGGGAGTCGGGTCAGCCGACAGCACCCGGGGCCTCGGTACGGGCCTCCACCATCCGCAGCACGAGGCCGGCGTAGAGCGCGCCCACCTCGTCCGGCGTACGGGGGCCTTCGGCCCTGAACCAGCGGGCCACATCGATGCACAGGGAGAGCACGGCGAGGGTGGTCCCGCGCACATCGGGCACATCGAACTCGCCCGCCGCCACCCCGTCCTCGATGATCCCGCGCACCTCGGCGTCGACCTGCCGGCGCAGTGCGACGATCTCAGCGCGCGACTCGGGACCGAGCGCGTCCAGCTCGTACTGCACGACCCGCGCCACGGTGTGCTGCCCGGCGTGCCAGCGGACGAAGGAGGACACCGCGTCGGCGAGCCGCTCGGCGGCGGTGCCCTCGCCCCGGGCCGCCGTGCGCAGGACGTCGAGCGCCTTCTCGTGCCCGATCCTGCTGATGCGGTGGAGCAGCTCTTCCTTGGTCTTGTAGTGGATGTAGAGCGCGGCCGGGCTCATACCGGCGCGGCCCGCGATGTCGCGCGTCGTCGTGGCGTGGTAGCCGCGTTCGGCGAAGGCCTCCACGGCGGCGAGCAACAGCCGCCGGGCCGCCTCGGGGGTGACCTCCGCCCACGGCTGCGTTCCGCCGTCGGCCGTCTCCTCCGCCGTACTCATCGCTCGCCCCTTCCACCGCCAGGACGCACACCATACCTCCGACGGTGAGCGAGCGCTTAGAGCGGCTTGGAGTGCCCGCTTCCCTTCAGAGCCTCTCGAATCAGAGCTTCTCGAAGGGGTCGTGTTCGGCGAGCAGCTTCTCCAGCCGCGCCTGGTCGACGCGGCTGACCAGCTGACCGGCCTCCTGCCGGTCCCGGACCACCTTGGCCAGGGTGAAGGCGGAGGTCACCAGGTAGAGGACGGCGATCCCCAGGAAGGCCCGCACCCAGGTGTCGGCCTCCAGCCGGAGGATCCCGACGGCGGTGGCCACCAGGGCGACGGCGAAGGACGCGACGGCCTGGCCGTAGTAGGCGGCCGTGTTCTGCTGTCTGACCGGAGTCTCGTTCATGGGGTCCAGGGTCCGGGTCGGGGGGCGCGGGCCGCATCCGTCGCGCTACTCAGCCGGGTACTCAGACGCGCACCGCCCCGGGCGGGCGCCGAAACCTTCATGCCGCATCCTGGAGGCACTTCCGACCTCTGGAGCATGATGAACGACTCGCCGTCCCGTCCGGGTCACCGCGCCCCCTGGCAGGCCGCGGGCGCGGTCACGGTCACCGTGGTGCTGTGGGCCTCCGCCTTTGTCTCGATCCGCAGCGCGGGGGCCGCTTACTCGCCGGGTGCGCTGGCGCTCGGACGGCTGCTCACGGGGGCGCTGGCGCTCGGGGTCCTGTGGGCCGTGCGGCGGGAGGGGCTTCCGCCGCGTGCCGCCTGGCGCGGGATCGCGGTGTCCGGGGTGCTGTGGTTCGGGGTGTACATGGTGGTCCTCAACTGGGGCGAGCAGCAGGTGGACGCCGGGACCGCGGCGCTGGTCGTCAACATAGGACCGATCCTGATCGCGCTGCTGGGTTCCCGGCTGCTCGGCGACGCCATGCCGCCGCGGCTGCTCGCGGGAATGGCGGTGTCCTTCGCGGGGGCGGTGGCGGTCGGGCTGTCGATGTCGGGCGGGGGCGGCTCGTCCGTGCTCGGGGTGGTGCTCTGTCTGCTGGCCGCGGGTGCGTACGCGGGCGGGGTCGTCGCGCAGAAGCCCGCGCTGGCCACCGCGAGCGCGCTCCAGGTAACGACGTTCGGCTGTCTGATCGGGGCGGTCGCCTGTCTGCCGTTCGCCGGACGGCTGGTCCAGGACGCGGCCGACGCCCCGGTGACCGCGACGCTCAACATGGTCTATCTGGGGGTCTTCCCGACCGCGCTGGCCTTCACGACCTGGGCGTACGCGCTGGCCCGTACGACCGCGAGCCGGATGGGCGCCACGACCTACGCCGTGCCCGCGCTGGTCGTCCTGATGTCATGGCTGTTCCTCGGCGAGGTACCGGGCCTGGTGACGCTCGGGGGCGGCGTGCTGTGCCTGGCGGGTGTGGCGGTCTCGCGGTCCCGGCCGCGTCTCTCGCCGCCGCGCGGGGCGGCCGTCGTGCGCCCCGAGCCGGAGCCCGAGCCGGCCTCGGACTGAAGACCGTTGCCGGTGGTCTCCGGCGGAGGGGGGTACGACGACCGCGCGCTCAGCTCTCCTGGAACTGGAGGGACTTGGTCTGCAGATACTCGGCCAGCCCGTGCGCCCCGAGCTCGCGGCCCACCCCGGACTGCTTGTAACCGCCGAACGGGGCGAACGGGTTGAAGCGTCCGCCGTTGATGTCGACCTGTCCGGTGTCCAGTCTCCGCGCGAACGCGACGGCCTCCGCGTCGTCGGCCGCCCAGACGGCGCCGGCCAGTCCGTACACTGTGCCGTTGGCGATGCGCAGGGCGTCCTCCTCGTCCTCGTACCGCAGGACGGAGAGCACCGGGCCGAAGATCTCCTCCTGGGCGATCGTCATCTCCGGGGTCACCTCGGCGAAGACGGTGGGCCGCACGAAGTAGCCCTTCTCGCGGGGTGCTTCGGGGCCGCCCTCGACCAGGCGCGCGCCCTCCGCCAGGCCCTTGTCGATATAGCCCTTCACCCGGGTCCGCTGCTTGGCGTTCACCAGCGGGCCGATGCGGTCGCCGTATGCGGCCGCGGCCTCGGCGGCGAGGCCGACCGCCTCCTCGTAGTGGTCCCGGTGCACCAGCATCCGCGTCCATGCGCTGCACGTCTGGCCGGAGTTGGCCATCACGTTGGCGACGCCCACCTTGACCGCCTCGGCCAGGTCGGCGCCGGGCAGGATGACATTGGCGGACTTGCCCCCCAGCTCCAGGGCGACCCGCTTCACGGCCGCGCCCGCCGTGGCGCCGATCTGCCGGCCCACCGCCGTGGAGCCGGTGAAGGAGACCAGGTCGACCCCGTGGTGTTCGGCGAGCGCCTGGCCCGCCACCGGGCCGAGTCCGGTGACGAGGTTGAACACCCCGGCCGGTACGCCCGCCTCGTCGACGGCCTCCGCGAAGAGCTGGGCGGTCAGCGGGGTGTCCTCGGCGGGCTTGAGGACGACGGTGCAGCCCGCCGCCAGGGCCGGGGCGACCTTGGCGACGATCTGGTGGAGCGGATAGTTCCAGGGGGTGATCGCGCCCACCACTCCGACGGGCTCCTGGTAGACGGTGGAGTTGCCGACCCGCTCCTGGAAGGGGTGCGTCTCGGCCAGCCGGGCGTACGAGCCCGCCACCAGGATCGGCATGCCCACCTGGACCGCCTGGGAGAACGCCGGCGGGGCACCCAGCTCGGCCGTGATGATCTCGGCGATCTCGTCCTTGCGGGCGACCAGCACGTCCCGCAGGGCGGTGAGCCGGACGGCCCGTTCCGCGGGCGGGGTGGCGGCCCAGCCCGGGAGGGCGGCCCGAGCGGCGCGGACGGCGGCGTCGACGTCCTCGGCGGTGCCCGCCGGGACCCGGCCGACGACCTCTTCGTCGGCGGGGTTCACCACCTCGATGGTGTCCGGCCCGGCCGCGGGGCGCCAGGCGCCGTCGATGTACATGCCGTCATGTGCCTTCATGGTCGTCCTCCGAGCCCGGGCGGCGTGGTGCGCGCCCGTCAGGCGGTCACCCCCCCTGATTTCTGGTGATCACGTGATTCCCGGCGATCACTTCCCAAACTAGCGAGGTCGGTTGTGGGGCGCCAGAGGACCGGGAACGCCCTGCTCCCGCTCATTCGTCCAGTCCGGGCAGATACTGCGGCGCCGGGCAGACGCGCTGACCGCTCCGGTCGAAGACGAAGAGATGGGCGAGGTCGACCAGGAGCGGGACATGCATGCCCGGGCGCAGCGCCATGTCCGGGGTCGTACGGACGACGAGATCACCGGGAAGCCGGGGCGCCTCGGACCTGGGTTCTTCAGGGTCGGGGCCCTCGTCCGTGGGATGCTCCAGGACCACGACCGGCCCGGCCCGCAGGGTGCCGGTGCGCTCCCGCAGCCGGTCCAGGACGCCGCCGTCGCGGCGGCGGCGACGGACGGGCCTGGCCGGGCGCGGCGCCTCCAGCTCCGGTACGACCGCGGGCCGCGAGCCCGTGTTGAAGTGGACCAGGACCTCGTGCCCCTGGAACTCCACATGCGCGACCAGGCCGCTGATCGCCACCTCCCGGGGCCGTGCCGCGGCGGGCGAGGCGATGCGCACCGCCTCCGAGCGCAGCCCGACGATCACTTCGCGGCCCTGCTGCACGCGGAGCAACTGGTGGTCCGAGGAAAGGGGTTCGGGCAGTCGCAGATACTGGCGGCCCAGGCTGATCGACATCGCTCCGTCGAGCGGGGCGCGGACCGTCCCGCGCAGCAGATTGATGCGCGGGGTGCCGATGAAGGCGGCGACGAAGACGTTCTCCGGCAGCCGGTAGACCGCGCGGGGACCGGCGAGCTGCTGGAGCACCCCGCCGCGCAGCACGGCGACCCGGTCGCCGAGCGACATGGCCTCGGACTGGTCGTGGGTGACATACACGGTGGTGACGCCGAGGTCCCGGGTGAGGCTGGAGATCTCCGCCCGCAGATGGTTGCGGAGCTTGGCGTCGAGGTTGGACAACGGCTCGTCCATCAGAAAGGCCGAGGGGTGGCGGGCGATCGCGCGTCCCATGGCGACGCGCTGCCGTTCGCCGCCGGAGAGCTGGGCGGGGAAGCGGCCCAGCAGGTCCTCGATGCCGAGTCTGCGGGCCGTCGCGTCCACCCGGGGGCGGGGGTCCCCGCCGGGGTTCTCGATGCGCAGGGGGAAGCCGATGTTGTCGCGGCTGGTCATGTTCGGGTACAGGGCGAAGTTCTGGAAGACCATGGCCATGTCCCGGGCGGAGGGCGGCAGATCGTTGGCGTACTCCCCGTCGAGGCGGATCTCTCCCTCGGTCACGTCCTCGAGCCCGGCGATCATCCTGAGGACGGTCGACTTTCCGCAGCCCGAGGGGCCGAGGAGGACGAGGAACTCGCCGGGCCGGATGTCCAGTGAAAGCCGCTCCACCACGCGCACACCGCGGGTGTACGACTTGCTGACCTGATTCAGCGAGATGGTGCGCGTCATGACTGCCCCCGGGGACGCACGGGACCCACCGGTGCCCCGTGGTCGACTGGTCCCGTGCGGGTCGTACGGGACGCTGAGTCACGGAAGTTAACGGACGTCACACCCTTGGGGGAAGAGAAGTGACGGGATCGGACGTCCGGTCTCGACCGATGAGAAAACGGACGCTCCGATTCTGCACCGGTCCGGTGTCCCGCGCGGGCGCCGGGGAGCTCCGGTCGTCCTCAGTCGAGGGCGCTCTCCAGATAGGTCCGCAGCAGGCCCCGCGTCTCCCCGACGATCTTCTCGTCCCCGGCCGGGTCCATCCGGAAGGCCAGGTGGACCAGGGTGTCGGCGGTTTCCACCGCGATCAGGAACCGGCGGCGCAGATCGTCGTCCGGCTCCCGGTCGAGATACCCGGACAGCAGGTCCGTCAGACGGGCGGCGACCCGGTGGTTGGGTTCGGCGCGGCGGGCGCCGACCGGGATCTGGTTGCCGAAGTCGATGAGGGAGAAGCCGGGTGCCGTGCGCTTCATGTCCAGGTACTCGTCGAGCATCGCGTCGGTGGCCGCGCGCCAGCCGCCCTCGCGCCCGGTGTCCGCAAGCCGGCGGCCGACGCGCTCGAGATAGCGCTCCAGATTGCGTTCGGCGAGGGCGTCGGCCATCGCCCTCTTGTTGCCGAAGAAGCGGTACACGGAGCCGATGGGCACTCCGGCGCGCTGGGCCACGTCCCGGGTGCTCAGGGCGTCGTAGCCGATCTCGTCGAGCAGGTCGGCGCAGGCGTCCAGGATCCTGGTCAGTCGTTCGGCGCTGCGGCGCTGGACGGGCGCGCGGCGCAGCGTTGTCGCGTGGTGCACGGGTTTCATGACGCCTTCCGCCGGGGGGACGGTGAACTTCCCTCACCTATACGGAAGCCGGAGGCCCCAGCACTCATCGCCCGGCCGACGGGACCGGCCCGCCCTCAGGCGGGCCAGCGCCTCCGAGCCCGGTCGCCGGCCCGTGTCGGCCCCCGGCTCAGCCCGTCCCGCCCGGGTTCGCCGTGCCCTCCGCCGCCGAGGCCGTGATGTCCGCGGTGCTCTCGACCGGCTTGCCCTGTACCGCCCACACCGTCCGGTCGTCCGCATGGAGCCGGGCCGTCAGCTGGTGGGTGCCCCGCGGGATCAGCTCCCCGGGAAGCCGGTACTCGGTGGTCCGCAGCCAGATGAGGGGGCGGCCGTCGAGGAAGAGCCGTACGACGCCGTGGCCGGTCACGGCCGCCGGGGGTGTACCGGCGGGCGAGAGGCGGAAGTTGCGGACGGTCAGCCGCACCTGCCAGTCGTCCCGGGCGCCCGGCTGGACCTCCACCGCCACCTCGGGCGCGTCCTTCCTGTCCACCTCACGGTAGTGCCGCCCCTCCTCGTCCGTGCCGGCCAGCACCTTGCCCACCGGCGAGGCCGTCACCCCGCCCCGCTGCTCGTGCCCACCGCCGGAGCCGCAGCCCGTCGAGCCGCCGAGCAGGGCGCCCGCCACGAGCACGGCGAGCAGTCCGCGCATCCACGACATGCCTGGGAGCGTAGGGCACCCTTGCGTCGGCCGAATCCCCCTCAAGGCTGGTTCTCGCCGTCCGTCCGTCCCCCTTGCCGCCTACGCGTGGAGGTGTCCGCTCCCCCGCGCCCCCTTCCTGGCTGATCTCCCCCTTGCGCAGCCGATCCCCGAATCCTACGGTGACCCATAGGAATCGGCGACCAGGGAGCGGTGATGAGCGGGGACGCGAGGAAGACAGCGGAGGGGTTGTCGTATCTCTCCGGTTTCGGCAACGAGCACAGCTCGGAAGCGGTGCCGGGCGCGCTGCCCGAGGGCCGGAACTCACCGCAGCGCGCGCCGCTCGGGCTGTACGCGGAGCAGCTGAGCGGTACGGCGTTCACCGAGCCGAGGGCCCACAACCGGCGCTCCTGGCTCTACCGCATCCGCCCCTCGGCCGCCCACCCGGCGTTCACCCGTACGGACAACGGCGCGATCCGCACGGCGCCGTTCACGGAGACGGTGCCCGACCCCAACCGGCTGCGCTGGAACCCGCTGCCCGAGCCCCCGGCCGGGACGGACTTCCTCGGGGGCCTGTGGACCCTCGGCGGCAACGGCGACGCGGCCCAGCGCACCGGTATGGCGGTGCATCTGTACCACGCCGACACCTCCATGGAGCGGGTCTTCAGCAATGCCGACGGCGAACTGCTGATCGTGCCCGAGCGCGGCGCGCTGCTGCTGCACACCGAGTTCGGGCTGCTGCGCGTGGCGCCCTCGGAGGTGGCGCTGATCCCGCGCGGGGTCCGCTTCCGCGTCGAGCTCCTGGACTCCGCCGACGACGGCGGCCGGGCGCCGGCCGCCCGCGGTTATGTCTGCGAGAACTACGGCGCCCCCTTCCGGCTGCCCGACCTCGGCCCGATCGGCGCCAACGGGCTGGCCCACGCCCGTGACTTCCGGGCGCCGGTCGCCGCGTACCAGGACGTCGAGGGCCCCGTCGAGGTGGTCAACAAGTTCTGCGGCAACCTCTGGACGGCGACCTACGACCACTCCCCGCTGGATGTGGTCGCCTGGCACGGCAACCATGTGCCCTATGTCTATGACCTCCGGCGCTTCAATGTGATCGGCACCATCAGCTACGACCACCCGGACCCGTCGATCTTCACGGTGCTGACCTCGCCGAGCGACACCCCCGGACTGGCGGGCATCGACTTCGTGGTGTTCGCGCCGCGCTGGCTGGTGGGCGAGGACACCTTCCGGCCGCCGTACTTCCACCGCAATGTGATGAGCGAGTACATGGGTCTCGTCGAGGGCGCCTACGACGCCAAGGCGGAGGGCTTCGTGCCGGGCGGGGGTTCGCTGCACAACATGATGTCGGCGCACGGCCCGGACCGGGAGACCTTCGACCGGGCGAGCGCCGCGGAGCTCGCGCCGCAGAAGGTGGACGACGGGCTCGCGTTCATGTTCGAGACCCGCTGGCCGGTGACCCTGACACCGCACGCGGCGGGCGCGGAACATCTGCAACGCGGGTACGACGGGGTGTGGCAGGGCCTGGAACGTCACTTCCGCCCGTTGCGTTGAGCCGTCCCGACCGGTACGGATAGCCCCGTGACCTCCTTTGCCCCCGACTCGATCGTCCTGAACCGCAAGCTGCCGCTCTGGTACCAGGTGTCCCAGTCTCTGCGCGCCTCGATACTGGGCCGCTCGCCGCGGGATCCGCTGCGTCTGCCCACCGAGGAGCAGCTGGCGGGGCACTACGGGGTGAGCGTGCTGACCATGCGGCAGGCGCTGAAGGAGCTGGAGGGCGAGGGGCTCATCTCACGCCACCGCCGGCGCGGCACCTTCATCGAGCCGGGGGTGCGCAGGGGTGCCCCGGTACGGCTGCTGGGCTCGGTGGACGCCATCGTGGCCCAGCAGTCCGGGATGACGACCGAGCTGCTGGACCACGGCAGGGTGCCGGTGCCGTCCGATCTCGCCGAGTACTTCCCGGATCTCGCCGAGGTCGCGGCGTACCACCGGCTGCGCAGCGACGAGAAGACCGGCGAGCCGACCAACCACGCCCGCAACTACGTCCGTCCGGAGCTGGCCGAGCGCTTCGACCAGGAGGATCTGGTGCGGTGGCCGATGACCAAGGTGCTGCGGGACGTGGTGGGGGTGGAGATCAGTCGTATCACCGACACGGTGCAGGCACGGCTCGCGGACCCGGAGACGGCGCGGCTGCTCGAAGTCCCGCTGCTCAGCCCGATCCTGCACTACACGGGCATCACCTATGACACCGAGGGGCGGCCGCTCGACGTGGCGGTGATCCACTATCGCGGGGACCGGTTCTCCTTCACCGTCACCCTCGAAGCCACCTGACCGCGTCAGTACGATGCCCGGCGTGACGCAGGACGACGCTCCGCTGCTCGCGGACCTCATGCCGTGGTCCGTCGCACCCCTGCGGCCGGGCCGGGCCTGGCCGTCGGCGCCCGACGCGGCCTCGCTCAGGGCACGCTGGGACGCCCTAGTGACGGCGGAGGGGCCGGAGCGGGAGGCGCTGTTCGAGCCGACGCGCTCCCGCACCCTGCACTCGGCAGTCGGGCAGCTGCCCGGCCGGTCCGGCGGCACCGGGAAGCTGGTCCGCGCCCCGGGCCCCTGCGCGGAGCCGGTACGGGTGCTGTACGCGCCGTTCGACGAGCGGTGGCTGATCCCCGATCACCGGCTGATCGATGTGGCCCGACCGGAGTTGTGGCGGGTGGCGGACGGGCAGCAGGTCTTCGTGGTGGAGACGGCCGCCGCACCCGGCTCCTCGGGCCCGCCGCTGCTGGTGTCGTCGCTGCCGCCCCTGCTGAGGACCGGCCGGATCCGCCCGCTGTACCGCCGCCCCGGCGGCGCCGAACCCAATCTGGCACCGGGCCTGCCGGAGCATCTGGGCGCCCGGCTGGGCCTGGCCGTCACACCCTTGGACGTCCTCGCCTGGAGCCTGGCCGCGGCCCGCCCCGGGCCCGGCGGACTCGCCGGCCCGCTCACCGGGGACGCCGGGCTCTGGGCGCACGGAGTCGAAATGGGCCGCCGGCTGCTCCGGCTGATGCGCCGCGACGGCGAGCGCCCCAAGCTCCCCGGCGGACGGCGCCCCTATGTCCGCGCCCCGGTGCCCGCACGCCCCCGCGCCCTCCACTACGACCGTGCCGAGGAGACCCTCCACCTCGACGAGGGCCGGATCTCCCCGGTGCCGCCCCTGGCCTGGGACTTCGAGGTGAGCGGGGCCCGGGTCCTCGAGGAGTGGTTCACCGCCCGGACCGCCGAGGCCGCCGCCGGCACCCTGGAGGCGATCCGCCCGGCCGCCTGGCCGCAGTCCTGGACGTCCGAGCTGCTGGAGCTGATCACGGTCCTCGCCCTGCTCGCGGAAGTGCGCCCGCGGCAGGAGGCGTTGGAGATGACCGCCCCCGTCACGGCCGCCGAGCTGCACACCGCGGGGATCCTTCCCCCGCCTGCGGCGATGCGCCGCCCGGCCTCGGTCCTCGACCACCATGAGGAGGGCCCCGAGGGCCAGTTCGCGCTGCTCTAGGCTCCTTCGTCCGGGTCGGGGTGGGGCCGATCCCGACCTACCGGCCCGGCGCCGCCGTTCGCCGCGTCGTTGCGGCCCCGGGGTTCGAACCCGTCCAGCAACCGCCCCAGCGTCCGCCCGAACGCCGCTTCGAGATCGACCGGTCCCGAGTCCTGCGCGAGGGCCGCCGCCATCCGGGGGTATGCGCCCGTGGCGATCCGGCCCGCCAGATAGGCGAACCGGACGGCGTTCTCCTGCTCCTCCGACCAGGGCAGCGACCGGACACGCTCCGCGACGGCCAGCTCGTTGGCCACATACATGGTGACCACGCCGTTGAGCATCGCCACCAGCTCCAGCTTGGTACCGGGGGCCGCGTCGAGCGGGTCGAGGCAGACCAGACAGTGCTCCAGATAGCGGAGCGCACGGGGGCTGAAGCCGTGCAGCCCGGACATCAGACGCGGCAGCCAGGGGTGGCGGCGCATCAGATCCCTGGTCTGGTGGGCGACCCGGACCATGTCGGCACGCCAGTCGCCGGAGGGCTCCCACAGCTCGTGCTCCCCGCCGACGGCGTCCACCATCAGCTCCAGCAGGTCCTCCTTGCGGGGGACGTAGTTGTAGAGCGACATGGTGCCGCAGCCCAGCTCGGCCGCCACCCGCCGCATCGAGACCGCGTCGAGCCCCTCCGCGTCGGCGATCCGCACCGCGGCGGCGGCGATGTCGGCACGGCTGTACGCCGGTCTCGGCCCCCGGCCCGCGCGCTCGGGCCGGCTCCAGATCACTTCGGGTTCGGTCGCCCGGCCCGCCATCGGTCATCACCTCGATCACCATCGTAGTTACGTACGCCGTACGCAGTGCGCTATGGTCACCCCATGACTTCTACGTACGCTGTACTCAGTGAGGGACTGGAGAAGCGTTTCGGCGCGGTGCATGCCGTCCGGGGGCTGGATCTCGCGGTGGCCGAGGGCACGGTCTGCGGGGTGCTCGGGCCGAACGGCGCGGGCAAGACCACCGCGGTGCGGTTGCTGACGACGCTGCTGCGGCCGGACGCGGGCTCGGCGCGGATCGCGGGGCACGATCTGCTGCGGGAGCCCCATGCCGTACGCGCCGGGATCGGCGTCACCGGGCAGAGCTCCTCGGTCGACGACGACCTCACCGGACGTCAGAATCTGCGGCTGTTCGCGCGGCTGCACCGGGTCCGGGACACGGCGGCACGGGCCGGCGAGCTGCTGGACCACCTGGACCTGGCCGAGGCCGCCGACCGGCCCGTGTCCACCTACTCGGGCGGGATGCGGCGCCGGCTCGACCTCGCGGCGAGCCTGATCCGCCGCCCCGCCGTGCTGTTCCTGGACGAGCCCACCACCGGGCTCGACCCGGCGAGCCGCAACCGGATCTGGGACACCGTGCGCGCCGTCCGGGAGCAGGGCACGACCGTGCTGCTCACCACGCAGTATCTGGAGGAGGCCGACCGGCTCGCCGACGACATCGTCCTCGTCGACCGGGGGCGGGTGGCCCACAGCGGGTCGCCGGCCGAGCTGAAGGCGCTCATCGGCCGGCATGCCGAGGCCGTCGTCGCCCACCCGGACGCGATGATGGCCGCGGCGGCGGTCCTGGACCGGCTCACCGGCACCGAGCCGTCCTTCGACCGGGAGCGGAACGCCGTCGGCGCGGTCACCACCGACCCCACCCTCACCCTCCCGCGCCTGGTCCGCGAACTGGACGCCGCGGGCGTGCCGTTGCTCGACGCGAGCCTGCGGCCGGCCACGCTCGACGAGGTGTTCCTGAGACTGACGGGCGACCTCACCGACAGCAGGGAGGCGGCGGCATGAGCGCATGGGTGTACGACGGCACGGCGATGTTCGGCCGCCATCTCCGCCGGATCCTCAACAATCCCGGGCTCGCCGTCCTCAGCCAGACCATGCCGGTGACGATGCTGCTGTTCTTCGGCTATGTCTTCGGCAGCGCGGTCGCCATGCCCGGCGAGGAGTACCGGAGCTTCCTGGTGCCGGGGCTGCTGGCGGCGACGGCCGCGGGCGGGATCATGACCGGGATGTTCCAGTCGGCCCAGGACTCCCACCGGGGCGTGACGGACCGCTTCCGTACGCTTCCGATGAGCCGGGCGGCCGTACCGCTGGGGCAGGCGGTGGCCGATCTCGTCGTCACGGCCGCGGGCACGGTCCCCTTGCTGCTGGTGGGGCTCGCGATGGGCTGGCGGGTCGAGGGGACGGTGCCCCGGGCGCTGGGCGCGGTGGGTCTGCTGCTGCTGTTCCGGTTCGCCTGCACCTGGATCGGGATCTTCCTCGGGCTGCTCACCCGCAGTGAGGAGGCCGCAGGACAGCTGGGCGGCGCGACCTTCGTCCTGCCGCTGCTGTCCAATGCCTACATCCCCACGGAGAATCTGCCGGGGTGGCTGCGCACGGTCGCCGAGTGGAATCCGATCAGCGCGGTGACCACGGCTCTGCGGGAGCTGTTCGCCGCCGGGCCTTCGCCGTCGCTCGCGCGGGGGGACGCACCCGTCACCGGAGTGCCGGAGGGAGCCGCCTGGCCGGTGGCCCATCCGGTCGCCGGGTCGCTGCTGTGGAGCGTGGCACTGCTCGCGGTGTTCCTGCCGCTCGCCGTGCGCCGGTACGCCCATGACGGACGCTGAACGCGGCACCGCACCACGCTCGTCGAGCGGCGCGGGACCGGGCATCGGTGGTGGAGGGTGCCCCCTTGCCCCCGAACGGGGACGGGGCAGGGATGGGGATGTGCCCGCGCTCGGGGGCCGCACCGGAGTGCTGCGGTGTGTGCTGCGTGCCAGGGGGGTGACGGGTGAGGAGGTCGCAGCGCCGCGTCGGGGCGGTGTGGCGTCAGAGCGCGGGGTCCTGACCGAACGCCCGCGTCGCGGGCGCCGTGGGGAACGCCGGTGCTCAGCGCCCGCCGAACAGCGAGCGGCGCAGCCGCCGCAGCGGCGCGAAGAGCGAGACCTTGCGCATACGGGCACCCCTGCCGGTGGCGTCGTGCGCGGTGTCGCGTGCGATCAGTTCGCGCATCAGCGAGGTCGCCTCCGCCGCCTCACGCTGCGGGACGGCAGGTCCCGCCAGCACCGAGAGATGGCGGTCCAGACGCCTGCTGGTCGCACTGCTCCCACAGATGATCGCAGGGACCCTGGCCCTGCTGTGCACCGTTATCTGTTCCATGTCACTCCCCACCCGTACGAGTCCACCCAGCCCGGGCAGAGTAACCCTATCGCCCCCTCATGGCAGTCGTGTATCGCAGCGACAGGATTCACCTGCCCCATAAGGGGGTTGACGACTACGGTCCGAAACCGTCGGATTGCAGGGCGAGTTGGACAACCGGCTGGTCGGCGGGGTGCACCGGGCCGACGCCGCGCTCGACGGTTACGGCGCGTGATGTCACGCAGATGTGCGGATCGTTCGCGACCAGGGCCGTTCTCCCGGAGAGGGTTCCACGGGAGCACGGGGGCACAGGGGGGCGCATGAGCCGGAGCCGGTGCACGCGCCCGCCGGGCCGTGCACCGGTCCACCGGCGGTGTCGACGGCGCACCCCGCCGGTCCGGACGGGACTTCTCCGCCACCGGGAAGGACGGAGGCCCCGGCGACGGGGCCTCCTCGCGCACCGGCGGCCGTCAGGCCGCGTTGGTCAGGACCGGCAGATAGCCGCCGGACTGGCCGGCCGCGGTCGGGTGGTAGGACTCGGTGATGTTCAGCAGGTTGACACTGTGCAGCCAGGCGTCCCCGGAGCACAGCTCATGGCCGGTGAAGGTGGTGCGCACGTCACCGAAGGTGAAGCCGTGGTCGGCGGCGCGCTTGGCGATGGCGGCGTCCATGTAGTCGGCGGCGCCGTTGATGGCCGACCGCTTGGTCTCGGACAGGCCGAGGCAGAGCGTGGTGCCGAGCTTGTAGAAGCGGGGGTAGCCGAGGACGACCACACGGGCCGAGGGAGCCTTGGACCTGATCGCCGAGTAGACGGCGTCGAGCCGGCCGGGCAGGGTCGAGTCGATGAACGCCCTGGCCGTCGCGATCCGCGACAGACAGGTGCTGTCGGAGTCCAGCACACAGGACGTCATGACGTCGGAGAAGCCGGCGTCGTTGCCGCCGACGCTGATGGAGACGAGGCTCGTGGAGGAGTTGAGGGCACCGAGCTGGTTGTTGATCACGTCGGTGGTGATCGCGCCCGAGCAGGCCATGAAGCTGAACGAGGCGGGGGCCTTGGCGGCCTGCCACAGATACGGGTAGGCCTTGGTGCTGCGGTTGCAGGAGCCGCTGGAGCTGATGTAGCTGCCGGCGCCGACGCCGGAGGAATAGGAGTCACCGAGCGCCACATAGCCGGTGACCGCGGCGGAGGACGCGTGCGCCGCGGCAGCCCCGGTGAGGGCCATGCCGACGGCAAGGAAGAGCGAAGTCAGGTACGCCGCGAGTCGGTTACGTCTCATGGAACCTCCCTTGAGCAGGATCTCTGCGACAACTGTGGTAGCAGCTACGCGTGTTGACTGGAAGTGTCCATGCCAAATCTGTTTCAATATTCACCGATCACTGACGCCTCGTTATGCCCCTCGACATGCGGACGACGGCTCCCGACGGCGGCTCGCACCGGCGCACGCCCACGCCGGAACGCAGGTTTGAAGCGCCCCCGGAACCGATACGTCCCGCTTCCGCGTCTTGACGGCCCCCCGCCCGCTGCGCGACATTGAAGCCCGGCATCCGGCGCTTCAGGGGGCAAAGTCGCCCATGCAGACCATACGTATCAAGCCACCTTCATCAGGCGGTGACGGGCGGTCGGGACAGGATCCGGGGAGGGACCTGTTTCCCCTGTTCGCCGGTGCGGCCGTCGCCGTCGCGGGGGTCGGTGCGATCCTCGCGCTCAGCGACGCCGACTCACCGCTGCGCGGCCCGTTCACGCTGTTCTTCCTGCTCGCCGCGCCGGCCACGGCCCTCGGAGCCGCCCTGCGGGGCCTGGACCCCTTCGCCCGCACGGTGGTCTCCGTCGCGGGAGCGATCGCGGCCGATCTTCTGGTCGCCCAGGGCATGTTGGCGGTGCACCGTTGGTCGGTGGGCGGCGGGATCGTCGCCGTGGCCGTGCTCAGTTCCCTCGTTCTCCTGCTGGTTCCGGTACGGCGACGGCGCCGTACGGCGAGAAGACAGGCCTGAAGACGTGGACATCAGCGTGTACCGTCCCGGCGAACTCAGCTCCGCCGACCGGGCGGCATGGACGGCTTTGCAGTCCAAGGCCCATCTGAACGGCTCACCCGAGCTGGCGAACCCGTTCCTGTCGCCCGAGTTCGCGCTCGCCGTGGGCCGGACCAGACGCGGCGTACGGATCGCGGTGGTGCGCGAGGAGGGGGAGCCGGCCGCGTTCTTCCCGTTCCAGCGAACGGCCGCCGGCGTGGGACGGGCCGTGGGACTCGGCGTGTCGGACTGCCAGGGCCTGGTGCACCGGCCGGGCTTCGCCTGGGACGCACAGGACCTGCTGCGGGCCTGCGGGCTCGCCGTCTGGGAGTTCGACCATCTGGTGGAGGGCCAGGCGCCGTTCGAGGCGGGCGCCTCCGGCACCTTCCCGTCCCCGGTCATGGACGTCGACCAGGGGTACGACACCTATCTTCGGCAACTGCGCGGGCAGTCGCCGAAGTTCACCCGTACGACGCTGGCCAAGGAGCGCAGGCTCGGGCGGGACGCCGGGGAGGTGCGCTATGTCCACGACGAGCGCGATCCCGCCGCCCTGCACACGCTGATGAGATGGAAGTCCGCCCAGTACCGCAGAACCGGGCGCAGCGACCGCTTCGCACACCCCTGGATCAACCAGCTGGTGCACCAGCTCCACCACACCCGTTCCCAGCCGTTCGCGGGGGTCCTGTCGATGCTCTACGCCGACGGACGCCCGGTCGCCGCACACTTCGGACTGCGCACCGAGAGGGTGCTGGCCTGCTGGTTCCCGGCGTACGACCCGGCGTTCGCCAGATATTCGCCCGGGCTGGTCCTGCATCTGCGGATGGCCGAGGCGGCCGCCGCCGACGGCATCGCCTATCTGGATCTGGGGCGGGGCCAGAAGGAGTACAAGGACTCCCTGAAGACACGGGAACTCTTCGTGTCCGAGGGGTGGGTGACCCGGCGTCACCCGGTCGCGCTGGGGCACCGGGCGCGCCGCGCCCCGGTCCGGGCGCTGCGCAATGCGGTGCTGTCCCGGCCGGAGCTCTTCGAACCGGCCGACCGGATCCTCAAGCGGATGGGAAAAATCCGCTCGAGGCGTTGAGTTACGGCCATACCAACAAAAACGCGAGACACGTTCCAGGCCTTGCCATAACGACTCAATCGTCAATACCGTCATACATCAACCCGCATCGGTCCATCATCACGCGATTCCAGGGGGAGGGCTCAGGGTCCGCGATGGTGCCGGCGCGGGGCGCGGTAGGGGGGTGCCGAGCTCGGCGACCACGGTCGTTCGAGCCGTGCCGCGCAACCGGCTGCCGTTTTCCGGCAGCCGGTCAGCAATGCCAGCTCACCCGGCCTGCACAGAGTTCGATGTCGGCATGCCACGGGTGAGAACCCCCCTTTCGAACCGGACACGACACCGGACCGTCCAGGGGCGGACGGTCCACCGGACGAGAGGGACACGACCATGAGTTCTGTTCTGCGCCCTGCGGCTTCCGACCGAGATCCTTCCGCCCAGGGGAAGTACCGGCCCGTCTCCTCCCATATGGCGATCGCACCGCCGGTGAGCGTGGTGATCCCCGCCATGAACGAGGCGGAGAACCTCCCCTATGTCTTCAAGACCCTTCCCGACTGGATCCATGAAGTGGTCCTGGTCGACGGCAACTCCACGGATGACACCGTGGAGGTCGCGCGTGCGATGTGGCCCGGGGTGAAGGTCGTCGGGCAGCGCGGCAAGGGCAAGGGCGACGCCCTGATCACCGGCTTCGCGGCCTGCACCGGCGACATCATCGTGATGGTCGACGCGGACGGCTCCGCGGACGGCCAGGAGATCGTCAGCTATGTCTCCGCGCTGGTGTCCGGCGCGGACTTCGCCAAGGGCTCGCGGTTCGCCAACGGCGGCGGGACCTCCGACATGACACCGATCCGCAAGCTGGGCAACCGGGTGCTCTGCGCGATCGTCAACGCCAAGTTCGGCGCCCGCTACACCGATCTGTGCTACGGGTACAACGCGTTCTGGCGGCACTGCCTGGACAAGATCGATCTGGACTGCACCGGCTTCGAGGTCGAGACCCTGATGAACATCCGGGTGGTCAAGGCCGGGCTCAAGGTCCAGGAGATCCCCAGCCACGAGTATCTGCGCATCCACGGCGCCAGCAATCTGCGGGCGGTGCGCGACGGGTTCCGGGTGCTGAGAGTGATCCTCCAGGAGCGCTCCAACCGGCGTGCGCTGCGCCGGCGTCCGCGGGCGGTGGCGCTCGACACGGTCCGGGGAGAGCTGTCTTGAGAGACCCGGACATCTCCGTGGTGATCTGCGTCTACACCGAGGACCGCTGGGAGGACATCCTCGCGGCGGTCGCCTCGGTGCGGGCGCAGTCCCGGCCGGCGCGCGAGACGCTGCTGGTCGTCGACCACAACGACATCCTGCGGGAACGGCTGGCCGGGGAGTACAAGGAGGCCGGGGACGTCCGGGTGCTCGCCAACGCGGGCCCCCGCGGTCTGTCCGCGGGCCGCAACACCGGGGTCGCCGCCTCCCGCGGCGAGGTCATCGCCTTCCTCGACGACGACGCCGTGGCCGAGCGCGACTGGCTGAGGCACTTCGCCGAGGGGTACGAGGATCCCCGTGTCATGGCCGTCGGCGGCCGGACCATGCCGATCTGGGCGTCGGGACGCCGGCCGGCCTGGTTCCCGGAGGAGTTCGACTGGGTGGTGGGCTGCACCTACCGGGGGCTGCCGCCCGGCCGGGTCCGGGTGCGCAATGTGCTCGGCGGCAACGCCTCCTTCCGCCGCGCGGCGTTCGAGGCCGCGGGCGGCTTCGCCACGGGCATCGGGCGCGACGGCGACCGGCGTCCGCTGGGCTGCGAGGAGACCGAACTGTGCATCCGTCTCGCCCGGGCCAGGCCCGACGCGATCCTGCTGATCGACGACCGCGCCGTGATCCACCACCGGGTGCCGGCACCCCGCGAGCAGTTCGCCTACTTCCGCACCCGCACCTACGCCGAGGGCCTCTCCAAAGCGCTGGTGGCGCGCAGCGTCGGCGCCGGCAAGGGCCTGGAGTCGGAGCGCCGCTACACCACCCGGGTGCTGCCCGCCGGGGTGGTCCGGGGGCTGCGGGACGCCGTGCTGGCCCGTCCCGGCGGGGCGGGCCGGGCGGGCGCGATCGTCACCGGAGTGCTCACGGCCGCCGGGGGGTATGTGCTCGGGAGTGTGCGGGCCCGCAGGGGCGGCACGGCGTTCTCCGTGGTACGGATCCCGGACGGCGAGGGGGACGCCGCATGAGCGACCAGCGCGTGCCGATTCTCATGTACCACTCGGTCGCGGCGGAGCCCAGCCGGGCGACGCGCGCCCTGTCGGTGGCCCCGGAGGCCTTCGCCCGGCAGATGGAGCGGATCGTGGAGACGGGCCGCACTCCTGTCACCACCGCCGAGCTGGCGCGCAGTTGGCGGGAGGGCGCACCGCTGCCCGAACGGCCCGTCCTGATCACCTTCGACGACGGCTACGAGGGGGTGCACCGGCACGCCCTGCCGGTGCTCGCCCGGCACGGTTTCGTCTCCACGCTGTTCGTCTCGACGGGGTGGATCCGGGGCGCCCACGACACCGGGGGCGGCCTGGACACCATGCTCGACTGGGACCAGATCCGCGCCCTCGCGGAGGCGGGGGCCGAGATCGGCGGGCACAGCCACACCCATCCGCAGCTGGACCAGCTCGACGACGAGACGCTCCGGTCCGAGCTGGTGCACTGCCGGGAGATCATCGCCGATGAACTGGGCGGCTTCCCGGTCTCGTTCGCCTACCCGTACGGCTACTCCAGCCGCCGGGTGCGGCGCATGGTGCGCGAGACGGGCTACCGCCAGTCCCTCGCCGTCGGCAACGGTCTCGCCCGCCGCCGGCAAGGCCCCTATGCGCTGCGGCGGGTCACCGTGCGCCGCAGCACCGGGGCCGAGGAGTTCGAGCGGCTGCTCCGGGGCCGGGGTATCGCTCTCCGCTTCGCCGGGGACCGCGCCCTGACCAAGGGGTACGCCATGGTCCGAAGAGCACGACAGGTCCGGGGGAAGGCCATCCGTTCCCGTGTCTGACACGACGACCACAGCCCAGGACGACCAGGCCGCACCCGAGGTACCAGAGCGGTCCCGCCGCCGTCTGCGCCTGCCCACCGGCGGGGGCGGCGGCAACCAGCTGTTCCGCAACGCCTATGCGCTGATGCTGAACACCGGTGTCTCCGCGGTGCTCGGCCTCGGCTACTGGCTGGTGGCCGCCCGGTACTACTCCGACTCCGCGGTCGGCCAGGGCTCGGCCGCGATCGCCGCGATGAAGCTCCTCGCCGGGCTCACCGCGGTGACGCTGACCGGCGCCCTGGCCCGCTTCATCCCGGTCGCGGGCCGGGCCACCGGCCGGCTGATCTTCCGTACGTACGCGGGCAGTTCGGTGGTGGTGGCGCTCGCGGCGGGCGTCTTCCTGCTGACCCTGGACGTCTGGGGGCCCTCGTACCGCTTTCTGCACGGGCCCCTCAACGGGCTCGGGTTCGTCGTGGCCGTCGTCGCCTGGAGTCTGCTCACCCTCCAGGACGGGGTGCTGACCGGGCTGCGCAGCGCACTGTGGGTGCCGGTGGGCAACACGGTGTTCTCGGCGGTGAAGCTGGCACTGCTCATCGGGCTCGCCGTGGCCATCCCGACGACCGGTGTCTTCGTCTCCTGGGTCGCGGCCATCGCCACCTCCGTGATACCGCTCGGCTGGCTGGTGTTCCGGCGCCTGGTGCCCCGGCACGTCAAGGCGACCGAGGACCGCGCCAGACCCCCGTCGCCCAAGGAGATCGGGCGGTTCCTGGCCGGCGACTACACCGGCTCGCTGTTCTCGCTCGCCGTGGTCTATCTCGTCCCGGTGATCGTGGCCGCGCAGGTGGGCTCCGCGGACAACGCGTACTTCTACATCACCACCACCATCGGCGGCACGACCAATCTGCTCGCCATCAACATGGGCGCCTCGCTCACCGTCGAGGGCTCCCACGATCCGGCGCGGCTCGCCGCCAACACCCGGGCCGCGCTCCGACGCATGGCCCGGATCATGCTGCCGGTGAGCGGGCTGCTGTTCGTCGGCGCGCCCTTCATCCTGAGGGTGTTCGGCCAGGGATACGCCGACGCGGCGACCCCGCTGCTGCGCTGGTTCGCGGTCGGCGCGCTGCTGAGGGTGGTCATGGAGACCTACTTCGCGGTGCTGCGGGCGCAGAGCCGCACCTCGGGACTCGCCTATCTCCAGGGTCTGCTCTGCGTTCTGGTGCTCGGACTCACCCTGCTGCTGCTCCCCCGCATGGGGCTGACCGGAGCGGGGGTCGCGGAGATCTCCAGCCTCGCGGTGATCGTGGCGATCGCCGCTCCCCGGCTGTACACCGTGATGCGCGCCGCCCCGGCGGACGCCGTGCCCGAGGACACCGCACCGGACGGGGACCTCGCCGACCTGGGGCCGGCCGAGGTGCCGGCGCCGAGGAGCGGCCCGTCCTGGGCGAGGAAGCCCGACGCCGAGACACTCGCGCTCGGCACCCGCCCGAGCACGGGAAACCCGGCGGCAGCGGTCGGCATGGAGGGCGCGGAGGCGGAGAGCGTCACGGAGGAGCAGGCCGGGGCGGGCGCGGCAGAGGCGGTGTGTTCCGCCGCACCCTCCCTGCGGGAGCGGCTGCGGCCCACGCGCGTCGGGCTGCTGCTCGGCGGTCTGCTGGCCACCGCGCTGCTGTTGTACTGGGTGCCCGCGCTGAGGCTCGACGACGGCTCCCTCACCCGGATGGGCGGACTGGGCCTGATCTCGGTGCTTCCGCTGCCGACCCTGGCGGGGGCGGCACTGCTGGTCGTGGTCTTCGCGACGCTGCTGGGGCGGGTCCGGGAGTCCCGGGGGCTGCTGCTGGTCACCCTGCTGGCCACCGTCGTCTCCCTGCATGCGCTGCCCGCGGTGATCGAGACCGAACCGCGGTTCCCCACGGCCTGGCAGCACCTCGGCTTCCTGGACTACATCGACCGCACCGGGTCGGCCGTACCCGACCTGGACGCCCGCTGGAGCTGGCCGGGCTTCTTCGCGGCGGCCGCGTTCATGGCGAAGGCCTGTGGGGTCACCGATCTCACCGAGGTCATCCGCTGGTGGCCGCTGACCATCCAACTCCTCTATCTGGCACCGATGTTCCTGCTGCTGCGATCGCTGCGGGCGAGCTGGCGCGCCAAGTGGACCGGGCTATGGATCTTCGTCCTCGGGAGCTGGGTCGGCCAGGACTACTTCTCCCCGCAGGGCTTCACTTATCTCTTCTATCTGGTGTTCGTGGCGATCCTGCTGGTCTGGTTCCGGGCGCCCCATGTCATCTGGACGAAGGCGCGCCCCGGCGAGGCCGAGGTGGAGCCGGCCGGGCGCGGTCAGCGGGCCGTGCTGCTGCTGGTGCTGATCGGCCTGTATGCGGCGAGCGTGCCCGCCCATCAGCTCACCCCGTTCGTGATGCTGGGTGTGCTCGCGGTGCTCGTGCTGGTGGGCCGCTCCGAACTGCGCGGGCTGCCGCTGCTGTTCGCGGTGCTGGTCGCGTTCTGGGTCGGTTTCATGGCCGAGCCGTACTGGTCCGGGCACTTCGACGAGCTCTTCGGCGGGGTCGGCGGCGTCGGCAGCAATGTGTCGACCTCCGTCTCCGGCCGCATCCAGGGCGGCGACTCCACGCACCAGCTGGTGCTCTACGCACGGGTGCTGCTCGCCGGCACGGTGCTGGGCCTGGCCTGCTGGGGCTGGTGGCGGCGGCGCGAGCACGGATACCGCGAGCGGTCGCTGCTCGTGCTCACCTTCGTGCCGTTCCTGGGCTTCGGCATGCAGTCGTACGGCGGTGAGATGGCCCTGCGGGTCTTCATGTTCGCCCTGCCGGGCGCGGCGCTGCTGGCCGGACTCGCTCTCTTCCCCCGTACCGGGGTGACGGAGGAGGAGCGCGGCAAGGACCGGACGAGCCTCGCCCCGCTCGCGGCGCTGCTGGCGGGCCTGCTGCTGATGGGCGGCTTTCTGGTGGCCCGCTGGGGCAATGAGCCCTTCGAGCGGATCCGCCCCGGCGAGGTGGCCGCCATGGACTTCGTGTACGCCCATGACGACCCGACCGTACAGCTGCTGTGGCTGAGCAGCGACCCCGTCGAGAACGTCACTCCGGCGATGCCGTGGGGCGCCAGGGACATGGAGAAGGTCCAGTACGTACCGACGCTCGCCCCCGTCGATCCGGTGCTGGTGTCGGGGCTGGTCACCTCGCTCCAGGACGCGGGCCCGAACTCGTATCTGATGATCAATGCGAGTCAGGTGACCTATCTCCGGATGGACGTCGGCTACTCGGCGACCTGGGAGTCACGGCTGATCAGGCATCTGGACGAACATCAGGAGCTGGAGAAGGTCCTGGTCAACGACGATGTGACGCTGTATGCGCTGCGCGCGCAGCCCACCGGACGGGTGGCCGGACCTGATCCGGGGCCGATCGGCCCCCGGGTGACCTGGACGCCGTGGTCGGTCGTCGGCGGGCTCTCCGCGGTGGCCCTGGTGCTGTTGCTCACGGCGCGTGAGGTGGTGCGGGTCGCGATGCGGCCGAGCGTGCGTCAGCTGCGGTTGCTTCAGTCCGGCCTCTGGTTCTCCCTGCCGCTGATGGCGGTGCTGCTGGCCTCGCTGGTGCAACGGTTCCTGACGCTGGGCAACGGCTGAGTCCCCACCGGGGCAGGAGGTGGGGTGCGGCGGCGGCGCGGCTCAGCGCCGCAGCCACTTCACCTCGTACCCCTTCATGGTGAACCGTCTGCCGTCGACCAGGGCGCTGATCGGCCGGTCGAGGGTGTTCACCACGAGGACGGTCCTGCCGGTGGCGAGGACACGGACGTTGGGGACGTCGTCCTCGGCGACCCGCACCGTCGCATACGTCGTGCCCGGCGGGAACTCCCGGGCGAAGCGGGACACCAGGTCGTACAGGGGAAGCGCCCGGCCGCCGCCGGAGGTGTCGGTCGGCGTCCACAGGCAGCCCGGGCAGTCCGGTCCCGTCTTGTTCTCGGGGTTCCAGTAGAAACCGGAGGAGGCGCCGCCCTTGGCCATGGCGATCATCCCGGCGGCCTGCACGGCGACGCGGTGCTTCTCGCTCCAGTCCTTGCGGTCGTCATTGCCGTCGGCGGGCTCGACGTAGTACTCGGCCCACCACAGCGGAAGATCACCGGTCCGCCGGCGGACCCACTCGCCCACCGCGGTCAGCTTGTCGGTGGCGGCGAACTCGTCGGGCAGCAGTTCGTCGTCCTTGGTGTAGCTGGAGCCGTCCACCACGACGAAGTCGGCGCCCGCCTTGTGGGTGTTCCAGTAGTCGAAGGCGTCCAGGACCCGCTGGTCCATGGCGCCCCAACTGCCGCGCAACGCCGTGGAGGCGTTCTCCTTCCGCCGCGGGCCGAGGCTGTCCATGACGAGATAGGGGCCGCCCACCTTGATCTGCGGGTCGACCTGTTTGAGCGCCCGGTGGACCAGGTTGTACAGCTCGGTGTAGCCCTCGTAGTCCCAGCGGCCCTCGGAGTTGTTCCAGAAGCCCTTGAACTCGTTCCAGACGATGAAGTGGCGCACATCCGGATAGCGCCGGGCGACGGTCGCGGCGAGGGCCGCGAAGTCCTTGTAGTGGGCGCGGGTCGGGGCGGTCTCCAGGAAGGACTGGCTCCAGTCGGTGGTGCCGGCGCCCGCCCTGCCGCCCTTCATCCAGTCCGGGGCGCAGCACAGGGTGACCACCGGGGTCCCGCCGGACGCCCGGACGAAGTCGATGCGGCGGTCCATCTCCTCGAAGTCGTAACGCCCCTCGACCGGCTCCGGATTGCCCGCGCCCCAGCCCATGATGTGCTGGTTCTGCGGCAGCCCGGTCCCGGACAGCAGCCGCTCCACCCGCCCGGTGGCGCTGCCGGGGCCCTCGTCGGCGCTGTACTGCGTATGGGTGAAGCCCCAGCCGACGTCCGGTCGTGTCGTGCGGGGCGGGGTGGCCGGTGTGCCGTGCACCTTGTCGCCGTCGGGCGAGGTGCCCCTGGTGCTCGGTGGACTGCCGGGCACTAGCTGGATCAGGGTCACCACCAGGGCCAGAGCGGCCGCGCCCACGCCGAGCAGTGCGGTGAGGCGCCACCGCCGTGCCCCCGGATCCCACCCATGACGTCGCATCAGGGGCAACCCTAACGGCCGTGGACGTCCCGGGACAGATTCCGTCGTACGACAGCCCGATGACGGGACGTACCGGATGGACCGGGAGGGCGGGGCACAGCCGACACACCCGGCGCACCACGGGAAACCGGGTGCATGGGACGGCCCCGTGACAGATCATGTCGGCATGTCCGCGAACCCATACGACGCTCTGCCGATCCGGCTCACCGTCGACGACAGCGACTCGCCGTCCGATGTCGTCGACGCGTTGTTCCTCGGCCGCTTCGCGGCGGGCGAGCAGCCGTACTCGCACGCGGCGAACATCGACCGCGTACGGTCCGGGGCCACCCTGCTGCCGCCGGGCGCCCGGGTGCTGCGGCTGGCCCGCGACGACGACCGCAGCGCGACGCTCGCGGAGGGCGACGGCTGGACGCTGCTGGTCTCCCGCTGGAACCGCGGCGCGGACGTCACGGTCACCGCGACCACCGCCGAGCTGGCCGAACGGGTGCTGAACCAGGCGGTCGACGGCGCGACCGACGAGCCGGAACCGCAGCCGGAGAACGTGACGATGGGGTTCTGGTACGTGTCGCCGAGGCGTGGCCCGTACCGCACGACGCGGCGGATCGCGGCGGGCACCTGGGAGGAGGTCCGCCCCAACTACACGGCGCCGGTCGCGGACGCCATGGACCACCTGATGAAGACGACACCGGAGGACATCGCGGGCCGTCTGCTGCTGCTCCACGGTCCGCCGGGCACCGGCAAGACCTCGGCGCTGCGCACCCTGGCCCGTTCGTGGCGGGACTGGTGCCAGGTGGACTGCGTCCTCGACCCCGAGCGGCTGTTCTCCGACGTCGGTTATCTCATGGACATCGCGATCGGCGAGGAGGACGGCACGGGCAAGGGCCGCTGGCGGCTGCTGCTCCTGGAGGACTGCGACGAACTGATCCGCGGGGAGGCCAAGCACACGGCGGGCCAGGCGCTGTCCCGGCTGCTGAATCTGACGGACGGGCTGCTGGGCCAGGGCAGGAACGTTCTGGTGGGCATCACCACCAATGAGGACCTGGAGCGTCTCCATCCGGCCGTGGTCCGCCCCGGCCGCTGTCTGGCCCGTATCGAGGTCGGCCCGCTGACCCGCCCCGAGGCCGTGAGCTGGCTGGGCCAGGAGGAGGGCGTGGGCCGCGACGGGGCGACCCTGGCGGAGCTGTACGCGCTGCGGCGGGGCACCTCACCGGCCTCGGTGCCGGACCAGCGGGCGGGCGCGGACTCGGGGCTGTATCTGTAGCCGCCCGGAGCCGGCCGGGTGCTTTGATGGGGGTATGACCCTGTACGTCGGCACCTCGGGGTGGCAGTACAAGGACTGGCGGGACGTCCTGTACCCGGCCGAGGTGCCCATGCGGCTGTGGCTGGAGGAGTACGCGGCACGGTTCGCCACCGTCGAGATCAACAACGCGTTCTACCGGCTGCCGTCCCGGGAGAGCTTCGAGAGCTGGCGCGAGCGGGTGCCGGGGGACTTCGTGGTCGCGGTGAAGGCGAGCCGCTATCTGACGCACATCAAACGCCTGAAGGACCCCGAGGAGCCGGTGCACCGGCTGATGAGCCATGCGGCGGGCCTCGGCGACCGGCTCGGCCCCGTGCTGCTCCAACTTCCGCCCACCCTGCGCTGCGACCCGGCGCTCCTCGACGACTGCCTGGCCTGCTTCCCCTCCGGCACCCGGGTCGCGGTGGAACCGCGCCACGACTCCTGGTGGACGCCCCGGGTGCGCGGGGTGCTGGAGGCGCGGGGCGCGGCGCTGTGCTGGGCCGATGTGCTGTCCCGCCCGGTCACCCCGCTGTGGCGGACCGCCGACTGGGGCTATGTCCGCTTCCACGCGGGGCGCGCCCGGCCCTGGCCGCACTACGGCCGCCGGTCGCTGGCCTCCTGGGTGCGGCGCCTGGCGGCGGCCTGGCCCGACGACCGGGACGTCCACGCCTACTTCAACAACGACCCGCAGGCGGCGGCGGTCCTGGACGCCATGGCGTTCGCCCGCCTGGCGAGGTCGGCGGGCCTGGCGGTCTCCCGCACACCGCACCGTCTACCGACCGCGACTGCGGGCACGGCACGGCGCTGAGCAGCAGCACCCGGGCCGGTCTCAGTCCCCGTAGGCAGCCCGCAGGGCGTCCCGGACCGCCGCCAGCGCCTCCTCCTCGCCGAGGCCGAGGCGGTGTGCCCGGTCCGCGTAGGCCTGCGCGGCACTCGCCGCCTCGCGCTCGGCGGCCGAGCCGGCGGCCGCCACAAAGGTGCCGTTGCGCCCGCGCGTCTCGATCACCCCGTCCGTCTCCAGCGCCCGGTAGGCCTTGGCGACCGTGTTCGCCGCGAGGCCGAGGGACTCGGCCAGCCCGCGCACGGTGGGCAGCCGGTATCCCACCGGCAGCACCCCCGAGCGGGCCTGTTCGGAGATCTGCGCCCGCACCTGCTCATAGGGCGGTGCGCCCTCATCGATATGGATCTTCAAGGTCACGGGGCCGATTGTCCCGCACCCGCCGGAAAATGAGAGGCACCGTGCACCCGCCCCGCGTACCGTGCGCCCTCATGACCGTGATCGTGCGCGAACTCCGCCCCGACGTCCCGGCCGACACCGAGGGCTTCGCCCGGGTCCGGCGGCTCGCCCTGCCCTTCGTCCTGTACACCCCGGAGTCCATCGCCCACGACGTCGCCCATGTCCACCCCGACGCCCGCTACCGGGTGCTGCTGGCGGAGGAGGACGGCGAGATCGTGGGCACGGCCGCGGTGGGCCTCGCCCATGAGAGCCCGGAGCCCGGCCGGGGGTACCTCAATGTGTATGTGCACCCCGGGCGGACGCGCCGCGGCGCCGGGTCGCTGCTCGTCCGGGCCGCCGAGGAGCATCTGGTGTCCGTGGGCGCGACCGCGCTCTTCGCCTGGGTCCTGGACGAGCCCGGCAACCGCGCCTTCGCCGAGCGGCACGGCTATCGCGCGAGCCGCTCCGCCCACTTCCTCCGGCTGGACCTGGCCGGGGGCACCCTGCCGCCGCTCCAGGACCCGCCGTCGGGCGTCCGGCTGTGCACGGGCGCGGACTTCGCCGACGATCCGCGCCCCCTGTTCGAACTGGACGCGGAGGTCACGTCCGACGAGCCGGGCGACATCGGCGCCGAACTCACCGACTACGAGGCCTGGCTGGCAGAGACCTGGCGGCACCCGCTGTTCAGCCCCGAGCTGACCTCGGTGGCGCTGGTCGACGGCCGCCCCGCCGCCTTCAGCGCGGCCCGCACCGACGGCGCCACCCGCTACGGCTCCGCGATGACCGGGACCGCCCGCGCCCACCGGGGCCGCGGTCTCGCCAAGCTGGCCAAGAACGACTCCCTGCACCGGGCCCGCGCCGCCGGGTGCACGGAGGCGTTCACGGGCAACGACACCGGCAACGACCCGATGATCGCGATCAACAAGTGGTTCGGCTACGAGGTCTGCGAGACGGAGGTGCGGTATGTCCGCGAACTCGGCTGACACCGCGGCCCGGTGGGAGGTCGTCCTGGTCAAGGCGGGTCGTACGAAGATCCGTTATCCCGCCGAACTGCTCCATGACGACGGCACCCGGATCGCCGTACGCGCGCTCTGGGCGGGCGAGGGCGTCCGGGACTTCGGCTTCGTACGGTTCGAGCCCGGTGATGTCTTCACCGAGTACTACTGGCGCGACCGCTGGTACGCGGTCAAGGAGGTCCGCGACGGGCGGGGCGTCCTGAAGGGCTGGTACTGCGACATCACCCGACCGGCCGAGGTCTCCGACGGCGAACTGGTCGTGGAGGACCTCGACCTGGACCTGTGGCGTTCGGCGGACGGCGCGACCGTGCTCCGCCTCGACGAGGACGAGTTCGCGGCGAGCGGGCTCGGGGCGAGTGACCCCGAGGCCGCCACGGCCGCCGTACGGGCCCTGGATTCCCTGGAACTCCTCGCCCGTGAGGGCGGTTTCGGGGCGCTGCTGGACTGATCCCGGCCGGTCAGGGCACGGCCACCACCGCATACCGCTCGTCGTCGACCTTCTTCCCCCACAGCCGGGCGTCGTCCGACAGACGTTCGACGTGGACCTGCCGGGCGAGGGGGGCGAGCAGGGCGGTCAGCCGGTCGGCGGGGATGCCGATCGGGCTCGCCGTCCCCCACACCCCCTCGACCAGCACCAGGCGCCCCTCCGGCCGCAGCAGCCCCCGCCAGTGCCGCAGCACCCGGTCCGGCTCCGGCAGGGTCCACAGCACATGGCGGACGAGGACGGCGTCGAAGAGCTGCCCGCCGACCGGCGGCGCCGCCGCGTCACCCACCCGGAACACGGCCTCCCGGCCGGCGAGCTTGGCGCGGGCCCGGTCGAGCATGGCGGGGGACAGGTCCACGCCCGTCACCCGATGCCCCTGCTCGGACGCGAGGAGTGACAGGCTGCCCGTGCCGCAGCCCAGGTCCAGGACGTCACCGGGCTCCGGCGGCAGCCATCGCTCCAGCCGGCCGGCCCAGGCCGCACGCACTGCCCCGGTCGCGCAGCCCGTGGTCCGGCTCGTCGTCGAAGGCGGCGGCCGCGGCCTCCCAGTCGACACCCCCGCCCCCGCCCGTCGAGGTTTCGGCCGCCCGGTTCCTGGCCATGTTCCTGGTCATGTACCTGGTCACATTCCTGGTCATGTCACCAGGGTGACAGCCGCCACTGACAACCGATTCGTGACAGCCGCCACAGACAGACCGGGATCGATGAGGAACCCTCACCAAAAGGGCCTATCTCCGCGCAAACGCGAAACCCGGTAGGCACAAGGAGGCAGCCATGCGCCGAATGACCGTGCACAAGCCCCTGAAGAAGGCCGCCCTCTCCCGCCGGTCGCGGGACGAGTCCGACGAGCGCCCCGTCGATCGCCCCGAGGTGCGCAAGGACATCGCCCGCCTGTGGTGGCCGAACGCCTGAGCCCGGGCGATGACGGCACTTCGCATATCCGCCTGGATTCATGCCCGGGTTCGCACCCGCGTTCGCGGGGACCTGCGCCATGGGCGCACGGTGATTGCCTGAGCGCAGCCTCAGCGCTCCCTTAACGGCACCATAAGAATCTGCCCCGCCCACCCGAGTCAGGGGATTTCACTCCCGCTTGGGGCTAGCTTGCTGATCGCCCCCACGGGATCCGCCCGCGGGACCCCGTCCCGCGCTGTGCCGAGGGATCCCCCGGGGCCTGTCCGGCGGCTCAGGCCGGACAGGCCCCGGCGTCCCACGCAGCGGCTGGGGTCGGCTGCGGAGGCCCCCGGCGGTGATCCGGGGTCAGCTGAACGCGGAGGCACAGGTGGTCGGGGTGGCGTGCGCCGGGTCCAGGGCGTTGGCCACCTCATGGAAGGCGATCCGGTCGAACAGCCCGATCACCACATGCTCGGAGAGGTCCACGGCGCACAGGTTCTGCAGCAGGACGTTACGGACGTCGGATCCGCTCAGGAACTGCGACGTGTACGGCGTGACCACCTCGTCGTACTTGGTGGCGATGACCGTGTAGTGGACGCCGGGCACGGTGTCGCCGCCCTCGTTGAGCTTGGCCAGGAAGGCCGATCCGGCCACCTGGTCGGCGAGCCCCGGTGTGGATCGGGAGATCAGGTCCTGGGCGCCGGGGAAGTAGGGCAGCAGGTTGGTGAGACCGCTCAGGGTGGTGCCGTGGTTGTCGGGCGCGATGCCGACGAGGGAGTTCACCTTGGCGGCGCCACCGAGGAACTTGAGGTAGTAGCGGGGCATCATGCCGCCCTGCGAGTGGCCGACGAGGTCGACCTCGGGGGCACCGGTCGCGGCGATCACCTTGTCGACGAAGGTCCCGAGCTGCTCCGCGGACGTGGCGATGGGGCCGAGCCCGTAGAACACCGGGACGCCCGGCAGTTGGCCGTAGTCGAGCGAGAAGACGCAGTAGCCACGGCTCTGGAGGTAGGGCGCGAAGGTCAGCCAGTTGTCGACGGAGTTGGCCAGGGTGCCATGGACCAGGACGACGGGACGGGGGTGGGCGGAGGACGGTTTGCAGGAGTAGTCGTTCCACCCCGAGCTCGGCGCGGCGGCCTCGGCGGTGGCGGCGGGGACGAGGACGACCGCGGCCGTCAGCAGTGCCGCGACCAGCGGCCTGAGCAGGCGTTTCCAGGGCAGCATCGGGTGATCTCCTTGCGGCTCGAGGGAGGCGTGAGGGCTTGCGCCTCTGTGATCCGGATCACGAGGATGCTGTTCAACCGTCAAGTTACGGACGAGTAGGGCCCGCTGGGAAGTTACGCGTCAGTAAAAAATTCCCGTGCCGGCCGAAGCCGACCGGGAACCCTGATAAAGCCCCACCCGAAGGTGACGTACCGTCACCAGGAAGGGCGGACCGGCCCATAAGGCGCGATCCACAGCGACTGAACCGCCTCCCTCGGACTGGAGGCGGAGCCGGCCGACGGCACCCGGACCGCTCCCCCGTGGGCGCGCCGACCCGCAAGGGGCTACGCGGCCAGCGACCCCGGCATCACCGCTCGCGGTCCGAACTTCGCCCGGGCGCGGTCCGCGACCTCCTCGATCCGGCGGATCTTCTCGTCCACCGGATCGAAGGTGAGCTGATGGGCCGCGTGCTCGGCGGAGCCCAGCCCCTCGGCGCGCAGGGCGAGCACCCGCACCCGGGCCCGCTGCAGTCCGAGCGCCTCATAGCCGCGGTACGCCTCGGCGGTGAGCGCCGCCGAGTGCGCGGTCGGCTCGGCGAGGGTGCGGCTGCGGGTCGTCGAGGAGCGGTCGGCGTAGCGCACGGTGAGGGTGAGCGTGCGGCACACCTGGTTCCGGGCGCGCAGCCGGACGCCCAGTTCCTCGGCGGCCGACAGCAGGGCGCGCCGGTGCCGTCCGGGGTCCAGCTCGTCGCGGGGGAAGGACCGTTCGGCGGCCAGGGAGTTCGAGGCGGCGTTCGGCACCACCCGGCCGCGGTCGATGCCGTTCGCCCGCTCGCGCAGTTCACGGCCGGCCCGGGCCCCGACCAGCCGCTGCACCGTCGACGGGGGCGCGACGGCGACCTTGCCGACGGTGTCGAGCCCGTACTCGCACAGGGTGCGGGCGGTGACCCCGCCGACCCCGGGCAGCGCCCGGACCGGCAGACCGGACAGGAACTCCCGGACGGCGTCCGGGTCCTCGGGCACCACCCGGACCGCGCCGGGCGCCGCCTGCCGCAGCGCCATACGGGCCAGCATCGGTCCGGGCCCGGCGCCGATCGCGCAGTCGACCCCGTGATGGGCCAGGGCCCGTACCCGGATCAGTGCGGCCAGTTCGACGGCGTCCCGTCCGAAGTACCGTACGGCGCCCCGCAGATCGGCCAGTGCCCCGTCGGGCGGCAGCGCCTGGACGACGGGGGTGAACTCCTTCAGGAGCCCGAGCAGTGCCGGCAGGGCCGCCTCGTCCGTCGCGGGCAGCTGGAAACATACGCAGAGGATGGTCATCCCGCACTCCCCGGGCTCTGGTGCCACAGCTTCCGTCCAGCGGCCGGACCGTCGCCCGCGGGGCGCAGATCGGCCCAGGGGTTCATCTCGTACCCCGTGGGCATCCGGATGCGCCGGCCGTTCGCCGCGTCGCCGCCGTCGCCGTCGTCGCCGCCGTCGCCGTTCTCGCCGTCCGGCTGCCGTGTCCCGGGCTCCGCCAGCCGTGCCGCCACCTCCTCGAGGCCGCCCTCGGCGCGCAGTCCGGCCAGTTCGGCGAGGTTCCAGGCGGCGGCACCCACCACGCTGAGGCTGCGCGGGCCGCGCCGCTGCACCACCCCGCGCACCAGCAGCAGCCAGGAGTGGAAGACGGTGTGGGCGCAGGCGTCGTGGGAGTCGTCGAAGAAGGCGAGGTCGACCAGGCCCGTGCCGTCGTCGAGGGTGGTGAAGATGACCCGCTTGCCGGAGCGGATCGGTGGGGTCTGGGTGGCCACCTTGGCGCCCGCGACCAGCACCGTCTCACCGTGCCGCGCCTCGCGCAGCCGGCGTGCCGGCACCGCGCCCAGCTCGTCGAGGAAGGCGCGGTGGTCGTCCATCAGGTTGTGGGAGACGTCCATGGAGAGCACACCCAGTTCGGCGCTGAGCCGCTCCGCCTCGGTGAGGTCGGGCAGTCCGGCCGGGCCCGTCCTGCGTTCTCCGGCCCGGGGCACCTCCCCCAGGTCGAGCAGCGGAGGAGGGAGCTGTCCCCCGGCCGCGCCCCGGGCCCCCCGGTGCAGTTCGGTCAGATGCAGCTGGAGATCGCGGCGGTTGGCGCCGAACGCGTCCAGCGCGCCGACCTGGGCGAGCCGCCCGGCCAGGGGCCGGCTCGGCCGTGCCCGTTCCCAGAAGTCGAGCAGCGAAGCGTACGGCTGCCCGGCCTCGATCCGGCCGGCCTCGGCCGCGCTGATGCCGTACACATCGCACAGGGCGAGCCGGAGCCCCCAGCGACCGGCGGAACCCGCCGACTCAGACACCAGTTCGATCCGATGGGTGGCCCCCGACTTGTTCACGTCCAGCGGCAGGATCGGCACCCCCCGGCGCCGCGCGTCCGCCAGCAGCAGCCGCTTCGGGTACATCCCGGGGTCATGGGTGAGCAACCCCGCGTAGAAGGCGGCCGGATGATGGGCCTTCAGCCACGCCGACTGATAGGTGGGCACGGCGAAGGCGACCGCGTGCGCCTTGCAGAAGCCGTAGGAGCCGAAGGCCTCGATGATCTCCCAGGTGCGCTGAATCGTTTCTGCATCGTAGCCGCGCGCCGCCGCCTGTTGCGCGAACCAGAACCGGATCCGCCCCTGCGACTCCGGGTCGGACAGCCCGCGCCGCACCCGGTCCGCCTCGCCGCGCCCGCAGCCGGTCATGATGTCCAGGATGTGGATGATCTGCTCGTGGAAGACGACGACGCCGTACGTCTCCTTCAGCGGCCCCTCCAGATCGGGGTGCGGAAAGCGGACCGGCGCCCGTCCGTGCCGTGCCTCGATGAACGGCCGCACCATGTCGGCCGCGACCGGTCCGGGCCGGAACAGCGAGATGTCGACGACGAGATCGTGGAAGCCGGCCGGCTGGAGCCGCCCGACCAGGTCCCGCTGGCCCGGCGACTCGATCTGGAAGCAGCCCAGCGTCTCGGCGGAGCGGATGAGGCGGTAGGTCGCCGGGTCGCCCGGCGCCAGGGAGTCCAGGTCGATCCGCTCCCCCGCCGTCCGTGCCACCTCCGCGACCGCGTGCGCCATCGCGGACTGCATCCGCACCCCGAGCACATCGAGCTTGAGCAGCCCCAGCTCCTCGACGTCGTCCTTGTCGAACTGCGCCATGGGGAAGCCCTCGCCGCTGGTCGGCACGACCGGTGTACGGGAGAGCAGGGAGGCGTCGGAGAGCAGCACCCCGCACGGGTGCATGGCGACTCCGCGCGGGAGGGCGTCGAGGGCCTCGACCAGCTCCCAGAAGTTCCCGTATCTCTCCCGTTCCCCGGCCAGGGGCCTGAGCTCGGGCAGCTCGTCCAGGGCCGCACGGGCGTCGCGGGCCCGGATGTGCGGGAAGGACTTGGCGATCCGGTCGATGTCGGCCGGATCCATGGACAGGGCCGCGCCCACATCGCGGATCGCATGGCGGACGCGGTAGGTCTCCGGCATCGCGACCGTCGCGACCCGTTCGGTGCCGAAGCGGCCGATGATCGCCCGGTAGACCTCGAGCCGGCGCGCGGACTCCACATCGATGTCGATGTCGGGCAGGGCCAGGCGGCGTTTGGACAGAAAGCGCTCCATCAGCAGGCCGTGGGCGACCGGGTCGGCGTGTGCGATGCCCAGGAGGTGGTTGACGAGGGAGCCGGCACCGGAGCCCCGTGCGGCGACCCGGATGCCCATCCCCCGTATGTCGTCGACCACTTGGGCGACCGTGAGGAAGTAGGACGCGAAGCCGTGGTGGGCGATGATGTCCAGTTCCTCGTGCATCCGCTCCCAGTAGGCGCGCCGGGTGTCGTAGCCGCGCAGCATCATGCCCGCCGCGGCCCGGGAGGCGAGCGTGCGCAGGGCGGTGCGGCGGCCGGCGCCGACGAGATGCGGCTCGGGGAAGTGGACCGTGCCGATGCCGAGGTCGTCCTCGGGGTCGACCAGGCACTCGGCGGCGGTGTCCCGGGTCTGCTCCAGCAGCCGGTGGGCGGTGTCCCGGCGGTAGCCCGCGGCCTCGACGACCCGCTCGGCGATCGTGAGCATGGCGTCCGCGTCCTTGAGCCAGGCCTCGGTGGAGTCCAGTTCCTTGGCGGGGTCGATCGGCACCAGGCGCCGGGCGGCGTCCAGGACGTCGGCGACCGGACCGAGGCCCGGGTCGGCGTAGCGCACGGCGTTGCTGAGCACCGGCCGTACGCCCTGCTCTGCGGCGAAGCCGAGGGTGCGGGCGGCCAGCCGCAGCGAACCGGGGCCGGTGCCCGTGCGGCCGTGCCAGACGGTCTCCAGGCGCAGGGCGTCACCGTAGACCTCGCGCCAGGAGGCGAGCAGCCGCGCCGCACGGTCCGGCCGCCCCGCGGCGAGGGCCCGGCCCACATCGGAGTCGGGGCCGAGCAGGACGGTCAGCCCGTCGGCGTGGTTGTCGGCCCAGGACAGCAGCGGGGCGCCCGCCGCCGTGTGGGCGGCGGTGACGAGCCGGCACAGATCGGCCCAGCCGCGGGCGCCGTCCCGGGCGAGGAAGGTCACCCGGGGAGTCGACTCGTCGATGAAGGCACCCCCGCGCACGGGGGTACGGCGCCGCTCCCGCCGTACCGGTTCGGCGCCCACCACCGCGAGCTCCGCCCCGAACAGCGGCCGGACGCCCGCCGCCGCGCAGGCCCTGGTGAACCGGACCGCGCCCGCGACGGTGTCCCGGTCGGTGAGCGCGAGGGCGTCCAGGCCCTGCTCACCGGCGCGCTCCGCCAGCCGCTCCGGGTGCGAGGCGCCGTAGCGCAGGGAGAACCCGGAGGCGGTATGCAGATGCGTGAAGTCCGGCATCCGCACCTCCCGCACTCGCGAGCATCACCGCTCTCGAACATCCGTTCCCATCTCTCCCACCCCCACCATAAACCAATTTCCGAACGTCTGTGCGAGATCCGTTCGAGCGGTTCCCACCTGCGCAAACGTCCGGCGCCCGGAGCGCGAGGGCCCGGGGCGGCCACAGCGAAAAGCCCCGGCCTCGTGAGGTCGGGGCTTTCGCGGACCGCGAGCAGAAGGGCCTGGATCAGCCGATCTGGGTGCCGGTCGCTGAGAGCGCCTCGGTGACCGGCTGGAAGAAGGTCACACCGCCCGAGGTGCAGTCGCCGCTGCCACCGGAGGTGAGACCGATCGCGGTGTCGCCGTCGAACAGGGAACCGCCGCTGTCACCGGGCTCGGCGCACACATCGGTCTGGATCAGACCGCTGACCGTGCCCTCGGCGTAGTTCACGGTGGCGTTCAGACCGGTGACCGTGCCGCTGTGCACCTGGCTCGTCGAGCCGCTGCGGGTCACCCTCTCGCCGACGGTGGCGTCGCCCGCCCGGGTGATCGTCTGCGTCGAGCCGTTGTAGAGGTTCACCACGCTCGGGTGGTCGACGCTCGCGGTGTACCGGACCAGACCGAAGTCGTTGCCCGGGAAGCTGGACTGCTCGTTCTGGCCGATCACCGTGCCACCGGCCGACCAGGTGGAGATCGCCTCCGTGCAGTGGCCCGCGGTGAGGAAGTACGGCTGGCCGCCCTTGACCACGTTGAAGCCGAGCGAGCAGCGGCCGCCGGAGCCGGTGATCGCGTCACCGCCCGCGACGAAGGGCTTGAACTCCCCCTCGGACCGCTTGAGTTCGGCCTTCTCGCCGAGCCCGTCGACGACCTTGCTCAGCTTGTTCCACTCGGCTCCGGAGACCGTGCTGTCGGCGGTGACGACGACCTTGTTGGTCACGGGGTCCGTCGCCCACGAGGTGCCGGGGATGGCCGCGTCCTTCTCCAGCGTGGTGCGGGCGCCGGTCAGTTCGGCGAGGGAGTTCCGGACGACTCTCGCCTTGGCGCCCGCCCGCTCGACGGTTTCGGCGGCGCTCGGGTCGAGCACGTTCACCACGAGGTTCTTGGTCGTGGCGTCGTAGTACGTGCCCGCGGCGTCGGCGCCGAGGTCCCGCATGAGCGTCGAGGCGAGCTTTCCGGCCGCCGCGGACGAAAGGGTCCGGGCCTCGGGGGCCTTGGCGGGTTCACTGGCGTTCGCATTCTGGAAGGTGAATCCCGCGACGAGCAGGGCGGCGACGCCCGCTCCCGCCACGGCCGCACGGCGTCCGGGTATGCGTCGATGCTTCAACTGACGTCCTCCTGTGGGGGATCGGCCCGGCAGGCAGTGGGGGCCCGACGAGCCGGAAGGCGGTTGAACGGCGCCCACTATTCCGATGCCCCCGGGGGCACACAAGGTCGAACTCCGGACGTGCGTACGTCAATCGGCGGACTCTCCCTGCGTATGGGCCTGCGCGTGGAGATCGGCGGGGGAGCGTTCACGCAACATTCACATGCAAACACCAGGGGCGGGCGACCGGCGCCGCCCCACGAGCCCTGGCTCTGGCTGGAATTCACCCCCGGAACCGCAGCCGCTCGACCGGGTGGGGCGGGACGGCGGCGGGGTTCGTGCACAAGGGCGGGCCCCCGCGCGTCATCTCGCGCGGGGGCCCGTTCACCGTTGAGCCGTACTGCGGATCCCGGTCGGGTCAGCCGATGCTCACGCCGTAGCGGCTGAGGGCCGCGGTCACCGGCTGGAAGAAGGTCGTGCCGCCGGAGGTGCAGTTGCCGCTGCCGCCGGAGGTCAGACCGTAGGCCACGGTTCCGGAGTAGAGGGGACCGCCGCTGTCGCCGCCCTCGGCGCAGACCGTGGTCTGGATGAGGCCGGAGACGATGTCACCGCCGCCGTAGTTGACGGTGGCGTTCAGCGCGGTGACCTTGCCGCTGTGGGTGCCGGTGGTGGAGCCGCGCCGGGTGACGGTCGTACCGACGCTCGGGGTGGCCGCGCTGGTGATGGTCTGGCTGCCGACCGTGCTCGGGTGCGCGACCGACGAGTTGGTGTACTGCACCAGCGCGTAGTCGTTGCCCGGGAAGGTGTAGCCGGCGTTCTTGCCCAGCACCGTGCTCTGGCCGGAGTCGGAGTACCAGGTGGAGGCGACCTCGGCGCAGTGGCCGGCGGTCAGGAAGTAGTAGGTGCTCCCGCTGTGCACGTTGAAGCCGAGCGAGCAGCGGTACCCGCCGCCGTAGATGGCGTCGCCGCCGGAGATCAGCTTGTTGAACGTGCCCGGGGTGTGCTTGATGGTGATGGCGTCGGCGTTGCCGCCGGCCTGCTGCTTGATCTTCGCGATCTCGGACTCGGAGACCGTGCTGTCGACGGTGACGACGACACGGTTGGTCTCGGGGTCGACGGCCCAGGCGGTGCCCGCGACATCCGACTTGAGCACCGAGGTGCTGACGCCGGTGAGCTGGTTGGTGCTGAAGGTCCGTGCATCACTCGCGCTCGCGCTCGCGGTGGGGGCGGCGAACGCAGCAGCGGCCACGAATCCGGTGACCACGGCGATCAGCCGGGTGCGCTTCGCGATGCCGCCGGTGGGGGTGGTGCGCTTGATCCTCACTTTTCGTTCCCTCCAAGGGAAGTCGGGGGCCCGCGTGGGGTTGGGGCCCGTGAGGCGCAGCCAGGGGGAGCTGTCCGTTTTTCGGATATGCCGTGTCCCTGACAATCGCTCTGGGGGAGTATTCGGCTGCACGACCGATCGACACAAGGGCGTCTTTCAGCCGCGCGACGACTCTCACCCCACGGACCCTCCCGGTGGACCTGACGGGCCCTCACCACGGCGAGGACGGCGACCGCCTACCGCAGGACGCGCTCCCCCGCCTCGATCGCAGGACCCAGGGTGTTGCCGGGCGGCGGGAGGGGGCAGACGAAGTGGTCCGCGAAGGCGCACGGGGGAAGCAGCGCCCGGTTGAAGTCCACCGTGGTGCGCCCCTCCGCGTCGGGTGCCGGAGGCCTCAGGAACCGGAAGCGATAACTGCCGTTCCCGCTGGTGGCGTCGGCGAAGACGGCCCACAGCGAGCCGTCGCCCTCGACCGACACCTGGAGCGTGAGGTCCTGCCCGTCGAGCGTGAAGGCGAGCACCCCGCCGAGGCCCAGCCCGCGGTGGCGTCCGTCGGCGTTCTCGACGCGTACGGTGCGGCCCTCCCCGTACGGGGTGAAGTGCCCCTCGACCGACCAGCGCGGATCGTGGGGCGTGGCGTCGATGCCCTGGAAGGCCCGGCGCGCCGGAGCCCCGGGATCGTAGTCGCGTACACCCCAGACGCCCTCGCGCACCAGGACGACCAGGCGGCGCTCACCGGCCGAGACCCGGGCCTCGGCCACCGGTCCCGGGTCGGCGCCCAGCCGGATCTCACCGGTGAAGGGCTTGTCGTCGACGGTCAGACCGTCGTCCCGGCCGGCCGTCAGCATCACCGCGTCCTCCTCGGCCACCCAACGCCCGGGGATGGCTGGAATTCGCCCCTCCGGATAATCCTCCAGCCAGTAGGTGCCGGTGAGCGCGAGCGGTCCATAGGGCTCCGACACCCGTGCGGTGCGGTGCTCGTGCCACTGCTTCCACTTGTCGGATGCGTCCGTCGTCATGGACGCAACCCTTCCACAGGGATCCGCCGGCCCGATGCGCCGAGACACCGCGGTTCTCCTGTGTTCCGCCACCCGGCCTGAACCCCTGTCAAAAGAGGGCGGGACTACGGGCCATGGTCCGTCCGGTGCCGGCGTTGAGCTGCGGCGTCACAACTGCCCCTTCGTTCACCCGTACGCACGACCCGCCACTCGAACGCCGCCGAACATAATATTTCACTCACAGTCAGCAGTCGTATGCGGTAAGACCCTTGGGATACCAAGGCTCTCGACGTACGCGCCGTGCACCAGTACCGTCACGAAACCCCCGCGCGGCGTCTGTCCACTTGGCGCTACATCCGCATCATGGACGACCATGGACCGCGGAAAGCTTGAAAGACCGCTGTGAGAGGAGGCGTCCATGGGATCGGTACGCAAGGCGAGTGCCTGGCTCGGCCTCGTCGACGACAACGAGGACGAGCGTTACTACGACGACGACTACGCCGAGAACCAGGAGCCCCGCGATGCCTGGGTGACCGACCCGCGGGTACAGGTCGCCTCCGGCACCGCGGAGCAGAAGGGCCGCCGGATCGGCACGGTCACCCCGGACAGCTTCCGGGACGCCCGCGCCATCGGCGAGCTGTTCCGGGACGGCGTCCCGGTGATCATGAACCTCACGAGCATGGACGCCTCCGACGCCAAGCGTGTGGTCGACTTCGCGGCCGGTCTGATCTTCGGCCTGCGCGGCTCCATCGACCGGGTCTCCAACCGTGTCTTTCTGCTGACCCCCGCCAACACGGAGATCGTCAGCGGTGACGCCGCGAGCCGGAGCACCGACGGCTTCTTCAACCAGAGCTGAGGCAGGGCCGCTCACCGGCCCTGCCCGCCCCGGGCCGGGTCACCGGAAGACATCGAGTCCGGTGAGCGCCCTGCCGGCACCGGTCGGCACGTCCCGAGCCGTCACGCCGAGATACGGGAGTCCGCGGCACCCCGCGGTGCGGGAACCGCGGCCGAGCCCGCCGCGGGCGGCGCCTCGCAGTTCATGAGCCGCGGCAGCCTCAGCGCCATCACCGCGCCCAGCAGCAACAGCCCCGCACTGACCAGCAGCGTCATATGCAGGCCGTGGACGAAGGAATCGCGCGCCGCGTCCCGCAGGGCCGCACCCCGCGCGCCGCCCAGCCGGCCCGCCACCTCATAGGCCTCTCCCAGCGAATGACCGGCGGCCTCGGAGGCCGAGGCCGGAACCCCCGGCACCGACGACAGACCCGGCGCATACGCCGCGTTCATCACGCTGCCCAGCAGCGCTATCCCGATCCCCGCCCCCAGCTGGTACGACGTCTCGCCGATCGCCGCCGCACCGCCGGACTGCGCCTGCGGGGCCTCGTTGAGCATCGACTCGTACGCCCCGAAGAGCGTCGTCTCCAGGCCGAAGCCGAGCAGCACGAAGCCGGACAGCAGCAGCGCCGGGTTGTCCCGTCCGCCCATCGCGGTCAGCGCGATCACCGCCGCCGCCGTGAGACAGAAGCCCAGGACGACCATGCGCCGGGGGCCGAGCCGGCGCAGCATGTTCGAGCCGACCAGACCCGCCGCCATCGCCGCGAACGTCAGGGGAAGCAGCCGCAGCCCCGTCCGCAGCGGCGAGAGATGCAGCACCAGCTGGAGGTACTGGGCCGCGATCAGCTCGAGGCCGACCAGCGCGAGCATCGCCAGCACGATGCAGCCGACGGACGTGCTGAACGCCGGGCGCGCGAAAAGCCGCAGATCCACGAGGGGATGCTCACGGCGCCGCTGCCGGCGGACGAAGCCGATCACCAGGGCCGCCCCCAGGAGCAGCGGCAGCAGGGTGTACGGGGTCAGCAGCCGTTCCCCGCCGCCGAGCCGCTTGACGCCCAGGACGAGCCCGAACAGGCCGGCCGCCGCCATCAGCGCGCCGACCACGTCCCAGGGGCCGTCGCGGTCCCCCTTGGACTCCGGCAGCAGCAGCCGTCCGACCGGCAGGCTGACCACCATCAGCGGGATGTTGATCAGAAAGACCGAGCCCCACCAGAAGTGCTCCAGCAGAAAGCCCCCGACCAGCGGTCCGACCGCCGCCCCCACCGCGGCCACCGCGCTCCAGACGCCGATCGCCAGCGCCCGCTCGCGCCGGTCGGGGAAGACCTGGCGGAGGATGGACAGGGTCGCCGGCATGATCATCGCGCCGCCGACGCCGAGCAGCGCCCGCGCGGCGATCAACAGGTGTGCGTCATGGGCCAGGGCCGCCACCGCGGAGGCGACACCGAAGAGGCCGTATCCCAGCAGCAGGACCCGTCTGCGCCCGACCCGGTCGCCCAGCGTGCCGAAGAGGATCAGCAGCGAGGCGCAGACCAGCGGATAGATGTCGACGATCCAGAGCAGTTCGATGGCGCCGGGTCTGAGGTCCTCGGTGACGGCGGGCATCGCGACATGAAGCACGGTGGCGTCGACGGCGACCAGCAGCAGGCTCATACAGAGGACGACGAGAACGATCCAGCGGTTGGCCCGGAACCCGGTCGCCCGACGGCGCAGCCCGAAGGCCGCCGTGGTCGTCCCGGACATGTACGTACCTCCCAGGTGGTCTCGCTTCGGCGGTGCCACGGGGTAGGGACGTCCCCGCGGCCGCGGTCGGGAGGAGCGGACTCCCGGGGGCCACACGACAAAGCGAGTGAGTCGCCAGCGTACGCGAGTTCCCTCGGCGGTCGCGTGGTGGACCTCCCACGTTTCCCCGGGAGCGGGTGTGGCGTACGCCACCTCGGCATCGTCCCGCGCGGGCGGCCGTGCGCCCCCGGCGGCGCACGGCGCCGATAATCGAGCGCGTGACCGACCTCGACACACGCACGGCGCCGCCCCGTCCCGGCTCCCGGTACACCGGCGCCCTGCACCGGGCCGTCCCCGCTCTGGCGGCGTACGCGGCCGTGCGCGCCCTGGGCCTGGTCGTGCTCTCCCTGTGGAGCGCGGCGCGCGGCAGCAGCCCGCACACCCTGCTCTCGGCCCGCTGGGACTCGCTCTGGTACACCCGGGTCGCCTCCCTGGGATACGGCTACGAGATCCGCCTCCCGAACGGCGACGTCCACTCCGACCTGGCGTTCTTCCCCCTGCTGCCCTGGCTCGAGCGGCTCGGCGCGACACTGACCCCGCTGTCGTACGCCGATACGGGTCTGCTGGTCTCGGCGCTCGCCTCGCTCGCCGCGGCCTGGGGGATCTTCTCCGTCGTCGACCATGTGTACGGCACGGAGGAAGGCCCGCAGGCCCTGCGGGGCGAGGGCGCGGGGCACGGGCGGACCGGCGTCTACGCGGTGGTGCTGTGGGCGGCGCTGCCGGTCGGGATCGTGCAGTCGATGGCGTACAGCGAGTCCCTGTTCACGGCGCTGGCCGCCTGGTCCCTGTACGCGGTCCTGACCCGCCGCTGGGTGACGGCGGGGGTGCTGGCCTCGCTGGCGGGGCTGACCCGGCCGGTGGGTCTTGCGGTGGTCGCGGCCGTGTGGGCGGCGGCCCTCGTCTCCTGGGTGCGGGAGCGGCGGGCGCTCCCGGCGGCGGGCGCCCCGTGGCCGCGCCGGGCCCTCGGCATGCTCCTCGCCCCCCTCGGCGCGGCCGGCTATGTGCTGTGGGTCGGCCGTCGCACCGGCGGGGGTCCCCTCGGTTATCTCGACGTCCAGGCGGGCTGGCGCAACGGCTTCGACGGGGGCCTCGCCTTCGCCCGCTTCATCGCCGACAAGTTCACCTCGCCCCCCTCGGCCGCGGCCGGCGTCGGGCTGATCCTCGGGGTGGCGCTGCTCCTGTGGCTGTACATGGTGTGCGTGCGCCAGGGCCAGCCGCTGCCGTTGCTGGTGTACGCGGGGGTCGTCACCGCACTGGCCCTGTGCGCATCGAGCTACTTCGGCTCCAAACCGCGGCTGCTGCTGCCCGCCTTCCCCTTGCTGCTGCCCCTCGCCCGGACACTCTCCCGGGCCCGTCCGCCGAGGGCGGCGGCGGTCCTCGGGGGTGTGGCGGTGGCGTCCGCCGTCTATGGGGCCTTCTGGCTGAACGGCTCCGGCCCGCCATGATCACTTGCCCGGCGCGTGATCACTTCCCGGGCAGCCGGTGAGCGGCCGGGTAATTCCACCCCAGCATTCGGTGAACAAAGAGGCAATGACCATAAAACAAGACCGCCGTTGATCAATGGAATTGCGGGCGCGTGCGACCGGATTAGGTAATCCACAGAAATAAACGCCCTGTTGAGAGCAATCCCACATCACATCGTCATCACAAACCCGTTGATTCGGGCGGGTACGGACCTCACTCGCTGTAACGTCGATTGAGTGCGTACCGAACGAAAGCTGAGTCGTCTGGACCGGGTCTTCGCCCGGTTGGACCGTGAGCCGGAACGGCCGGCCCACATCGACGTGCCCAGGATGAGCCGGCACCGAGTGGTCCTCTTCTCGGCAACTCTGGCCTTCTACACGGCGATCGTGTGGGCCGTCGTCGTCTCCTCATGGCTGGTCCGGCTCGACTGGCAGGTCATGTTCTTCCGGCCGTACCAGCAGTGGCCGCAGATCCACGCGTTCCTCGACTACTACGTGGTGCTGGGCCAGCGCGGCCCCACCGCGGTGATGGTCGCCGCCTGGCTGGGCTGGCGGTCCTGGCGGCAGCACACCCTGCGCCCGCTGCTCACGCTCGGCGCCGCGCTGCTGCTGCTCAACATCACGGTGGGCGCGGCCAAGTACGGGATGGGCCGGCTGGGACCGCACTACGCGACCGTCATCGGATCGAACGAGATGTGGCGCGGCGGCGATATATTCCCTTCGGGCCACACCGCGAACGCCGTGGTCACCTGGGGGATCCTGGCCTATCTGGCCTCCACCCCGCGGGCCAGGCGCTGGCTGTCCGCGCTCTCCGCGGTGGTCTCCCTGGGCGTCGGCCTGACCACGGTCTACCTCGGTACGCACTGGCTGAGCGATGTGCTCCTCGGCTGGGCCGCGGGGCTGCTGATCCTGCTCGCCCTGCCCTGGGTCGAGCCGCCGATCGCCCGCGCCGAGACGGCCATCCTCGCGCTGCGGGACCGCCTGCGCGGCCGCCGCGCCCTGCCGATGCCCGCTCCGGCCCCGGTCGGCGCGCCCTCGCTGGTCGTCACACCGCGTACGACGGCCAAGGAGGAGGCCCCGGCCCGCGAGCCGGTGGGGGTCACCCGGACCTCCCGCGCACCGGTCTACATGGCGCCCGGCCCGCACACCAGCCGTGCCGAACGCTCCCCGGTCACCCCGGTGGGCAGCCGTCGCCCGTCGCACTCGGACCGGGTGGCGCGCGGCACCCCCTCGGCCCGGCCGGTGGCGGGCGCGGGCAGCTGACGACGACGCTCGCGGGGACCGGTACGCACGACCTCCCCGCACGGTGCAGGCCCCGGCTCGGTGCGAGCCGGGGCCTTCGTCATGGACGCCACAGGGCGCCGGGCCGCGCTCTCCGGCCCGGTCGGCCGGCGCACCGCGGAGCCTGGCCGGTCAGCCCTTCCAGCAGCGTCTGACCCTGCCGTCCGCGACCTCGAAGTTCAGCCGCCCGACGCGGTACTCCAGGGTGATGATCGCCCCCGGCGGCAGCGAGCGGACCGGGCTCCAGCCGCGCTCCCGGGCGAGCCGCTCGGCACGGCCCGCCTCCAGACCTACATAGCCGTCCGGGGAGTCGTCGGGTTCCTTGCCGGAAGAGGGAATGGGTGCCATGCCGCCACGTTAGGCCGAGCCGCCCCGCCGTGGAAGTCCGCAACGGCCACTCGCGTCTCACACCCCTCCCCGGTCACGCTTCTGTCACAGAATCACGACACCCGTTTCGCCCCAACGGGGTCACACGAACGAGCGGTTCCGTAGGCGACACGTAGCACCCCGAACGAATTTCGGAGCCGCTTCGATCATCGTCGGAACGGACTCCCGATAAACCGAAGGAAAGCGCCGTGCGCAGTTCGCGCGCGGCTCTTTGCGATCCTTTTTCCGGTGGCATCCCGCCACCTGACTCCACATAAGAAATACACGGCTTCGGCACAGAATCCCCGTACCCACGGGCGAGGGGGGCAGGCGATGGGGACGGACACGGCACGGGCGGTCGGGGAGCCTCTGGAGACGAGGTCGCCGGGGCGGCTGGTCGTCGACTGGCTGACCACCACCGACCACAAGAAGATCGGGCACCTCTACCTGATCACGTCGTTCGCGTTCTTCCTGGCCGGCGGGGTCATGGCCCTGCTGATGCGCGCCGAGCTGGCCCGGCCGGGGCTGCAGCTCATGAGCGAGACCCAGTACAACCAGCTGTTCACCCTGCACGGCACGATCATGCTGCTGCTGTTCGCGACGCCGACCTTCGCGGGCTTCGCCAACGAGATCATGCCGCTGCAGATCGGCTCCCCCGATGTGGCGTTCCCCCGGCTGAACATGCTGTCCTACTGGCTGTTCCTGTTCGGCGGGCTGATCGTGCTGGGCTCGCTCGCGGTGCCGAGCGGTGCGGCCGACTACGGCTGGTTCGCCTACGCCCCGCTCAACAGCCGACAGCACTCGCCCGGCCTCGGCCCCGACCTGTGGATCATGGGACTGGCCCTGGCCGGCTTCGGCACGATCCTCGGGGCGGTGAACTTCCTGACCACGATCCTGGGGATGCGGGCGCCGGGGATGACGATGTTCCGGATGCCGATCTTCACCTGGAACATCCTGTTCACCTCGATCCTGGTGCTGATGGCCTTCCCGCCGCTCGCGGCGGCGCTGCTGGTCCTGGAGGCGGACCGGCGGTTCGGCTCGCAGGTGTTCGAGGCCGCCAACGGCGGGGCGCTGCTGTGGCAGCACCTGTTCTGGTTCTTCGGCCATCCCGAGGTGTACATCATCGCCCTGCCGTTCTTCGGGATCATCACGGAGATCATCCCGGTCTTCAGCCGGAAGCCGATCTTCGGCTATCTGACGCTGGTCGGCGCGACCATGGCGATCACGGGTCTGTCGGTGGTCGTCTGGGCGCACCACATGTTCGCCACGGGCGCGGTGCTGCTGCCGTTCTTCTCCTTCACGTCGTTCCTGATCGCGGTGCCGACCGGGGTGAAGTTCTTCAACTGGTCCGGCACGATGCTCAGGGGGGCGCTGTCCTTCGAGACCCCGATGCTGTGGGCGACCGGCTTCCTGGTGTCGTTCCTGTTCGGCGGGCTGACCGGGGTGATCCTGGCCTCGCCGCCGCTGGACTTCCATGTCACCGACTCGTACTTCGTGGTGGCCCACTTCCACTATGTGGTCTTCGGCACCGTCGTCTTCGCGACCTTCGGCGGCTTCTACTTCTGGTGGCCCAAGTTCACCGGGAAGATGCTCGACGAGCGCCTGGGCAAGATCCACTTCTGGACGCTGTTCGTCGGCTTCCACACCACCTTCCTGGTGCAGCACTGGCTGGGCGCCGAGGGCATGCCGCGCCGCTACGCGGACTATCTGGCCGCCGACGGCTTCACCGCCCTCAACACCGTGTCGACGATCGGCGCGTTCCTGCTCGGCGTCTCCACCCTGCCCTTCCTGCACAACGTATGGAGGACCGCCCGGTACGGGGCCAGGGTCGAGGTCGACGACCCCTGGGGCTACGGGCGCTCCCTGGAGTGGGCGACCTCCTGCCCGCCGCCGCGGCACAACTTCGTCACGCTCCCCCGGGTCCGCTCCGAGTCCCCGGCGTTCGATCTGCACCACCCGGCGTACGCCGCGACGGAACGCCCCGCCCCGGAGCCGGGGACGGCCGGTCCCGCGCCGTCCTGACCTCCTCCGTCCTGGCCGGCTCGCGCGGTCCCGGGGACGGTGACGCAGGCGCCCGGAGAGGCCCGGCGCGCCCTCTTTTCGGTCACCCGCTTCATTCCCCGATTTCCGGATTTGTCGGCCGGTGAACCGGGCTGCACAGGAGCTGTCTCGCCACGCCAACCTTCTTCTCCACCAGGGAAGTTGGCTCGGAACGACGCGCTCCGGGGGCAGGGTCGCCCGGTGCCCCGGACGGTTCGATTCGGTGCGCTCCCGAGCGTGACTCCGGCCGCGGATCGCCCGTTGTCTTCTTCATGAGCCGGGAACCCCCGGGCTCATGGGCCGGGAGCCACCCGGCACCGCCACGTACCGCATCCCGAGGGAGCCACCCGTGCCGCGCATGCTCGACGTCAGCGACGCCGTACGCGCCGAGATCGGCGACGAAGAAGCCGACCGGCTGCTCGCCGGAGTCAACGCCCCGGGCAGTTACGACTGCACCTCCTGCCGCACCCCCGGTGACTCCGAGCAGGAGCGCACCAGCACCGTGCTGTTCGTCGGAGAGGAGACCGCCGTCCTCGCCTTCGCCCATGCCACCTGCCTGCCCTCCCAGGTCGTCCAGGTCACCGAGGAGCAGTTGCAGGGCGCCGTGCGTTCCATCACCGGCGAGGAGCAGTTCGCCCAGGCCTCCGCCCAGGCCGCGCCCCAGCAGGCGGTGCTGGGCGTCACCAGCGGACTCGTCCTGATCTCCGGCGAGTTGCACCCGGCGCTCGTCGTGGAGCCGACGGCGCCCATCGTGCGCCCTGGCTCGTACGGCTTCGGCGACGACTTCCTGCCCCTGCTGATCGAGCAGGGCTTCATGCCGCTGACCATGATCGAGTCGGTGCCGCCCGTACTGCACGGCTGGTCGGTCCTGCTCGCCATGGGCCAGCTGCACGCCGTGCTGCAGCCCGGTGCCAACGGCACCCAGGTCGCCTGGTGGCAGGCGCACCAGCCGCTCCAGGTGACCGACGGCTGGCGGACGGCTGCCAACAAGCACCAGCAGGTCCTGCTGTTCGCGGCGCCGGTGGGTTCCATCGGCCGGCAGCCCAGGGAGGATCTGCTGCGCGACGCGCTGGACAAGGCGGCGGCGAACGGGCAGCTCGTCGCCGCGGCCCTCCCGCTGGCGGGGACCTGAGCCTCGGCTCCGCACCGGGTACGGCGGTCGGCCCTCCGCCCCGCGGAAGGTCCCTGAGAAGGACCCCGGCCGACCGCATCCCTTGGGCGGCGGGGTCGTTGGCACCTACGTGCACGCATATGACGTACCCCGCCGCCAGTCCTACCAGCCGATCCCCTCGGGGCGAGCGGGCCATGCCCCTTCGGGCGGCTCTTCTCCCACGCCGATCTACGACGCGCTCTACACCGAGTACGTCAAAGCCTTCCGGACGTGCCCGGGCGACCGCAGCGGCGAGGAGGACATGGGCTTCACCGCCTTCGCCCTCACCGCGCACGACACGGGCTCGTACGGCGTCGGTGGCTATGGCACTCGCCATGGTGCTCCCCCGCACGGCACCGGGCATCTGACGGCCCAGCACGGTCATACGCACTTGGCGGGCAACGGCTGGCAGCTGGTGGCACAGCACACCACGGGGATGCACCCCGTGGCGGCACTGCCCCCCGCGCCCCGCAGGGGGCTCTGAGCACGACAGGGAAGGGGCGGCCCCACCCGGGGCCGCCCCTTCCCTGTCACCTCACACCGTTCACACGGTGTCGCTCAGTTCACTTCTTCTTGCCGCGCTTCTCGCGCACCCGCACGGAGATATGGACGGGCGCCCCGTCGAAGCCGAACTCCTCGCGCAGCCGCCGCTCGATGAAGCGCCGGTAGCCCGCCTCGATGAAACCGGAGGCGAAGAGCACGAACCGCGGGGGCTTGGTGCCCGCCTGGGTGCCGAAGAGGATGCGCGGCTGCTTGCCGCCGCGGACCGGGTGCGGATGCGCGGCGACCAGCTCGCCGAGGAAGGCGTTCAGGCGGCCCGTGGGCACCCGGGTCTCCCAGCCCGCGAGGGCGGTCTCGATCGCCGGGACCAGCTTCTCGGTGTGCCGCCCGGTGGACGCCGAGATGTTCACCCGCGGCGCCCAGGCGACCTGGGCGAGCTCGGTCTCGATCTCCCGCTCCAGGTAGTAGCGGCGCTCCTCGTCGAGGGTGTCCCACTTGTTGTAGGCGAGGACGAGCGCCCGGCCCGCCTCCACCGCCATGGTGACGATGCGCTGGTCCTGGACCGAGATGTTCTCGGAGGCGTCGATCAGCACCACCGCGACCTCGGCCTTCTCCACGGCGGCCGCGGTGCGCAGCGAGGCGTAGTAGTCCGCGCCCTGCTGGAGGTGCACCCGCTTGCGGATACCGGCCGTGTCGACGAACTTCCAGGTCTTGCCGCCGAGTTCGATCAGCTCGTCGACGGGGTCCCGGGTGGTGCCGGCGAGTTCGTTGACGACGACGCGCTCCTCGCCCGCGACCTTGTTCAGCAGGGAGGACTTGCCGACGTTCGGGCGGCCGATCAGGGCGATGCGGCGCGGCCCGCCGATCGCCGAGCCGAAGGTCTGGGAGGGCGCCTCGGGCAGGGCCTCCAGGACGGCGTCCAGCATGTCGCCGGTGCCGCGGCCGTGGAGGGCGGAGACGGGATGGGGCTCGCCGAGACCGAGGTTCCACAGATACGCCGCGTCGGCCTCGCCGCTCTGGCCGTCGACCTTGTTGGCGCACAGCACCACGGGCTTGCCGGCCTTGCGCAGCAGCCGGACGACGGCCTCGTCGGTGTCGGTCGCGCCGACCTTGGCGTCCACGACGAAGACGACCGCGTCGGACGCCTCGATCGCGTACTCGGCCTGGGAGGCCACGGAGGCGTCGATGCCGAGGACGTCCTGCTCCCAGCCGCCGGTGTCGACGACCTTGAAGCGGCGGCCAGCCCACTCCGCCTCGTAGGTGACACGGTCGCGGGTGACGCCGGGCTTGTCCTCGACGACCGCCTCACGGCGGCCGATGATCCGGTTCACCAGGGTCGACTTGCCGACATTGGGGCGGCCGACCACGGCGAGTACGGGCAGCGGACCGTGTCCGGCCTCCTCGATGGCGCCCTCGACGTCCTGGAGGTCGAAACCCTCCTCCGCGGCGAGCTCCATGAACTCCGCGTACTCGGCGTCGCCGAGCGCCCCGTGCTCGTGCCCGGGCTCGGCCGGGCCGTCGGGCTGGATCTGGTCGTTCATGAAGTCCGTACCTCGTTCATCGTGGTGATCGGTGGAGCACCGCGTCCACGGTGCTCCACTACTCAAGTGTCGCCCAGGGTCCTTCCGGCGGATCGCCGTGGGAGGCGGACCACCGGGGCAGAAGGGCCCCTGCGCCTAGCGTCCGGTGAGACGCCTGGCGTTCTCCAGATGCGCGGCGAGCTGCTTCTGGATGCGTGCGGTGGCCTCGTCCAGCGCCTTCCGCGTCCGCCGCCCGCTGCCGTCGTCCGCCTGGAACGGGTCGCCGAAGACGACGTCGATACGGCTGCGCAGCGGAGGCAGCCCTTTGATCAACCGACCGCGCCGCTCGGAACTTCCCAGCACCGCGACCGGCACGATCGGCGCCCGGCCGCGGACCGCGAAGTAGGCGAGCCCGGCGCGCAGCGCGGCGAAGTCTCCCTCGCCCCGGGTGCCCTCGGGAAAGATACCCAGGACTCCCCCGTCCGCGAGCACGCCCAGCGCCCGGGTGACGGCCGTGCGGTCGGCGGTCGTGCGGTCCACCTTCAGCTGGCCGATCCCCCGCAGAAACGGGTCGAGCGGGCCGACGAAGGCCTCTTTCTTGATCAGGAAGTGGGTGGGCCGGGGCGCCACCCCCATGACCATGGGGCCGTCGACGTTGTGGGAGTGGTTGACCGCGAGGATCGCCGGACCGGTCGCGGGGACCTTCCAGGCGCCCAGGACGCGCGGCCTCCACAGCCCGTACATCAGGGGGACGCCGATGCGCCGCCCCACCTCGGCGCTCCTGGCGGACGGCGCATCGTTCATCCGGCGGCCCGCTTCTCCTCGACGAGGGTGACCACGCATTCGATGACCTGCTGGAGGGTGAGGTCGGTGGTGTCCACCTCGACCGCGTCGTCCGCCTTGGCCAGCGGGGACGCCTTACGGCCGGAGTCGGCCGCGTCCCGCTTGATCAGGGCCTCGCGGGTGGCCTGGACGTCCGCGCCCTTGAGTTCCCCGCTGCGGCGGGCGGCGCGGGCCTCCGGGGAGGCGGTGAGGAAGATCTTCAGGTCGGCGTCGGGCAGCACGGTGGTGCCGATGTCGCGGCCTTCGACGACTATGCCGGTCTCCGCGGCGGCGGCGTAGGAGCGCTGCAGCTCGGTGATCCGGGTCCGCACCTCGGGCACCGCGCTGACCGCGCTGACCTTGGAGGTGACCTCCTGGCTGCGGATCGGACCGGAGACGTCCGTGCCGTCCACCGTGATGGTGGGCGCCGACGGGTCGGTGCCGGAGACGATCTCCGGCTTGCCCGCCACCGCCGCGACCGCCGTCGGGTCGCCGATGTCGATCCCGTTGCTCACCATCCACCAGGTGATCGCCCGGTACTGCGCCCCGGTGTCCAGATAGCTCAGTCCGAGCTGTGCGGCCACGGCCTTCGAGGTGCTCGACTTGCCCGTGCCGGAGGGGCCGTCGATGGCGACAATCACTGCCGGGACGGTCCGGGCGGCGCCGTTTTCCACGGTGAGGACACCTTCCTGGTGCAGGGGGCGGGATCGTGCGGGACGCACGAGCGCCCCGCACAAGGTTACTGGCTCGCCCGGGCCCGGTATGACGGGCGGCGGCGGGGCCGTCCCGTCGCCCTACTGGCGGATCGTCCAGCCCCGCTCGCGCAGCGCCGCGCTCAGCCCCGGGGCCGCCTTCTGCTCCACCATCAACTGGACCAGGCCCGCCTGCTGACCGGTCGCATGCTCGATACGGACGTCCTCGATGTTGACCCCCGCCATGTCCGCGTCCGCGAAGATGCGGGCCAGCTGGCCGGGCTGGTCGTCGATGAGGAGGGCCACGGTCTCGTACACCCGCGGGGCGCTGCCGTGCTTGCCGGGCACCCGGACCTGGCCGGCGTTGCCGCGGCGCAGCACCTCGTGGATCCCGTCGGTGCCCTTGCGCCGCTTGGCCTCGTCGGGGGACTGGAGGGCGCGCAGGGCCCGCACGGTCTCGTCGAGGTCGTCGGCGACCTCGGAGAGCAGGTCGGCGACGGGACCGGGGTTGGCGGACAGGATGTCGATCCACATCCGGGGGTCGGACGCCGCGATCCGGGTCACGTCCCGGATGCCCTGCCCGCACAGCCGTACCGCGGTGTCCTCGGCGTGCTCCAGGCGCGCGGCCACCAGGCTGGAGACCAGATGGGGCATGTGCGAGACCAGCGCCACGGCCCGGTCGTGGGCGTCGGCGTCCATCACCACCGGCACTCCGCGGCAGTGCGAGACCAGCTCGAGGGCGAGGTTCAGCACCTCGGTGTCGGTGTCCCGGGCCGGGGTGAGCACCCAGGGACGGCCCTCGAAGAGATCGCTGGTGGCGGCCAGGGGCCCGGACCTCTCACGGCCCGACATGGGATGGGTGCCGATATAGGCGGTCAGGTCGAGACCGAGCGCCTCCAGCTCGCGACGCGGACCGCCCTTGACGCTGGCCACATCGAGGTAGCCGCGTCCCAGGCCACGCCGCATGGCGTCGGCGAGGGCGGCGGCCACATGCGCCGGCGGGGCCGCGACGATCACCAGGTCGACGGGCTCCTCGGGCGGCTCCTCGGTGCCGGCGCCGAGCACCGCCGCCGTGCGGGCCTGGTCGGGGTCCTGGTCGGCCAGGTGCACCAGGACGCCTCGGGAGGCGAGCGCGAGGGCCGCCGAGGTGCCGATCAGACCGGTGCCGATGACAAGTGCGGACTTCACTGGGCGATGTCCTTGCGGAGGGCGGACGCGGCACCGAGGTAGACATGCACCAGGTCGGCGCGCGGCGTGGCGGACTCGATATGGGCCAGGACCCGGACGACCCGGGGCATCGCGCCCTCGACGTCCAGCTCCTGGGCGCAGATCAGCGGTACGTCGACGATCCCGAGCTTGCGGGCGGCAGCCGCGGGGAAGTCGCTGTGCAGATCGGGCGTGGCGGTGAACCAGATGCTGATCAGATCGTCGGTGCTCAGGCCGTTCCGTTCCAGGACGGCGGTGAGCAGGGCGCTGACCTGCTCGTCCATATGTCCGGCCTCGTCCCGTTCGAGCTGGACGGCGCCGCGGACCGCTCGTACCGCCACGGTGATGCTCCTCGCTGATGTGCGCATACGTCTGGTCACCAGCGTAGTCAGACGGGGACGGTCGGCACCGCGTCGCCCGCCTGCCGAGACGGCGCCGTCCCGCTTCTCTCCGGGAAACACTCCCGGCCGAGGGGCCGCTCAGGCGTCCCAGAGCGCCCCGAGGGTCCCCAGCTCGCTCCCGTGCTCGATCCGGTCCGCCCACTCCCGCGGCCAGACCCCGGCGCCCAGACGGGCGCCCGCGAAGGCTCCCGTGAGACAGGCGATCGAGTCGGAGTCGCCCGAGGTGCAGGCGGCCCGGCGCAGGGCGGTCAGGGGCTCGTCGGGGAAGAGCAGGAAGCAGAGCAGCCCGGTGGCGAGCGCCTCCTCCGCGATCCATCCCTCGCCGGTCGCGAGACAGGGGTCGCTCTCCGGTGACACGGTCCGCGCGGCCGACCCGAGGCGTTCGAGGATCTCCAGGCACTCGTCCCAGCCGCGCGCGATGAACTGCTCCGGCGTGGCGGCCCCGGCACGCTGCCACAGGTCGCCGAGCCACTGCGTGTGGTAGCGGCTGCGGTTCTGCCGGGCGTACGACCGCAGCAGCTCCACCAGACCGGCGGGCTCGGCTCCCTGGACGAGCAGGCGTACGGCACGGGCGGTCAGGTCGGAGGCGGCGAGCGCGGTGGGGTGGCCATGGGTGAGCGCGGCCTGCAACTGGGCGGCCCCGGCCCGCTGTTCGTCGCTCAGCCCCGGTACCAGGCCGACCGGCGCCACCCGCATGTTGGCCCCGCAGCCCTTGGAGCCGGTCTGGCTGGCCTCCTGCCAGGGACGGTCGCCGTCCAGGAGGTTGCAGGCGATGAGGCAGGTGCGGCCGGGGGCCCGGTTGTTGTCCGGGGAGTGGTACCAGTCGACGAACTCCTCGCGCACCGGCCGTTCCATCCGCTTCGGCGCGAGGACCCCGCTGCCCATGGCGGTCCGCAGGCCGCGGGCGAGCGCCAGCGTCATCTGGGTGTCGTCGGTGACGATCGCCGGCCTGGGCAGCTCCATCTCCCGCCAGGGTCCGCACTTGGCGAGGATCGAGGGCACGTCGTTGAACTCGGTCGGGAACCCGAGCGCGTCGCCGAGGGCGAGTCCGATCAGGGATCCGGTGGCGGCGCTCTTGGCGGGGGTCCTGGCGGTCATCGGGACCGTCCTTCCGTGGCAGGGCGGAGCAAGGGCGGGTGCAGCGCGGTGGCGCCGCCGGAGCGGTAGAGCGCGGCGGGCTTGCCGCGGCCGCCGGTGAGCCGGGCGGCGCCCGGGACCGGTGCGACGAAGTCAGGGGTGGCGAGGACCTTGCGCCGGAAGTTGGGCCGGTCGAGCGTGGTGCCCCACACGGTCTCGTAGACCTGCTGCAACTCGCCCAGGGTGAACTCGGGCGGGCAGAAGGCCGCGGCGACACAGGTGTGTTCCAGCTCGGCGCCGAGGCGCCGATGGGCGTCGGCGAGCATCCGGTCGTGGTCGAAGGCGAGCGGTCCGGCGCTGTCGTACGGCACCCAGCGCGCCTGTGCCGCGTCGCCGCCGCCCTGCGGTTCGGGCGGGTCGGGGAGCAGCGCGGCGAAGGCGACGGAGACGACCCGCATCCGGGGGTCGCGGCCGGGGTCGCTGTAGGTGCCCAGCTGTTCCAGATGGAGACCGGAGACATCCGTCAGACCGGTCTCCTCGGCGAGTTCCCGCAGGGCCGCGTCCTCCGCGGACTCGTCGGGCCGCACAAAGCCGCCGGGGAGCGCCCAGCGTCCCGCATAGGGCTCCTGACCGCGCTCGACCAGCAGCACCTGGAGGGCTCCGGACCGGACGGTGAGGACGGCGAGGTCCACGGTGACGGCGAAGGGTTCGAAGGCGTACTTGTCGTAGCCCTGCACGACCCCCACCCCCCTTAATGGTCACGACGACTATAAACGAGGGCGCAAAGGGCGCACAAGAGAGCGGCCGGTTCCCGTACCGACGGGAACCGGCCGCTCCGCACACGTCCGGCGCGCTTAGAGGTCGACCTCCTTCATCAGCATGCCGACCTCGGTGTTCGACAGACGGCGCAGCCAGCCCGACTTCTGGTCGCCGAGCGTGATCGGGCCGAAGGCGGTGCGCACCAGCTTGTCGACCGGGAAGCCCGCCTCGGCGAGCATGCGGCGCACGATGTGCTTGCGGCCCTCGTGCAGCGTCACCTCGACGAGATAGTTCTTGCCGGTCTGCTCGACCACCCGGAAGTGGTCCGCGCGCGCATAGCCGTCCTCCAGCGGGACGCCGTCCTTCAGGCGCTTGCCCAGGTCACGCGGGATCGGGCCCACGATGTGCGCGAGATAGGTCTTGCGCACCCCGTACTTCGGATGCGTCAGCCGGTGCGCCAGCTCGCCGTGGTTGGTGAGCAGGATGACACCCTCGGTCTCGGTGTCCAGACGTCCCACGTGGAACAGCCGGGTCTCACGGTTGGTGACATAGTCGCCGAGGCACTGACGCCCCTCCGGGTCCTCCATGGTGGCGACGACACCGGCCGGCTTGTTCAGCGAGAAGAACTGGTACGACTGCGTGGCCACGGTCAGCCCGTCGACCTTGATCTCGTCCTTCTCCGGGTCGACCCGCAGCCCCTGCTCGGTGACGATCTCCCCGTTGACCTCGACCCGGGCCTCGTCGATCAGCTCCTCGCAGGCCCGGCGGGACCCGTAGCCGGCGCGTGCCAGCACCTTCTGCAGCCGCTCGCCCTCCTGCTCGGCGCCCGGGAAGGTCTTGGGCGGCTTGATGTCCTTCTTGCCCGCGTACCGCTCGCGGTTGCGCTCCTCGGCGCGCGCCTCGTACTCCCGGGAGCGCGCCGGGGCGGTCCGTCCGCGCCCCTGCTGCTGGGCCTGCTTGGGGCTGCCCTTGGCGCCGCCGCGGGCGCTCGAGCCGCGCCCGGACTTGGGGCCGTCCTGGGTGGCGCCGGGGCCCACGTCGTAGCGGCGCTCCTCGGGGCGGGGCTTGCGGGGACGGCCCTGACCCTGCCTGTCGTCCCTGTTGTTGCCGGCACCGCGGTAGTTGCCGCGCCCGCCGTTCCTGTCGCTGCCGCTGCTTCGCATCAATGTTCCGTCGTCGTCTTCGTCGTGTGATCGTCGTCTGCGTCCGGAGCATCGGGAGCATCCGGGTCGAACGACGGTACGCCCTCCTGGGTCTCCGCCTCGATCGCCTCCGCCTCCGGGAGGAAGGGCGCGAGCTCCGGAAGTTCGTCCAGGCCGCGCAGGCCCATCCGCTCCAGGAAGTAGTTCGTCGTCCTGTACAGGATCGCACCTGATTCGGGTTCCGTGCCCGCCTCGTCGACCAGCCCCCGTTGGAGGAGGGTGCGCATGACCCCGTCGCAGTTCACTCCGCGGACCGCCGAGACCCGGCTGCGGCTGACCGGCTGGCGGTACGCGACCACCGCGAGGGTCTCCAGGGCGGCCTGGGTGAGCCGGGCCTGCTGCCCGTCCAGGACGAAGCGCTCCACGGCGGGGGCGTAGGCGGCCCGGGTGTAGAAGCGCCAGCCGCCCGCCACGAAGCGCAGCTCGAAGCCGCGTCCCTGGACGGTGTACTCGTCGGCCAGCTCGTGCAGGGCGTCGGCGATCTGCCGTCGGGGCCGCTCCAGGATCCTGGCGAGATGCTCCTCGGTGGCGGGTTCGTCCACGACCATCAGGACGGCCTCCAGGGCGGGCCTGAGGTCGAGCCCGGCCACGGTGTCCGGGCCGGGCGGGGTCTCGGCGGTCTCCTCGCTCACGCGCTCTCCTCCGTCCTCTTCCCCGGCTTCCCCGCCGCGGCGGGGTCCTCGGCGGGGAGGCTACCCCTTTGCGCCCGCCTTGCCGGGGGCCTCCGCCTTTGTACCCTCCTTGCCGGGCTTCGTGCCATTGTTCCCGGACGCCTCGTGCGGCCGGTCGAACTCGTCCGTGACCGTCGGGGCCAGGTCCCCGTCCCCGCCCGTCCAGCGCACCGTCAGCTCACCGAGGGCCGTCTCCTGCTCCAGGGCCACGGCCTTCTCCCGGTAGAGCTCCAGCAGGGCGAGGAAGCGCGCGACCACCGTGAGGGTGTCGTCGGTGTCCGCCACCAGCGCCCGGAAGCCGGCCTCGCCGAGCTCCCGCAGCCGGGCGACCAGGACCCGGGCCTGCTCCCGCACGGACACCAGCGGGGCGTGGATGTGGTCCACGTACACCTGGGGCTCGGGCCTGGGCTGCATCGCCTTGACCGCGAGCCGGGCGAACCCCTCGAGGCCGATGCTGATGACGACCTCGGGCAGCAGCTCGGCGTGCTGGGGTTCCAGGCCGACGGTACGGGGGTGACGCCGGGCCTCGTCCGCGCCGCGGCGGTGGAAGATCTCGGCGATCTGCTTGTACGCGCGGTACTGGAGGAGCCGGGCGAACAGCAGGTCCCGGGCCTCGAGCAGCGCGAGGTCGGCCTCGTCCTCGACCTCGGCGGCGGGCAGCAGCCGTGCCGCCTTGAGGTCGAGCAGGGTCGCGGCGACCACCAGGAACTCTGTGGTCCGGTCCAGGTCCCAGTCCGGCCCCATGGCCCGGATGTGCGCCATGAACTCGTCGGTCACCTTGGACAGCGCGACCTCGGTGACATCGAGCTTGTGCTTCGAGATCAGCTGGAGCAGCAGATCGAAGGGCCCCTCGAAGTTCTCCAGCCGAACGGTGAAGACACCACCCGCAGCGCCCGTCGCCCCGGCCACCGGGCCGGGCACGCTCTCCCCCGAGGAACCACCGCGCGAACCCACACCACCAGGCAGGGAAGCCACGGCCTCGGCCCCGGGAGCCGCGCCGGGCGAAGCGGCGCCTCCCGGCGGGGAAGCCGGATCCTCAGCCCCCGAGATCGCGGTCGGGTCGGTCGGCGGTGCGGGCGCGCGTTCGGCCGGGGAGTCGTCGTCCTCAGGTGGGGAGGCCGGAGGCGGGACGGGGGTGGAAGCGGGCGGCGGCGGGCGGTCGCCGGGGGCGGCCGGGGGCGTGCTCTCCTCCGTGGGAGCGGCCCGCCGGGGCGTGGCCCCGGGGCCGAGTCCCAGCGCACGGCGGCGTCCGGCGGGGCCGGAGGGTGCGTGCGACGTCATGCCGTCGCAGGCTACCTCCTACCGTCCCCGGAGCCGGCGCACCAGAATGCTCGCGTCCCCGCGGGACTCCAGATCTGCCAGCACCACCGCGACGGCCTCCCGCACGATCCGACCGCGGTCGACCGCGAGCCCGTGCTCACCACGGAGCACCAGGCGCGCATGCTCCAGATCCATCAGTTCCTCGGCGGACACATACACGGTGATCTTCTCGTCGTGCCGTTCCCGCCCGCTGGGCCGCCGTCCGGCCGGGCGCCCCCGCTTGCGCGGTTCCGCCGCGGCAGCGTCCTCCTGCGCCGTCGGGCGTCGCGCGGACCGCTCCCCGGCGGAACGAGTGCGGGACTCTCCGGCCTCCGTGTCCGCCGCGACATGTTCGTCGCCCTCCCCGTCGCCGCCCTGCACGGGCACCGACGGCGGTGCGTCCTGAGCCGCGGTCGCGTCGCTCTCCCCCGCGGGGGCCGGCACCCGGGCCTCGCCGTTGGCCTGGCGCCTGGGGGTGGACGCCTGGAGCGCCGTTCCCCCGGTGGTACGGAACAGTTCGTCGGCCCCCGGCAGACTCACTCGGCGTGACACCGGGCGAGCACCTCCCTGGCGAGCTGACGGTAGGCGGCGGCGCCGACGGAGTTGGAGGCGTAGGTGGTGATCGGCTCACCGGCGACCGTGGTCTCCGGGAAGCGCACGGTCCGGCCGATCACCGTGTGGTAGACGTGATCGTCGAACGCCTCGACGACCCGCGCCAGCACCTCGCGGCTGTGCACGGTTCTGGAGTCGTACATCGTGGCCAGGATGCCGTCGAGCTCCAGCTCGGGGTTGAGCCGCTCCTGCACCTTCTCGATGGTCTCGGTGAGCAGCGCCACCCCGCGCAGCGCGAAGAACTCGCACTCCAGCGGCACGATCACCTTGTGCGCCGCGGTGAGCGCGTTCACCGTGAGCAGACCGAGCGAGGGCTGACAGTCGATCACGATGTAGTCGTAGTCGGGCATCAGCGGCTTAAGCGCCCGCTGGAGCGTGGACTCGCGCGCGACCTCCGAGACCAGCTGGACCTCGGCCGCCGACAGGTCGATGTTGCTCGGCAGCAGATCCATGTTCGGGACCGCGGTCTTCAGCAGGACCTCGTCCGCGGACATGCCCCGTTCCATGAGCAGGTTGTAGACGGTGAGGTCGAGCTCCATGGGGTTGACGCCGAGGCCCACGGACAGCGCGCCCTGGGGGTCGAAGTCGACGAGCAGCACCCGGCGTCCGTACTCCGCCAGTGCGGCGCCCAGGTTGATGGTCGACGTCGTCTTGCCGACGCCGCCTTTCTGGTTGCACATCGCGATGATCTTCGCGGGCCCGTGGTCGGTCAGCGGTCCCGGGATCGGGAAGTACGGCAGCGGACGGCCGGTGGGGCCGATGCGTTCACGGCGCTGGCGTGCCGCGTCGGGTGCGAGAGTGGCCGCGTACTCGGGATCGGGCTCGTATTCGGCGTCGGGGTCGTAGAAATGCCCGTCGGGCAGTTCGTCGAAGTCGGCGAGGTGGTTGTGGACCCCGCCACTTCCGTCGCCGGCCATGGCGTTCACGTGTAGGCCATCCAAGCTCTGGTGTGCTGTCCGAGCCAGAAAGGGGCTCGGGCTCTGGTGGACTGCGAAGGTACGGACAGCGACGGAGCCGACAGCCTCCAGCCCCGTGGGGACCGCGCCCCGCCCAGGCATCCCTGGTTGACCACCCCCGGGAGTAAATGTCGACTCATTCACAAGTCGTCTTACCTCCTTGGTGACCAGGAAACTTCTAGATAGGTCAGCGTGGCACCATGCCGACGGTTGGCGACTCTATGGCGTGTCGGCGGTCCGCAGCAACACAATCCGCCGGACCCGGCCCGATGTGTCGGCAATGAAACATCCCGCTGTCAAGAGCGTCCGGACACCGTTCGCCGGGTTTCACCGATGCACGAAACGGTGGAAGGGTTGCGTTCGACGCGAGTTGAACGAGTGTCGCAAAGTGACCATACACACATCCGGCCGGACCTTGTCGGACAAGGTCCGGCCGGATGCCGGGTGTTGACGAGACAAGTTGACTTGTCGTCTGCCGGCTCCGGGAGTTCGGGGCCGGTCGTGGAGCGACTAGCCGAGCAGCGAGTTCAGCTCGACGTGCTCCAGGCCGTGCGCCTCGGCGACCTCCTTGTACACCACCTTGCCGTCATGGGTGTTGAGGCCCTTGGCCAGCGCGGGGTCGCGGCGCAGCGCCTCGACCCAGCCGCGGTTGGCGAGCTCCACGATGTAGGGCAGCGTGGCGTTCGTCAGGGCGTAGGTGGAGGTGTTGGGGACGGCGCCGGGCATGTTGGCGACGCAGTAGAAGACCGCGTCGTGCACCGGGAAGGTCGGCTCGGCGTGCGTGGTGGGGTGGGAGTCCTCGAAGCAGCCGCCCTGGTCGATCGCGATGTCGACAAGGACACTTCCCGCCTTCATCCGGGAGACCAGCTCGTTGGAGACCAGCTTCGGGGCCTTGGCGCCCGGGACGAGGACCGCACCGACGACGAGGTCGGCGTCGAGGCAGGCCTTCTCCAGCTCGAAGGAGTTGGAGACGACGGTCTGGATCTTCGTGCCGAAGATCTTGTCCGCCTCCTTCAGCTTGTTGATGTCCTTGTCGAGCAGGGTGACGTGGAAGCCCATGCCCATCGCGATCTGCGCCGCGTTCCAGCCGGACACACCGGCGCCGATGACCACGGCCTTGGCGGCCAGCACACCGGGGACACCACCGGGCAGCACACCACGGCCGCCGGCCGCGCGCATCAGGTGGTAGGCGCCGACCTGCGGGGCCAGCCGGCCGGCGACCTCGGACATCGGGGCGAGCAGCGGGAGCGCGCGGCTGGGCAGCTCGACCGTCTCATAGGCGATCGCCGTGGTGCCGGACTCCAGCAGGGCGTCCGTGCACTCCTTGGAGGCGGCCAGGTGCAGATAGGTGAAGAGGATCTGGTCCTTGCGGAGGCGGTGGTACTCCTCGGCGATGGGCTCCTTGACCTTCAGCAGCAGGTCGGCGGCGGCCCAGACCTCGTCCGCGGTGTCCAGGATCTCCGCTCCGGCGGCGATGTACTCCTCGTCCGGGATCGAGGAGCCGGCGCCGGCGTTCCGCTCGACGACGACCTGGTGGCCGTGGCGCACCAGCTCATGCACGCCGGCGGGGGTGATGGCCACCCGGAACTCGTTGTTCTTGACTTCGCGGGGGATGCCGACCTTCACGTCGATCACGGTCCTTGGCTCAGAGAATGTGGGGCATGGAAATGACATACCCGCACAGCGGGATACATCAGGAGAACCGCAGGAGAACGTGCGGCAGAGCCATTCTAATGAAGGTGTTCCCGCTGTCTAGCCTTCCATTACATCAATCTGCGATGAGCGCACTGCGGATTTCGTAGGGATCACCGTCCGATTTCGCCTCCACTGTGTTCTCTCCGGCGTCCTCCGCGTACTCCTCGTACTCCTCACCGGGCATCCGCTCGGCCGCCGCGCGGTGCAGTCGGGCCGCGGCCGGGTCCCCGAGGTGCTCCAGGGTGTCGGCCAGCCTGAGCTGCAACTCGGCCCGCAGCCTGGTGTCCTGTGCGCGTCGCGCCCACTCGACCGCTTCCTCGCAGGTGCGCAGCGCCTCCTCGGGCCGCCCGGCGTACTCCTGGACACGGGCCAGTTCGCTCAACGCGCGTGCGTGGGCGGCGACATCGCCCGTCCTGCGGTGGCCCGCGACGGCCGCCCGCCAGTTGCGCTGCGCCTCGCCGTAGCGGCCGGCGCCGGTGTGCGCCGAGGCGATGCGGCCGTAGAGACGGGCGGCGTCCGCGTGCTCGTCGCGGGCGAGCCGCTGGGCGAGCGCCCGCCCGTACCAGTCCGCGGCCCGGTCGTGGTCGCCCAGCTCCTGGTGCGCGCCTCCTACGGATTCCGTCGCGCGCCCCGTCGCGAACGCGTCGTTTCCCCGTCGCCCGGCGTCCAGTGCGGCCCGGTAGCGCACCAGCGCCTCCGTGATACGGCCGGTCCCGGCGTCCAGGTCGGCGAGGTTCAGCAGGGCCGCCGCCTCCTCCCTGGGCAGGTCGCGGCGCTCGGCGACCGCGAGGACCAACTGGTGGATGCCGTAGAGCTCGGGCGCCGCGGCCCGGGTGCCGAAGTGTGCGACCAGGGCCCTCACCAGCGCGGCCATCAGCCGACGGGCCAGGGTGTCCAGCTCGCCGTCGGCGGCCGCGAGCCGGGCCGCGGCCAGCAGGGCGGGCTGCCGGATGCGCAGCCAGTCCTCGGCGGCCCGGGGGCTGGGGAAGCGCAGGGTACCGGGCAGTGCGGCGAGCTTCTCGCGGGACTGGAGACTGTCGGTCTCGGTGATCGCCCGGCAGGACTGGAGCAGCCGTACGGTCCGCTCCAGCATCCGGGCGCGGGCCAGTTGCAGCTCGGCCGGGCGGTCCTCGCTCTCGGTGCGGGCGCGCAGCAGGGGCAGCAGACAGCCGGGGACCTCGTACTGCGGCAGGGGTGAGGGGACGCGCCGCAGGAATCCGAGGGCGACGAAGTCGTCGAGGGCACGGCGGGCGTCCTCCACCGAGCAGCCGGCCAGCGCGGAGGCGATATGCGGGTCGACGAGGCCGGCCGGGGCGAGCGAGAGCAGCCGCAGCATCCGCCGGGGGGCGTCCGGCACCCCCGTGTAGGCGAGCCGGAAGACCCGGGCCAGGGCCGGTCCGTCCTCGCCCCCGGCACGCAGCTGTTTGGCGAGGTCGGCGACAGCGGCCTTGGGGCGGGAGGCCAGCCAGCCGCCGGCCAGGACGAGGCCCCCGGGGTGACCGGCGCACTCCATGACGAGCGCCTCGGCGGCGCGCGGGTCCACGGTGATCCGCACGGATCCCGCGTAGCGGGTGATCAGTTCCAGGGCGGAGGTGGTGTCGAGGCCGCCGAGGGTGCAGGGGCGTACGTCCGCGATACCGGTCAGCGGTCCCTGGGAGACGGCGACGACGAGACAGTCCGCGGTGTCCGGCAGCAGCGCGTCGACCTGTTCGGCGGCCACCACATCGTCGAGCAGCAGCAGCGAGCGACGTCCCGTCAGACCCTCGCGCACCGTCTGCCCCAGCTCGTCCTCGTCCGCACCGGCCGGGGCGGGCAGGTCGAGGGCGGTCAGCAGCGCGCGGGCGGTGCGCTCGGTGGGTACGGGGGTGCCGTCGGGTTCGCTGAGGCGGGCGCGCAGCACCCCGTCCCGGTAGCGGTGCGCGATCTGGCGCACCAGTTCCTCGGCGAGTGCGGTACGGCCGAACCCGGGCCGCCCGGCGATGAGCAGCACCCGGGCGCGGGGCACCTTGCGGCCGGCCAGGGTGTCCAGGCCCGCGCGTTCGATGTCCAGCCGGAGTTCCTTCAACTCCCGTGTGCGCCCGAGGAACTGATGGTCCTTGGCGGCGGGAGCGCGGTCGTCCCCCGCCGCCTCGACACCGACTGTGTCCACCGCCTGATCCGTCACGGGCCACGCTCCCGTCCCACTGCGCACACGGGCCCGCCGGGCCTTGGGCGGGTCGTGGTCAGAGCCTAGTTCACGCTCTGCGACGATCGCTGCGGAGCATCACGGGTGCATCCCTCGATCGGATCAGCCGATGGTAGGACCGGCAGGTCCGGACCGGCGGTCAGACCTCGAACGGCCGGGCCGGCCACGGCGCCTCGGCCGGGCGCAGGGCGTCCAGCCCGGCGCCGTTCCGCGCGGCGACCAGCGAGAGGACGCCCACGACCAGGCAGTTGTTGTGGAGTTCGCCCGCCAGCACGCCCCGTACGAGGTCCGCCACCGGCACCCGGGCCAGCTCCAGATCGGCCTCCTCGTCCTCCACCTCGAAGCGCCGGCCGTCGGCCTCGGACAGCCCCCGGGCGAGGAAGACGCGCACCGCCTCGTCGCAGCCGCCGGGGGTGGTGTAGACATCGGTCAGCACCCGCCAGTCCTCGGCCTTGACGTGCGCCTCCTCGTACAGCTCGCGCTGGGCGGCATGCAGCGGGTTCTCGCCGGGGACGTCGAGGAGGCCGGCCGGGATCTCCCACAGCTTGTGGCGCACGGGGTGCCGGTACTGGCGGATGACCAGCACCCGGTCCTCGTCGTCGAGGGCGAGGACGGCCACGGAACCGGGGTGGACCTGGTAGTCGCGGCGGGCGACCGAGCCGCCGGGCATGACCACGTCCTCAGCGCGGACGGAGGTCTTGTTGCCGACGAACGGGGTCTCGCTCGCCCTGACCTCCCACTCCTCGGGGGTGTCCTTGATCGTCATATCGCCCTGTTCCCTCCGCGCCCTCGTGCCAGACCGGGGTGCGTCCCCGTGCGAAGACGCGCCCCGGCCACCGTACAGCTCCCGTTCCGGCGCCGTTCGCCCCGTGGCGACGGGCGAACGGCCTGGTGCGGGGCTAGTTCTTGTTCTTCCGTGCCGCCGGCTGCTGCTGCCGCTGCACGGCGGCCTTCACCAGGCCCGCGAACAGCGGGTGCGGCCGGGTCGGACGGGAGCGCAGCTCGGGGTGCGCCTGCGTCGCCACCAGGTAGGGGTGCGCGTCGCGCGGGTATTCCACGTACTCCACGAGCTTGCCGTCCGGAGAGGTGCCGGAGAAGACGATGCCCGCCTTCTTCTCCAGCTCCGCGCGGTAGGCGTTGTTCACCTCGTAGCGGTGGCGGTGGCGCTCCTCGACGTACTCCTTGCCGTCGTACACCTCACGCACGATGGAGCCCTCGGCCAGCTTGGCCGGGTACATGCCCAGCCGCATGGTGCCGCCCAGGTCGCCCTCGCCCGCCACGATGTCCAGCTGCTCCGCCATGGTGGAGATCACGGGGTGGGCGGTGGCCGCGTCGAACTCGGTGGAGTTGGCGTCGGCGATGCCGGCGAGGTTGCGCGCGGCCTCGATCACGATGCACTGCAGGCCCAGGCAGAGGCCGAGCAGCGGGACCTTGTTCTCCCGCGCGTACTGGATGGCGCCGACCTTTCCGGAGACACCGCGGTCGCCGAATCCGCCGGGCACACAGATCCCGTCCACGTCGGACAGCTGCCGCTCGGCGCCCGCCGGGGTCTTGCAGTCGTCGGACGCGACCCACTTGATCTTCACCCGGGCCTTGTTGGCGAAGCCGCCGGCGCGCAGCGCCTCGGTCACCGACAGATAGGCGTCAGGCAGGTCGATGTACTTGCCGACCAGGGCGAGAGTGATCTCGTGGTGGGGGTTGTGGACGCGGTCGAGCAGATCGTCCCAGGTCGTCCAGTCCACGTCACGGAAGGGCAGATCCAGCTTGCGGACGACATAGGCGTCCAGGCCCTCGGTGTGCACGACCTTCGGGATGTCGTAGATCGAGCGGGCGTCGGGGCAGGCCACCACGGCCGCCTCGTCCACGTCGCACATCAGGGAGATCTTGCGCTTGATCGCGGTGGGGACCTCGCGGTCGCAGCGCAGCACGATGGCGTCCGGCTGGATGCCGATGTTGCGCAGGGCGGCGACCGAGTGCTGGGTCGGCTTGGTCTTCAGCTCGCCGGAAGGGCCGATGTACGGCAAGAGTGAGATGTGCACCACGAACACGTTGTCCCGGCCGACCTCGTGGCGGACCTGGCGGACGGTCTCCAGGAACGGCAGCGACTCGATGTCGCCGACCGTGCCGCCGACCTCCGTGATCACGACGTCCACCTCGTCGGTGGCCATGCGCCGGATGCGATGCTTGATCTCATTGGTGATGTGCGGGATGACCTGGACCGTGTCACCCAGGTACTCGCCGCGCCGCTCCTTGGCGATCACCGTCGAATAGACCTGGCCGGTCGTGACATTGGCGGAGCCGTCCAGGTCACGGTCGAGGAAACGCTCGTAGTGGCCGATGTCCAGGTCGGTCTCGGCGCCGTCGTTGGTGACGAACACCTCACCGTGCTGGAAGGGGTTCATCGTGCCCGGATCCACGTTCAGATACGGGTCGAGCTTCTGCATGACGACGCGCAGGCCCCGCGCTTTGAGAAGCATGCCGAGGCTGGAGGCGGTGAGCCCCTTGCCCAGCGAGGAGGCGACACCCCCGGTCACAAAGATGTGCTTGGTCGTCGTGGCTGTGCTGTTGCGAAAAGCAGCGTGCGGCATGGCCAAGAGGGGGCTCCCGTGGTCGCGGTCTGGGGTGCGGTACGGCAGATCCTCCGAAGGATTTCCGGGGGTACCGTCGCTGCGGTTCGGGGGTTTCGTGCCCACCGGTCCACGGGCTACCAGCGTAACAGCGCCCGGACGGGGCTGCTCCCGGCCACGCTCCGCACACGTGTCACCACGGACGCGCGATCTTCACCGCTCGCCCACCCGATCGGCGCACTCGCGTTGCCGGGAGCGGCAAGCGGATCATGAAACTGCGTCGTATCCTGCTCGGACACTCGCTGCCGAGCGCTCCCGGAAAGCGGCACCACCCCCGGCCGTCACCGGAACCACAAGGGCTCGTCGGTTCGTTGAACATCGACTGCTTCTTTTCCGAATGAGTCGGTGAACGACGTCTTTTTTCTCATTGATCCCATGACCGCAAGAGCGAACGCCCCTCAAGGGCGACGTGGCCGTTCGACTGGAGTTGCATTGGCCGGGCGCATCGAAGACTACGCACTCATCGGAGACATGCAGACCGCGGCGCTGGTCTGCCGGGACGGCACCGTGGACTGGGCGTGCCTGCCCCGCTTCGACTCCCATGCCGTCTTCGCTGGGCTGCTCGGCACGGAGGAACACGGCTTCTGGCGCCTGGGCCCCGCCCATCCGGCCGATGCCGAGCCGCCCGCCGCGACCCGGCGCTCCTACCGGGGCGAGTCGCTGATCCTCGAGTCCGAGTGGGACACCCCGCGCGGCACGGTCCGGGTCATCGACTTCATGCCGCCCCGTGACGGCGCCCCCCAGCTGATCCGGATCGTGGAGGGCGTCAGCGGCCGGGTGCCGATGCGGTCCGCGCTGCGCATGCGGTTCTCGTACGGACGAGTGGTGCCCTGGGTGCACAAGCACGAGGGCCGTACGGTGGCCGTCGCCGGCCCGGACTCCGTGTGGTTCGACACACAGGCCGACACCTATGGCGAAGGTCTCACCACCTATGCGGACTTCACGGTCGCTCCCGGTGACCGGATCGCCTTCACCATCTCCTGGCAGCCGTCCCACAAGGAGCCGCCGCCGCTGCCGGAACCCGAGCAGTCGCTGGAGGCGACCGAGGACTTCTGGCGCGAATGGGTGGAGCACTGTACGTACCACGGTCCGTACCGCGAGGCCGTGGTCCGATCCCTGATCACGCTCAAGGCCCTGACCTACGCGCCGACCGGCGGCATCGTGGCCGCGCCCACGACCTCCCTGCCGGAGGAGATCGGCGGCGTGCGCAACTGGGACTACCGCTACACCTGGCTGCGGGACGCGGCGATCACCCTGTCCTCGCTGCTGCGCACCGGCTACCGCGAGGAGGCCCGCGCCTGGCGCGAGTGGCTGCTGCGGGCCGTGGCGGGCGACCCCGAGAACCTGCAGATCATGTACGGCATCGCGGGCGAGCGGGAACTGGGCGAGGCCGAGCTGGACTGGCTGCCCGGCTACGAGAACTCGGCTCCGGTGCGGGTGGGCAACGGCGCCGCGCACCAGTTGCAGCTGGACGTCTACGGCGAGGTCACCGAGGCCCTGCATCTGGCCCATATGACGGGCCTGGCGCGCAACGACTACGCCTCCCTGCTCCAGCTGAAGCTGATCCGCTATCTGGAGCAGCACTGGGACGAGCCGGACGAGGGCATCTGGGAGGTGCGCGGCCCGCGCCGTCACTTCGTGCACTCCAAGGTCATGGCCTGGGTCGCGGTGGACCGCACCATCAAGCTGATCGAGTCCGGCGACGCCGACGGCCCGCTGGAGCGGCTGCGTGAGCTGCGCGACGACATCCACCGGGATGTGTGTGAGAAGGGTTACGACAAGGAGCGCAACACCTTCACCCAGTCGTACGGCTCCAAGGAGCTGGACGCCTCGCTGCTGCTGATCCCGCAGATGGGCTTCCTGCCGCCGGACGACAAGCGGGTGATCGGCACGATCGAGGCGATCCAGCGGGAGCTGTCCACGCCCGACGGCTTCATCCTGCGCTACCCGACCTCCGGCGACGAGGAGGGCGTGGACGGCCTGCCGGGCGACGAGGGCGCGTTCCTCGCCTGCTCGTTCTGGCTGGCCGACGACCTGGCGATGATCGGCCGGGTGGACGAGGCCCGCAAGCTCTTCGAGAAGCTGCTCGCCCTGCGCAACGACCTGGGCCTGCTCGCCGAGGAATGGGACCCGCGCCTCAAGCGCCAGGTCGGGAACTTCCCGCAGGCCTTCAGCCATGTCCCGCTGATCGACACCGCACTGCGGCTGACGGCGTCCGGCGCGTACGGCGGCTGAGGGGTCGCCCGGGGGCGGGCAGTCCGACGGCCGGCCCCCGCCGTGATCTCCCGGTGCGGGGCCGAGGCCGATGTCGTCCGCCCGGGCCGTGCCGCCTCGCTGCCGCCGGCCACGTCCTGTCGGCAGGTGCCGGTTCCCCGGGGCGGCGCGGTCGTCTCCGGGCCCGCCGACCGCCCCGTCGCCTGCCGGGACGCGCCCTGGGCCGCGCTCCCCTGCGGCGCCTGGGCGGGCCCGGGTCCTGGCGTGGGCTGCGGCCCGGTGCGCCGAGGTCCGGTCTGACGCACGCGGACCGCTCCCTGTGCGCCTCATCGGGGACGAGGGCAGGGGCCGGGCGGTGCGCTCGGGGCATCGGCGCAGGTAGCGTCGCCGCATGGACAGCCGTTTCGACCCCCAGGGCCCGCAGGACACCGGAATCACCGTGCAGCGCGCACTGGAGCTGCCCGGACTGCGCAGTGGGCTGCCGGAGGTGCTGGCCGGCGCGGACCGGCTGCACCGCACGGTGCGCTGGGTGCACGCGGGCGAGGTCCCGAACATCGCCTCGCTGCTCAAGGGCGGCGAACTGCTGCTGACGACGGGCTACGGGTTCGGCACCCGCCCCGCCGAGCAGCGCGCCTTCGTCCGCACGCTGGCCGAGCGGGGCATCGCGGCCCTGGTGGTGGAGCTGGGTCCGCGCTTCACCAGGCTGCCAGCCACCATGGTCGAGACGGCCCGCGCGGCCGGGCTGCCGCTCGTCCAGCTGCACCGCGAGGTGCCCTTCGTGTCGGTCACCGAGGAGATCCACACCGAGATCGTCAACGGTCACTACACGCTGCTCCAGCGGGCCGAGGAGGTGCACCGCCGCTGCACCGAGGCGCTGCTCGGCGGGGGCGGAGTGCCCCAGGTGCTGTCCGTGCTGGCCGACTTCAGCGGCAACCCGGTGTTCCTGGAGACCGCCGACGGACAGCTGCTCTACGCGGCCGGGACCGGGCCCGCGGACACGGACCCGCTCCAGGTGTGGGAGGGCCTGCGCGGGCAGCACAAGGACGCGCCCCCGGCCGGGACGACCCTGGTGGACGTGCCCGGCGGCGGTCCCGGCACCGGGCACGTACGGGCCCGGCTGGTGCTGCTGCCGGTGAGCGCTCCGCCGGCCCCGGTGCACCGTATGGCCGCCGAACGGGCCGCCGGGATCCTCGCCGTGGTCCTGATGCAGGCCCGGCAGGAGGAGGAGCTGGCGGCGCGCGGGCGCGGCGACTTCCTCACCGATCTCGCCGAGGGCCGGATCACCGCCGAGGACGCCCCCGCGCAGGCCCGGGTGCTGGGCTTCAAACCGGGCGGGGGACCGCTGCTGCCCGTGGTGATGCGGCTCGCCGACGGTCTCTCGCCGGGCGGCGGGGGCTGGGCGGTGCTGGCGCGCGCGGTCGCCGAGGAGCTCGCCTCGGTGGGCGTACCGGTGCTGCTGGGGGTGCGACCGGTGGAGGGCCGGGTGCCGTTGCTGCTCGGACTGCGCACGGACTCGGAGCGCTCGGCGGTCGCCGGCCGGGTGGCCGCGGCCCTGCGGGCGGGGGTGGAACGGGCCGGGATGCAGCGGCCGGGCGGCCGTCCGCCGGTGGTGGTGGTCGGGGTCCCGGGCGGCTGGGCGGCGGTGTCGGCCGGGCTGCGGCACGCGGCGGAGACGGCTGCGGCCGCTCAGGGGCTGCCGGAACGCCCCTGGTACGACGCCCGCCGCCTCGACATCGATCTGCTGCTGTGGCGGCTGCGCGACCATCCGGACCTGGCGTCCTTCGTGGACCGCGCGGTCGGTCCGCTGCGCGATCACGACCTCCGCTCCAAGCCGCCGCTGCTGCCCACGCTGGAGACCTATCTGGCGCATGCGGGCCGCAAGGCGGAGACGGCGCGCGAACTGCATCTGAACCGGCAGACGCTCTACAACCGGCTGGCCCGCATCGGGGAGTTGCTGGGCACGGACCTCGACGACCCGCAGACGGTCCTGGCGTTGAGCCTGGCCCTGCGGGCACGCCGGCATGTGTCCTGGCCGAGGCCCGCGCGCTAGATGTACAGCGGAGACTGCGTCAACTCGTCGTAGATGCTGAGGACCTGGGCCACGGTCTCGTCCTCGGTCGGCCAGCCGGCGGTCTGCCGGGTGCCCTTCCCGCGCAGCAGCTCGCGGTGTTCGGGGTGTTCCAGCAGCTCCACGACCACGTCGGCGAGCGCCTCGGCATCCCCGTACGGGACGAGCCGGGCCGCCTCGCCGACGAGTTCGCGGGTGCCGCCGGCATCGGTGGCGACCAGCGGCACCCCGGCGTACAGGGCCTCCTGGGCGAGGACGGAGCGGGACTCCCAACTGCTCGGCAGCAGTGCGAGGTCGGCGGCGCCGAGCAGTTCACCGATGTCCTCGCGCCGCCCGAGCAGCCGCACCGGCAGGTGCTCGTCCTCGATACGCCGCTGGAGCTCGGCCCGCAGCGGACCCTCCCCCGCGATCACGACCAGGGGCGCCGGGTCGAGGCGGCGCCAGACGCGTGCGGCGTCGAGCAGCACGTCATAGCCGCGGTGCCGCTCGAGGGCGCCGACGGCCATCAGCAACGGCCGGCCGGTGGCGCCGAGTTCGGCACGGACCTTGGGCAGCAGCCGGTCGGGGTCGTCGTGCCCGGCCGGCTTCCGCCGCCCCGGCAGGGCGACGGCGGCGAGCCGGGCGTCCCGGGCACCCCGGGTGCGGGCCCGGTCGACGAGGTCGGTCGAGGTGCCCAGCACCACGGAGGCGGCCCTGACCACGCGCCGTTCGATGAGGCGCAGCAGAGGGGCGCGCACCCCCTCGACGTGCGCCCGGGTGTGCCAGGTGACGACGAGCGGGACGCGGTGACCGCTGAGCGCCAGCGCGGCGCGCAGGCCCGCGTGCAGCCCGTGGGCATGCACCAGATCGGCGTCGGCACAGGCGAGGCGGAGCGCGGCCAGCGCGGCCGGTTCCGCGCTGCGGGGCACCGGCACATGAAGCCCTCCGGCGCCGGCGAAGTCATAGGTGCGTTCGGCCTCGACGGGGGCGCACACGCTCACTCGCACGCCCCGGGCGGCCAGGCCCGAGGTCAGCGTGCGTACATGCGCGCTGCTGCCCGCGCTGCCTCCACCGAGCACCTGCACGGTGTGCAGCGGCGACCGGCCGTGCGGTGCAGGGCTGCTCACAAGGCTCACGTGGCCGGGGCTCCTGATTCGGCGTTCTGCGGTCACGAAGAAACGTACAGAAGGATCGCGTGGCCGGGTCGGACCGCGCGACGGGCTCCGCGGATGGCTCAAGGATGCCAGGGCGCGGGGGCGTTGCGGCACCATCGGGCGCGCGCGACGGCGGCGGACGGGGCGACAGGAAAGGGGTACGGTCACTCACTCGGGTGAGGAGCGTACCGAGTTCGAGTGGCCCCCTCCACGGTGACCGTGGGTTACCGGCCACCCGCTGCTCGGGGATCACGCGTCGCCTGGTGCCCCGGAGTCACCCTCCGCCCCAGGACTCCACCGCCGCGCTCACCTTCTCCCCGCAGGCCGCTGCGGCCACCGGCGCCGCCGCATGAGCGACCAGTCCGGCCCGGCCGTTCCCCGCGGCCACGGCCGCCCCGAGCGCGGCACCGAGGGCGTGCGCCCCCGTGTCCCGGAGCATCGCGCGTTCGCCCAGGTCATCGGGGACGACGGCGGCCGCAGCGCCCATCGTGGCGGCGGCCGGCTCCCCGGCGGGCCCCTTCCGCAGCAGGCCCGGGGCGGCCGGCGCGAGGACGGCTCCGGCGCCCCGCCCCGGCTGCACGTCCACGAGGTTGACCAAGTGCGCGGTGCCCGCGATCACGACACCGGCCGGCACCTTGTCCAAAGGCCGTTCCTTGAACATCGCCCCCGCGACCGGCGCCGCGGCCGAGATCCCGGACAACTTCACCGCGCCGCCGGTGACTTCGCCGTCCCTCGGCGCGCCGAGATGCGCCCGGAAGCCGCGCCGGGGGTCCCCGGCGCCGGCGAAGTCGTCGTAGGCGCCGCAGGCACCGGCGACGAGCACCGCCGCTCCGGCGGCGGGACGGATCCGCCCGGCCGCGAGGGCGCCGGCCGCGGCCGAGGCAGGTCCCGCGCACCACTCCACGGTGCGCCCGGCGTGGTTCTTCCGTTCCCAGCGGTCCCGGCCGCCCGGGGCCGCGACGCGCAGGAGGGTCGTCGCGATGCGGGTGACGGCCGCGGCGAGTCCGAACGAGGCGGTCCTGGGCATCCGTGCGGTCCGTGCGATCATCCCGACACCCTACGGGAGCCGCCGGACGGTGCCGTCCGTGCCCGCCCCCGCATATGCGCCCGACCCCCGCCTACGCGTCCGCCCGCGCCGTCGCGAGCAGTTCCTCCGCGTGGGCGCGGGCCGTCTCCGAGTCCTCCTGGCCGGCCAGCATCCGGGACAGCTCGCGGACGCGGTCCTCGCCCTCCAGGACCTTGACCCCGGAGCGGGTCACCGACCCGTCGTTGGTCTTCTCCACCAGTAGCTGCCGGTCGGCGAACGCCGCCACCTGGGGCAGATGGGTGACGACCACGACCTGCGCGGTCTTCGCCAGCTTGGCCAGCCGGCGGCCGATCTCGACCGCGGCCTTTCCGCCGACGCCCGCGTCGACCTCGTCGAAGAGATAGGTCGGCACGGGGTCCGTGCCCGCGAAGACGACCTCCACGGCGAGCATCACCCGGGAGAGCTCACCGCCCGAAGCGCCCTTGGCGATGGGCCGGGGCGGCGCACCGGGGTGGGGTGCCAGCAGCAGCTCCACCTCGTCGACGCCCGCCGGACCGTAGCCGACGGTGCGTCCGCCGACCTCGACACCCTCGGGGTCCTCCGTCTGCCGGATCGCGAACGAGACCCGCGCGTGCGGCATGGCGAGCGAGGCCAGCTCGGCGGTGACCGCGGCGGCGAACCGCTCGGCGGCCTCGGTGCGCGCGTCGGTCAACGCCTGGGCGAGCGCGCCCAGCTCGGTCCGCAGCGCGTCCCGCTCCTCGGTCAGTTCCCCGATGCGGTCGTCGTCGCCGTCGAGCTCGGCCAGCCGCGCGGCGCTCTGCTCGGCCCAGGCCAGGACGGCGCCGATGTCCTCGCCGTACTTCCGGGTCAGCGCGGTGAGGGCGGCCCGCCGTTCCTCCACGGCGGCCAGCCGCAGCGGGTCCGCGTCCAGGTCGTCGGCGTACCCGGCGAGTTCACCGGCCACATCGCCGAGCAGGATCCCGATCTCGCCGATCCGGTCGGCGAGCCCGGACAGCACCGGATCGTGCGACCGCACCGCCTCCAGGACCCGGTGCGCTCCCGCGACCAGGGTGGCCGCGTCGACGCCCTCGGGGTCCTCCGGGTCGCCGGCAAGGGCCGCGTGCGCGGCGGTCGCCGCCGAGGCCAGCGCCTCCGCGTGGCCGAGCCGCTCCGCCTCCTCGGCCAGCTCCAGGTCCTCGCCCGCCCGTGGCTCCACGGCCGCGATCTCGTCCAGCCCGAAGCGCAGCAGGTCGGCTTCCTGGGCCCGCTCGCGAGCGCGTGTGGTGATCTCCTCAAGATCGGCCGTGACGGCCCGCAGCCGCCGGTACGCCTCCCCGTACGCGGCGAGCGGCACCGCGACGGCCTCTCCGGCGTAGCGGTCCAGGGCCTGTCGCTGCCGGGACAGCTTGAGCAGTCCCTGCTGGTCGGTCTGCCCGTGCACCGCGATCAGTTCGTCGGCCAGTTCCGCGAGCATCCCGACCGGCACGGAGCGCCCGCCCAGATGGGCTCGTGAGCGTCCCTCGGCGGAGACGGTGCGGCTGACCAGCAGCGCCCCGTCGTCGAGCTCGGCCCCGGCCTCCTCGGCCCGTACGGCGGCGGAGGCGCCCTCGGGCAGGGCGATCCGTCCCTCCACGACCGCGTTCTTCGCGCCGATCCGCACCAGAGCGGGGTCGGCGCGACCGCCCAGCAGCAGGCCGAGGCTGGTGACGACCATGGTCTTGCCCGCGCCCGTCTCACCGGTCACGGCCGTGAAACCGGGCGACAGCTCGACGACCGCGTCGTCGATGACCCCCAGTGCCCGTATCCGCATCTCCTCCAACACGACCCCGACCTTACGAGGTTTTGCCCGCCCGGCGCGACGCCACCCCCACCCGACCGGGGACGGCCCCGGGACGTTACCTGCCGTCGGCTCGCTCGTTGCCCGCCGTCCCCGCCCCGTGGCCCGGCCTACTGGGGAGCGCCTCGCCACCCCGAGACCGGCAGGGCGAACTTGGCGACCAGGCGGTCCGTGAAGGACGCGTGGTGCAGCCGGGCCAGTCGCACCGGCACCGCTCCCCGGCGCACCTCCACCCGCGCCCCCTGCGGCAGTTCCACCATCCGGCGCCCGTCGCACCACAGCACACCGTGCGGTGTGTCCGGCTGCACTTCCACGGCCAGTACGGAGTCAGGCGAGGTCACCAGCGGCTTGGCGAACAGCGCGTGCGCGCTGATCGGCACCATGAGCAGCGCCTCCACCTCCGGCCACACCACGGGTCCGCCCGCGGAGAAGGCGTAGGCGGTCGAGCCGGTGGGGGTGGCGCACACGATGCCGTCGCAGCCGAAGCCGGTCACCGGCCGCCCGTCGATCTCCAGTACGACCTCGAGCAGCTTCTCGGCGGAGACCTTCTGCACCGCGGCCTCGTTCAGCGCCCAGTCGGTGTGCACGATGTCGCCGTTCTTGTGCACCACGACATCGACGGTCATGCGCTCCTCGACCTCGTACGCCCTCGTCACCACCCGGTGGACGACCCGGTCGAGGTCGTCGCGCTCGGCCTCCGCGAGGAAGCCGACCCGGCCGAGGTTGACGCCGAGCATGGGGACCCCGGAGGCGCGGGCGAACTCGGCGCCGCGCAGCAGGGTGCCGTCGCCGCCGAGCACGATGAGCAGCTCGCACCCGTCGAGACACTGCGCGGTGGCCTCCTTGACGAGTTCCACCTCGTCCGGCAGCGGCAGGTCGGCCGCCTCGGCCGCCAGGACGCGCACCCCGATCCCGCTGAGCAGCAGGCCCTTGACCACCAGCTCGGCGCTGCGGATGGCGGCCGGCCGTCCGGTGTGGGCCAGCAGGAAAACTGTACGAGCTCGGTTCTGTGTCAACGCGGCCCCTCCGCCACTGCACGGTCGACGTCGGCCGGGTCCAGTGCGGGAGCCCCGGCTCGCAGCCACAGAAAGTACTCGACATTGCCCGACGGTCCGGGCAGCGGACTGGCCGTCACGCCGTTCACTCCGAGCCCCAGTTCCGCGGCCCGTCCGGCCACCTGGCACACGGCCTCGGCGCGCAGCTCCGGGCTGCGGACGACTCCGCCGCTGCCGAGGCGTTCCTTGCCCACCTCGAACTGCGGCTTGACCATCATCACCAGATCGGCGTCCGGCCGCGCGCACCGCACCAGGGCGGGCAGCACCAGTCCGAGCGGGATGAAGGACAGATCTCCCACAACAAGATCCACAGGTTCCCCATCGATCGCTTCAAGCGTCAACTCGCGTACGTTCGTACGGTCCTTGACGGTGACGCGTTCATCGTTCTGGAGAGACCAGGCGAGTTGTCCGTATCCGACGTCGACGGCGACGACATGGGCGGCGCCCGCGCGCAGCAGGACGTCGGTGAAGCCCCCGGTGGACGCGCCCGCGTCCAGTGCCCGGCGCCCCTCGACCTTCAGGCCCCGGGGAACGAAGGCCTCGAGGGCACCGGCGAGCTTGTGGCCGCCGCGCGACACATAGTCGGGGTCGCTGCCGTCCTGTGCGACGACGACGGCCGCCGCGGTCTCCACCTGGGTGGCGGGCTTGGTCGCGACGGTCTTGCCGACGGAGACCCGGCCCGCGGCGATCAGCTGGGCCGCGTGTTCGCGCGAGCGCGCCAGCTTGCGGCGGACCAGCTCCGCGTCCAGTCGGCGGCGTGCGACTCCTGCCACGTTCGGTTCAGCTCCTGTTCCCGTATGTCGTCATGTCGTCTGTCTGTGTCGTCCGTCGTCGGAGGATGCGACCCGAGGGGTCTCATCGGGGGGTGCCGGCCGGGGCGGGGGCACCGCCCGACGGCGGCCGGGGGAAGGCGGGTGCCGGGGGTCCCGGGCGGCTGTCGAGCGCGGTGAGCGCGTCGCGCAGCCCTTGGTGTACATCCTCGTACACCTCCGGATGTCCGTCCGTGGTGAGGTGGTCCGCGTCGGCCAGCCGTTCCAGCCGGGCGTCGACATCCGGGTTGCCGGTGGGGGTGCGGGCCACCTCCAGCGGGGCGGGGGCGGAGGGATCGTACTCCGCGTCGCTCTCCGGGACCTCCCGAGGATCATGCTCGGGCCCGCGCTCCGGCACCTGGTCCGGCCCGGGCCGCTGCCCGGATTTCACCTCGAACACATTTTCGGCCGAAGGGTCCGATTCCGGTACCGCCGGCTCCGCCGGCACCTCGGCCCCGGACACAGAGTGGGTCATGCCCCGACGCTACCCCGAAGCACTGGGGTACCGTCGCTCACGATGGCGACGATCGATGAGTGCCGCAGCGCACTCGACAAGCTCTCGGACAACCTGGCGGGCGCCGACGGGGACGTGCGCGCTGCGGCGGGCATGGACCGCTCGCTCAGCTGCCGCATCACCGACCTGGACATCACCTTCGTCGGGCGCCTCGAGGACGGCCGGATCAAGGTGCTCGACACGCTCCAGGGACCACCGGCCGAGAAGGCCCAGATCCGGCTGACCATGACCGGGGACGACCTGGTGGCGATGGTCGACGGCCGGCTGAACTTCGGCAGGGCCTGGGGCTCGGGCCGGGTACGGCTGGAGGCGGCCCTGCTCGACCTCTTCCGCCTCAGGAAGCTTCTGTAGGTCTCCGGCGGCTTCTGCAGGTTCCCCGGCGGACCGGCGGCCCCGGAAAGAGCCACCCGTCTCAGGAGGCCTTCCCGGCCGCCGCGTCGGCCGCGACCCGGGTGCGTGCCGTGCGTGCCGCCGGCACCACCAGCGGGGTGCCCGTCTCCGGGTCGTCGATGACCTGGCAGCGCAGGCCGAACACCTCCTCGACCAGCCCGGCCGTGACGATCTCGTGCGGCGCGCCCTCGGCGATCACCCTTCCGCCGCGCAGGGCGATGAGATGGGTGGCGTACCGGGCGGCGTGGTTGAGGTCGTGCAGCACAGCGACCAGGGTGCGCCCCTGCTCCTCGTGCAGCTCGGCACAGAGGTCCAGCACATCGATCTGGTGCTGGATGTCCAGATAGGTGGTCGGCTCGTCGAGCAGCAGCAGCGGGGTCTGCTGGGCCAGCGCCATGGCGATCCACACGCGCTGCCGCTGGCCGCCGGAGAGTTCGTCGACATAGCGGTCGGCGAGCTCCGCCACGCCGGTGCGCTCCATCGACTCCCGGACGACCCGCTCGTCGTCGTCCGACCACTGGCGCAGCAGCCCCTGATGCGGATAGCGGCCGCGGCCCACCAGGTCGCCCACGGTGATCCCGTCGGGCGCGACGGAGGACTGGGGCAGCAGACCGAGGGTCCGCGCCACCTTCCTCGCCGGCATCGACTGGATGACCTGCCCGTCCAGCAGCACCCGGCCCTGGGCGGGCCTGAGCATTCTGGACAGGGCGCGCAGCAAGGTCGACTTGCCGCAGGCGTTGGGGCCGACGATCACGGTGAAGGAGTGGTCGGGAATCTCCACGGACAACTGCTCGGCGATCACCCGCCGGTCATAGGCGAGGGTGACCTTGTCGGCGGAGAGACGGTTCACAGTGCTCCTCTGGTCGTGCGGGTCCCTGTGGGGGTTCCTGTGGGGGTTGCTGTCCCGCTGGTCCCGGTCGTTGGTGCCCGGCCCGCTCCCGGCGCTCATATGCGTCCCGCCCTGCGCTCGGTCACCAGCAGCCACAGCAGATAGACGCCGCCGAGGACCCCGGTCACCACGCCCACGGGCAGCTGGTCCGCGCCGAAGAGCCGCTGTGAGGCCCAGTCCGCGACGACCAGCAGGGTCGCGCCCATGACCATGGAGGCCACCAGGTTGGGACCGGGCGAGCGGGTCAGCCGGCGGGCGAGCTGCGGTGCGGTCAGCGCCACGAACCCGACCGGGCCCGCGGCGGCGGTGGCACCGGCGGTGAGCAGCACCGCGGACACCATCAGCAGCAGCCGTACGCGCTCGGCGCGCACCCCGAGGGCGTAGGAGACGTCGTCGCCCATCTCCATCATCCGCAGGCCCCGGGCGTTGCAGAGGACGAGCGGTACCAGCACCGCACACAGCACCAGCAGGGGCAGGACCTGCTCCCAGTCGCGGCCGTTGAGGGAGCCGGTCATCCAGAACACCGCGCGGGCCGCGTCGACGATGTCGGCCTTGGTGAGCAGATAGCCGTTGACCGCCGTGACGACCGCGGAGACTCCGATGCCGACCAGCACCAGCCGATAGCCGTGCACGCCCCGCTTCCAGGCGAGCAGATAGATGGCGAGTCCGGTCACCAGGCCGCCGGCGAGCGCGCCGAGGGCGACCTGGGCGGCGCTCCCGGAGAACAGCACGATCATCACGAGCGCCCCGGCGGTCGCGCCCTGCCCGAGGCCGAGCACATCCGGGCTGCCCAGGGGGTTGCGCGAGACCGACTGGAACAGCGCGCCGCCCAGCCCGAGCGAGGCGCCGACCAGCAGACCCACGAGCACACGCGGCAGCCGCAGCTCGGTGACGATGAACTCCTGGCCGGGGTCGCCCTTGCCGAGCAGGGTCCTGACCACGTCCCCGGCCGGGATCGGGAAGTCGCCGGTGCCGATCAGGACGACGCTCGCGGCGAGCGCGGCGGCCAGCAGCAGGACGACGACGGTGAAGGCCCGGAGGTCGAAGCGCACGGAGAGCCCGCCCGGAGCGCGGAGAGTGCGGGTGGTCTTCACAGCTGGGCCGTCCTCCGCCGTCGTACGAGGAAGATGAAGACCGGGCCGCCGAGGACCGCGGTCACGATGCCGACCTGGAGTTCGGCGGGCCGGGCGACGATACGGCCGACGACGTCGGCGCCGAGCAGCAGCACGGGCGACAGGACCGTGGCGTACGGCAGGATCCAGCGCAGGTCGGGGCCGGTGAAGGACCGTACGACATGCGGGACCATCAGCCCGACGAACACGATCGGGCCGCAGGCGGCGGTCGCGGCCCCGCACAGCACGGTGGCGGCCACCATCGACAGGGCCCGGGTGCGGTTGAGGTTCGCCCCGAGGGCGCGGGCGGTGTCGTCGCCCATCGCCATCGCGTTCAGCGGGCGGGCCAGGGCCAGGGCGAGCACCGTGCCGACGGCGAAGAACGGCAGCACCTGGACGACCGTCCCGTCGGTGGCCGAGGCCAGCGAGCCGACCGTCCAGAAGCGCATCTTGCCGAGCGCGGCATTGTCCATGATCATCACGGCCTGGAGATAGCCGTAGAGCGCGGCGCTGATCGCGGTGCCGGCGAGCACCAGCCGCACCGGTGTGGCGCTGCGGCTGCCGCCGAGGAACCACACCAGGGCCCCGACGCCGGCCGCGCCGACGAAGGCGAACCACACATAGCCGCTCAGGCCGGTGACGCCGAAGAAGGTGATGGCGGTGACGACCGCCGCGGAGGCACCGGCGTTGATGCCGAGCAGTCCCGGGTCGGCCAGGGGGTTGCGGGTGAGCGCCTGGAGGACGGCGCCGGACAGTCCGAGCGCGGCACCGGCGAGCAGCCCGAGAATGGTGCGCGAGATCCGGTCGCCGACCACGACATCGGCGTAGGTCCCCGAGTCATGGAACAGTCCGTGCCAGACCTGGGCCGGGGACAGCCCCTTCGCACCGATCGCGATGCTCGCCAGCGCGACGAGCGCCAGCACCACGAGCGAGAGAAGGAGACCGAGGGACCGTATCGCCCGGCGGCTCGGGGGCGCGGGGGCGGTTTCCGCGCGCGGTTCGGGAGGACTGTCGACCAACACGAGGTTAGGTTAGCCTATCCTCGCTACTCATCCGCGGGGCCGCCCCCTCCGGCTCTCACAGCCCCAGCCGTGCCAGAGCCTTCCCCGCGTCCAGCGCGCACACGCCGTCCCCGGCCGCCGTCCAGGCCGCCGCGCACAGCGCCCGCAGCCCGTCCAGGGTCTCCCCCTCGCCCTCCAGCTCCAGCCGCTCCTTCGCCCTGGCCGTCCAGCCGCCGCAGCCATAGCCGTCGTCCGTCGCGACGACCTCTGGCTGGCCGCCCAGCAACCCCCGCAGGTCCGCGTCGACATAGGTCGGCCGGTGGTGCGGCGGCGCGGCCAGCAGCTGGGCGCCGTCCGTCACGCCCGTCAGGACGAGCAGCGAGTCGACCCCGCCGTTGAAGGCGCCCTCGATGTCCGTGTCGAGCCGGTCACCGACCACCAGCGGCCGCTCGGCGCCCGTCCGCAGGATCGTCTCCCGGTGCATCGGCGGCAGCGGCTTGCCCGCCACCTGCGGCTCGGCACCGGTCGCGATCCGCACGACCTCCACCGCCGCCCCGTTCCCCGGTGCGATGCCCCGGGCGCTCGGAATCGTCAGATCCGTGTTGGACGCGAACCACGGCACCCCACGCGCCACGGCGTACGAGGCCTCCGCGAAACGCGCCCAGGGCAGCTCAGGGCCGCCGTAGCCCTGCACCACGGCCACCGGGTCGTCGTCGGCCGACTCCACGGGCACCAGACCGCGCTCCCGCAGCGCCACCCGCAGCCCCTCCCCGCCGACGACCAGCACCCGCGACCCGGCGGGCACCTGCTCGGCGATCAGCCGCGCCACCGCCTGCGCCGAGGTGATGACATCCGCGGCCTCCGCCGGTATCCCCAGCTCCGTGAGGTGCGCGGCCACCGCCTCCGGCGTACGCAGGGCGTTATTGGTCACATACGCCAGGTGCATGCCGCCCGCGCGGGCGCTGCCGAGCGACTCCACGGCGTGCGCGATCGCCTCTCCGCCCGCGTACACCACCCCGTCCAGGTCGAGCAGCGCCGTGTCATACGCCTCGCTCAGGGGCCGGGCACTGCCCTCGGGCCGCGTCCTGACGGTCCCGCTCATTGCACATCGCTCCTCGTTCGCTCGCATTCCCCGATCATCGCGCATCGCACCGGCGCACTTACGATGCATTAATGAACACTGCAGGTCCCGCGGACGTACCGGCGCACACGGGTCTCGAGCTGACCCCCTTCAGGGGCGTGCGCTACGACCCCGACCACGTCGGCAGCCTCGCCGCGGTCACCTCACCGCCGTACGACGTCGTGGTACGGCCGGACGGGCTGCTGCACCTCGAATCGGCCGATCCGCACAACATCGTCCGTCTGATTCTGCCCCAGGCGTCCACCCCCGCGGCACGCAACAAGCAGGCCGCGGACACCCTGCGCCGCTGGCTGGCCGAGGGCGTGCTCAGGGCCGACGCCGACCCGGGCCTCTATGTCTACGAGCAGCGCGGGGACGGTCTGCTGCAACGCGGTGTCATCGGCGCCCTGCGCCTGTCGGAGCCGTCCGAGGGTGTGGTGCTCCCCCATGAGGACGTGATGCCGCATGTGGTCGAGGACCGTGCGGCCCTGATGCGCGCGACCTCCGCCAACCTGGAACCGCTGCTGCTCACCTACCGCGGCACCGGCTCCGAGGTGGGCGCCACGGCCGTCATCGAACGCACCGCCGAGCGCCGACCGCTGCTGTGCACCACCACCGAGGACGGGTTCAGTCATCGCCTCTGGGCGGTCACGGACCCGGCCGACCTCGCCGAGATCCAGTCGGACCTGGCCGGGCACCAGGCCCTGATCGCCGACGGCCACCATCGCTGGGCGACCTGTCTGCGGCTGCGCGCGGAGCACCCGTCCCCGAGCCCCTGGGACTTCGGCCTCGTCCTGCTGGTGGACACCGCCCGCCATCCGCTCCGGGTGCGCGCGATCCACCGGCTGCTGCACCGCCTCCCGGTGGCCGAGGCACTGTCCGCGCTCACGGGCCTCTTCCGGGTCCGCACCCTGCGTGTCCCGCTGTCCGAGGGCCTGGAGTCACTGGCGGAGGCGGCCGGCGCCGGTAACGCCTTTCTGCTGGCGGGTGACGGCGCCTTCCACCTGGTCGACCGGCCGTCGCCCGAACTGCTGGCCCGTACGGTGCCTTCGGACCACCCGGAGGCCTGGCGCACCCTGGACGCGACGGTTCTGCACGCCACGCTCCTCGACGCCGTCTGGCGCATCCCCGAGGATTCCCCGGAGCACATCGGCTATATCCACGACACCGCCGCGACGGTCGAGAAGGCCGAGCGCGACGGGGGTACGGCCGTGCTGATGCACCCGGTGCGCGAGGAGGTCGTACGGGAACTTGCCCGGCAGGGCGTCACCATGCCGCGCAAGTCGACGTCGTTCGGGCCCAAGCCGGCGTCGGGGCTGGTGCTGCGGGCGCTGACGTCTCCCGAGGAGTTCTGAGAACCGAGAACCGGTCCGTCCGGTCGCCGTCCCACGGCATGACACCGGTCGCCGTCCGCGGGACATGACAGGGGGCGGGATCCCGGCCGAGGCCTTGGGATCCCGCCCCCTGTCGTGGTGGAACGGCTGTCAGTGCTCGCGGGGCTCGGTGCCGCCGTTCTGCGTGCCTTCGTCGCCCTGGGTGTCCTGGGCTTCGTCGACGACCCTGGTGTCCTCGACAACCCGGGCGTTCTCGCCGTCCTCGGTCACGTCCTCGGCCGGGGCGGACTCGCCCTTCTCTCCCTCGTCGGCCGCCTCGTCGTCGAGCACGTCGACGAACTCCACCCCGTCCAGCTCGGCGAGCCGGTCGGAGGCATCGGTGCTGCCGTCCTTGTCGGCCTCGACGGCCTTGGCGAACCACTCCCGCGCCTCGCTCTCCCGCCCGGCGGCGAGGAGGGCGTCGGCATACGCGTACCGCAGGCGCGCGGTCCACGGCTGCACCGAGTGGGAGGCCAGCTCCGGACTCTGCAGCGTCACGATGGCGGCGTCGAGCTGCCCCATGTCACGCCGCGCACCGGCCGCGACGAGCCGCATCTCGACCTGACCGGCCTTGTCGAGCTTGTGCACCTCGGGTGCGCCCGCCATGTCCAGCGCCTTCTCGGGACGGCCGAGACCACGCTCGCAGTCGGCCATGAGGGGCCACAGCTCGAGGTTCCCGGTCATCCGCCGGGCCGCCCGGAACTCGGCGAGCGCCTCCCCGTACTTCTGGTTCGCATACGCGGCGAAGCCGGCCGCCTCACGGACGGCGGCGACTCGGGAGGCCAGACGCTGGGCCACCTTGGAGTACCCGTAGGCGCCCTCGGGGTCCTCGTCGATGAGCCGGGCGACCATCACCAGGTTCTTGGCGACATCCTCGGCGAGCGTCTTCGGCAGGCTCTGCAGCTCCTGACGTACGTCCTTGTCGATCTCCTCGCCGGTGACGTCCTCGGGGATCGGCAGCCGCTTGATGGGCTCGCGGTCGCGGTCCCGCTCGTCACGGAACCGGCCACCGCCGCCGCGGCGGTCGTCACGCCGGTCGTCACGCCGGTCGTCGCGTCCACGGAAGCCGCCGGGGCGACCGCCGCGGTCCCCACGGTCGTCGCGGCGCGGACCACGGGCACCACGGTCGTCACGTCCGCGGAAGCCACCACGGTCACCGCGCTCGTCGCCTCGGCGGTCGTCGCGACGGTCATCACGGCGCTCGTCGCGACGGAAGCCACCCCGGTCGCCACGGTGGTCGTCGCGACGGTCGTCACGGCGGAAACCACCACGGTCATCGCGGTGATCCTCACGTCCACGGAAGCCACCGCGGTCATCGCGGTGGTCATCGCGACGGAAGCCACCCCGGTCACCACGGTGGTCGTCACGACGGAAGCCACCGCGGTCATCGCGGTGATCCTCACGGCGGAAACCGCCACGGTCACCGCGGTGGTCGTCACGACGCTGGTCATCACGGCGGTCGTCGCGACGGTCGTCACGGCGGAAGCCACCACGGTCGTCACGGCGGCCGTAGCCGGCGCGGTCTCCACGGTGGTCGTCACGACGCTCATCACGGCGGTCGTCACGGCGGTCGTCACGGCGGAAACCACCGCGGTCGCCACGGTCATCGCTCCGGCGGTCGTCACGCCGGCCGAACCCACCACGGTCCCCATAGCCGCCGCGGTCGTCGCGACGGAAGCCCCGGTCGCGGTCGTCACGGCGGTCGTCACGGCGTTCACCGCGGCCGTCCTCGCGGCGCACGGAGCCACCGCGGTCGTCGTGACGGCGGCCGTAGCCCCCACGGTCGTCGTCGCGCCCGTGGGCGGGGCGGTCGCCGTCCCGGCGGAAGCCGCGGTCGCGGTCGTCACGGCGCGGGGCGCCCGGGCGATCGTCACGGCGGAAGGACGGACGTGCGCCGCGGTCTCCCTGGCCACCACGGTCGTCGCGTCCACGGAAGCCCCCGCGGTCGCCACGGTGGTCGTCACGACGCTCCTCGCGTCGGCCGTAGCCACCACGGTCCCCGTAACCGCCACGGTCATCGCGACGTTCGTCACGGCGGTCGTCGCGACGCTCGTCGCGGCGGAAGCCACCGCGGTCGCCACGGTCATCGCCTCGGCGGTCGTCACGCCGGCCGAACCCACCACGGTCTCCGTAACCGCCGCGGTCGTCACTCCGGCCCGCTGCTCCGCGGTAGCCGCCACGGTCACCACTGTCCCGGCGGCGCTGGTCGCGCTCAGGACGCTCGTCGGGAGAGTTGGTGGACATGGGTGACTCCTGTCTTCGTTACCGCAAGTATGCTCACGCAGCCGAGTATCCGCCGCGCTCCGGAAAAACAAAAAAGGACCCTTGGTCCCAGCAAGTCGCTGGGACCAAGGGTCCTCCAAAGATTGTTCGGCGGCGTCCTACTCTCCCACAGGGTCCCCCCTGCAGTACCATCGGCGCTATGAGGCTTAGCTTCCGGGTTCGGAATGTAACCGGGCGTTTCCCTCATGCTATGACCACCGAAACCCTAATGGTTTCGAGCGAACAAGCACACTCTTCAGTTGATGTTCTGCTCTGAACCGACAACGGATCGTTGTCTCAGAACCAACACAGTGAACGCGAGCAACTGAGGACAAGCCCTCGGCCTATTAGTACCAGTCACCTCCACACCTCACGATGCTTCCAGATCTGGCCTATCAACCCAGTCGTCTACTGGGAGCCTTACCCCATCAAGTGGGTGGGAGTCCTCATCTCGAAGCAGGCTTCCCGCTTAGATGCTTTCAGCGGTTATCCCTCCCGAACGTAGCCAACCAGCCATGCCCTTGGCAGAACAACTGGCACACCAGAGGTTCGTCCGTCCCGGTCCTCTCGTACTAGGGACAGCCCTTCTCAAGACTCCTACGCGCACAGCGGATAGGGACCGAACTGTCTCACGACGTTCTAAACCCAGCTCGCGTACCGCTTTAATGGGCGAACAGCCCAACCCTTGGGACCGACTCCAGCCCCAGGATGCGACGAGCCGACATCGAGGTGCCAAACCATCCCGTCGATATGGACTCTTGGGGAAGATCAGCCTGTTATCCCCGGGGTACCTTTTATCCGTTGAGCGACGGCGCTTCCACAAGCCACCGCCGGATCACTAGTCCCGACTTTCGTCCCTGCTCGACCCGTCGGTCTCACAGTCAAGCTCCCTTGTGCACTTACACTCAACACCTGATTGCCAACCAGGCTGAGGGAACCTTTGGGCGCCTCCGTTACCCTTTAGGAGGCAACCGCCCCAGTTAAACTACCCATCAGACACTGTCCCCGATCCGGATCACGGACCCGGGTTAGACATCCAGCACGACCAGACTGGTATTTCAACGACGACTCCACAACCACTGGCGTGGCCGCTTCAAAGTCTCCCAGCTATCCTACACAAGCCGAACCGAACACCAATATCAAACTGTAGTAAAGGTCCCGGGGTCTTTCCGTCCTGCTGCGCGAAACGAGCATCTTTACTCGTAGTGCAATTTCACCGGGCCTATGGTTGAGACAGTCGAGAAGTCGTTACGCCATTCGTGCAGGTCGGAACTTACCCGACAAGGAATTTCGCTACCTTAGGATGGTTATAGTTACCACCGCCGTTTACTGGCGCTTAAGTTCTCAGCTTCGCCCACCCGAAAGTGAGCTAACCGGTCCCCTTAACGTTCCAGCACCGGGCAGGCGTCAGTCCGTATACATCGCCTTACGGCTTCGCACGGACCTGTGTTTTTAGTAAACAGTCGCTTCTCGCTGGTCTCTGCGGCCACCCCCAGCTCAGACCGTATAGATCATCACCAGAAGTGGCCCCCCTTCTCCCGAAGTTACGGGGGCATTTTGCCGAATTCCTTAACCATAGTTCACCCGAACGCCTCGGTATTCTCTACCTGACTACCTGAGTCGGTTTAGGGTACGGGCCGCCATGAAACTCGCTAGAGGCTTTTCTCGACAGCATAGGATCATCCACTTCACCACAATCGGCTCGGCATCAGGTCTCACCCACAAGGTGTGCGGATTTACCTACACACCGGGCTACACCCTTACCCCGGGACAACCACCGCCCGGGATGGACTACCTTCCTGCGTCACCCCATCACTCACCTACTACCAACTTGGTTCAGCGGCTCCACCACTTTCCTTTCCCCGAAGGGTCCGGAACGGCTTCACGGCCTTAGCATCACTGGATTCAATGTTTGACGCTCCACAGCGGGTACCGGAATATCAACCGGTTATCCATCGACTACGCCTGTCGGCCTCGCCTTAGGTCCCGACTTACCCTGGGCAGATCAGCTTGACCCAGGAACCCTTAGTCAATCGGCGCACACGTTTCCCACGTGTGAATCGCTACTCATGCCTGCATTCTCACTCGTCAACCGTCCACAACTACCTTCCGGTGCTGCTTCACCCGGCAGACGACGCTCCCCTACCCATCACAGCAGGCGTTGGCCCTCATGCTGCAATGACACGACTTCGGCGGTACGCTTGAGCCCCGCTACATTGTCGGCGCGGAATCACTAGACCAGTGAGCTATTACGCACTCTTTCAAGGGTGGCTGCTTCTAAGCCAACCTCCTGGTTGTCTGTGCGACTCCACATCCTTTCCCACTTAGCGTACGCTTAGGGGCCTTAGTCGATGCTCTGGGCTGTTTCCCTCTCGACCATGGAGCTTATCCCCCACAGTCTCACTGCCGCGCTCTCACTTACCGGCATTCGGAGTTTGGCTAAGGTCAGTAACCCGGTAGGGCCCATCGCCTATCCAGTGCTCTACCTCCGGCAAGAAACACACGACGCTGCACCTAAATGCATTTCGGGGAGAACCAGCTATCACGGAGTTTGATTGGCCTTTCACCCCTAACCACAGGTCATCCCCCAGGTTTTCAACCCTGGTGGGTTCGGTCCTCCACGAAGTCTTACCTCCGCTTCAACCTGCCCATGGCTAGATCACTCCGCTTCGGGTCTTGGGCATGCTACTCAAACGCCCTGTTCGGACTCGCTTTCGCTACGGCTACCCCACCCGGGTTAACCTCGCAACACACCGCAAACTCGCAGGCTCATTCTTCAAAAGGCACGCAGTCACGAGAATGTGCAAGCACATTCCGACGCTCCCACGGCTTGTAGGCACACGGTTTCAGGTACTATTTCACTCCCCTCCCGGGGTACTTTTCACCATTCCCTCACGGTACTATCCGCTATCGGTCACCAGGGAATATTTAGGCTTAGCGGGTGGTCCCGCCAGATTCACACGGGATTTCTCGGGCCCCGTGCTACTTGGGTGTCTCTCCAACGAGCCGCTGACGTTTCGACTACGGGGGTCTTACCCTCTACGCCGGACCTTTCGCATGTCCTTCGTCTACATCAACGGTTTCTGACTCGTCCTGTCGCCGGCAGACGACAGAAGAGAGATCCCACAACCCCCACAACGCAACCCCTGCCGGGTCTCACACGCCATAGGTTTAGCCTCATCCGGTTTCGCTCGCCACTACTCCCGGAATCACGGTTGTTTTCTCTTCCTGCGGGTACTGAGATGTTTCACTTCCCCGCGTTCCCTCCACACTGCCTATGTGTTCAGCAGCGGGTGACAGCCCATGACGACTGCCGGGTTTCCCCATTCGGAAACCCCCGGATCAAAGCCTGGTTGACGACTCCCCGGGGACTATCGTGGCCTCCCACGTCCTTCATCGGTTCCTGGTGCCAAGGCATCCACCGTGCGCCCTTAAAAACTTGGCCACAGATGCTCGCGTTCACTGTGCAGTTCTCAAACAACGACCAACCACCCATCACCCCACCAGAAAATCCAGTGAGTTTACTGGGGCCGGCACCGAAGACCCAGCCATACGGCCGCGCCCTCAGACACCCAACAGCGTGCCCGGCCAAGTCCCGTCCGAAGATCATGCGTTCCACGCTCTCACGAGCAGTACTAGCAGCCTTCGACCCGAGGTCCTGACCGAGTAGTCAACGTTCCACCCATGAGCAACCAGCACCGGACGTTCGCCGATGTACTGGCCTCTGGACCGCCGAGGCGGCCTAGAAGTGCTCCTTAGAAAGGAGGTGATCCAGCCGCACCTTCCGGTACGGCTACCTTGTTACGACTTCGTCCCAATCGCCAGTCCCACCTTCGACAGCTCCCTCCCACAAGGGGTTGGGCCACCGGCTTCGGGTGTTACCGACTTTCGTGACGTGACGGGCGGTGTGTACAAGGCCCGGGAACGTATTCACCGCAGCAATGCTGATCTGCGATTACTAGCGACTCCGACTTCATGGGGTCGAGTTGCAGACCCCAATCCGAACTGAGACCGGCTTTTTGAGATTCGCTCCACCTCACGGTATCGCAGCTCATTGTACCGGCCATTGTAGCACGTGTGCAGCCCAAGACATAAGGGGCATGATGACTTGACGTCGTCCCCACCTTCCTCCGAGTTGACCCCGGCGGTCTCCCGTGAGTCCCCAGCACCACAAGGGCCTGCTGGCAACACGGGACAAGGGTTGCGCTCGTTGCGGGACTTAACCCAACATCTCACGACACGAGCTGACGACAGCCATGCACCACCTGTACACCGACCACAAGGGGGGCACTATCTCTAATGCTTTCCGGTGTATGTCAAGCCTTGGTAAGGTTCTTCGCGTTGCGTCGAATTAAGCCACATGCTCCGCCGCTTGTGCGGGCCCCCGTCAATTCCTTTGAGTTTTAGCCTTGCGGCCGTACTCCCCAGGCGGGGCACTTAATGCGTTAGCTGCGGCACGGACAACGTGGAATGTTGCCCACACCTAGTGCCCACCGTTTACGGCGTGGACTACCAGGGTATCTAATCCTGTTCGCTCCCCACGCTTTCGCTCCTCAGCGTCAGTATCGGCCCAGAGATCCGCCTTCGCCACCGGTGTTCCTCCTGATATCTGCGCATTTCACCGCTACACCAGGAATTCCGATCTCCCCTACCGAACTCTAGCCTGCCCGTATCGACTGCAGACCCGGGGTTAAGCCCCGGGCTTTCACAACCGACGCGACAAGCCGCCTACGAGCTCTTTACGCCCAATAATTCCGGACAACGCTCGCGCCCTACGTATTACCGCGGCTGCTGGCACGTAGTTAGCCGGCGCTTCTTCTGCAGGTACCGTCACTCTCGCTTCTTCCCTGCTGAAAGAGGTTTACAACCCGAAGGCCGTCATCCCTCACGCGGCGTCGCTGCATCAGGCTTTCGCCCATTGTGCAATATTCCCCACTGCTGCCTCCCGTAGGAGTCTGGGCCGTGTCTCAGTCCCAGTGTGGCCGGTCGCCCTCTCAGGCCGGCTACCCGTCGTCGCCTTGGTGAGCCGTTACCTCACCAACAAGCTGATAGGCCGCGGGCTCATCCTGCACCGCCGGAGCTTTCCAACCAGGGAGATGCCTCCCCGGCTCGTATCCGGTATTAGACCCCGTTTCCAGGGCTTGTCCCAGAGTGCAGGGCAGATTGCCCACGTGTTACTCACCCGTTCGCCACTAATCCACCCCGAAGGGCTTCATCGTTCGACTTGCATGTGTTAAGCACGCCGCCAGCGTTCGTCCTGAGCCAGGATCAAACTCTCCGTGAATGCTTCCCCGTGATCGGGGTAAACACCACGAGAGCGGAACCAGAGGGGAGGAATAATCCCCTCGGTTCACAGCGTCCTCGCTGTGTTATTTCAAAGGAACCTCGTCCCGACCGAACCGGCCGGAGACGGGGTATCAACATATCTGGCGTTGACTTTTGGCACGCTGTTGAGTTCTCAAGGAACGGACGCTTCCTTCGTACTCACCGAGATTCTCTCTCGGCTTTCCTCCGGGCGCTTCCCTTCGGTGTTTCCGACTCTATCAGATCTTTTCTCGATCCGATTCCCTGTCGGCGGGATTTGCCTTGGGTTCGGGGCTTTCGCCTCTCGCCTTTCGACATTCACTACGTTAACCGATTCCCGCTGCAACTCATAATCGAGTTCCTGCGAGTCCGAATTCGGACGTGCAGGCACGCCGAATTCACCCTCAATGAGGGGCGACAGAAGTAGTGGGTTGGCCGCTTCGGGCTGTCGGCTGACTGCCGTACCCGTGTCAAGCGGCTCGCGCTACCTTACGCACCCCGAAAGGACGCGTCAACTTCGGCGTCGACGGGGTGTGTGAGCGCGATAGGGACTGACCGTCGGGTCGTTGGCGATCCAGTAGCGCCATGGGTGGACGCCACCGTCGCCGGCCACTCCGGTGCGGGGACCGTTGCGCACCTGGTCGGAGGGGATCGGGGTGCCGGTCAGGATGCGCAAGGGGGTCTCGTCCTGGGCACAGGCGTCCGTGCCGTCCAGGGCCCGGTCCACACCCAGGGCGGTCGCCAGCCGTGCGGGGCCTTTGGCCAGTTCCTTGTCGTTCCGGGCCGAAAGCCGCCGGGTGCGGGCTAGCTCGGCCCCCTCGGTGATCTCGCCGGCCCGGAGCAGTACGCCACTGGCCCGGCCCTCCGGCCCGCACACCAGATTCATGCAGTGCCACATGCCATAGGTGAAGTAAACGTACACATGTCCGGGCGGGCCGAACATCACCTCGTTGCGGGTCGTGCGGCCGCGGTAGGCGTGGGAGCCGGGGTCGTTCGGACCGTCGTACGCCTCGACCTCCGTCAGACGCAGTTCGATCGGGCCGTCCGGGGTGGCGCGCACGATCAGGCGGCCCAGGAGATCGGGGGCGACCTCCAGTACGGGTCGGTCGAAGAAGTCCCTGGGGAGCGGCGTACGGTCGGGGGACGCGATCATGGTTTATGAGCGTAGTCCAGACGGGTGCGTGTCCCGGGGTGGTCGGTACTTCTCCTGGGGAGAGGTGAGGCCCCGGAGCCATGAGGGCGCGGAACCGGCCCCGGGCGGGATCGCGTTTCCAGGGATCAAGGGTCGAGAACGCGTACAAGAGGCGGGGCCGTGGAACAGGTGTCGCCTGGGAGGGAACACTCATGGGGTTCAAGCGGCTGCTGGCGAGCCTGGGTGCCGGCGGGGCGTCGGTCGAGACGGAGCTGGCCGAGATCAATGTCGTACCGGGCGGTGTCGTCCAGGGCGAGGTGCGGATCCAGGGCGGAACGGTCAGCCAGTCGATCCAGGGCCTGAGCCTCGGTCTGCAGGCCAAGGTCGAGGTGGAGGGGCACGACGACGCGGAGTACCGGCGGGACATCGAGTTCACCAGGGTTCAGCTCGGGGGCGCCTTCGAGCTCCAGGCGGAGGCCGTGCACATCGTGCCGTTCGGGTTCGACATTCCCTGGGAGACGCCCGTCACCATGATCGACGGGCAGCCGTTGCGGGGGATGTACATCGGGGTGACGACGGAGCTGGACATCGCGCATGCCGTGGACTCCGGTGATCTGGATCCCATCCAGGTGCACCCGATGCCTGCGCAGAAGGCGATTCTGGACGCCTTCGTCCAGCTGGGTTTCCATTTCAAGAGCGCGGACATGGAGAGCGGCCGCATCGGGGGCACTCGGCAGCAGCTCCCCTTCTACCAGGAGATCGAGTTCTACCCGCCGCCGCAGTATCGCGGCCTGAACCAGGTCGAGTTGAGCTTTGTGGCGGACGGGCAGGCGATGGACGTCGTCCTGGAGATGGACAAGAAGCCCGGTCTGTTCGACGAGGGCAGCGACAGCTACCACTGCTTCCAGGTCGGGCTGTACGACTTCCAGGACACGGACTGGGCCGCCTACCTTCACCAGTGGCTGTCGGAGGTCGGCAGCAGGCGCAGCTGGTTCTAGGCTCTGAACCGAACCATTGATCCACTGACCTGGAGGTGCCGAGGTGACCGAGTCCAAGAGGCGTCCGCTGCCGCATGACTTCCATCCGCCCGTGCCGGCGTTCACGGTGACGAGTGAGGACGTCGAGCCGGGTGCCGGGCTCAAGGACGCCCAGGTGTACGCGGCCGGGAACACCTCGCCGCAACTGCGCTGGGAGGGCTTCCCGCCCGAGACCAAGAGCTTCGCCGTGACCTGCTACGACCCGGACGCCCCCACGGGGAGCGGGTTCTGGCACTGGGTGCTGTTCGACATCCCGGCCTCGGTGACCGAGCTCCCGGCCGGTGCGGGCGGCGGGAAGTTCGAGGGGCTGCCCTCCGGTGTGGTGCACGCGCGCAACGACTACGGGACGAAGGACTTCGGGGGCGCCGCCCCGCCGCCCGGGGACGGACCGCACCGGTATGTGTTCACGGTGTACGCCGTCGATCAGGAGAAGCTCGGTCCGGACGCGGACGCCTCCCCCGCGGTGGTCGGCTTCAATCTGCGGTTCCACACGCTGGCGCGCGCCCAGCTCATCGGGGAGTACGAGAACCCGGCAGCGGGCTGACACCGTGCCCCGCTGACTGACGTTCACCGAACGTTTGCCCGTCTCTGGTCCCGAAGCGGCCGGAGGCGGGCATTTTTTATTGCGTTGTCCATCTCGGCGTGCCCGGCCAGAGTTGATCCAGCCCGCCAGGGGGTGGGCAGGTGCACACAGGAGGTGGGCCGGATGCGTGACACGCTGGTGCTGAACGCGAGCTTCGAGCCGCTGTCGACGGTGACGCTGAACCGAGCCGTCGTTCTGGTGCTGCAGTCCAAGGCCGTCGTCGAACAGGCCCACCCCGAACTCCGTATGCGGGGGGCCGCTGTGGACATACCGGCGCCCCGGGTCATCAGGCTCCGACGCTATGTACGGGTGCCCTTCCGAAGACAAGCCCCGTGGTCGAGGCGGGGTGTGCTGGTGCGGGACGGGCACCGGTGCGCGTACTGCGGGAGGCGGGCGACGACCGTGGACCATGTGGTGCCGCGGTCCCACGGCGGTGGTGACACCTGGCTCAATACGGTCGCCTCGTGCGCCGAGGACAACCACCGCAAGGCGGACCGCACCCCGGAGCAGGCCGGTATGCCGCTGCTGCGACAGCCGTTCGAGCCGACGCCGGCCGACGCGATGCTGCTGACGCTCGGGCGGGACGATCTGGGGGCGCTGCCGGACTGGCTGACGCGGTCGGCGGCCTGATCCAGGGGACGGCATCCGTGCCCGGGGCCGCACGGGGACCGCGTACGACAGCGGGCCCGCCTCCGTGGGGAGGCGGGCCCGCTGTCGTGTGCAGGGTCGGTCAGTCGATGGACGGCCGCTCGCGGCGCTCCCCGCCCCCGTCGCCCTTGCCGATGGACTTCCCGGAGTCGCTGTTGCCCGAACCCCCGCCCATCGGGCCGAAGTTGCCGATCGCACCGGAGAGGCCCTTCAGGGCGTCGCCGATCTCGCTGGGCACGATCCAGAGCTTGTTGGCGTCGCCCTCGGCGATCTTCGGGAGCATCTGGAGGTACTGGTAGGAGAGCAGCTTCTGGTCCGGGTCACCGGCGTGGATGGACTCGAAGACCGTACGGATGGCCTGGGCCTCACCCTCGGCGCGCAGGGCGGAGGCCTTGGCGTCACCCTCGGCACGCAGGATCTGGGACTGCTTCTCGCCCTCCGCGGTGAGGATGGCCGCCTGACGCGTACCTTCCGCGGTGAGGATCTGGGCGCGCTTGTCACGGTCGGCGCGCATCTGCTTCTCCATCGAGTCCTGGATGGAGGTCGGGGGCTCGATGGCCTTCAGCTCGACGCGGTTGACGCGGATGCCCCACTTGCCGGTGGCCTCGTCGAGGACGCCGCGCAGTGCCGCGTTGATCTCCTCGCGGGAGGTCAGGGTGCGCTCCAGGTCCATGCCACCGATGATGTTGCGGAGGGTGGTGACGGTGAGCTGCTCGATGGCCTGGATGTAGCTGGCGACCTCGTAGGTGGCGGCCCGGGCGTCGGTCACCTGGTAGTAGATGACCGTGTCGATGTTGACGACCAGGTTGTCCTGGGTGATCACCGGCTGGGGCGGGAAGGGAACGACCTGTTCACGCAGGTCGATGCGGTTGCGGATGGTGTCGATGAACGGGACCACGATGTTCAGGCCCGCGTTCAGTGTCCGGGTGTAACGGCCGAAGCGCTCGACGATGGCGGCGCTCGCCTGTGGGATGACCTGGATCGTCTTGATCAGGGCGATGAAGACCAACACCACCAGAATGATCAGGACGATGATGATCGGTTCCATCGTGAATTCCCCGTTCCCCTTCTCCGCTTCGGCGCCTTCGGCGACGTTCGGAACCCTTTGTGGCAGATTTTATGCTTGTTGAAGATCTTGCGGCTTGAGTCTGACAGAACCGCGTGCGCCGTGTGGGGAGTTCGCCCCGGTTGCGCCCGCCGGATCACATGACGACGGCGGTGGCTCCCTCGATGTCCACGATGTCCACCTCCTGGCCCACCTCATAGATGAGTTCGGAGTCGAGGGCGCGCGCCGACCAGACTTCCCCGGCGAGTTTGACCCGGCCGCCGGAGCCGTCGACGCGTTCCAGGACGGTGGCCCGCTTCCCCTTCAACGCCTCGATGCCCGTGGCGAGTTCGGGGTTCTGGGAGCGATGCCGGGCGGCGATGGGCCGGACCACGGCGATGAGCGCCACCGAGACCACGGCGAAGACGACGACCTGGATGACGGCGTCGCCTCCGAGCCCGGAGACCGCGGCGGCCGCGAGAGCGCCCACCGCGAGCATGCCGAGCTCCGGCAACGTGGTGATCACCAGTCCGATGCCGAGCGCCGCCGCACCGACCAGCCACCACACCCATGTGTCGATGTTCACATGGTCATGGTAGGGCCGAGGGCCCCTTCGCCGACAGGGCACAGAGCAGGTTGAGCCAACCCCCTCAGGGCGTTTCGCGAGGTTTCGGTGATATCGGGACGGGGCGGGTCAGGACAGGGGCAGGCCCCGAGCCGTCCAGCGGTCGCCGACCTGCTCCACGAGGAGCGGGAGTCCGAAGCAGAGGGAGAGGTTGCGGGAGGTGAGTTCGAGCTCCAACGGGCCCGCGGTGAGCACCTTGCCCTGACGGATCATCAGGACGTGGGTGAAGCCGGGGGCGATCTCCTCGACATGGTGGGTGACCATGATCATCGAGGGGGCGATCGGGTCCCGGGCGAGACGGCCGAGACGGCGTACGAGGTCCTCGCGGCCGCCGAGGTCGAGTCCGGCGGCGGGCTCGTCCAGGAGCAGCAGCTCGGGGTCGGTCATCAGGGCGCGGGCGATGAGGGTGCGCTTGCGCTCGCCCTCGGAGAGGGTGCCGAACTTCCGGTCGAGGAAGTCGCTCATGCCGAGGCGGTCGAGGAAGGCACGGGCGCGCTGTTCGTCGACGTCCTCGTACTCCTCGTGCCAGCCGGCCGTCATGCCGTAGGCCGCGGTCAGCACGGTCCCGAGGACCGTCTGGCTCTTGGGCAGCTTCTCGGCCATGGCGATGCTGGCCATGCCGATGCGCGGGCGCAGCTCGAAGACGTCGGTGCCGGGCTTGCCGAGGGTCTCACCGAGGATGGTGGCGGTGCCGGAGGAGGGGTAGAGGTAGCTCGAGGCGACGTTGAGGAGGGTCGTCTTGCCGGCGCCGTTGGGACCGACGATGACCCAGCGCTCGCCCTCCTTGACCGACCAGGAGACCTGGTCCACCAGCGCCCGGCCCTCGCGGACCACAGATACGTCCTCAAGCTCCAGAACATCGCTCATGAGCGCGTAGTCTCCCCTTGCAGTGTGGCCTGTGTCGGCTCTCGCGTACGCCTGTGGGCGCGGTCCGCCACGCCGATGGGCGCAGCCCCCATGAAATCTACGCCACTGGTCGCCCCGCCTATTCCATAGGTCAGGTCCTTAGGGTGGGGGCATGCTCTCGGAACCACGCTCAGGACGCCTGGCCGCATGGGGAAATGCTCTTTTGGCCGGACTTGTCCCTCCGGACGACGCCGCGTCCGCCATCGTCGGTGAGGATGCGGTGCACCGCGTCCGGGGTCTGCCGGGCGAGTCCGCGCCGGTCGGTCTCACGTTCGCGCTGGGCCGGCTGCGGACGCTCGGGGTGACCGGTCTGCGGATCGCGCTGCCCGCACCGGGGCATCCGCTGGGGCTGAGCGGTCCGCCGGAGTTCAACGCGCGGGCCCTGGAGGCCGAGGAGGCGGTGGTCTGTCACGGGGCCGCGTTCGGTCTGGTGCCCGAGCTGTACGAGGCGGGTCCGGAGGGCGATGTGCATGCCGAGGTCGTCTGGCACTGTCTTCCGGTGCGGGAGGCTCCGCCCGCCGATGTGCCCTCGCTCGGGGAGGCCGAGCGGGAGCTGGCGGAGGCGCTGCGCGAGGCGACGGAGGTGCTGTCGCGGCTGGATGTGGCGGGCTCGGGGCCGGTGGCGGAGGCGGCGATCGGCGCGTACCGGGCGCGGGCCGAGCGGGGTCGGGAGGTACTGGCACCGGGATATCCGCCGCGGGCGGTACGGGTGCTGGAGCTGGCCCAGCGGGTGGGGCTGCTGATCTCGGTGGCGTACGAGAACGGGCACGGGGGTGCGGTCAGCGCCTCCGAGATGGCGGCCCGGGCCCAGGCCCTGCGCCCGGTGGAACGAACCTCCCGCCGCGCGCAGGTCGCGGCGTACAACTCCGTCGTGGAGCAGCGCGAGATCCGCTGACCGGGTGCGTGACCCCGGTCACCGGGAGGACCGGGCCCCGCCCCGCCCCTGCCTCGCGGAGGAAGAGGCGGCGACCGCCGGGGGCGCGCCCCGAGGGGCCGTCAGTGCTGACCCCGGCGGCGCGCCAGGGCGACCGGAAAACCGTCCTCCGTACACGGAGCGTGTGCTCCGGGGCCCGGGCCCCGGGTCTCGGGTCCCGGAGGGGCGGTGACTGCCGAGGGGCGCCCCGAAGTGCGCAGACCTCCGGCGGGATGCCACGGCGGCGGGGACGCCGTCCTCCATATCCGAGGCCTGTGCTCCGGGCGCCGGGCCTCGCCCCGTCCCTGCCGTCCGGAGAAGGAGGCGGTGACCGCCGAGGCGTCGGGGGCGCCCCGAGGGGCGTCAGCGCTGACCGCCGGCGGCGCGCCACGGTAAGCGGGGCGCCGTCCTCTGTACACGGAGCGTGTACTCCGGAACCCGGGCTCCGCCCAGTCCTGCCCCCGGAAGGAGAGGCGGTGACTGCCGAGGGGCGCCCCGAAGGGGCTCAGTGGACCCCCGGCAGAACGCGACGGCGACGGGGACGCCGCTCTCCGTATCCGGAGTGCCGGGCCCGGGGCTCACGTCGTACGGCGGAGAGGCGTCGTGCCCGGCGGCCGGCAGGGGTGGTCAGCGGTCGACGCCGTGGCGTACGGCCCAGAGGGCGGCCTGGGTGCGGTCCGCCAGGTCGAGCTTCATCAGGATGTTGGAGACATGGGTCTTCACCGTCTTCTCCGACAGCACCAGCGCCCGGGCGATCTCCCGGTTGGAGCGACCGTCCGCGATCAGCCCCAGCACCTCCTGCTCCCGTTCGGTGAGCGAGCCGGCCCTGCCCTGGCCCGACGGGGCCTCCTCCTGGGACAGCAGCGCCTCCGCGACCTCCGGCTGGAGCAGGACATGGCCCGCGTGCACCGAGCGGATGGCGCCGGCGAGCGCGTCGGGGTCCACGTCCTTGTACACATATCCGGCGGCGCCGGCGCGCAGGGCGGGGACCACCGTGCGCTGTTCGGTGAAGCTGGTCACGATCAGCACACGCGCGGGGTTGTCCAGCTCGCGGAGCCTGCGCAGCGCCTCGATGCCGTCCATGCCCGGCATCTTGACGTCCATGAGGACGACATCGGGTCTCAGCTCCTCCGCGCGGGCCACCCCCTCGGCGCCGTCGGACGCCTCTCCGACGACCTCGATGTCGTCCTGCACCTCCAGGAAGGTCCGCAGACCACGGCGGACCACCTGGTGGTCGTCGACAAGCAGCACCTTGATCGGGTCAGCCACCGGGTACCTCCATCTCGATCGTGGTGCCCTTGCCGGGCGCCGACTCCACGGTCAGCGAGCCGCCGACCCCGCTCGCCCGGTCACGCATCGAGACCAGGCCGAGGTGGCGGCCCGCACGGCGGGTCTCCCCGGGGTCGAATCCGCTGCCGTCGTCCGCGACCCGCAGCACGGCGCGCGGGCCGCGCCGGTGCAGCGTCACCTCGACGCGCCGGGCACCGGAGTGCCGCAGGGCGTTGTGCAGGGCCTCCTGGGCGACGCGCAGCAGCGCCTCCTCCTGGGCGGCCGGCAGCGCGCGGACCCCGAAGCTGCTGAAGGCCACCCGCGCGCTGTGGGCACGGTCGAGGACCTGGATCTGGGTGCGCAGGGTGGCGACCAGGCCGTCCTCGTCGAGGGCGGCGGGCCGCAGCTCGACCACGGCGGCCCGCAGCTCGTCGGTGGCCTCCGCGGCGAGCGCGGCCACCTGCTGGAGCTCCTCCTTGGCCCGCCCCGGAGCGCGGTCGATCAGGGCGGCCGCCGCCTGGGCGGTGAGCCGGAGGGAGAAGAGCTTCTGGCTGACCGCGTCATGCAGCTCATGGGCAAGCCGGGAGCGCTCCTCGGCGATGGTCAGCTCCCGGCTGCGCTCATAGAGGCGGGCGTTGGTGAGGGCGATCGCGGCGTGCTGGGCGAGGATCGAGAGCAGTTCCTCGTCCTCCTCGGTGAAGCCGCAGCCGCCCTGCGGCCTGGGGCACCTCTTGTTGGCGAGGAACAGCGCCGCGATGGTCTCGTCGCCGTCGCGGACGGGCAGGCCCAGGAAGTCGGACATATCGGGGTGGGCTTCCGGCCAGCCCTCGAAGCGGGGGTCCTCGCGGACGTCGGCGATCCGCTCGGGCTTCGCGCCGTGCAGCATCGAGGCCAGGATGCCGTGCTGGCGCGGGAGCGGGCCGATGGCCTTCCACTGTTCGTCGCTGACGCCGTCCACCACGAACTGGGCGAAGCCCCCGTGGTCGTCCGGGACGCCCAGGGCCGCGTACTCCGCGTCGAGCAGCTCACGGGCGGAGGCCACGATCGTCTTGAGGACGTCGCGCACCTCCAGATGCCTGCTCATGGCCAGCAGCGCGGAGCTGACCGCGTACAGGCCCGACCTGGGTAGATGGCTCATGGCCTCACCGTACCGGTGGGGTGTGACGGTGCGTATCCGACGCCGGACGGCCGCACCCGGGCCGAAAGACCTAGTCCCGAGGGCGGCCCCGTTCCCGGCGGCCGGGCTCCGGAAATCCAGCGACGCAACGGATTGCTCCAGCAACTCCCTGTGAGATCGAGGGGTGCCGGATGTGAGGCCGCGCATAGGACCCAGATCACGTACTAGGGGACATAGGAGACGGACAGGCCCCTCACGAACGGGATGGATTAGGCATTTTGTCCCGTTTCGCCGTGCCTGTGTCCCCTATCCGGGATAGTACGTCACACCTTTGCCTGGAGTTTTTGCGGCCGCTAAGAATTGCTCCAGTCGCTCGGCGCTGCGGGGTTGTACCCGCGGCGCTTGTGCTGGAAACACCTGACGTCCCCGGCACCCGGAGCGACCTCCCGCTATACGAGAGGTCCCCCGCATGCTCAAGAACACCGTCATACGTCGTGCCAACGCGCTGACCAAGACCCACAAGATTTCCGCCGCCTGTGTGGCCACCCTCGGTGCCGCCACCCTCGCCTTCACCGCCGCTCCGAGCGAGGCCGCACCCACCGCTCAGACCTCGGTGGCCTCCGCCCCGGTGGCCCTCGGCAACCAGGCGCCCAAGGGAATCAAGGCCAGCGTCACCGACCAGATGGCGCCCTCCCTGCTGAAGGCCGAGGCCATCGCCACCAAGGCGAAGGCGGCCTCCCTGAAGAAGGCGGCGCAGCAGCACGCGACCCAGCAGGCCGCCGACCGGTCCGCCCAGCGCCCCGCGGTCAAGCCGGCCGCGCCCAAGGCCAAGAGCTACGCCAACAACCTCGACGGCTGGATCCGCCAGTCCCTCGACATCATGGCGAAGAAGGGCATCCCGGGCTCGTACAACGGCCTGCACCGCAACATCATGCGGGAGTCCTCGGGCAACCCGATGGCCATCAACAACTGGGACATCAACGCCCGTAACGGCATCCCGTCCAAGGGTCTGCTCCAGGTCATCCCGCCGACCTTCAGCACCTACCACGTGCACGGCACCTCGGCGAACATCTACGACCCGGTCGCCAACATCACCGCCGCCGCCAACTACGCGGCGCACCGGTACGGCTCGATCGACAACGTCAACAGCGCGTACTGACGCCGGACGCCGGGTGTCCGGCGCGGACATCCGTGCGGACCGCAGGCGTGCCACGCCGTAGCGGCCACGGGCCCACACGCCGAAGGGCGGCACCCATACGGGGTGCCGCCCTTCGGCGTGGTGCGACGGCGGTTACTTGCGCATGACCTCCGGCTCATGGCGGCGCAGGAAGCGGGCCACCAGGAAGCCGCAGAGCGCGCCGAGGGCGATCAGCGCCACCATGTCCAGCGTCCAGGCCCCCGCCGTGTGGTCCCACAAGGGGTCCGTGCTGGTGGGGTCGTCCGTATTGGGGGCGATCTTGTTGAAGTCCAGCGTGGTGCCGGCCGCGGCGACCGCCCAGCGGGACGGCATCAGATACGAGAACTCGTTGACGCCGAGCGTGCCGTGCAGCGTGAACAGACAGCCGGTGAAGACGACCTGGATGATCGCGAACATGACCAGCAGCGGCATGGTCTTCTCGGAGGTCTTCACCAGGGCGGAGATGACCAGGCCGAACATCATCGAGGTGAAGCCCAGTGCCATGATCGGCAGGCACAGCTCGATCAGGGTGGCGTGGCCCAGCACGAGGCCCGTCTCGGGGACCTCCCGGCTGGCGAAGCCGATCATGCCGACCATGAGGCCCTGGAGCATGGTGACGACGCCGAGGACGATCACCTTCGACATCAGATACGCGGAGCGGGACAGGCCCGTGGCGCGCTCCCGTTCGTAGATGACCCGTTCCTTGATCAGCTCGCGGACGGAGTTGGCGGCGCCCGCGAAACAGGCGCCGACCGCGAGGATCAGCAGGACCGTGGTGGCGGTGCCGTTGGGGACGGGTATCCCGGTCTTCGGGTTGACCGGGTTGGCCAGCAGGCCCCGCTCATGGTTGATGAGCAGGCTCACCGCGCCGATCACCGCCGGCAGGATCACGCTCAGCAGCAGGAAACCCTTGTCGGAGGCGATGACCGAGACATACCGCCGGATCAGGGTGCCGAGCTGGGAGAACCAGCCCTGCGGCTTGGGCGGCTTCATCGCCTGCGCCGCCGGCACCGGGGCCGACTGCGGCTCGACGGCGTCGATGTCCGCGGCGTAGATCTGGTAGTGCTGCGAGCCCTTCCAGCGGCCCGCCCAGTCGTAGTCGCGGTAGTTCTCGAAGGCGGAGAAGACATCGGCCCAGGTCTCGTAGCCGAAGAAGTTCAGCGCCTCCTCGGGCGGGCCGTAGTAGGCGACGGCACCGCCGGGCGCCATCACCAGCAGCTTGTCGCACAGGGCCAGCTCGGCCACCGAGTGGGTGACGACGAGGACCGTACGGCCGTCGTCGGCGAGGCCGCGCAGCAGCTGCATCACATCGCGGTCCATGCCCGGGTCCAGACCGGAGGTGGGCTCGTCCAGGAAGATCAGCGACGGCTTGGTGAGCAGTTCGAGGGCCACCGAGACGCGCTTGCGCTGACCGCCGGAGAGCGAGGTGACCTTCTTGTCCCGGTGGATGTCCAGCTTCAGCTCGCGCAGCACCTCGTCGATGCGCTTGTCGCGCTCGCCGGCCGTGGTGTCGGCGGGGAAACGCAGCTTGGCCGCGTACTTGAGGGCCTTCTTGACCGTCAGTTCCTTGTGCAGGATGTCGTCCTGCGGGACCAGGCCGATGCGCTGCCGCAGCTGGGCGAACTGCTTGTACAGGTTCCGGTTGTCGTAGAGGACGTCGCCCTGGTCGGCGGGGCGGTAGCCGGTGAGCGCCTTCAGCAGGGTCGACTTGCCGGAACCGGACGGGCCGATCACGCCGACCAGCGACTTCTCCGGGACTCCGAAGGAGACGTCCCGGAGGATCTGCTTGCCGCTGTCGACCGTGACGGTGAGGTGGCGTGCGGAGAAGGAGACCTCGCCGGTGTCGACGAACTCCTCGAGGCGGTCGCCGACCAGACGGAACGTCGAGTGGCCGACGCCGACGATGTCGTGCGGGTCGAGCAGCGCGGTGCCGCCCTTGCCGATCGGCATGCCGTTGATGAACGTGCCGTTGTGCGAGCCCAGGTCGCGGATCTCGAAGCGGCCGTCGGGTGTGGCGTGGAACTCCGCGTGGTGGCGCGAGACCTGGAGGTCGGAGACGACCAGGTCGTTCTCCAGTGCACGGCCGATGCGCATCACCCGGCCCAGGGAGAACTCGTGGAAGGAGGTCGGGCTGCGGTCGCTGTGGACCGATGGCGCCCCCGCGCCACCACCGGGGCCCTGCTGCTGCGGGATCTCCACGGCGGCCTGCTGCGGGGCCTGCTGCTGCGGGTCCTGTGCGACGGCCGGCTGGTGCGGCACCTGCCCGCCCCAGCCGGCGTCGGCGCCCTGGGCCGCGTACGGCTGCTGCGGCTGGACCTGCCCGGCGGGCACGGCGGCCGCGGAACCGGACAGGTTCAGGCGCGGCCCGTCGGTCGGGTTGCCCAGATAGACGGCCGTGCTCGGACCGATGTCCAGCTGCTGGACCCGTCGGCCGTGCACAAAGGTGCCGTTGGTGCTGCCGAGGTCCTCGACCACCCAACTGCCGCCGTTCCAGCTGATCGTGGCGTGGCGCCAGGAAACCCTGGCGTCCTCGAGCACGATGTCCCCCTGCGGATCTCGTCCGAGGGTGTATGGCCCGGACCCGTCGAGGGTCCAGGTGCGTCCGTTCAATTCGAGTACGAGTTCAGGCACTCCATGCCCCACTGATCTGTCCCCCGAGTTGCCCCCGTTTTGGGGAGTCCAGGGATGTGTCGAACATCGTGGGGAACTATGACAGGACCGGCCCTCCGACCGGAAGCCGGTCCTTGAGAGGAATGCGCACAGGCACCGGACGCGGAGGGTGTTCCAGGGTTCCCCACGTCGGCCCGGTCGGCCGAACCGCCCTCCCGGTCCCCGCGCGGGGGAACCCGCGGACTCCGGCTCCTTGGATCAGGGCCGACCCTATCGTCTCCCCCGCCCGATCGGTCCCGCGGGGCGCGGCCGGCCGGCGCCGGACCGGGCCGCGCCACACCCTTACTCCGTCCCCCGCACCGCCGATCAGGGGTAATCCGTGCCGTCACCGCTGCTCAAGAGGCACGTCATCGGTCCGTCACCCACTGTTCCCCGTCCGCTGGTCGGACCGGACACGCGCGGGCAGGGGGTGCCGGATACGGTGGAAGCACCATGAGCGCTTCGCAGACCTCCGACGCCCCCACTCTCCTTGTCAAGATCTTCGGCAAGGACCGGCCCGGCCTGACCGCCGGGCTGTTCGACACTCTGGCCGCCTACAACGTCGATGTCGTCGACATCGAGCAGGTCGTCACCCGGGGCCGGATGGTGCTGTGCGCCCTGGTGACCGTGCCCCCGTCCGGGATCGAGGGCGATCTGCGGGCCACCGTCCACAGCTGGGCGGAGTCCATGAAGATGCAGGCGGAGATCATCTCCGGCATCGGCGACAACCGCCCGCGTGGCCTCGGCCGCTCGCTGGTCACCGTGCTGGGCAGCCCGCTGAGCGCCGAGTCGACGGCCGCCATCGCCGCCCGTATCACCGATGCGGGCGGCAACATCGACCGAATCTTCCGGCTGGCCAAGTACCCGGTGACGGCCGTGGAGTTCGCCGTGTCCGGGGTGGAGACGGAGCCGCTGCGCACCGCCCTGGTCACCGACGCCTCGGCGCTCGGGGTCGATATCGCCGTCGTCGCGGCCGGTCTGCACCGCCGGGCCCAGCGTCTGGTGGTCATGGACGTGGACTCCACGCTCATCCAGGACGAGGTCATCGAACTGTTCGCGGCGCACGCCGGGTGCGAGGCGGAGGTCGCCGAGGTCACGGCCGCGGCCATGCGCGGCGAACTGGACTTCGAGCAGTCGCTGCACGCGCGGGTGGCGCTGCTCAAGGGGCTGGACGCGTCGGTGGTGGACAAGGTTCGCTCGGAGGTCCGGCTCACTCCGGGCGCCCGCACCCTGATCCGTACACTGAAGCGGCTCGGCTTCCAAGTGGGGGTGGTCTCCGGCGGGTTCACCCAGGTGACGGACGATCTGCAGGAGCGGCTCGGACTGGACTTCGCCCAGGCCAACACGCTGGAGATCGTCGACGGACGGCTGACCGGCCGGGTGGTCGGGGAGATCGTGGACCGGGCGGGCAAGGCGCGGCTGCTGCGCCGGTTCGCCGCCGAGGCGGGGGTGCCGCTGGCGCAGACCGTGGCGATCGGTGACGGGGCCAACGATCTGGACATGCTGAACGCGGCCGGGCTTGGCGTCGCCTTCAACGCCAAGCCCGTCGTGCGGGAGGCCGCGCACACCGCGGTGAACTTCCCCTTCCTGGACACCGTGCTGTATCTGCTGGGCGTCACCCGGGAAGAGGTCGAGGCGGCGGACACCCAGGAGGACACGCACTGACCCCGAGGCGGGACAGGGCGTGGACAGCCCGTCGACGGGGTCCGGCTCGGCGCCGGGCCCGTCGGGTCGGGGACCGCTCGCTCGCCGTGAGGGCTACTCGGTCGGCGCCCAGTAGTCGTGCAGGGTGGCCGTGCCCGGCTCCAGCGACTTCCAGGAGCCCTCGAAGGTGAGGACGGCGAAGGCCCCGGCCGGGAAGCCGTGCCGGCTCATCCGCTCGCGGGCGTCGTCGTCGGCCGCGTCGGTGAGGACCTCGGCCAGGCCCTGGACGCCCGGGTTGTGGCCGATCAGGATCAGATTCCGTGCCTCGCCGGAGGTCTCGTTGAGCACGGCGATCAGCTCGCCGGGCGAGGCCTCGTAGAGCCGCTCCTCGTAGACGGTTCTCGGCCGGTGCGGCAGCTCCTGGACCGCGAGTTTCCAGGTCTCACGGGTACGCGTCGCGGTGGAGCAGAGAGCCAGGTCGAAGGGGATACCGGTGTCGGCCAGCCGACGTCCGGCGACGGCCGCGTCCATGCGGCCCCGCTCGGCGAGCGGACGCTCGTGGTCGGCCACCTGCGGCCAGTCGGCCTTGGCGTGCCGGAAGAGGACGATCCTGCGGGGTTCTGCGGAGCTCATGCGTCCCAGCTTCGCATGAGACAGGCCGTCGGGCGCAGGGAGTTGACGACGCCGGGTGCGCGCCCGCGCGCGGGTGGCTCAACCGGCCCCTCGACCGTGCGCACCGGGGGTGAGGAGGCGTTGCCGTCGGCCGGTCGGGGGCGGTGTGCGGCGTGCGGCGTGCGGTAAGAGTGGTGTCACTGTGCGTGATGCGTCATCGTCTGCTGGATGCGTCCGACGAGGTGGCTGAGGGCGGGGTCGCCCCCGGCGCTCGCGTCCGCCGGGTTGAGGATCAGGGCCAGCAGGGCCACGAAGGCCAGCGCCGGCAGGGCGAAGGCCCACCAGGGAAGCCGTATGTCGACGCCGCCCGTGGTCGCCGGGTGGGTCCGGGTGGGGGTGCGGGCCGACATGACTGCCTCCGGGGTCTTCGGTTGGTCGTGGCCCCGCCTCTCGCGGCCACATCTTCGAAGGTACGGATCCGGCGGCCCTCGACCCATCCGGTGATCCACCCACTTCACCCTGACCCTGACCCCCTAAGGGATGGTGGGGCTGGCCCCACCATCCCTTAGGGGTCCCCAGGGGCCATCAGGGGGAGGCAAGTGTGGCGACGATGGCGATGATCACGAAGATGGCGAGGAACGTGCCGAAGACCAGGAGCATCTTCCGCTGGCCGTTCTGGGGGTTCGGGTCGAGCACGGGCATACGGCCAGTTTCGCACCTCTCCCCCGCCCCGGTTCCGGCAGGGTCGGGGACACGCGGTGGCCGTCGCTCCGCTCAGCGCGCCGCCTCGTCCTCCACGATCCGGTCGCGGCCCGCCAGGATGCCCGCCACCACCTGCGGCACCATGAGCCCGGCGAGCAGCGCGAGCGGCAGGCCCCAGCCACCGCTCCGCTGGTAGAGGACGCCGACCAGCAGCGGGCCCGGGATCGACAGCAGATATCCGGCGCTCTGCGCGAACGCCGACAGCTTGGCCACCCCCGCGCCCGTCCGGGACCGCATCCCCACCATGGTGAGCGCCAGCGGGAAGGCGCAGTTGGAGATGCCCAGCAGCAGTGCCCAGGCCAGGGCGCCGCTCACCGGGGCGGTGTAGAGACCGGCGTACCCGAGGAGACCGCACACGCCGAGGACGACCACCATCGGGCCCTGGTGCGGCAGCCGTGAGGCCAGCCGGGGGATGACGAAGGCGAGCGGCACCCCCATCACCATGGTGAGCGCCAGCAGCAGACCGGCCGTGCCGGCGGACACCCCGGCGTCGCGGAAGATCTGTGCCATCCAGCCCATGGTGACGTAGGCGGCCGTGGCCTGGAGCCCGAAGAAGACGGCCAGCGCCCATGCGGTACGGCTCCGGGTGATCCGCAGCCCGTCGGGCTCCTCACGGTCGTGAGCAGTAGAGCCCTGCGCGTCGGCGGCACCGGCACCGGCAGTCCGGCCTCGTACGAACGGGATCCACGGCAGGATCGCGACCGCGGGCAGCACCGCCCAGACGGTCAGTCCCGACTGCCAGCTCCCGCCCAGGGCGTCGGTCACGGGGACGGTGACCGCCGCCGCCAGCGAGGTGCCGAGGGCGAGCGTCATCGAGTACACGCCCGTCATGGAGCCCACCCGGTCCGGGAACCAGCGCTTGACGATCACCGGCATCAGCACATTGCTGACCGCGATGCCCATCAGGGCGAGCGCGCTGGCGGCGAGGAAGCCCGCGGTGTTTCCCACCCAGGGGCGGATCAGCAGTCCGGCGGTGATCGCCACCATCCCGGCGCAGATCACCGCCCCCGGTCCGAAGCGGCGGGCGAGCCGCGGGGCCATGACGCCGAAGACGGCGAAGCAGAGCGACGGTACGGAGGTGAGCAGTCCCGCGACGCTGCCGCTCATCCCGAGCCCGTCGCGCACCTCCTCCAGCAGGGCGCCGAGGCTGGTGATGGCGGGCCGCAGATTCAGCGCGCTGAGGGCGATGCCGACGACCATCAGCCTCGTCATCCAGGGCCGCAGGGGCGTTCCTCCGGCCGGGGGCTGTGTCTGCGCCTCCGTCCCCGCCTCCGCGCCGGGCCCCGCGCCCGCTCCGGGTGCCGCTTCGATGCCTGTCTCGGTCTTCGTCCCCTTCCCCGCCGCCGCTCCCGTTCCGCCGGGCAGGCGTGGCGACGCGGACGCCGTCGTACCGGTCTCTTCATATGCCATGAGGGACATCATAGAATCATGGGATGATTGGCTGTCCACTCTCCCTGCGTTACGCTCCGGAACCACAGGTCTCACCCCCTGGCCCGCACGAAGGACCGTCATGTCGCTGACCCACCCCCGTCGATCCGCGCTGTCCGAGCAGATCATCGCCGAGCTGCGGAACCAGATCACGTCGGGCGAATGGCCGGTGGGTTCCCGTATCCCCACCGAACCCGAGCTGGTCGAGATGCTCGGGGTCGCCCGCAACACGGTGCGTGAGGCGGTCCGGGCGCTGGCGCACAACGGCCTGCTGGACATCCGCCAGGGGTCGGGCACCTATGTGGCGGCGACCAGCGAGCTGGCGGGTGTGATGCAGCGGCGCTTCGCCGACGCCGACCCGGACCACATCGCGGAACTGCGCTCCACCCTGGAGTCGGGCGCCGCCCAGCTGGCCGCCGAGCGGCGCACCGAGCGCGACCTCAAGCAGCTGGACGCGCTGCTGGTGCGCCGGGAGGAGGCCTGGGCGTCGGGGGACGCGGAGGCGTTCGTGACCGCCGACGCGACCTTCCATCTGGCGGTGGTGGCCGCCTCCCACAACGAGGCGATGACGGCGATGTACGCGGACCTGGGCGAGGTGCTGCGGGACTGGCTGCGGGTGGACGTCGGGGAGGAACTGACGCCCGAGGTGCATATGGACCACACCCCGCTGGTGGACGCGATCCGTTCGGGTGACGCGGCCTCCGCGGCCGCCGAGGCGGCGAGCTATCCGCTGGGGTGCCGGCCGAGGCACGCGCGGTCCGGCGAGCGCTGATCCCGGCTCATCGGGCATGGCCGATCCAGGCCGCGCGCACATCCTGCCAGCACCGCCCGGACAGTCGTACGGTCATCGCGGGCCCGGCCTCCACCGGGTCGGTGTCGGTGTCCACGTCCCACCAGTGGCCGCATTCGATGTGCAGACTCACATGATCGGCGTCGGGATAGGGGTTGTGGCAGTACGCGACGACGTGCGAGCCGGTGACCCCGACGCGGCAGTCGGACCCGAAGGGCCCCGGCGCGGTCTTCCCGCCGGTCTTCACACCCGCGTGCGGCGCGCTCCTGCCGGACCGGTGCGGCAGGGCCTCGTACGGCAGGACCGTCAGCAGGGCGAGGACGACGAAGGCCGGGGCGAGCCGGCGGGACAGGCGCACAAGCTGACCTCCTGGGCCGTTCGGCTTGGGGGCGGTCGTCCCTCCCAGCGTGCGTGCTGCACGGCCCGGGGGACCCGGTCAGCTGCTCCATACGGGCGACGCCCCGCCCCCCGTGCGTACGGGGAACGGGGCGTTGCTTTTCGGCTGTCTCGGCGCCGATGCTCTCGGGCGCCGGTGTCCGGCGTACCCTCCGGCTGCCTCAGGCGCCGATGGCGTGCAGACCGCCGTCCACGTGGACGATCTCGCCGGTGGTCTTCGGGAACCAGTCGCTGAGCAGTGCGACCACACCGCGGCCGGCCGGCTCGGGGTCCTTGAGGTCCCACTCCAGCGGGGCGCGGTGGTCCCACACGGAGGCCAGCTCGCTGAAGCCCGGGATGGACTTGGCGGCCATGGAGCCGAGGGGGCCGGCCGAGATGAGGTTGCAGCGGACGTTCTGCTTGCCGAGGTCGCGCGCCATGTAGCGGCTGGTGGCCTCCAGGGCCGCCTTGGCGGGGCCCATCCAGTCGTACTGCGGCCAGGCGTACTGGGCGTCGAAGGTGAGGCCGACCACCGAGCCGCCGTTCTGCATCAGCGGCAGGCAGGCCATGGTGAGCGACTTCAGGGAGAACGCCGAGACATGCATGGCGGTGGCCACGGACTCGAACGGCGTGTTGAGGAAGTTGCCGCCCAGGGCGTCCTGGGGGGCGAAGCCGATGGAGTGCACCACGCCGTCGAGGCCGCCCAGCTCCTCGCCGACGACGTCGGCCAGGCGTCCGAGGTGCTCGTCGTTGGTGACGTCCAGCTCGATGACCTTGGTGGGCTTGGGCAGCTTCTTGGCGATGCGCTCGGTCAGCGTCGGCCGCGGGAACGCGGTCAGGATGATCTCGGCGCCCTGCTCCTGGGCCAGCTTCGCGGTGTGGAACGCGATGGAGGACTCCGTCAGCACGCCGGTGATCAGGACGCGCTTGCCCTCGAGAATTCCGCTCATGGTGATCAGTGACCCATTCCCAGTCCGCCGTCAACGGGGATGACGGCTCCAGTGATGTACGAAGCGTCGTCGGAGGCGAGGAACCGCACCGTGGCGGCGATCTCCTCCGGCTGCGCGTACCGGCCGAGCGGCACCTGCGACACGATGTTCTTCCGCTGCTCGTCGGAGAGCACCTTGGTCATGTCCGTGTCGACGAAGCCGGGCGCGACGACGTTGAAGGTGATGTTGCGCGAGCCAAGCTCACGGGCCAGGGAGCGCGCGAAGCCCACCAGGGCGGCCTTGGAGGCGGCGTAGTTGGCCTGTCCCGCCTGGCCGAGCAGCCCCACGACCGACGAGATCAGCACCACGCGGCCCTTCTTGGCGCGCAGCATGCCGCGGTTGGCGCGCTTGACGACGCGGAAGGCGCCGGTGAGGTTGGTGTCGATGACCGAGGTGAAGTCCTCCTCGGACATCCGCATCAGGAGCTGGTCCTTGGTGACACCGGCGTTGGCGACGAGGACCTCGACCGGGCCGTGCACGGCCTCGATCTCCTTGTAGGCCTGCTCCACCTGCTCGGTGTCGGTGATGTCGCACCTGACCGCGAGGCAGCCCAATTCCTTGAGGGCGGCCGGCGGCTCACCCGAGCGATATGTGATCGCGACCTTGTCTCCGGCCTCGGCGAACGCTCGGGCGATGGCGAGGCCGATGCCCCGGTTGCCTCCAGTGACAAGAACCGAGCGGCTCAACGGATCACCCTTTCGATAGCGGTCTGGAACCCCTGCCGAGGCAGGCGCCTTCAACCGAAAACCTATCGGTCCGACCAGGTCGGCGGGCATTCGGGCACCGACAGTGGCTCATCCCGGGTCCTGTCGGGTTCCTACAGTCCGCTGCCCCGGTCAGTCCGCCATGCCCGGTGCATGAGCGAGCAACCCTTCGCCACGAGCCGTCTCGAGCATCCTGCGGTCGTACGTCACCAACGCGGTCAGGTCGTCCCGCAGCGACAGAGCGCTGGCCACATGGATCGCATCCAGCGTGCGCAGGCGCCCGACCAGCACGGCCGCAGCATCACGCACCTCACGGGTGAGGAGGATCTCGGTGATCCGGGCATCCAATTCCTCTATCGCTTCGGGAAAGTGCCCCACGAGTTCCAGGGTTCGTACGGTCTCCACGAAGCCGAGCGTGCCGGTGGCGAGCGGGGCCGTGGCTCGCTCCTGGAGGAAGGCGTCCAACTCGGCCCAATGGTTGCGGCGGGTCATCCATGTGACCAACGCCGATGTGTCCAGGTAGATCAACGGTCGTCTTCCTCGCGCTCCGTCAACAGCACCGCCAGGGGGTCGACACCCTCCGGTACCTCGTAATGCGGCATGCCGTGTCGGTCGGCAGCGGTGGCCGACTTCAGCTTGATCTTTCCTTGCGCCACCAAGTGCGCGTACCGCTCCATGGGACCGCCGGCCGGCGACAGTATGGCGATCACGTTGCCATGCCGGGTGACCTGGATCGCCTCCCCCTTCTCCACACGGGCGAAGACGGCGCTGGGGTTGTACGAGAACTCACGCACGGAGATGGTGCTCATGGAGGTCCCCTTCAGCCGGGCGGACGTGTACCTACACTGCAAGAAATGTACCCACAAGTGGTCCGTGGTTGGCGTGTCGCGCCTGGCCCGGTCACGCCGATGACGGGCTCCCGCAGCACTTCTTGTACTTGCGCGTCGAGCCGCACCAGCAGGGGCCGTTGCGCGGGGGCGGCCAGTCGGTGGTGTGTCCGGTGCGGGCGAGTTCGTCCGCGTACGCGGAGCGGGTGTCGGAGGTGTCGGCGGACCCGTCGATCCGCTCCGCGAGGGCCTGGAGCCCGGCCACCGTGGCACGGCCGACCGCCAGGTGCGGGACCCCGCGCTCGGACAGCTCCCCGAGGGTCCGCTCGACCCTCCGGGTGTGATCGGCATGGTCGGCGCCGTACTCCCCGGCGGCTTCCGGGCTGCGGGAGCGCAGCCGCGCCAACTCCTCCGGCGGCCAGAAGAGGACACAGGCACGGCGCGGGGCCACGGGCGCGGTCCGGTCCGTACGGTCCACGGGCGAGGTGTCCGTCAGCGCCGCGATCTCGGCGTGCAGCGCCCCGGCGCCGCCCTCCTTGAGCCGCTTGAGGCGCAGGGGGTCATGGACCTCGTCGAGCGGACGCGCCGCGCCCAGCCAGGCCGACTCACGCCGCTCGTGCAGTTCGTCGGCCACGTCGTCCCAGTCGTCGTGCGGGAACCCCCGCAGGCGCCGCACCCGATGGCGCCCGATGACCAGGGTCTCCAGGTCAAAGCCGTACGGGGCCTCCTCCACGGTGTCCGCCGTCAACGGGGTGCCCGCGCCCAGCGCATGGGTGACGCCCGCCGTGAACCACTCGGCGGCCACCGCCGGCTCGTCCGCGCCCTCGAATGCCTCGGCGACGACGTTCCAGGCGGCCGGGTGCCGGGGATGCCGGGCGCGGAACGCGGCTGCCGCGGTGCGGGCGTCCGCCTCCCGGCCCGCGTCCCACAGCGCGCCGATCCGGAAGGAGTCCACCAGATCCGGCTCCGCACAGCCCGGCCCCTCCGGGTCCAGCAGCCGCTCGTAGACGGCCATCGCCCGGCCGTGCTCCCCCGCCTCGCCCCACGCCTCGGCCGCCTCGAGCAGCAGCTCCTCCCGGTCCTCCGGGTGCCGCTCCGCCAGCCGCTCACACTCCCGCGCCGCCTGCGCACCGGTGACCGGAGGCGGGGCCCCGAGGGACCGGCTCGTCCCCGCCCGGCCGCCGCGCCGCTTGCTGGACATGGCTCCACGGTAGTGCGCCCCGCCGGGACACCGCCGGGCAAGCCCGCGGGATCAGCGGTACGGGCGCCGGATGAACGGGCTCAGTCCAGCCCGACCGGGGTGATCGGCGTGACGGGCGTGTCGTCGGGGCCATTGGTCTGGACGAGCAGTAGGTCGCCGACCGTCGCGTCACGTCCGAGACCGAGGCTGGACACCAGGACCGCACCCGGGGCCTTGGCCGTACCGACGGGCTGGAGGCGTAGTTCGCCGTCCACTCCCCGGAAGGCAAGCACCGCCCAGACCTCGTCGTGGCCGATCCGGGATACGACGCCGCTCAGCCGGTCCGGCAGGACCGCGCACACGACAGTGAGCCTCTGCTGCTCCGTCCGCGGGATCGCCGCGATCCGCTCCAGCACACCGGGGAAGGCCAGAGTGCCTTCCAACAGCCGCTGGACGGTTTCACGCTCCTGGTCCCTGTCGTCCCCGGACTCGGCCGTGGTGAAGTGCACCAGGGGAAGGCCGTCGTCCAGCGTGCGCTGCCACCTGGGCAGCATGAAATCGATGGTCAGCGCCTCGTCACGGGTGGGGGTGTGCACACCGTCGCCCTCGCCGAACTGGGCGAGCCACGCGTTGACGTCGCCCCAACGCCACACCGGTGATCGTCCCGCGATCCCTTCCGGATCCGGGAAGGGCAGCTTGTCCTGCCGCCGCTCGCCGTTCGCCCACTGCTGGACGTTCTGCCGTGTGCGTTCGGCACGCTCCGCGATGTCGGAGACACCGACAAGGTCGGGGTCGGTACGCAGCAGACGCAGGCCCGGCAGGGATTTCCGCAGCCGTACGACGATGCGGTGGGCGGCGTCGATCGCGTTGGCCCCGCCTTCGGAGACGTCCAGGAAATGCCGACCGCGATGGCGTGTCAGCACCCCGTCGAAGGTGTCGTGGACGATCCCGACCGCCTCGTCGTCGCCCACGTCGATCCCGTCCACGACGAAATGAAACTCGTACTCCATGACGCCCCAGCCCCCCATGCGTGTGCCTGTCGCTCCTGGTTCCTGTAGCTCCCTGATCTCCTTGCTCGGATGGTCCGCCGCAGCGATCTCACGTCCGACCACGTGCGCCTCCACAAGCCGTCGCCCGTCGAAGAGTTGACCGTCAACTCCAAGTGGCCGACAAGCCTACCCGTCACCACCGACAACCACCGAAATCGCAACTGACCCGCACCAGTGGGTCAGTTACGGAAGATGATCATCAACTACACCCGAAGGGGACATGGAGGGGCGGAGAGTGCGCACTCCGCCCAGACGGTCTTGCCCGGTCCGGTGCGGTCGGTGATGCCCCAGCGCTCGGCGAGGGCCGACACGAGGAGCAGGCCCCTGCCGCCGTCCGGGTCCGCGGGGTCCGCAGCCGGCGCCGGGGGCTCGGGGTGGCTCGGGTGGGTGTCGGACACCTCGACGCGTACGACACCGGCGGCGCGGTCGCAGCGCAGCCGCAGCGCGAAGTCCCGTCCGGGAACCCGCCCGTGCAGCACGGCGTTGGCGCTGAGTTCGGCGACCACCAGGGCGACGGTGTCGGAGACCGGGCTCCCGTACGGCACGCCCCACAGGTCGAGTTGGTGCACGGCCAGGCGGCGCGCGAGCCGGGCCCCGAGCCGGGTGGCGGACAGGCGTTGGACGAACACACTTACGGTAACGGCCTCTTGGGCATGCGGTGCTGGCATGCGCCCAGCGTTCTGGCCGCCCCGACCCCACCAACAGGCACGACACCGATACAGACCGGTTTGTATCGGTGCACACTGTGGACTGGGTGGGTAACTCCGCGTGACGCTGGACGGATTGAGCGGGTTGAGCGGAGACCGGCGAGTACGTGAGCACGGGAGGGCACGGCGATGACGACGGACCACGGCGGAGGCGGCAACGCGCACACGGAACCCGAACTCTCGGACAGTCTCAAGACCTTCGGCGCGGTCCTGAAGGCGCTGCGGGAGGAATCCGGGCTGACACAGGAGGAGTTCGCCCGGCGAGTACGGTACTCGGCCGCGTACGTGGCGAAGATCGAGCAGGGGAAGCGGTTCCCTCCGGGGGATCTGCCCGCACGGGCGGAGGAGGTGCTGGGGCCGGTCGGCCTCAAGGTCCTCGCGGCGGCGGCCCGGAGCCTGACGAGGCGGGCAGTGCTCGCATCTTGGTTTCGGCAGTGGGCAGGGGTGGAGGAAGAGGCGATCTCGCTGTACGCGTATGAATGCCGGGCGGTTCCGGGGCTGTTGCAGCCGGAGGGTTACGTCCGGGCAGTGTTCGACCTACGGCTGCCGCCCGCCTCGGAGGAACAGATCGAACGCGAGGTCGCTTCCCGGCTGGACCGGCAACAGATCCTCTCCACCAACCAGAACACCGCGTTCAGCTTCGTCGTCGAGCAGAGCGTCCTGGAGCGGCGCATGGGAGGGCGCGATGTCACCGGACAGGTCATCGACCACTTGCTTGAGGTGGGTAGACGGCGAAATATCGAGGTCCAGATCATGCCCACGGTCCAGGAGGACCACTGTGGCATCGACGGCCCCATGTATCTGGCCGAGACGTCCTCCCACCAGTGGATCGGCTACACCGAGGGACAGCGGTCGAGCAACCTGATCTCCGCTCCCAAAGACGTAAGCGCGCTGCTCCAGCGCTATGGCAGGCTGCGTTCACAGGCCCTGGACTGCAGGGCTACCGTGAAGCTGCTGGAACAGATGCGAGGAGCGCTATGAGCACCGAACTGTCCTGGTTCAAGAGCAGTTACAGCGGCAGCGAGAACGACAACTGCGTCGAGGTCGCCCTGTGTCCCGAGGCCGTTCACATCCGGGATTCCAAGGACAAGGGGATCCGTCCCCTCGTCGTCACCCCCGGCGCCTGGGCGGCGTTCACCGCGCTCGCTGCGGGATCGTCGCTGGACGGCTGAGTACGCGTCGTACCCGGAGTTCATGGGCGGGCAAGGGACGAGCTCCCGGGCCCGCCCTTCGTTCTGCGCCGGAGTCGACCGCCGAGTCGTGATTCACTGCCCCGGACGGCCACCAGGAGAGAACCTCGAAGGGATCCCACCCGTGCCCCATGAAATCGATCAGTCGTTCCTGGCCCTTCCCCTACGCCCCCTGGCCGACGCCGCGCTCGCCCGTGCCCGGTCGCTGGGGGCCGAGCACGCGGACTTCCGGTTCGAGCGGGTGCGCAGTGCCGCCTGGCGGTTGCGTGACGGCAAGCCCTCCGGGTCCTCGGACACCACCGACCTGGGGTATGCCGTACGGGTCGTGCACGGCGGGACCTGGGGGTTCGCCTCCGGGGTCGATCTGACCCCGGACGCCGCCGCCAAGGTCGCCTCGCAGGCGGTGGCGATGGCCAAGCTGTCGGCGCAGGTGATCAAGGCCGCAGGGTCGGACGAACGGGTGGAGCTGGCGGACGAGCCGGTGCACTCCGAGAAGACCTGGGTGTCCTCGTACGAGATCGACCCCTTCACGGTGCCCGACAAGGAGAAGACGGGGCTGCTGGCGGACTGGAGCGGGCGGCTGCTCGCGGCGGACGGGGTCAACCATGTGGACGCCTCGCTGCTGACCGTCCATGAGAACAAGTTCTATGCCGACACCGCCGGGACCGTGACCACCCAGCAGCGCGTCCGGCTGCATCCGCAGCTCACCGCGGTGTCGGTGGACGAGTCCACCGGTGAGTTCGACTCGATGCGCACACTGGCGCCTCCGGTCGGACGCGGCTGGGAGTATCTGACCGGTACCGGCTGGGACTGGGACAGCGAGCTGGAGCAGATCCCCGGGCTGCTGGCCGAGAAGATGCGCGCGCCGAGCGTGGAGGCGGGGGTGTACGACCTGGTGGTCGACCCGTCCAATCTGTGGCTGACCATCCATGAGTCCATCGGGCACGCCACCGAGCTGGACCGGGCGCTCGGCTACGAGGCCGCCTACGCCGGCACCTCCTTCGCCACCTTCGACCGGCTGGGCAAGCTGAAGTACGGCTCCGAGCTGATGAACGTCACCGGTGACCGCACCGCCGAACACGGCCTCGCGACGATCGGGTACGACGACGAGGGCGTGGCGGGCCAGTCCTGGGACCTGGTCAAGGACGGCACCCTGGTCGGCTATCAGCTGGACCGTCGGATCGCGAAACTGACCGGGTTCGAGCGGTCCAACGGGTGCGCGTACGCCGACTCGCCCGGTCATGTGCCGGTGCAGCGCATGGCGAACGTGTCGCTGCGGCCCGATCCGGCGGGGCTCTCCACGGAGGACCTGATCGGGGGAGTCGACCGGGGCATCTATGTGGTCGGGGACCGCTCCTGGTCCATCGACATGCAGCGCTACAACTTCCAGTTCACCGGGCAACGCTTCTTCAAGATCGAGAACGGGCGGATCGCGGGCCAGCTGCGGGATGTCGCGTACCAGGCGACGACCACCGACTTCTGGGGCTCCATGACGGCCGTCGGTGGTCCGGGGACCTATGTCCTCGGGGGCGCCTTCAACTGCGGCAAGGCCCAGCCGGGCCAGGTCGCGGCCGTCTCGCACGGCTGCCCCTCGGCCCTCTTCCGGGGCGTCACCATCCTCAACACCACCCAGGAGGCCGGCCGATGAGCACCCGTACGAACAAGCCGCACGAGATCGTCGAGCGTGCCCTCGCACTGTCCCGGGCGGACGGGTGTGTGGTGATCGCGGATGAGCACTCCACCGCCAATCTGCGCTGGGCGGGCAATGCGCTGACGACGAACGGGGTCACCCGGGGGCGCACGCTCACCGTCATCGCGACCGTGGACGGCAGCGAGGGCACGGCGTCCGGGGTGGTGTCCCGCTCGGCGGTCACCGTCGACGAGTTGGAGCCGCTGGTGCGGGCAGCGGAGGCCGCCGCACGGGCCGCGGGGCCCGCCGAGGACGCCCAGCCGCTGGTGACGGGGGTGAGCGAGGCGCCGGACTTCACCGAGGCGCCCGCCGAGACCTCCTCCGCGGTGTTCGCGGACTTCGCCCCGGCGCTCGGTGAGTCGTTCGCCCGGGCGCGAGCCGGCGGGCGGGAGCTGTACGGCTTCGCCAACCATGAGCTGGTCTCCACCTATCTCGGCACGTCGACGGGGCTGCGGCTGCGGCACGACCAGCCGAACGGGACGCTGGAGCTGAACGCCAAGTCCCCGGACCGGACGCGCTCGGCATGGGCGGGGCGTTCCACCCGGGACTTCAAGGACGTCGACCCGGCGGCGCTGGACGCGGAGCTGGAGCGGCGGCTGGGCTGGGCGGAGCGCCGGATCGAGCTGCCCGCGGGACGCTATGAGACGCTGCTGCCGCCGACCGCGGTCGCGGACCTGCTGATCTACCAGATGTGGTCGGCGGCGGCCCGGAACGCGGCCGAGGGCCGTACGGTCTTCAGTCGGCCCGGCGGCGGAACGCGCGTGGGCGACAGGCTCTCCGAGCTGCCGCTGACGCTGCGCAGCGATCCCCGGGAGCCGGGTCTGGAGAGCGCGCCCTTCACCATCGCGCACTCCTCCGGCGACGACGCGTCCGTGTTCGACAACGGGCTGCCGCTGAACGCCACCGAGTGGATCGACCGGGGCGAGCTCAGGCATCTGACGACGACCCGGCACAGCGCGGCCCTGACCGGCCTTCCGCTCGCGCCGGCGATCGGGAATCTGATCCTGGACGGCGGCACGGACCGCTCGCTGGAGGAGATGGTCGCGGACACCGGGCGCGGGCTGCTGCTGACCTGCCTCTGGTACATCCGCGAGGTCGACCCGGCGACCCTGCTGCTCACCGGGCTGACCCGGGACGGGGTGTATCTGGTCGAGAACGGCGAGGTCATCGGCGAGGTCAACAACTTCCGCTTCAACGAGTCCCCGGTCGATCTGCTGGACCGGGCCACCGAGGCGGGACGCTCGGAGAAGACCCTGCCCCGGGAGTGGGGCGACTGGTTCACCCGGGCCGCGATGCCGGCGCTGCGGGTGCCGGATTTCAATATGAGCTCCGTCAGCCAGGGCGTATAACCTCGTACTCGGCGGTCACCCGACCGCCCGAAGTTCATCCAAGGAGATCAAGACCGTGACGGACATCGTCGACGAGCTGAAGTGGCGTGGGCTGTTCGCCCTGTCCACCGACGAGGACGCCTTGCGCAAGGCGCTCGCGGACGGTCCCGTCACGTTCTATTGCGGCTTCGACCCGACCGCGCCGTCCCTGCATGTGGGGCATCTGGTGCAGGTGCTCACCGTGCGCCGGCTCCAGCAGGCCGGGCACCGGCCGCTGGCGCTGGTGGGCGGCGCGACGGGTCTGATCGGCGACCCCCGCCCCACGGCGGAGCGCACGCTGAACGACCCGGAGACGGTGGCCGGCTGGGTCGAGCGGCTGCGCGGCCAGATCGAGCCGTACCTCTCCTTCGAGGGTGAGAACGCGGCCGTGATGGTCAACAACCTGGACTGGACCGAGGGCCTGTCGGCCATCGAGTTCCTCCGGGACATCGGCAAGCACTTCCGGGTCAACAAGATGCTGACCAAGGACTCCGTGTCCCGGCGTCTGGAGTCCGCCGAGGGCATCAGCTACACGGAGTTCAGCTACCAGCTGCTTCAGGGCATGGACTTCCTCCAGCTCTACCGCAGGCACGGCTGCACGCTCCAGCAGGGCGGCAGCGACCAGTGGGGCAACCTCACGGCCGGGCTCGACCTGATCCACCGGCTGGAGCCGCACGCCGAGGTGCATGCGCTCGCCACCCCGCTGATGACCAAGGCGGACGGCACCAAGTTCGGCAAGACCGAGGGCGGGGCCGTCTGGCTGGACCCGGAGATGACGACGCCCTACGCGTTCTACCAGTTCTGGCTGAACGTGGACGACCGGGACATCTCCACCTACATGCGGATCCTGTCCTTCAAGTCCCGCGAGGAGCTGGAGGAGCTGGAGGAGCAGACCCGGCAGCGCCCCCAGGCCCGCGCCGCCCAGCGCGCGCTGGCCGAGGAGCTGACCACGCTGGTGCACGGCGCGGAGCAGACGGCCGCCGTGATCGCCGCGTCCAAGGCCCTCTTCGGTCAGGGCGAGCTCGCGGAGCTGGACGAGCGGACGCTGACCGCGGCCCTCTCCGAGGTGCCGCACATCGAGGTCACCGAGCTCGGCCAGGTCGTGGATCTGCTGGCGGAGGTCGGCCTGGTGGCCAGCAAGTCCGCCGCCCGGCGCACGGTGAAGGAGGGCGGTGCCTATGTGAACAACGTCAAGGTCACCGCCGAGGACGCCGTCCCCGTCCGGGAGGATCTGCTGCACGGCCGCTGGCTGGTGCTGCGCCGCGGCAAGAAGAACCTGGCCGCGGTCGAGGTCACCGGCGCCTGATCAGCCGGGCACCGCACCGGAGCGGGAAGGGGGCGGCGCTCCCTTCCCGCTCCGTCGTCTCCGCCCTGCCGTCAGGTCCGCCCGCCCGCCCTCAGGCCCGTTGTCGGCGGTCTTCTCTGCGATGGCCCTTCATCGCGTTGTAGATGATCTCGCCGAGGAAGACGAGGACGACCGCGGCGGCGAGCTGGAGCCCATGACGGCCCCAGTCGATGCCCCGGGTCTGCGCGATCCCGATGGAGCGGGCGATGGCGTTGCCGATGATGCCGCCGATCATGCCCATGATGGTGGTCAGCCAGAGGGGACTGTGCTGTTTGCCCGGCAGGATGAGCTTGGCCAGCAGACCCAGGATGAAACCGACGATGATCGCCCACAACCAGCCCATGGTGTGCCTCCTCCTACGGCCCGAGTGAGCAGTACGCCCAGTCTCCGATCGTCCGCCGTACGCCGCATGGCGGGTGCACCCATACGTGGTACTGCGCAGGGCGTTCCCCCAGGCGGCGGGCGCCCCGGTCTCGAAGGCGCCGGAGGCGCGGCGTAACGTGGTGATTGTCCGGGCCCCGGCCCACGGCCGGGTGCGGACCGGGTACGGGCCGGGGAGAGTCCGAGACTGGCAGGCGGGTGGTGGAATGCGATGCGGAAGCTGAGCAGTGGCGGTCATGGCCAGGTGTTCCGGATCACGGGCGCACGGCAGGGCCTCGCGGAGGATGTGCGGGGCCGGCAGCGCCGCTATGTCATCTCCATGGGTGTGCGCACCCTGTCCATGATCCTCGCGGCCACGCTGTGGAACGTGTCCCGGCCGGTCGCCATCGTCGCGCTGGTGCTGGGAGCGGCCCTCCCCTATGTCGCGGTCGTCATCGCCAACGCGGGACGGGAGAACGCTCCGTCGCTTCCGTCCACCTTTGTCACCAGCCCGTCGCGGCCGATGATCGCCCCGTCGGCGGACGACACCGCCGCACGCTCGGGCGGCACCGAGGAACAGCGGGACTCCGCGGAACCCGCCGCGGAAGCGGCTCCGGAATCCGGCCGTGAGGATGCGCCCCCGTCCGCGGCGGGCACCGGGACCCGGCCGCGCCAGAGAACCTGACCACGGAGAACGGCTCGAAGGGGCCGTCGCGCCGTGTACCAAGCCCAGGAAAAGCTGGGATCCATCCTGTTGTTCCGGTGCCGGGCGGCGGGCTACCCGTGACATACTTCGTACGCGCTCCGCATCCCCCGTCGGAGCGACGGACCGACGCCGGGCAGCTCCCCCCGTGGCTGCTCGGCGTCGCCTTTGCCGGGCGCGCTAGGGTCGTCCTGTGATGGGACCTGACCCCGATTCCCCCCTGTGTTCCGCCAAGGGCTGCCGTGCGGACGCCGTATGGGTGCTCGCCTGGAACAACCCGAAGCTGCACACGCCCGAGCGCCGCAAGACATGGCTGACCTGCGAGGAGCACCGTGAGCATCTGTCGGCGTTCCTGGGGGTGCGCGGCTTCCTCAAGGACGTGGTGAAGCTGGAGGACTGGGAGTCCCCCGGCGGTGCGGGCGCCCCCGCCGGCTGACTCATCCGCCGATCGCCGACATGGGCCGCGCCGGCTGGAGGAACCGGGGGTCGTCGAGGCCCGAGCCCGCCTTCTTGCCCCACATGGCGTGCCGCCAGATCCGGGCGATCTCCTCGTCGGCGGCGCCGGAACGCAGCGCTCCGCGCAGATCGGTCTCCTCGGTGGCGAACAGGCAGGTGCGTATCTGACCGTCGGCCGTGAGCCGGGTGCGGTCGCAGGCCGCGCAGAACGGGCGGGTGACCGAGGCGATCACCCCGACCCGGTGCGGGCCGCCGTCGACGATCCAGCGCTCGGCCGGTGCGGAGCCGCGCTCCTCGTCGGCCTCGGGGGTCAGTTCGAAGCGGGTGCGCAGGGATTCCAGGACGTCCTCGGCGGTGACCATGGACTCGCGCCGCCAGCCGTGCTGGGCATCCAGGGGCATCTGTTCGATGAAGCGCAACTCGTAGTCGTGCTCTACGGCCCAGGCGAGCAGGTCGGGGGCCTCGTCGTCGTTCAGCCCGGGCATCAGCACGGAGTTGACCTTGACCGGGGTGAGTCCCGCCTCCCGGGCGGCCCGGAGCCCGTCGAGGACGTCCCGGTGACGGTCCCGGCGGGTGAGGGTCTTGAAGACGTCGGGGCGCAGGGTGTCCAGCGAGACGTTCACCCGGTCCAGGCCCGCCGCCTTCAGGGCCGCCGCCGTACGCCCGAGACCGATGCCGTTGGTGGTGAGGGACATCCGGGGGCGGGGCCGCAGGGCGGCGACGCGCTCCACGATGCCGGTGAGACCAGGGCGCAGCAGGGGCTCGCCTCCGGTGAAGCGGACCTCCTCGATCCCGAGGGAGGTGACCGCGACGCCGATCAGCCGGACGATCTCGTCGTCCGTCAGCAGATCGGGTCTGGCCAGCCAGCGCAGCCCTTCCTCGGGCATGCAGTAGGTGCAACGGAGATTGCACCGGTCGGTCAGCGAGACCCTGAGGTCGGTGGCCACCCGGCCGTAGGTGTCGATCAGCATATGGACCCCCTCCCCGGCGCCCGGACGGACGTTCACCGTCTCCTGCGAGCCTACGTGACCCCACCGACATCGGCCCCGCCGCGCCCGCGCCCGGGGCCGAGCCCGGCGCGGTCGCGGCACGAGTATCCGGGCCGCGACCATCACCACCGGACCGGCCGACACGCGCCGGCGCCGGCCCGCGCGGGTCGACGCGGGGCGGCACGCTTCGGGCAGGGCCCCACGGGACCGAACAGGTCGGCACGGCCCGCGCCCCAAGAGCCCGGCGCGGTCGCGTCGCGGGGATCGCGACGCCACCGTCGAATGCCGGACCGGCCGACGCGCGCCGACGCGGCTCGGCGCGCGTCGGCGAGGGTCCGCAGGGGACGAGCCGGTTCGCGCCGCGACGTGGCCGACGCGGCCGGACCGGCCAACGCGCGCCGACGCAGGTCCCCGCGAGTCCGCAGGGAGCCGCGGGACGGCGACCGTCGAATGCCGGACTGGCCGACGCGCGCCGACGCGGGTCGGTGCGCGTCGGTGAGGGTCCGTAGGGGACGAGCCGGTTCGCGCCGCGTCGCGGGGATCGCGACGCGGCCGACGTGGACGGACCGGCCGGCGCGTGCCGGCGCGGGTCCCCGCGGGTCTGCGGGGACCCACGGGGCGACCGTCGGTACCGGACCGGTCGGTCAGTGTGCGCCGGTGCCGGTCAGGGAGCGGACCTCCAGTTCTGCGTACTTGCCGGCGTCCGGTTGCTCCTTCGAGAGGAGGGTGCCGAGCCAGCCGAGGAGGAAGCCGACCGGGATGGAGATCAGGCCGGGGTTCTCCAGCGGGAACCAGTGGAAGTCGACGTCCGGGAACATCGACGTCGGCTTGCCGGAGACCACCGGTGAGAACAGCACCAGGCCGACGGCGGTGACCAGGCCGCCGTAGATCGACCACAGTGCGCCCTGGGTGGTGAACCGCTTCCAGAACAGGCTGTAGAGGATCGTCGGCAGGTTGGCGGAGGCGGCGACCGCGAAGGCGAGGGCGACCAGGCCCGCCACATTGAGGTCGCGGGCGAGGGCGCCCAGGGCGATGGAGACGGCGCCGATGCCGACGGTCGCCCAGCGGGCCGCGCTCACCTCCTGCTTCTCGTCGGCCTGGCCCCGCTTGATGACGTTGGCATAGATGTCGTGCGCGAACGACGAGGAGGAGGCCAGGGTGAGCCCCGCGACCACGGCGAGGATCGTGGCGAAGGCGACCGCCGAGATGCTGGCCAGCAGGATCGCGCCCCAGCTGGAGTCGACCCCGCCCAGGTGCAGGGCGAGCAGGGGTGCCGCCGTGTTGCCCGCCTTGTTGGAGGCGATGATCTCGTCCGGCTTGATCAGCGCGGCGGCGCCGAAGCCGAGGGCGAGGGTCATCAGATAGAAGACGCCGATCAGGCCGATCGCCCAGTTCACGGACTTCCGTGCGGCCTTGGCGGTGGGCACCGTGTAGAAGCGGATCAGGATGTGCGGCAGACCGGCGGTGCCGAGGACCAGGGCGATGCCCAGGGAGATGAAGTCCAGCTTGGTGGTGCCGGTGGCGCCGTACTTCAGGCCCGGTTCCAGGAAGGCCGCGCCCTTGCCGCTGTTGGTGGCCGCCTTGCCGAGCAGGTCCGAGACGTTGAAGTTGAACTTCAGCAGCACCAGGAAGGTCAGCAGCAGGGCGCCCGCCATCAGCAGGACCGCCTTGACCATCTGCACCCAGGTGGTGCCCTTCATCCCGCCGATGGTGACGTACACGATCATCAGCACACCGACCAGGGCCACGATGGCGATCTTGCCGCCGTCGCTGGTGATACCGAGGAGCAGGGACACCAGGACGCCCGCGCCCGCCATCTGGGCCAGCAGATAGAAGATCGACACGACGATCGTGGAGGTTCCGGCCGCGGTGCGGACGGGACGCTGGCGCATCCGGTAGGCCAGCACGTCGCCCATGGTGTAGCGGCCGGAGTTGCGCAGCGGCTCGGCGACCAGGAGCAGGGCCACCAGCCAGGCGACCAGGAAGCCGATGGAGTACAGGAAACCGTCGTAGCCGAAGAGGGCGATGGCGCCCGCGATGCCGAGGAAGGACGCCGCGGACATGTAGTCGCCGGAGACCGCGAGTCCGTTCTGGAAGGCGGTGAACTGGCGGCCGCCGGCGTAGAAGTCGGCGGCGCTGCGGGTCTGGCGGCCGGCCCAGACGGTGATCACGAGGGTCGCGACGACGAACACCGCGAACAGGGTGATGATCAGCGGTCGGTGCTCGCTCGCCTCACCGGCGGCCAGGACGAGTGGCTGGCTCATGCGTCGCCCTCCATGCGGGACTTGATGGCCTCGGCCTTGGGGTCGAGGGTGGTGGCGGCGTGCCGCGAGTACCACCACGCGATCAGGAACGTGGTGAGGAACTGGGCGAGGCCGAGCACCAGGGCGACATTGATGTTGCCGAAGAGCTTGGTGCCCATGAACTCGCCGGCGTAGTTCGACAGCAGGACGTAGACCAGGTACCAGGCGATGAACGCCACGGTCAGCGGAAAGGCGAACGAGCGGTAGGAGCGGCGCAGTTCGGTGAACTCCTCGCTCTGCTGGACCGCGGTGAACTCCTCGGTGGACGGAAGGCTCTGGCCGGTCTTCGAGGGTGGCGGTGCGTCGGTTGCCACGGAGTCTCCTCGCATTGCGGGTTGCGGTGAAGGCGTCGGTCGGCGGCGTGTGGGGGTTCGCCTCGGGCAGGGCGGAACCGTGCGGCGCCGACATGACGGTGCCGCACAGTGATGTAGATCACACGACCGAGCGCGACGGTATCGCTTCGCCGCGTGATCCGGCAGGGTCCCGAGCGTCCTCGTGGCTCCTGCACAAGGTCACGGCGCCGCACGCGGACCGGTTCAACTCGTTTATTTCTTTCGTATGTCTCGCGCGAAAGTCCTTGCTCAAGTCATTGCTGACCAGGTGGTTCGCCAGATAGTTTCGGCCTGCACCACCCGCCATGTACCTGCCGGGCGCCACCGCGCCATGGCCGGTTCACGTACCCGGATGTTGTGGAGACCCCATGGCTCATCTGCGTTCCGGACGCCGTCTCACGCGTGCCGCTCCGGTTGTGCTGTCGCCGACCGCGTCGCCCGGCTTCGTGCCCGCGGCGACGTCCGCGGCGCCCCTTGCGGCGGGGGCCAGGCAGGCCGAGGGCTCGTCCACTCTCACGTATGTCGTGAACACCAGGACCGACCGGCGCACGATCTCCGACGTCCAGCGTGCGATCACCGACTTCTACGGCCCCGGCATCGTCAACGCGCTCCGCGCGGTCAAGTGACCTTCCTTTCCCGTCACTTCCACAGGCTCCCCCCACGCCTCGCATGCCCTCGCGCATGCCGTCACGCAATGGCTCAACACACTGGAGTTCTCATGAGCGCACGCCTCAGCCGGCGCACCGTCACCATTCCGCTCGGAATGGCCGTCGCCTCCGCTCTCGCCTTCCTGCCGAACGTGGCGTCCGCCACCGAGGCCGCTCCGCAGGTGTCCGCCGCGAAGAGCGCCACCACCGACGGGGACGCGCTGAGCTATGTCGTCAACGTCCGCCCCGGGCACAGCTCCGCGTCCGTGAAGAAGGCGATCACCAAGGCCGGCGGCTCGGTCGTCATCGCGTACGACCAGATCGGCGTCATCGTCGTCCACTCCTCGAAGGCCGACTTCGCCAAGAAGATACGCAAGGACAAGGGGGTCCAGTCGGCCGGCGCCACCCGGACCGCTCCGCTGTCCCCGCAGTCGACCACCGAGATGTGGGCGCCGGAGGTGCTCACCGGCGCCGAGCTGAAGGCCGCGACCGCGGCCTCCGCCGACGACCAGGAGCCGCTGCAGGGGCTGCAGTGGGACCTGCCGATGATCAAGGCCGACAAGGCGCACCAGGTCACCCTGGGCAGCTCCAAGGTCACGGTCGGCGTGATCGACACCGGTGTGGACGACACCCACCCGGACCTCGCCGCCAACTTCGACCGCAAGGCGTCCGTGAACTGTGTGTCGGGCAAGCCGAACACGGCCGACGGCGCCTGGCGGCCGAACGCGGGCGAGAGCCCGCACGGCACGCATGTCGCCGGTGAGATCGCCGCCGCGAAGAACGGCATCGGCATGGTCGGCGTCGCCCCCGGCGTGAAGGTGTCCGGCATCAAGGTGTCGACGCCCGAGGGCTGGTTCTACACCGAGGCCGTGGTGTGCGGCTTCATCTGGGCCGCCGAGCACGGTGTGGACATCACCAACAACAGCTACTACACCGACCCGTGGAACTTCAACTGCAAGGACGACCTCGACCAGAAGGCCCTGGTGGAGGCCGTGTCGCGGGCCACCAAGTACGCGGAGAAGAAGGGCACGGTCAATGTCGCGGCCGCCGGCAACGACAACTGGGACCTCGGTGGCAAGACGATCCTGGACCCGGGCAGCCCCAACGACTCCACCCCCGGCGACCGGGTGATCGACCCGAAGAAGTGCCTGGACATCCCGGCGATGCTGCCGGGCACCGTCACGGTCTCCTCGGTCGGCGCCAAGGGCATCAAGTCGTCGTTCTCCAACTACGGCCAGAACGTCGTCGACATCGCCGCGCCCGGCGGTGACTCGACCTCCTACCAGCGGCCCGACGCCCCCGCCACCAGCGGTCTGATCCTCGGCACGCTGCCGGGCGGCCAGTACGGCTACATGGCCGGCACCTCGATGGCCTCGCCGCACGTCGCCGCGGTCGCCGCGCTCATCAAGTCGACCCACCCGAACGCCAAGCCCGGCCAGATCAAGTCGCTGCTGACCAAGGGTGCCGACAAGACGGCCTGCACGACCCCGTACGACATCAACGGCGACGGTCAGATCGACGCCGTGTGCAAGGGCGGCAAGGGCCAGAACTCCTTCTACGGCGCGGGCATCGCCAACGCCCTGAACGCCGTGAAGAAGTAGCTCTCCTCTTGATCGATGCGGTCTTGATCGATGCGGTCCGCTGACGCACAGTGCGCTCATGACCGACATCGCTTTCGCGTGGTCCGCGCTGGGCGGCGATGCCGCCCTTCTCCCGCGGATCACCACCGTGGTACGGGAAGGCGTGCTTCCGGCGCGCCTTCCCGTACGGAAACTGGCCCGCACCTGTGTGGGCGCCTGCGCACTGGCCGCCGCCGAGCTGGGGGCGCTGCGGGCGGGGCTCGCCGAGGTGCCGGAGGTCCGGGTGGACGACGGGGCCGTGGCCGCCGCCTTCCACAGTGAACGGCATCTGCGGGTCGACGGCCGCGAACCCGTCACCTTCGCCCCGCTGTCGCGGTTCTGGCGCACGGCGGACGGCTGGGTGCGCACCCACGCCAACTACCCGCACCACCGGGAGCGGCTGCTGCGCGCCCTCTCCCTGACGGCGGACACCTCCGTGGAGACGGTGGCCGCCGTACTCGCGGAACGGCCGGCCGCCGAGGTCGAGGAGACCGTGTACGCGGCCGGGGGCCTCGCCGTCGCGCTGCGCACCCCTGAGGAGTGGGCCGCACATGGGCAGGGCATCGCGGTGGCCGCCCGTCCGCTGGTCGAACGGGAACGGCTGGACAGTGCACCGGCGCGGGTGCACACGCCCGTCGAGACCGCTCCTCTGCTGCCCGCCGCCGGACTGCGGGTGCTCGATCTGACCCGGGTCATCGCCGGCCCGGAGGCCACCCGCGCGCTGGCGCTGCTCGGCGCGGACGTCCTGCGGATCGACAGCCCCCTCCTGCCCGAACTCCCCGACCACCACGCCGACATGGACTTCGGCAAGCGGTCCACCACGCTGGATCTGTCGACGGCCGGGGACCGGCGCACCTTCGAGGAGCTGCTGGCCCGGACGGATGTCGTCGTCACCGGCTACCGGCCCGGGGCGCTGGACCGCTGGGGGCTCTCCCCCGAACTGCTGGCCGAGCGGCGGCCCGGCCTCGTGGTGGCGCAGCTGTCCGCCTGGGGCGCCTACGGACCCTGGGGCGGGCGACGGGCCTTCGACAGCCTGGTGCAGGTGGCCACCGGTATCGCGGTCACCGAGGGTTCGGCGGAGCGGCCGGGCGCGCTGCCCGCGCAGGCCCTCGATCACGGCACCGGGTTCCTGCTGGCGGCGGCGGTCCTGAGGGCGCTGACCGACCAGGCGCGGGAGGGCGGCAGCCGGGTCGCACGGCTGGCCCTGGCACGGACGGCACACTGGCTGACCGGCGACACCGAACCGGCCGGCGACGGCCCGCAGCCCACTGACCCCCGACTCGCCGCCCCCTGGCTCACGGAGACCGACAGCCCACTGGGCCGGCTGCGGTACGCGCTGCCCCCGGTCCGTTTCACCTCCGGCCCCACCGACTGGACCCGGCCACCGGGACGCTGGGGCCAGGACCCGGCACGGTGGGAGCCGGACGATGGCGCTTCCCGGCCGGGGCCGCCGCTCTGACGTGCATCTTTCATACAGGCTCTGCGCCCCGTGCTCGCCGAGGACGAACCCGCACGGGCTTAGAGCTCCGAACAAAAGTGGGGTCCGATCAGCGGGCGGTGTCCGGTGCATGCGATCGCAAGGCGCCGGAAGGTCCTTGTAGCGGAGCTACCAGGGCCTTCCGGCAACGCGGCGAGCGTGCGTGCCGGGCGCCGCCCGCCGGGCCCCACTTTTGTTCGGAGCTCTTAGGGCGGCCCGGGCTCCCCGGGCCGCCCACCGGGTCAGTCGAGGCCGGGCACCTTGGTGGGCAGGCCGAACCAGCTGATGGCCAGCTTCCCGACCTGCTCATCGGTCAGCGCACCCCGGAAGGCCCAGACGTCGTCGATCAGGCCGGGGAAGTACTCGCCCCAGATCCCGTCGGTCTTGGCGCGGCCGATCTGGAAGGACCCGGTCGCCTCGAAGGCGTGCGTGTTCTCGGCCCGGGAGGCCTGGTCCTGAAGTATTCCGTTGACATACAGGCGGGCCTGCTCGGCAGGTCCGTCGTAGACGACGGCCAGGTGGGTCCAGTCCCGGACGTCGTAGAACTCGCTGTTCGTCACCCGGACGACCGTCGCGTCCGCGTCGTCCCTGTCCGGCACCGCCAACTCCCAGCGGCCGCTCCCCGGGTTCGCGAGGTCCGGCACGAAGCGCACCGTGAAGGCGCTCTGGACGGCGCCCTCGGCGCTGACCAGCGCGACACTGTTCTGCGGCAGCGCGGAGGCCTGTGCCCAGGCGGTGACGGTGTAGCTGCCACTGGTGTCGATCGGTACGGACGTCGTGGCCGCGTAGCCGTCGACGCCGTCCAGTTCCAGGCTGCCGAAGTCGATGAACGCGGCATCCGACTGCCTGGCGCCGCCGTTCAGCGTGAGCGCGCTGCCTCCGGGCACGTCGTTCGGAGTGGTCACCGGGCCGGTCCCGTCGGTCTCCTCGAACATCCAGCGGCCCTCGACCTCGACCGTGCGCCCGGGCTCGGGCTCAGGCTCAGGCCCGGACTTCACCCGGAACTGGTACGTGCTGACCCCACTGGCGTTGCCCGCCCGGTCGAACGCCTGGGCGGTGATGAAGTTCGGCCCGGACTTCTCCGGCACGATCTGGATGTCCCTGGCGGCACCGGCCGACGTCGTGATCGTGTTCTTGGGGGTGGGGGCGCTGTTGATGCCGTACCAGTACGTGGTCACATCGCTGTCGGCGCCCTGGATGGTGAAGGTGCCGGGCCTGCCCACTCCGTCGTACCACGGGTCCTCAGGATCCTTCGGATCAGAGGCCGGGTAGTCCTCCGACGAGATCACCGGTGCCTTCGGAGCCTGGGTGTCGTAGGAGAAGTAACAGGCCGTCTGCTCACCCGAGGACGACCACGGCGAGTACCGGGTCCCGTCATAGGCGCGGGCGCGCCAGTGGATCTGCTGGTTCTTCGGCACATCGGCGGGCAGGTTCATCGAGAAGCTGGACCCGGACATCCTGTACGAGGTCAGTGCCGGCTTCCACCGCGGGATCACCCCCTTGCCGTCCCCGGAATCCCACGATGCCTGGAACTCGACCGCGACCCTGTCACCGTCCGGGTCGGTGACGTCGTTCGCGGAGATCTGGCCCAGGCTGCGCACATACGCAGGGTCCGACGGACCCGTGCAGGTGCCGCCGTACTCCATCGTCAGCTGCGACATCGTGATCTGCGGCGGCGGCTGGTCGGACTGCGCCGACCTCACCGCGACCGGCACAGCGGCCGCAGCCTCACCACTCCCCAGGGCCGGAACCGCTCCCGCGGCCAGCAGCACGCTCAGCAGCGCCCCGACGGCTCTGCCCCCACCCGGCAATCCGGTCCTCATTCCTGCCCCACCCCATCCACAGCGCCTTCACAGTTGTCTTCCGTAACTAAGGCCCATGGACGAACGGACGGTCAACAGGATTGAAACGGACATCAGTTGATCAAGTTCGGTAAGCGGATGTGAGCATCGATACGTTTACGTCCTCACGCCCCGACCGTCCGCAACAGCGTCCCGGCCGCATAGGTGATCCCCATCGCCAGCGCCCCGCCGGCCACGTTCCGTAGTACCGCGCGCGCCGGCTTCGCCGCTCCCAGGCGGGCGCTGGTCCAGCCGGTGACGACCAGGGCGGCCAGGACGGAGGCCACCGTCACCGGGAGCCGCACGGTCTGGGGTGGGAGGACGATCGCCAGCAGGGGCAGCAGCGCGCCCGCCGTGAAGGCCAGAAAACTCGCCCAGGCCGCGTGCCACGGGTTGGTCAGCGCATCGGGGTTGATGCCGAGCTCCACGCTGGCGTGGGCGCGCAGCGCGTCCCGCTCCGTCAGCTGGATCGCCGCCTCCCGGGCCACCCTCCGGGACAGCCCCCGGTCCATCAGCAGCCCGGTCAGCTCCTGGAGCTCGGCCTCCGGCTGCTCCCGCAACTCCTGCCGCTCCATGGCCAGTGCCGCCTTCTCGGAGTCCCGCTGGGTCGACACCGACACGAACTCGCCCGTGGCCATGGACATGGAGCCGGCCAGCAGCCCGGCGAGACCCGCCGCCAGCAGGGTGGAGCGCTCCGTCGTCGCGCCCGCGACACCGACCACCAGGCCGGCGGTGGAGACGATCCCGTCGTTGGCGCCGAGGACCGCGGCCCGCAGCCAGTTCAGCCGCTCCCCGAGCGCACCCCCGTGTGCCTCGTCATGCGTCGCTGATTCCGTCACACCGGGAGAATGGCACCCCGGACGGCACCGTCACCGCACCGACCCGCCCCGCGGCACCTCGGGCCGGTGACAGCAACGCCCCGCGGCCACCGCACCGCGGCTCCAACGGGTGGCGTGTGCGGGGACCTTGACGTGTCGACAAGGCGTGCCGCGTGGAAGCGGTGGTGAACTCGGCGGGGGTGTCGCGCCGTTGTGCATGGCCCGGGAGAAGGGGCGGCGTCGACGGGCCTCGGGGTGCGGGTATGTGCGGGGGTGTCAGGCGGGGCCCGTATCCTCAGTGACCATGCTCGAAGACCGTACGACCACAGCGCACCCGGGCGGCTGGCCGACCGCGTACCCCGAGGGGTATGCGGTCGTCGACGTGGAGACCACCGGACTCGCCCGGGACGACCGGATCATCTCGGCCGCCGTCTACCGGCTGGACGCACGCGGCGAGGTCGAGGACCACTGGTACACGCTGGTCAACCCGGAGCGCGACCCGGGACCCGTCTGGATCCACGGTCTGACGAGCGAGACGCTCGCCGGGGCGCCGCTCTTCCGTGACATCGCCGAGGAGTTCGCCGCCCGGCTCTCCGGCCGTGTACTGGTCGCCCACAACGCGGTCTTCGACTGGTCGATGATCGCCCGGGAGTACGCACGCGCGGAGCGTGAGGCCCCGGTCCGTCAGCGGCTGTGCACCATCGCGCTCTCCAAGGAGCTGGGCCTGCCGCTGGCCAACCACAAGCTGGAGACGCTGGCCGCGCACTTCGGCGTCGTCCAGCAGCGGGCGCACCACGCGCTGGACGACGCCCGGGTGCTGGCCGAGGCGTTCCGGCCGAGTCTGCGGGCCGCCGCGCGGGACGGCGTACGCCTTCCACTGCTGGAGTGCCGCCCGCTGACCGAGTGGTCCGCCTCCCCCACGATCGGGCGGCAGTCCACCGGGGGCTACCGGGGGGCCGCCGCCTGGCGCCCGTCCCGCAAGCGCCCCGCCTGCCCCTACCCCAACCCGGGACGCTACCAGGAGGGCAAACCCCTCAAACAGGGCATGCGGATCGCCTTCTCCGGTGACACCTCCACCGAGCGGGACCTGCTGGAGGACCGGGCCGTCGAGGCGGGACTCCATGTGGCGACGAGCCTGTCCCGGCTCACCAGCCTGCTGGTCACCAATGATCCCGACTCGGGCACCTCCAAGACGGTCAAGGCCCGGCAGTTCGGGACGCCGGTGGTCGACGAGGCGGCGTTCGGGCAACTGCTGAGGGACGTGGAGCCGGCCGCCGGGCAGCCGGGAGCGGCGGCACCGGCGCCGGAGCGGCGCTGACCGACGTACGGGTGATTGCCGGGCGACTCGCCCGGCACCCGCTCGCCCCGCGCGACGGCGACGGCCCACCCTGTGGCGCATGGCGAGATGCGAAGTCTGCGGCAACGACTACGGAATGACCTTCGAGGTGCATGCGCAGGGCGCGGTGCACGTCTTCGACTGCTTCTCCTGCGCCATCCACCGCATGGCCCCCGTGTGCGAACACTGCCGGGTGCAGATCATCGGCCAGGGCGTCGAGGTCGAGGGCCACTGGTACTGCGGAGCCCACTGCGCCCGCGCCGAGGGGAGGACCGGAATCGTCGACCGGGTCTGAGGCCACCCCCCTCACCGCACCCCACGTACCGAGATGTACGGTCGTGGGGTGTACCGCTTCCTGTTGTCCCGGCAATGGGTGATCCTCACCCTTGTCGCCCTCGCGCTCATCCCGACGATGATCGAGCTGGGCTTCTGGCAGCTGCACCGCCATGAGCACAAGGTCGCGCTGAACAAGGTGATCGGTGACTCGCTCGCGGCGAAGCCGGTGCCGGTCGAGTCGCTCACCTCGCCCGGGGCGACGATCCCCCACCAGGACCTGTACCACCGGGTGACGGCCGTGGGCTCCTTCGACACCGCGCACGAGGTCGTGGTGCGGCGCCGCACCAACGCGGACGGCAACGTCGGCTATCACGTGCTGACCCCCTTCGTCCTCACCGACGGCCGGATCCTCATGGTCAACCGGGGCTGGGTCCCCGCCGACGGCGCCCAGACCGCCTTCCCCGAGATCCCGGCACCCGCCCGGGGCGAGATCACGGTCACCGGCCGGCTGATGCCCGACGAGACGACCGCGCGGAGCGGCATCAAGAACGTGCAGGGACTGCCGGACCGCCAGGTCATGCTGATCAGCGGCGCGGAGCAGGCGAAGCGCCTCGGCAAGGAGGTCCTCGGCGGCTATGTCGAGCTGACCTCTCCCGCGCCCCGGGGCGACAGCCCCGAGCTGATCCCCGACCCCGGACACAGCGACATCGGCCCGCACATGGCGTACGCGATCCAGTGGTGGCTGTTCTCCGCGGGCGTCCCGGTCGGCTGGTTCGTCCTGGCCCGCCGTGAGGCACGCGACCGCACCGAGGAGGAGAAGCGGACGAGCGGGGAACCGGCACCCGTCGCGGTCTGAGCCGCCCGGCCCCCGCGACCGCCGCCGCCCGCGGCCACCGGCTCCGCGAGGCCCGCCGGGCACGGCTCACTCCCCCGGCCGCTCCCCTGATTGCCTCCCCCGCCCACCGGGAAGCGGGAACTCCGTGTACCCGCACATCGAGGACTACGCGCTCATCGGCGACGAGCAGACCGCGGGCCTGGTCGGCCGGGACGGCTCCGTCGACTGGCTGTGCCTGCCCCGCTTCGACTCGCCCGCCTGCTTCGCCAGACTGCTCGGCGGCCAGGAGAACGGCCACTGGCGGATCGCTCCCCGGGGCGCCCGGCTGTGCACCCGCCGCGCCTACCGCACCGACACCCTGGTCCTCGACTCCGAGTGGGACACCCCGGAGGGCACGGTCCGTGTCACCGACTTCATGCCGCAGCGCGACCAGGCCCCCGACTTGGTACGGATCGTCGAAGGCCTGGACGGCCGGGTCATCGTGCGCGGGGAACTCCGGCTGCGCTTCGACTACGGCTCGATCGTGCCCTGGGTGCGCCGCACGAACGGCCACCGGGTGGCCGTCGCGGGGCCCGACGCGGTGTGGCTGCGCAGCCACCCCCCGGTGCGCACCTGGGGCAAGGACTTCGCCACCCACTCCGAGTTCACCGTCGACAAGGGCGAAAAGGTCGCCTTCGTCCTCACCTGGTACCCCTCGCACCAGCCCCGCCCCGATCTCATCGACCCGTTCGAGGCACTGGACGCCAGCGTGGAGGACTGGCGCGCCTGGGCGGCACGGTGCCGCTACCGCGGGCCGCACCGGGACGCCGTGGTCCGCTCCCTGATCACCCTGAAGGCCCTCACCTACGCGCCCACCGGCGGCATCGTCGCCGCCCCCACCACCTCACTCCCGGAGCTGATGGGCGGCGTCCGCAACTGGGACTACCGCTACAGCTGGCTGCGCGACTCCACGCTCACCCTGGGGGCGCTGCTGGCCGCCGGCTATCTGGAGGAGGCCGAGTCCTGGCGCGACTGGCTGCTGCGCGCGGTCGCCGGCGACCCGGCGGACCTCCAGATCATGTACGGGCTGTCGGGTGAGCGGCGGCTGCCCGAGTACGAGCTGTCCTGGCTGCCCGGCTTCCACGGCTCGGCGCCGGTCCGGGTCGGCAACGAGGCCGTCAAGCAGCTCCAGCTGGATGTGTACGGCGAGGTCATCGACTCGCTCACGCTGGCCCAGCGTTCCGGTCTGCCCGCCAAGCCGCACATGTGGCGGGTGCAGTGCGCGCTGATGGAGTTCCTGCGCACCGCCTGGCGGCAGCCGGACCAGGGGCTGTGGGAGGTGCGCGGTACGCCCCGGCACTTCGTCTACTCCAAGGTGATGGCCTGGGTGGCGGCCGACCGTGCGGTCCGCGCGCTGGAGGGCAACCCCCGGCTCGAGGGCGATCTGAAGGGGTGGCGGGCGATGCGCGACGAGGTGCACCGGGAGGTGTGCGAGCGCGGCTACGACGCCGAGCGGAACACCTTCACCCAGTACTACGGCTCACGCTCGCTCGACGCCTCGCTGCTGCTGATCCCCCGGGTCGGTTTTCTGCCGCCGGACGACCACCGGGTGCGGGGCACCATCGACGCGGTCTGCGCGGACCTGGCGCACCACGGTTTCCTGCGGCGCTACAGCACGGAGGACTCCGAGGTGGACCCGCTGCCCGGCGGCGAGGGCGCCTTCATCGTCTGCTCGTTCTGGCTCGCCCAGGCCCTGCACCAGTGCGGCCGCATCCAGGAGGCCCGCGAACTGTTCGAACGGCTGGTGGGGATCAGCAACGACCTCGGACTGCTCGCCGAGGAGTACGACCCCGTGAACGGCCGTCAGCTCGGCAACTTCCCGCAGGCCTTCAGCCATCTCGGCCTGGTGGGCACGGCCCTCGCCCTCTACGGGGACGAGACGGCAGGATAGGACCATGGATCTTGGACTGAAGGACCGGGTGTACGTGGTCACCGGCGCCACCCGCGGGCTGGGCAACGCGGCGGCACGGGAACTGGTGGCCGACGGCGCCAAGGTGGTGGTCACGGGCCGCGACAAGCGGCGGACCGCCGAGGCCGCGGCGGCGCTGGGCGCGAACGCGCTGGGCACGGCCGTCGACAACGCCGACCCCGGGGCACCGGCCCGGGTGATCGCCGCGGCCCGTGAGCTGGGCGGTGTCGACGGCATCCTGATCAGTGTCGGAGGTCCGCCGCCGGGCCATCTGGCCGACAACACGGACGAGCAGTGGACGGCCGCGTTCGAGTCGGTGTTCCTGGGTGCGGTGCGAATGGCCCGTGCGGCCGCCGCGGAGCTCACCGAGGGCGGCGTCATCGGCTTTGTGCTGTCCGGTTCCGTGTACGAGCCGATCCCGGGTCTGACCATCTCCAACGGTCTGCGCCCCGGTCTGGCCGGCTTCGCCAAGTCCCTCGCCGACGAGCTGGGACCGCGCGGCATCCGGGTCGTCGGCCTGGTCCCCGGCCGTATCGACACGGACCGGGTACGGGAACTGGACGCCCTCTCGGCCGACCCCGTGGCGGCCCGCGCGGCCCAGCAGTCCCGTATTCCGCTGCGCCGCTACGGCGCCCCGGAGGAGTTCGGCCGCACGGCCGCGTTTCTGCTGTCGCCGGCGGCGTCGTATCTGACGGGCGTCATGATCCCGGTCGACGGCGGGGCCCTGCACGGGTTCTGAGCGGCCCGGTCCCGGATGCCGGGGTGCGACCGGACCGGGGCCGGCACCCCGCTCCGGGCCTCAGCTCACCCGTTGCGCCCGGTGGCCGGCCCCGCGCAGCCGCACCTCGGCGGGCAGCGCCGTGAGGCCGGTGGATTCACGGGCGTGCGCCAGCGTCCCGGTGGTCAGCTGCCGCAGCACCTCCCCGGGGTCCCCGTTCGGTTCCAGCAGCAGCCACAGCTGGGCCTCGGGCGCGGCGCGCCGCCCGGTCAGCAGCGCCCGGGCCCCCTGGACGCCGTCCAGCTGCCCGGCCTCGTCGGCGAGCACGGTCTCCAGGGCCGGCCCGCGCAGCAGGGCGCCCGAACCGTCGCCGGTGTCGACGAGCACCTCGGCGAGCCGGCGCGGACGCAGCAGCGCCCACAGCCACCACAGGGCGAGCAGTGCCAGGACCGTGAGCGCGGCCAGCACGGTCGGCCACCACCAGCCCGCCTCCCGCCACCTGGTGCGCTCGGCATCGCTGAGCAGCACGTCGTGCGGGCCCTGATGGATCCACCAGGAGGGCGGTCTCACCCCCAGGCCCACGGCGAGCACGGGGCCGCCGAGGGCGAGCAGCGCCAGGCCGAGCAGCCCGGTCAGTACTCGGTTGACGATCCGCAGCATGGTCGCCTCACCTCTTCCGGTCGGCCCGCCGTACATGCACCGACAGCGCGGGGTGCCGGTGGAGCCCCAGGTCCCGGACGGCGTCGGCGAGTGCGGTGTCCAGGTCGGCCCGCACCTCGTCGAGATCCCGGAAATGCGACACCGCCCGCACCTCCGCTCTCCGGCGCCCCATGCGGACGCGTACCGACCGCACCCCGGAGACCTCCAGGGCCCGGTCGCGCAGCACGGTCGCGGCGGCGTCCCGGTGCAGTCCGGCCCGCAGATCGTCGTGCGTCGGGCGCATCGGGAGCACCTGGCGCAGTCCGGGGGTGACGGCGAGCACCAGCAGCCAGACGCCGAGGAGCACGATCACGCTCGCCCCGGCCAGCACCCATGGGGAGTCCAGGGGCTGCTGGGCCAGCCGATGGGCCAGGGCCCGGCGCCAGTGCATCGCGGGCCGGCCGGCGCGGACGGCCACCAGGTCGTACAGCAACAGGCCCGCCGCGACCAGGAGCAGCAGCGCGACGACGCCCGCGGGGACCTGGCGGACCGACCAGAAGCGGTGGCCCCCGCCGGCGGTGCCGGCCACCGGTTCATAGGCGGAGGCGGACGAGGACTGGCCGAGTTCGGCGTCCCCGGTCTTCTCGACGACCGGGAGTTTCCGTGTGCTGTCGTGGTCCTGGGGCTCGCTCATTGCGTCCTCCCGTGTGCCGGGGACGGATGCAGCCGTTCCACCTGGACGGCGATGCACCGCCATCCCCGTCAACGCGCCTACCCGCTCGGCGACCCGGCGACGCACGGCGGCGCACCGGCCGCCGATGTCGGTGGGGTAGCCGAGCTCGACGCCGACCTGGATCCGTGCCGTCCCGGCCGGGTTCTCCCCCGCCCGGACCTCGCGCGCCGGGGGCAGCAGAACGACGGCGGTGGCCTCCGGCGGCAGGACGCCCGGCGGCAGCGGGGCGAGCGCCTCGTGCGCCGCCCGCGCGGCGATCTTGGCGACGACCAGGTCGGCGACGACGGTGGAGCCGCGCTCGGCGGCCGGCACCGGGTCCGGCCGCTCCGCACGGCTCGGTGCGTCCTCGACGGGCGGTCCTGGCACAGGTCACCGCCGCCGGTCGTCGCGGGGGCGGAAGAACTCGCCGGGGTCCAGGTCCCCCTCCAGAAAGCGGCCGACCACAAAGCCGACCGCACCGAGGGCCGCCACCAGCAGGAACGCCCCGAAGCCGCCGAAGTACCCGGCGAAGCCCAGGGCCATTCCGGCGATCATGCCGATCACGGCCACGCTCATGCGGTGCTCCTCAGCTCGGTGGTCACCGGCCCTCCTCGGCTACTGGAGCCGCGACTCCAGTTCCAGGTCCTCCTCGTCGGGCAGCTTGACGTCGACGACCGCGATATTGGCCTCGACCACCTCGAGCCCGGTCATGCGTTCGACCGCCGCGATCACGTTCTCCCGCACCTCGCGTGCCAGTTGGGCGATGGCCACCCCGTAGTCGACGACGATCTCCAGGTCCAGCGCCGTCTGCACCTCGCCGACCTCGGCCTTCACTCCCCGGGTGGCCCGGGAGCCGCCGGGCACCCGGTCCCGCACGGCGCCGAAGGTGCGGCTGAGGCTGCTGCCCAGGGCGTGCACCCCGGGCACATCGCGGGCCGCGAGACCGGCGATCTTCTCCACCACGCCGTCGGCGATGGTGGTCCGTCCGCGGGTGGCGGGATCGCCGCCGCCCCGCCGGGTGGGCCTGCGGGTGCCGGTTCCCTCCGCGGCGCCCTCGATGGTCGTCTCCGGCCGGTTCCGCTCCGGCATCTCGGTCATCGCCGTGTCCCTTTCTGACGTCCCGCCTCCGACGCCCGCCCCGGTGCCGTGCGACCCCGGTGCCATGCGGCTCGACGAGCTAGTCGCCGATGCCGGCCAGGTCCCGGAGCCGACGGGCCTGGGCCGCCCGCTCGGCGGCGCGCTGCTCCTCGTAGGTCCGCTGCTGTGCGCCGCGCAGCAGCGCCTTGGTCTCGACGACGGCGTCCCGGGGCGCGGCGAGCAGCGCGGAGGTCAGGTCCCGCACGGTGTCGTCGAGTTGTTCGCGCGGCACGGCGAGGTTGGCGAGCCCCATGGTCACGGCCTCCTCGGCCAGGACGAAGCGGCCCGTCACACAGATCTCCAGCGCACGGGCATAGCCGACCGCACTCACCAGCGGATGGGTGCCGGTGAGGTCGGGGACCAGGCCCAGGCTCGTCTCCCGCATGGCGAACTGGGCGTCGTCCGCGACGACACGCAGATCACAGGCGAGGGCGAGCTGGAACCCGGCGCCGATCGCATGGCCCTGGACGGCCGCGACGGACACCAGGTCGTTGCGCCGCAACCAGCTGAACGCCTCCTGGAACCCGGCGATGGACGCGTCCAGCTCCTTGTCGCCGCCGCGCGCGAGGTCGGCGAAGGTCGGTTCCCCTTCGATCCCCTCGGGCGTGAGCATCTGCCGGTCGAGCCCCGCCGAGAACGACTTGCCCTCGGCGCGCAGCACGACCACCCGCACGGAACCGGGGAGAACGCGTCCGGCCTCCGCCAGCGCCCGCCACAGAGCGGGGCTCTGCACGTTGCGCTTGGCCGGGTTGGTCAGCGTCACCGTGGCGATCGTGTCGTCGACGGTGAGCCGCACGCCGTCCTTGTCGAGTACCGGGTCGAGCGAAGCCATGGGGCGCCTCCGATGCATGCGGTCGGGCGCGGACGCCCCACGGGACATCCGCGAAGTGACTGCACAGTAACCACCCGGCCGGTCACCCGACCGACCGGGTGGCCACCACCGAAGGCGATGGGGCCGCCCGGCGTCAGGCCGATGGAGCCTTCTTGCCCCGCGTCGCCCCGCCACGCCCACGCAGCGTGACTCCCGATTCGCTGAGCATCCGGTGAACGAAGCCATACGAGCGGCCGGTCTCCTCGGCCAGCGCCCGGATGCTCGCACCGGAGTCGTACTTCTTCTTCAGGTCTGCCGCGAGCTTGTCGCGCGCGGCGCCGGTCACCCGGCTGCCCTTCTTCAGAGTCTCGGCCACCCGTGCCTCCTCATGGGAAGTGCGCTCTGGTCTCCTCATGATCACCCCTCGGGGGCGTGATGGCCACCCATTCGGCAAGGTCCGTGAGACACGGTTTTGACGACAGGAACACATCCCCACGAGTGGAATCCGGGATTCCACCCGGTCATATCCGTACGCCCGAACGGGTTCATCCGGGAAGCGGCAGGTCAGCGGCGCGTGGCGGCCGAACCCTTGGGGCACAAGGGCTCGGCCGCGCCAGGGCGGGAAGACACGCCCCGGTATGAGGAGATCTCACACAGATGATGGATCTCGGATCGGCCGAATGATCCATACGTAGTGGATCAACCCCGGCGATCGGGTGACACGGCACACCCCGGCACGGGGTGTCCGGATACGCCGGAGCCCCGCCAAGACGCACGGGGTGGCCCTGCGTAATGGCTCCGTCGAAGGGTGTCCGGACGCTCCGACCGCCGCCGGGTGCCGGTCGAAGCACCGGCACGGCGGTCGGGTCGGGGCACCGGGCGGTTCCGCCCGGTGGGGTCAGGCGAGGGCGACCAGGTCCGCGTAGTCCGCGCCCCACAGGTCCTCTACGCCGTCCGGCAGCAGGATGATCCGCTCCGGCTGGAGCGCCTGGACCGCGCCCTCGTCGTGGGTGACGAGCACGACCGAACCCTTGTAGGTGCGCAGCGCGCCGAGGATCTCCTCGCGGCTGGCCGGGTCGAGGTTGTTGGTGGGCTCGTCGAGCAGCAGCACATTGGCGGACGACACCACGAGGGTGGCGAGGGCGAGACGGGTCTTCTCGCCGCCGGAGAGCACACCGGCGGGCTTGTCCACGTCGTCGCCGGAGAACAGGAACGAGCCGAGCACCTTGCGGACCTCGACCAGGTCCATGTCGGGCGCGGCGGAGCGCATGTTCTCCAGGACCGTGCGGTCGGCGTCGAGGGTCTCGTGCTCCTGGGCGTAGTAGCCGAGCTTGAGACCGTGACCGGGGACGACCATGCCGGTGTCCGGCTGTTCCACGCCCGCCAGCAGCCGCAGCAGGGTGGTCTTGCCGGCGCCGTTGAGGCCGAGGATGACGACCCGGGAGCCCTTGTCGACGGCCAGGTCGACATCGGTGAAAATCTCCAGGGAGCCGTACGACTTGGACAGGCCCTCGGCCATCAGCGGGGTCTTGCCGCAGGGCGCCGGCTCCGGGAAGCGCAGCTTGGCGACCTTGTCGGACTGGCGGACCTCGTCGAGGCCGGACAGCAGCTTCTCGGCGCGGCGGGCCATGTTCTGCGCGGCGACCGTCTTGGTGGCCTTGGCGCGCATCTTGTCCGCCTGGGCGTTGAGCGCGGCGGCCTTCTTCTCGGCGTTGGCCCGCTCCCGCTTGCGACGCTTCTCGTCGGCCTCGCGCTGCTGCTGGTAGAGCTTCCAGCCCATGTTGTAGACGTCGATCCCGGCGCGGTTGGCGTCCAGGTAGAACACCTTGTTGACGACCGTCTCCACCAGGTCCACGTCGTGCGAGATCACGATGAAGCCGCCGCGGTAGGTCTTGAGGTAGTCCCGCAGCCAGATGATCGAGTCGGCGTCCAGGTGGTTGGTCGGCTCGTCGAGCAGCAGCGTGTCCGCGTCCGAGAAGAGGATGCGCGCCAGCTCGATACGGCGGCGCTGACCGCCGGAGAGCGTGTGCAGCGGCTGGCCGAGGACCCGGTCGGGCAGATTGAGCGCGGCGGCGATGGTGGCGGCCTCGGCCTCGGCGGCGTACCCGCCCTTGGTGAGGAACTCGGTCTCCTGGCGCTCGTACTGCTTGAGCGCCTTCTCGCGGGTGGAGCCCTTGCCGGAGGCGATGCGCTGCTCGTTCTCGCGCATCTTGCGGATCAGGACGTCCAGGCCGCGGGCGGACAGCACGCGGTCGCGGGCCAGCACGTCCAGGTCGCCGGTGCGCGGGTCCTGCGGGAGATAGCCGACCTCACCGGAGCGGGTGACGGTGCCCGCGGCGGGGATGCCCTCGCCTGCGAGGACCTTGGTGAGGGTGGTCTTGCCGGCGCCGTTGCGGCCGACCAGGCCGATGCGGTCGCCCTTGGCGACACGGAACGTGGCGTTCTCGATGAGGACGCGGGCACCGGCGCGCAGCTCGATACCGGAGGCGGAGATCACGGACAGACTCCAGGGCGGGGGAAGGGGCGGGATGGGCGGCTGAGGGCGTACCCGCCGTCTAATGCGCGAGGAGAACGGCCATGGGGCCAGTCTAACGGGGCTGTGCAAGGCCTTTTCCCGTGTGCCCGGGCCGGGCCGGATGCGGGGCCCGGTGCGGGCCCTGCCCTGCGCGGGTCGTCGGGGCGGGCGTCCGGTGTCCCGGCGCGCGGGCCCCGGGACAAGGGCGACCGGTGGTCAGCTTCCTCCGGTGTGGACCTGGAACGCGGCGCGGCGCAGGGCCTTGGCCAGCGCCGGGTCGGGGTGGGCGGCGGCCAGCGCGACCAGCACCTGCACGGTGCGGGGGTGCCCCACCGCGCGCACCTCGTCGAGCAGCGCGGGCACGGTGGGCTGTATGGCGGACTCCAGGTGGCGCACCAGCAGCGGGGCCTCGCCGTGGTCGGCGACGGCGGCGGCGGTGTCGACCCACAGCCAGGTGGCCTCCTGACGGGTGAGCACCCCATGGGCGTCGTCGGGGTCGGCGCCGTCGTGCTCGGCGAGCCAGAGCAGGGCGTAGGGGCGCAGCGTGGTCTCGTCCAGGGCGGTGCGCACCTCGGGTTCGGCGGGGGCCCCGACCACGCGCAGCGCCTCGAAGGCGAGGCCCCGCAGAAAGGCGTCCTCGCCGCGGGCGGCGTCCAGGAGTTCGGTGACGGCGCCGCCGACCGGGCGGGCCGCGAGCCAGGCGCGGTACTCGGCGCGGGCCGCGTTCGGGCGGAGTCCCACACAGCCGCGGAGCATGTCCTCCGCGTTCTGCTCGATGTTCCCGGCGGGGCTCTGCGCGGCGACGCAGATCTGCTCCAGCTTGACCCAGACCGCCCAGCTGCCGAGCGGGGTGAGGGTGGCCTGCTGCTCGGCGCAGGTGAGGGCGCCGACAGAGGCGAGCGCGTCCAGGGCCCAGTCGAGCGGGGCGGCGAGCTCGGCCTCCTCGGCGGCGTCCCGGACGACCGGCGCCTCGACGGCGGTGGGAGCGGGCTCGGGAACCGATTCGGGCTCCGTCTCGGGAGCGGCGGCGTGAGATGCCCCGTCGTCCGCGTCGTCCCCGTCATCTCTGTCCGCGGGGGGTGGGACGTAGCGGATCTCGCACCGCTCGGTGCGCAGTTCGGTGACCCGCTGCACCAGGAGGTCGAGCAGTTGGTCGACGGGGACGGGACCCGCCGAGAGCTGGAGAAAGGACAGCACCTGGGGCATGGCCGAGACGACTTCGGCGACGGTGGCGTGGTCGAGGTCGTCGGGTTCGGGGTAGGCGAGCGACCAGGCGTCGAAGAGGGCGACCCAGCCGCGCAGTACGGCGGTGTCGTCGCGGTTCCAGGCGCGCAGCCGCCAGCCGGGGCGGGCGCTGTCGGCGTGCACCTCGACCAGGCCGGCCAGGCGGGCGGTGTCCCAGTCGGCACGGACCTGGGCGGCGGGCAGACCGAGATCGGCGGCGGCCCGCTCGGCGGTGGCGTCGGAGAGGGTGCCCCGTCCGCCGTCGGAGGTCGCGCCGTCGCGGCCCGGCCGGAGTGCGGCGTCGGCCCAGCGGGCGACACGGGCGGCGTCGGCGAGCCGGGCGCGGGCCATGGCGGCCAGCTCCGCGCGCGGGGGTGTCCCCTCCGGCGGCCGGGGTGCGGGGCGACGCGAACGATGCTGGGCGACCGCTCGGGGAGCGGCGGCCAGGGGCCGGGGGCGGACAAGTCGGAGCCTGGAGTCGCGCGGGGTACGGGACGTCACGGGTGCAGTCTTCCGGTTGACGGTCCGAAAACCCAAACGGAACGGAACGACGGGCGACCTGACCGGCCGGTCCCCGGGTTCCGGAATGGGGTCACACCGGGGAAAAGGGCGTGCCCCGGGGCACGGGAACAGTCCGGGTCGGAACCCTGAACGGAAGGGGCTCCCGCACCCCACCGGGCGGCCTTGACTCCCCCCGCGGCCGACGTCACATCAGCGGTATCAGAAAGCGCCGCATGGACTCCTCGTACTCCCCGGGGTCCACGTTCCACATCGCGCCATGGGCGGCGTTGCGGACGGTGCGGAGGGTGACCAGATCCGCGCGGCGCCGGGCGAGGCGGCGGGAGGGTGCCCAGGGGGCGACGGCGTCGTCGGGGCCGTGGAAGAGCAGGACCGGCACCTGAAGTCGGTCCGGGGCCGTGATGTCCTCGGTGCGGTCGCCGTGCAGTCCGGTGCGGCCCTGGGCGGCGCGGACGGCCAGGGGCAGCAGCACCCCGGGGGTGCGGCGGGCCGCGGCGAGGGCCCGCAGGGTGGCCTGCCAGTCGAGCACGGGCGAGTCCAGCACGAGGCCGGAGATCCGCTCGCGCAGCGACGAGTACGCGGCGGCACGCAGCGCCATGGTGGCCCCGGTGGACCAGCCGTGCAGGACCACGCGTCCGGCGCCGTGGCGCACGGCGTAGCGGATGGCGGCGTCCACGTCGCGCCACTCCGTCTGGCCGAGATGGTTCAGGCCGTCCGGGGGACGGGGTGCCCCGGTGTCGCCCCGGTAGGCGATGTCGAGGACCGGGACCTGGCGGCGGCTGAGGAACTCCATGACGTTCAGGGGGTGTTCCCGGGTCGCGCCGAGCCCGTGCACCGTGATCACCCAGGTGTCGCGGGCCCCGGGCACGAACCAGGCGGGCAGGGGCCCCAGTTCGCCGGGCACCTCGACGGCGGAGTGCTCCAGGCCGAGGGCCGTGCGGGGGTCGCCGATGTGCAGCTGGGGGGTGAGCCAGGCCTTGTCGCCGGGTTCGAAGGTGCCCCGGGTGACGCGTTCCAGACGGCGTACGACGGTGTCGGCGGAGTGGGGGGCGGTGTCCAGGACCGGGCCCACCACCGCGTGCGAGCCGCTGCCGGACAGCCCGTAGACGCCGGGCCGCCCGGAGGCCAGATCGCGGGTGAGCACGATCCGTCCGGCGGCCAGGGAGTGCACGGTCAGCCGCGGATCCGTGGGCAGCGGACGGCCGGGGGCCGCCTTGAGCGCGGCGTCACTGGCGAAGCGGCCCGCGGCGATACCGGCCGCGCCCGCCGCGATGGCTACCGTGACGGCTGCCGCCGCCGCTCTGACAGTGCGCACCCCTCCAGTCTCACGGCGCGGCCCGGCCCCGGCCAGCGGGCTGATCCACCGGGGGCACCGAGGGACGGCACTTTCGAAGCACGCCCTACCGCTCCGGACGCTGTCCGTACCCCCGCAGCCGCTCCCCCACCTCGGCCACCTGCTCGTGGGTGAGCAGGGTAGGCGACCGGCCCGGCACCGACGACGCGGTCAGCCACACCCGGCACATCCACTCGAGCTGGGCCGTGCGGTCGTACGCCTCGGCCGGTGTCGCCCCGTGCGCGACCGTGCCGTGGTTCTGGAGGAGGCAGGCGGTGCGGTCCGTCAGCGCGCCCAGCATGCTCTCGGCCAACTCCGGCGTGCCGTAGGGGGCGTACGGGGCGACCCGCACCGCACCGCCGAGCGCGGCGGCCATGTAGTGGATCAGCGGCAGCTCCCGTACCAGGGTGGAGACTGCCGTCGCGTGCACGGCATGGGTGTGGACGACGGCGCGCGCCCCGGTCGTGCGGTAGACCGCCAGATGCATCGGAAGCTCGCTCGTCGGGCGCAGCGAGCCGAGCACCTGCCGTCCGTCGAGGTCGACCCCGACCGCGTCGCCGGGCGTCAGCCGCTCATAGGGCACCCCCGTGGGCGTGACCAGCACGGTGCCGCCCACCCGCACGGAGACATTGCCGGAGGTGCCGACGACCAGGCCGTCGGCGACGGTACGGCGGGCCGTCGCGACGAGTTCGTCCCAGGCCCGCGCCACCTCGCCCGCCGGGTCCCGCGCGCCGGACCCGGGAGCGCCCCCGCCTTCCCACGCGTCCCGCGTCACATCCCGTTCACCATGTCGCTGTTCGGCCATGCCGCGATCCTGCCAGCCGGGGGCCGGGAGGGGGGTCCGTGAGGCGTGCGTCATGCGGAGCGACGGCGGCCCGATCGGTACACCCCCCGGACCGTCTCAGTTCATCTTCCGTTCACCCAGGTTGCCTACGTTCAACGGGCCACTGACCTCCCACAGAAGCCTGGGGAAATGGAACACATCACGCTCCTTCTTGGAATCGTGATCGTGACCGCTCTCGTGTTCGATTTCACGAACGGTTTCCACGACACAGCCAACGCGATGGCGACCACCATCTCGACCGGCGCCCTGAGGCCGAAGGCGGCGGTGGCGATGTCCGCCGTGCTGAACCTCGTCGGGGCCTTCCTCTCGGTGGAGGTCGCCAAGACGATCTCCGGCGGCATCATCAACGAACAGGGCATACGCGTCGAAGTGATCTTCGCGGCCCTGGTGGGCGCCATCCTCTGGAATCTGCTGACCTGGCTGCTGGGCCTGCCCTCCAGCTCCTCCCACGCGCTCTTCGGCGGTCTGATCGGCGCCGCCGTGTCCTCGGCCGGCTGGTCCGCGGTGAACGGCTCGACGATCGTCACCAAGGTGCTGATCCCCGCGGTCGCCGCGCCGGTCGTGGCCGGGCTCGCCGCGATGCTCGCGACGCGTCTGTCGTACGTCATCGGCAGCCGCGCCGACGACAAGGCCGCCTCGAAGGGCTACCGCGCCGGATCGATCGCCTCGGCCGGGCTGGTCTCCCTGGCACACGGCACCAACGACGCCCAGAAGACGATGGGCATCATCACCCTGGCCCTGGTCACCGGAGGCGCCCTCGCCCCCGGCTCGAACCCTCCCACCTGGGTCATCGTGTCGGCCGGTCTGGCCATCGCGCTCGGCACCTATCTGGGCGGCTGGCGCATCATCCGCACCCTGGGCAAGGGCCTCACCGATCTGGCGCCGCAGCAGGGGTTCGCCGCCCAGACCAGCGCGGCGGCCGCCATTCTCACCTCCTCCCACCTCGGCTTCTCCCTCTCCACCACCCAGGTCTGCTCCGGCGCCGTGATGGGCGCGGGCCTCGGCCGCAAGGGCGGCGTGGTCCGCTGGTCCACCGCGACCCGGATGGTCGTCGCCTGGGGCCTGACGCTCCCGGCCGCCGGCCTGGTCGGCGCGGGCGCCGAACTGCTCACCAAGCAGGGCACCTGGGGCACCGTGGCCACCGGTGTGCTGCTGCTCGCCGGCGCCGGCGTCATCTGGACCCTGTCCCGCCGCACCCCGGTCACGGTCCACAACGTCAACGACGACACTGCGGAGCCCGCGGGCGTCGTCACGGCGGCGATCGCCGCGGTGATCCCGCCGCCGGCAGGCCCGCTCACCACGGACGCCGCCCCGGCGGACGCCGGCACCGCCACCGGCCTGAAGGCCACCATCCCGGCCCCGGGCCCGGGCCCCTCCGAGCCGACCCGCCCCGCGACGGTATAGCGGAACAAGGGAGCACCTCTCATGAACATCGACTGGGCAGCCCTCGGCTCCGTCTTCGGCGTCAGCCTTGTGATCACCGTGGCCCTGGTGACCCTGTTCACCCTGGGCGTCGTGGGTCTGACGAAGAAGGAGTCGGCCCGGGGCGCCGCCGCCGGCCTGGCGGCCACCGGCGCATACGCCTGCTTCGCGGCGTGCGCGGCGGCGGTGGCGTACGGCATCTTCCTGATCATGTCCTGACCACAGGGGCCTTCCGCCCGTCCAGGATGCGCCTCGAACCCCCGCAGTGAGCTTTCGCTGCGGGGGTTCGGCGTCTCCACCGCCCCCCGCCGACACCCTGACGCCCTGTCATTTACCGACGTCCCGTTGGGATATACGACGGTTTGCTACATTCCCCACCGCACGCGACCACGTCGAAAAGACAGGTGGCTGTCGGCAGACGTCTGGCCGCCCACGCCCGACTCACCTAGTCTGATCGATAGTTGCTGCTCGACGTCGGCCGCCCGACCAGTCGAAGACGACGTGTGGCAGGGAGCGACATGGCCAGGGACATCGATCCGAGCCTCAATCGACGCAGGCTCCGCATCGAGTTGCGCAAGGCACGCGAAGGAGCCGGCCTCACCCAGCGGGAGGCCGCCGACGCGCTGGAGTGGTCCCTGTCCAAACTGATCCGCCTGGAGGCCGGGACGGTCAGCCTGAGCGTCACGGATCTGCGCGCACTGCTCCAGCTCTACGGGGTCACCGAGCCGGGCCGGGTGACCGATCTGGAAGAGGCCGCCCGGGGGTCGAAGGGGCCGTCCTGGTGGGCGCCGTACAGCGACATGGTGCGACCGCAGTTCGCCCAGTACCTGGGCTATGAGAGCGCCGCCACCTCGATCCGCTTCTACCACCCCTCCGTCGTCTACGCGCTGCTCCAGATCGAGGACTACACCATGGCCCAGCTCGCCCCGCGCGAGAACGGAGGTCTGACCCGCCGTTCCGCGGAGCTGCGCACCACCCGGCAGGAACGGCTCTTCGACGGGGACCACGGCCCGGCGGTGAGCATCGTGCTGGACGAGGCGGCGCTGCGCCGGGTCATCGGCGGCCCGGGGGTGATGCGGCGTCAGCTGGAGCACCTCAAGACGATGGCCCGGCATCCCCGGGTCACCCTGCGGGTCCTGCCGTTCACGGCCGGGGCGCACTACAGCATGGGGTCGTCCTTCACCCTGCTCGGCTTCACGGACGGGGACGACCTGCTCTACCTCGAGGGCGCCACGGGCAGCGTGGCCAACCGTGACGACCTCGGCCTCACGGCCCGCTACCAGGAGTGCTTCGAGGACATCAGCACCAAGGCGTACGAAGGCGACCGGATGATCGAACTGATCGACGCGGTCAAGGAGAGTCTCGACAACGGCTGAGGCCCGGCGGGGACGGTCCGGGCGGACAACGGGGAGGGAGACCCATGGCGGTCCTCGGTTTCCTCGAGTGGTGCAGGCAACTGCGCGCGCTCCGTTCTCTGGGGGCGGCCGATCCCCCCGGCTCCGCTCCGGACCGGCCGGCGCCCCGGGCCGGGGCGGCCCGCTCCCGGGCCGCGGGGCCCGCACGGACGACGACGAGCCGTCTGCTGCCGGGCACGGCCGGCGGCAGTGTGCTGCTGTTCGGCGTCGCCCTGTCCGCCCACGTCGCGTCCGGCGTCGGTCCCGCCGCCCTGACCCCGCTGACCCTGACGGTGCTGGGGGTGCTGGGCGCGGCCCTGGTCACCGCGCTCGCGGCGGGCGTCGGCCGGGCCCTGCGGCGCCGCTCGGCGGCGGTGCGCGCACCCGGGATCAGCGGCCCCGGGAGCCTCGTGGACGAAGCCTCGCCACGGCCCGGTCCAGAACGCGGAGACGCTCCGTGACGGGGGTGAGCCCCCACCACAGACCGGCGCTGACCGCCGCCACGATCGTCACCACCAGCCAGACCAGGGCCCGCGCCGTGGAGCCGGGCACCAGCAGTGCGGCCAGTGCGCCCGCGACCACCGCGAACACGCCCGTGGTGAGGGAAAAAAGTGCCAGCGGAGCGACCGCCGCCCATGGTCCGCGCGGGGTCCGTGGACCGCCCGCACGCGCTGGGAATTCCTCGGCCCTGTCCCCCATGAGGTCCCTCCCCGCCCCGGGTGCCTCCCGCTCTCCGGACGGATCGTCAGCAGCCGTCCGCCGCCGGGTTCCCGAGTCCGGCCAGCAAACCACACCAGGCGGGACGGCGGAAGACGAGCACCGGCCCGGCCCGCCGTTTCGAGTCACGCACCAGGACGTGCGCGCCCTCGACCGCCACCTCGACACAGTCGTTGTCGTCGCCCTCCGAGTGACCGCTCTTGCGCCACATCGGCCCCGAGGACTGCCTGCCGATCACACCGACCTCCTGCTCATCAGTCGGTCATGCCGCTCTGGTCCTACCGGTCGTACCGTCCCTAGTCTTCCCAGGTTCCCGGCCCGGAAAGACCGCGGAAAGCACCGATTCCCGTCGCTGACGGCCCCTCAGGCGTGTGGGGCTCGGCACACCACAGCGTCCCAGGTCAAGTGCTGGTTGACGGGTGTTCCGGAGGCGTGGTGGACTGCCGGGGCCACTACGGCGGCAGCAGAGGAAGCCGGTGCGATTCCGGCGCGGTCCCGCCACTGTCACCGGGGAGGAGACTCCCCGGGAGCCAGGAACTCTCGCCGCCGGTCTCGTCGAACCAGGGCGTGGACACCCTGAGTGAGGACATATCGCCATGCGCGGCTGCCGACGCAGATGCAACGACCCGGCCCTCACCGACCTCGCGGTCGGCCGAGCCGATGGGTGCTGACCGGGTCTTCGCGTACGGCGCCACCGCCGGAATCCTCGGTGACCGACTGCTCGGCGATCCCCGCCGCGGGCACCCCGTCGCCGCCTTCGGGCGGGCCGCGGGCGCCGTGGAGCGTCTGCTGTGGCGGGACCACCGCGGCTGGGGCGCGCTGCACACCGCCGTATGCGTGGGCGGCGCCGTCTCGCTGGCGGCGCTCGCCGGGTCCGCCGTCCATGCGTCCCGTACCGCGTCCGTCGCCCTGACCGCCGCCGCCACCTGGGCGGTCGTCGGGGGCACTTCGCTCACCCGGGAGGCCCGGGCCGTCGGGCATGCCCTGGAGTCCGGCGACCTCGAGGCCGCCCGGGCGCGGCTGCCGCATCTGTGCGGGCGGGATCCGCAGGCCCTCGACGCGGACGGGATCGCGCGGGCCGTGGTGGAGTCGGTGGCCGAGAACACCTCGGACGCCGTGGTGGGCGCGCTGGTGTGGGGGGCCGTGGGCGGGGTGCCCGGGCTGGCCGGCTTCCGCGCCGTCAACACCCTGGACGCCATGGTCGGTCACCGGTCGCCCCGGTACCGGCGCTACGGCTGGGCCTCCGCCCGGCTGGACGACCTCGCGGGCTGGCCGGGGGCGCGGCTGACCGCCGTGCTCGCGGCGGTGGCGGGTCCGGATCCACGGGGCGCGGTACGAGCCTGGCGCGCCGACGCACACCGGCATCCGAGCCCCAACGCCGGTCCCGTGGAGGCCTCGTTCGCGGGGGCCCTCGGGGTGCGGCTGGGCGGGACCCTGTCGTACGGCGGCCGCGTCGAGCACCGGCCGGTGCTGAACGGCCCGGGGCGCGCGGTCGGCCTCCGGGACATCGAGCGCGCGGTACGGCTGTCGCGCCGGGTGGGCATGCTCGCGCTGGGCGTCACCGTCGCCGGACGGATGCTCGCCGCTGGGATTCCCGCGAAGGGGCACAGGTCATGAGCGGCGGACTGCTGGTCGCCGGCACCACCTCGGACGCCGGCAAGAGCGTCGTCACCGCCGGGATCTGCCGCTGGCTGGTGCGGCAGGGCGTGAAGGTGGCGCCCTTCAAGGCGCAGAACATGTCCCTGAACTCCTTCGTCACACGCGAGGGCGCCGAGATCGGGCGGGCGCAGGCCATGCAGGCCCAGGCCTGCCGCATCGAGCCGACCGCGCTGATGAACCCGGTGCTGCTCAAGCCGGGCGGGGAGCGCAGCAGTCAGGTCGTGCTGCTCGGCCGGGCGGTGGGCGAACTCAGTGCGCGCGGGTACCACGGCGGGCGGCAGCAGCAGCTTCTGGGCACCGTCCTGGACTGCCTCGCCGAGTTGCGGGGCAGCCATGACGCGGTGATCTGTGAAGGGGCCGGCAGCCCCGCCGAGATCAATCTGCGGCGGACCGACATCGTCAACATGGGGATCGCGCGCAATGCGGGACTCCCCGTGCTCGTCGTGGGCGACATCGACCGCGGCGGCGTCTTCGCCTCCTTCTTCGGCACCGTGGCCCTGCTGTCGCCGGAGGACCAGCAACTCGTCTCCGGGTTCCTCGTCAACAAGTTCCGCGGCGATGTCTCGCTGCTCGAACCCGGGCTCGACATGCTGCACGGGCTCACCGGACGGCGTACGTATGGTGTGCTGCCGTTCCGGCACGGGCTCGGCATCGACGAGGAGGACGGACTTCGGGTCTCCCTGCGGGGCACGGTGCGGGAGTCGGTGGTGGCTCCGCCCGTCGGTGCGGACGTGCTGCGGGTCGCGGTCTGCGCGGTCCCGCTGATGTCCAACTTCACCGATGTGGACGCGCTCGCCGCCGAACCGGGCGTCGTCGTGCGGTTCGTGGACCGGCCCGAGGAGCTGGCCGACGCCGACCTCGTCGTACTGCCGGGCACCCGGGGCACCGTCCGGGCCCTGGACTGGCTGCGGGAGCGGGGGCTGGCCGAGGAGATCGTCCGCAGGGCCGTCGAGGGACGTCCGGTCCTCGGTGTCTGCGGGGGCTTCCAGATCCTCGGCGAGCACATCGAGGACGAGGTCGAGAGCCGCCGCGGCCGGGTGGACGGGCTCGGTGTGCTGCCCGTACGCGTCCGGTTCGCCCGGGAGAAGACCCTCACCCGGCCCGTCGGCGAGGCGCTCGGTGAGCGGGTCGAGGGGTACGAGATCCACCACGGGGTCGCCGACGTCACCGGCGGGGAAGGGTTCATCTCCGATGGCGAGGGGCACAGCCTGGACGGTTGCCGGGTCGGGGCCGTCTGGGGCACCCACTGGCACGGCTCCCTGGAGTCGGACGGTTTCCGGCGGGCCTTTCTGCGCGAGGTGGCGGCCGCCGCGGGCCGCCGCTTCGTGCCGGCCGCCGACACCTCGTTCGCCGCGCTGCGCGAGGAGCAGCTCGACCGGCTCGGCGATCTGATCGAACAGCACGCGGACACGGATGCGCTGTGGCGGCTCATCGAGTCGGGCGCGCCGCAAGGACTGCCATTCATTCCACCGGGAGCACCCGCATGAGCACAGTGTTGTTGTTGTCGACCGCCGACACCGATCTGCTCGCCGCCCGAGCCTCGGCCGCCTCCTACCGGATCGGCAACCCCACCCGGGTGGACGTCGGCGAGGAGCTTGTGGGGCTGCTCGACGGCGCGGACATCGCCGTCGTACGGCTGCTGGGCGGCAAGCGGGCCTGGGAGGACGGGCTCGCCGCGCTGAAGGCATCGGGCGTGCCGACCGTGCTGCTGGGCGGAGAGGCCGTACCGGACGCCGAGCTGATGGCGGAGTCCTCGGTGCCGGCCGGAGTCGTGGCGGAGGCGCTGAAGTACCTCGTCGAGGGCGGCCCGGAGAACCTGGCGGAACTCGCCCGGTTCCTCTCCGACACGGTGCTGCTGACCGGCGAGGGCTTCGAGGGGCCGCGGAGGATGCCGGAGTACGGCGTCCATGGTTCCCGTGCGGCCCGGGAGGGCCGCCCGACCGTGGGGGTGCTCTTCTACCGCGCCCATGAACTGAGCGGCAACAGCGCGTTCGTCGACACCCTGTGCGACGCGATCGAGGCACACGGGGCCAACGCCCTTCCGGTCTACTGCGGTTCGCTGCGCGGCGCGGACGCCGGGCTGTACGAGATCCTCGGGCGCGCCGACGCCCTGGTCGCCACCGTCCTCGCGGCCGGGGGCACGCATGCCTCGCAGGCGTCGGCCGGTGGTGACGAGGAGGCCTGGGACATCGGGGCGCTCGCGGACCTGGACATCCCCGTGCTGCAGGGCCTCTGCCTCACCTCCTCCCGGGCCGCCTGGGACGAGTCCGACGCCGCCCTGTCCCCCATGGACGCGGCCATGCAGGTCGCCATCCCGGAGTTCGACGGGCGGCTGATCACCGTCCCGTTCTCCTTCAAGGAGCAGGGCCCGGACGAGGTGCCGGTGTACAGGGCCGACCCCGAGCGGGCCGCCCGGGTCGCCGGGATCGCCGTACGGCACGCGCGGCTCAGGCACAAGCCCAACGCCGAGAAGAAGCTCGCACTGGTCTTCACCGCCTATCCGACCAAGCACTCCCGGGTCGGCAACGCGGTCGGCCTCGACACCCCCGCCTCGGCGGTACGGGTACTCGACGCACTCCGGGACGCCGGGTACTCCCTCACCGAATACCCCTCCGGCGGCGACGAGTTGATCCACCGGCTGATCGAGGCCGGCGGCCATGACGTCGAGTGGCTCACCGAGGACCAGCTGGCCGCCGCGCCCGCACGGGTGCCGCTCGCGGACTACCGGGCATGGTTCGACACCCTGGACCCCGAGCTGCGGAGCGGCATGGTGGACGCCTGGGGCGAGCCGCCGGGCAACCTGTATGTGGACGGCGACGACATCGTCCTCGCCTCCCTCCAGTTCGGGAACGTCGTGGTGATGATCCAGCCGCCGCGCGGCTTCGGGGAGAACCCGATCGCGATCTACCACGACCCCGACATGCCGCCCTCGCACCACTACCTGGCGGCCTACCGCTGGCTGGAGAACTCTTTCGGCGCCGACGCGATCGTCCACATGGGCAAGCACGGCACGATGGAGTGGCTGCCGGGCAAGGGCCTGGGGCTGAGCGGAGGCTGCGCCCCGGACGCGGTCCTCGGCGATCTGCCGCTGATCTACCCCTTCATCGTCAACGACCCCGGCGAGGGCACTCAGGCCAAGCGGCGCGGGCACGCCACGGTCGTCGACCACCTCGTCCCGCCGATGGCGCGCGCGGACACCTATGGCGATCTGGCCAAGCTGGAGCAGCTCCTCGACGAGTACGCGCTGGTCTCCGACCTGGACCCGGTGAAGGCGCCCGCCGTGCGCGCCCAGATCTGGACCCTGGTCAAGGCCGCCGAGCTCCACCACGACCTGCATGTGGACGAGCAGCCGGAGGACGACGACTTCGACTCCTTCGTCATGCATATCGACGGCTATCTGTGCGAGATCAAGGATGTGCAGATCAGGGACGGTCTGCACATCCTCGGCGGCGGCCCCGTCGGTGAGCCCCGGGTGAACCTGGTGCTGGCCGTGCTGCGCGCCTCCCAGGTGTGGGGCGGACAGGCGAACGCGCTGCCGGGGCTGCGGGCCTGTCTCGCGGAGCACTTCGGCCTGGTGGAGAAGGAGTTGCTGGCCGAGCCGGGCGCGCCGGTGAAGGTGCCGGTGGAGCTGACGGAACTGGTCGAGGGGCCCTCGCGCACGGCCGCCGACGCCATCGACCTGCTGGAGCAGCTGTGCCGGCGGTTCGCCGAGGGCATGGAGGAGCGCGGCTGGGCGGCCGGCGCGGCCCCGGCGCTGGTACGGGAGGTGCTGGGCACCGAACTCGCGGACGCGACGGCCGTGCTGGAGTTCGCCTGCACCGAGGTCGTGCCCCGGCTCGCCCGGACGACGGACGAGATCGGGCACATCCTGCGGGCGCTCGACGGCGGTTACGTCCCCGCCGGCCCGTCCGGCTCCCCGACCCGGGGCCTGGTCAACGTCCTGCCGACCGGCCGCAACTTCTACTCGGTCGACCCCAAGGCGATCCCGTCCCGGCTGAGTTGGGAGGTCGGCCAGTCGCTCGCGGACTCGCTGGTGGCGCGCTATCTCCAGGACACCGGTGAGTACCCGAAGTCGGTCGGCCTGACCGTCTGGGGCACCTCCGCGATGCGCACCCAGGGCGACGACATCGCCGAGATCCTGGCGCTGCTGGGCTGCCGCCCGGTCTGGGACGACGCCTCGCGCCGGGTGACCGGTTTCGAGGTGGTCGGGTTGGAGGAGCTGGGCCGGCCGCGCATCGATGTCACGGTCCGTATCTCGGGCTTCTTCCGGGACGCCTTCCCGCATGTCGTGGGGCTGATCGACGACGCGGTACGGGCGGTGGCGGAGCTGGAGGAACCCGCCGAGCAGAACTTCGTCCGCGCCCACGCCGACGAGGACACCGCCGAGCACGGCGACCGGCGCCGCGCCACGGCCCGCATCTTCGGCTCCAAGCCGGGCGCGTACGGCGCGGGTCTGCTGCCGCTGATCGACGCGCGCAACTGGCGCTCGGACGCGGACCTCGCCGAGGTGTACGCGGTCTGGGGCGGCTACGCCTACGGCCGCGGGCTCGACGGGCGGGCGGCGCGCGGGGACATGGAGACGGCGTTCCGGCGGATCGCGGTGGCGGCGAAGAACGTTGATACGCGTGAACATGACATCGCGGACGCGGACGACTACTTCCAGTACCACGGCGGCATGGTGGCGATGGTCCGGCATCTGACGGGGGCGAGCCCGGAGGCATACGTCGGCGACAGCGCCGTTCCGGACCAGATCAAAACCCGCACACTGGGCGAGGAGACGCACCGTGTCTTCCGGGCACGGGTGGTCAACCCCCGCTGGATGGCGGCCATGCGACGCCACGGCTACAAGGGTGCTTTCGAGATGGCCGCGACCGTGGACTACCTGTTCGGCTACGACGCCACGGCGGGCGTGGTCGACGACTGGATGTACGAGAAGCTGGCCAGCGAGTACGTCTTCGCACCGGAGAACCGCGAGTTCATGAAGCGCTCCAATCCTTGGGCGCTGCGGGGCATTACGGAGCGCCTGCTGGAGGCAGCGGACCGCGGGCTCTGGGCGGAGCCGGACCAGGAGACCCTGGACCGGCTCCGGGCGACCTACCTCGAACTCGAGGGAGAGCTGGAGGGAGAAGGGTGATCTCTCCCCAAGACCCCTCATTGGTGGGGAGCACAGCGAGCAGGACCTCGTCGAAGCCGACGACTAGGGACCATCCCCGTGGTTGCAGGGAGCACATGCTCACCTTGCGGTCGCGGAGCACCTCGCCAGGCCTGGTCCGGCACCAGCCACTCAAAGGAGTGATCCAAGCGTGAGCACGCCCTTTCCTTTCACTGCCGTCGTGGGTCAGGACGACCTGCGGCTCGCGCTGCTGCTGAACGCGGTGTCGCCGCGGGTGGGCGGCGTGCTCGTACGCGGCGAGAAAGGCACCGCCAAGTCCACGGCGGTACGAGCGCTGTCGGCACTGCTGCCCGAGGTGGACGTCGTCCCCGGGTGCCGTTTCTCCTGTGATCCCGGCGCGCCCGACCCCGCCTGCCCGGACGGGCCGCACGAGCCGGGGGCCGGTGCCGAGCGGCCGGCGCGGATGGTCGAACTCCCCGTCGGTGCCTCCGAGGACCGGCTGGTCGGCGCGCTCGACATCGAGCGGGCGCTCTCGGAGGGGGTGAAAGCCTTCGAGCCGGGCCTGCTCGCCGACGCGCACCGCGGAATCCTCTACGTCGACGAGGTCAACCTGCTGCACGACCACCTCGTGGACCTCCTGCTCGACGCCGCCGCCATGGGTGCCTCCTACGTCGAACGCGAGGGCGTCTCCGTACGGCACGCCGCCCGGTTCCTGCTCGTCGGAACCATGAACCCGGAGGAGGGCGAGCTGCGGCCCCAGCTCCTCGACCGCTTCGGCCTGACCGTCGAGGTCGCGGCCTCGCGGGAGCCCGACCAGCGGGTGGAGGTCGTGCGGCGCAGGCTCGCCTACGACGACGATCCGGACGGTTTCGCCGCGCGCTGGGCCGAGGAGGAAGCCGCCGTACGGCAGCGGATCGTGGCCGCGCGGGAGCTGCTGCCGCAGGTCCGGCTGGGCGATGGCGCGCTGCGGCAGATCGCGGCCACCTGCGCGGCCTTCGAGGTGGACGGGATGCGCGCCGACATCGTGATGGCGCGTACCGCCACCGCGCTCGCCGCCTGGGCCGGGCGGACCGATGTGCTCGCCGAGGACGTACGGCAGGCCGCGCTGCTGGCTCTCCCCCACCGACGGCGGCGCAACCCCTTCGACGCGCCGGGCTTGGACGAGGACAAGCTCGACGAAACGCTCCAGGAGTTCGGGGGCTCGGAGGACGACGGCCCCGACCCCGACCCCGACTCCGATCCGGACGGCGGCCCCGGCGATGGCGGCGGGCAGCCGGAGCCCGATGACGGTGGCCCGCAGGGCGATGACACCGCCGCGCAGCCCGAGGCCGGCGACAGCGGTGAGCCGCAGCCGTCCGGCGGCGGGGCGGGCGAGCAGTCCCCCGTACGGGCGTCCGAACCGTTCCGCACCAAGGTGCTGAGCGTGCCAGGACTCGGTGAGGGGGCCGCCGGGCGGCGTTCGCGGGCGCGGACCGAGCACGGGCGCACGATCGGGTCCCGGCGGCCCCGGGGTGCCCTGACCAAGCTGCATCTGGCAGCCACCGTGCAGGCCGCCGCCCCGCATCAGCGGGCGCGCGGGCGGTCCGGGCCGGGGCTGGTGGTCCGCCGGGACGATCTTCGGCAGGCGACCCGCGAGGGGCGCGAGGGGAACCTCGTTCTTTTCGTGGTCGACGCCTCCGGGTCGATGGCCGCCCGGCAGCGGATGAGCGCCGTGAAGGGCGCCGTGCTGTCGCTGCTGCTCGACGCCTACCAGCGGCGCGACAAGGTGGGCCTGGTGACCTTCCGGGGCAAGGACGCGCAGATCGCGCTGCCGCCGACCTCGTCCGTCGACGCCGCCGCGGCCCGCCTGGAGTCGCTGCCGACCGGTGGGCGGACCCCGCTCGCCGCCGGGCTGCTCAAGGCGCACGAGGTGCTGCGGATCGAGCGGCTGCGGGATCCCGCGCGGCGGGCGCTGGTCGTGGTGGTGACGGACGGACGGGCCACCGACAAAGGGGCGGCGCGATGGGGGTCCCCCCAGGCGTTCAGCTCTGGGGGAGCCTCAGGCCGGGGTGGTGGTCGGGCGACGGGTGGGACCGAGCCCGTCGCCCTCGCCGGGCGTGCGGCGCGGCTGTTCGCGGCCGAGGGGACCGCGTCCGTGGTCGTGGACTGCGAGTCGGGGCCGGTGCGGCTGGGGCTCGCCGGGCAGCTCGCCGGTGAACTGGGCGGTACGGCCGTGACGTTGGACGAGTTGCGGGCAGACAGCATCGCCGGTCTTGTCAGGGAGGTCCAGGGGACCACGAGGAGGGCCGCCTAGTGCCGCAGGGACAGCCGAGTGTCGTACCGGACGACGGACTGACGACCCGTCAGCGGCGCAATCGTCCGCTTGTCGTGGTGCACACCGGGATCGGGAAGGGCAAGTCGACCGCGGCCTTCGGTCTTGCGCTGCGCGCCTGGAACCAGGGCTGGCCGATCGGGGTGTTCCAGTTCGTCAAGTCGGCGAAGTGGAAGGTCGGCGAGGAGAACGCGCTGCGGGTGCTGGGTGCCTCCGGGCAGGGCGGCACCGTGGACTGGCACAAGATGGGCGAGGGCTGGTCCTGGGTCCAGCGGGACGCGCAGATGGACAACGAGCAGAAGGCCAGGGAGGGCTGGGAGCAGGTCAAGCGCGATCTGGCCGCCGAGACGTACCGGCTGTATGTGCTGGACGAGTTCGCGTATCCGATGCAGTGGGGCTGGGTCGACACCGGCGAGGTCGTGGACGTGCTGCGGAACCGGCCGGGCACCCAGCATGTGGTGATCACCGGGCGGAACGCGCCCGCGGAGCTGGTGGACCTCGCCGATCTGGTCACCGAGATGTCCAAGGTCAAGCACCCGATGGACACCGGTCAGAAGGGCCAGCGGGGCATCGAGTGGTGACGTCCTCCTCGTCCGTCCCCCGGCTGGTCGTCGCCGCGCCCGCCTCGGGCAGCGGCAAGACCACCGTGGCCACGGGGCTGATGGCGGCCTTCGCCGGGCGGGGGCTCGCCGTGTCCCCGCACAAGGTGGGGCCCGACTACATCGACCCCGGGTATCACGCGCTCGCGACCGGGCGCACGGGGCGGAACCTCGATGCATATCTGTGCGGTCCCGAGATGGTCGCTCCGCTGTTTCTGCACGGGGCGCGGGGCTGTGACCTCGCCGTCGTCGAGGGTGTGATGGGCCTGTACGACGGGGCCGCCGGGGAGGGTGAACTGGCCTCCACCGCGCAGGTGGCGAAGCTGCTGAGGGCCCCGGTGGTGCTGGTGGTGGACGCCTCCTCGCAGTCGCGGTCGGTGGCGGCGCTGGTGCACGGCTTCGCCTCCTGGGACCCGGAGGTGCGGATCGGGGGCGTGATCCTGAACAAGGTCGCCTCCGACCGGCACGAGGAGCTGCTGCGCCGGGCGATGGACGAGTCGGGGGTGCCGGTGCTCGGTGTGCTGCGGCGGGCGCGGGCGCTGGACACTCCGTCCCGTCATCTGGGCCTGGTGCCGGTCGCCGAGCGGCGGACCGAGGCGGTGGAGGCCGTCGCCGCCATGGCCGCGCGGGTGCGCGAGGGGTGCGATCTGGAGGCGCTGCTGGCGCTGGCGCGGAGCGCGGGCAGACCGGCGGGCGAGCCCTGGGAGCCTCCGGTCGTCCCCATGGCGGGGCGTCGGGTGGTCGCGGTCGCCGGTGGCCCCGCGTTCACCTTCTCCTATGCCGAGCACACCGAACTGCTGTCCGCCGCCGGGGCCGAGGTGGTCTCCTTCGACCCGCTGCGCGACGAGCGGCTGCCGGAGGGGACCGGCGCCCTGGTGATCGGCGGCGGGTTCCCGGAGGTGTATGCCGCCGAGCTGTCGGCGAACGAGCCGCTGCGCCGGGAGGTCGCCGCGCTCGCCGGGAGCGGTGCGCCGGTGGCGGCCGAGTGCGCCGGGCTGCTGTATCTGTGCCGGGAGCTGGACGGGCTGCCGATGTGCGGGGTCCTGGACGCGAAGGCCCGGATGAGTGAACGGCTCACGCTGGGCTACCGGGACGCGGTGGCCGTGAGCGACAGCGCGCTCGCGGTGGCCGGGACCCGGATGCGCGGCCATGAGTTCCACCGGACCGTGGTCGAGCCCGACGCGGGACCGGCTCCCGCCTGGGGGGTGCGCGCCCCTGCGCGGCGCGTCGAAGGTTTTGTGCACCGGGGGGTGCACGCCAGTTATCTGCACACCCACTGGGCCGCGGAGCCCGGGGTGGCCCGTCGGTTCGTGGAGAGGTGCCGGACGTCATGAGCAGCAGGCTGATCGGAGTGGGGATGGGCCCCGGCGACCCCGAGCTGGTGACCGTCAAGGGCGTGGGCGTGCTGCGGGCCGCCGATGTCGTCGTCGTACCCGTCATGGCCGGGGCCGACGGCAGGGACGGCGGGGAGCCGGGGCGCGCCGAGGCGACCGTGCTGCACTACGTGCCCTCGGAGAAAATCGTCCGGGTGGTGTTCGCGCTCAACGAGCGCAGTGACCGGGCCCGTCGGGAGGCGGCCTGGGACGCCGCCGGGCAGCGGGTGGCCGGGCTGCTCGAGCGGCACGCCTCGGTCGCCTTCGCCACCATCGGCGACCCCAATGTGTATTCGACCTTCACCTATCTCGCGGAGACCGTGCGGGAGCTGGTGCCGGGCTGTGTCGTGGAGACCGTGCCGGGCATCACCGCCATGCAGGATCTCGCCGCGCGTTCGGGGGCCGTGCTGACCGAGGGCACCGAGCCGCTCACGCTGGTCCCGGTGACGGCGGGGGCCGGCGTGCTCGAGGACGCGCTGGGCGGGCCCGGCACCGTCGTCGCCTACAAGTTCGGGCGGCAGGCGCGGGAGGTGGCGCGGGCGCTGCGGGAGACCGGGCGGCTGGAGGACGCGGTGTGGGGGTCCGCGCTGGGGCTGCCGGAGGAGTCGATCCGCCCGGCCGCCGACCTCGACGAGGGTCCGCTGCCCTATCTGTCCACCCTGATCGCGCCCGCCCGGCGCGACGGCACCCGCGGCGGGAAGCTGTGACCGACGGCGGATCAGCCCGCGAGGCCCACCACCAGCCAGATGAAGCCCGCGCCTGCGACCGTGCACAGCAGGGTCGTCCGGGCGGGGTGGGCATGGTGTGCCTCGGGGAGGATCTCGGCGGCGGCCAGATACAGCAGCGCCCCGCCGAAGAGACCGAGATAGCCGCCGAGCAGCTGCTCCGGGATGCTGAACACCAGGGTGGAGGCGGCGCCGACGAGGGGTGCGGCCGCGTCGGCCACCAGCATGGTGACGGCCTTGCGGCGGGCGTTCCCGTAGAGGCTGGTGAGGGTGTAGGTGTTGAAGCCGTCCGCGAAGTCATGGGCGATGACGGCGAGCGCGACGGACGCGCCCATGCCACCGCCCACCTGGAAGGCGGCGCCGATCGCCACCCCGTCCATGGCGCTGTGCCCGACCATCGCCGCGGCCGCCGTCAGGCCCACCTCGGGCGCCCGGTGGAGGTGCTCGTCGGCGCCGTGGCCGGCCCGGCGCGCCGCCAGCAGGCGTTCCACCAGGTGGGCGAGGAGAAAGCCGGCCACGAACAGCAGCAGCGCCGCCGGTACGCCGAACACCTCGTCGCCCGCGACCCGCAGCGCCTCCGGCAGCAGGTCGAGGCCGACGACGCCGAGCATCAGTCCCCCGGCCAGTCCGAGGACGAGATGGCGACGGTCGGTCACCCGCTGTGCCGTCCAGCCTCCCGCCAGCGTCATCAGGAACGCGCCGAGCGCCACGAAGACCGCCATATGCCCTTGCTGTCCAATCGATCTCTGTGTGCCCGGGACCGGTGGCCGTGTACGCACCGGCGTCCCGCACTGCTCGAACTTTCGTAGGAGAGGAAAGATTCCCATGGCCGATGCCCCCACCGGCAAGGTGACCTTCGTCGGTGCCGGTCCCGGCGCCGCCGATCTGCTGACCTTCCGTGCCGCGCGAGCCATCGCCGAGGCCGATGTGGTGATCTGGGCGGCCAGCCTGGTACAGGCGGAGGTCCTGGAGCATGCGCGGGCGGACGCCGAGGTCCTCGACTCGGCGGCCCTGTCCCTGGAGGACGTCGTCGCGGTGTACGAGCGGGCGCGTGCGAAGGGACTCAGGGTCGCCCGGATCCACTCCGGGGACCCGGCCCTGTGGGGCGGCACCCAGGAGCAGCTGGACCGGTGTGCTGCGCTCGGCATCGAGACGGAGATCGTGCCGGGTGTCTCGTCCTTCTCGGCGGTCGCCGCCCTGGCCGGGCGGGAGCTGACGATCCCCGAGGTCGCGCAGTCGGTGGTGCTCACCCGGCTCGGCGGCGGGAAGACGCCGATGCCGCCCGGGGAGGAGGTGCGGGAGTTCGCCCGGCACGGCACCACCATGGCGATCTTCCTGTCCGCGGCCCGCAGCGGTCAGCTGGTGCGGGAGCTGCTGGAGGGCGGCTATCCGACGAGCACCCCGGTCGTGGTGGCGTACCAGGCGACCTGGCCCGAGGAGCTGGTGGTGAGGTGCACGGTCGGCACGCTGGAGGAGACGGTCAAGGAGCACCGGCTCTGGAAGCACACGCTGTTCCTGGTCGGTCCCGCGCTCGATGCGCACGGCACCCGTTCGCATCTGTATCACCCCGGTCATTTCCACGGCTTTCGCAAGGCCGACCCCGAGGCCCGCAAGGCCCTGCGTACCCAGGGTGCGAGCGGATGATCACACTCGTCGGTACCGGTACGGGGGCGCCGCTTCCGGCCGGGGCGACGGACGGCGCGGATCTGGTGGTGGGCGCACGTCGCCATCTGGAGGCCGCCCGGCTGTCCCGGGGGACGGAGCGGATCGTCCTCGGGCCGCTGGCCCCGGCGCTCGACGCGATCGAACGGCAGGTCGAGGCGGGGCGGCGGGTGGTGGTGCTGGCCTCCGGTGACCCCGGGTTCTTCGGGATCGCCCGGGCGCTGGCCGAGCGGTTCGGGTCCGAGCGGCTCGACATCCGGCCGGGTGTCTCGTCGGTGGCCGCCGCCTTCGCCCGGGTCGGGCTGCCCTGGGAGGACGCGGTGGTGGTGAGCGCGCACGGGCGCGATCCGCGGACCGCGGTGAACGTGTGCCGAGCGCACCCGAAGGCCGCGGTGCTGACCGGGCCCGGCGCGGGCCCCGCCGAGCTGGGCGCGGCGCTGGTCCGGGCGTCGGCCGAGCGGGTCCTGGTGGTGGCGAGCGCGCTCGGCGACCCGGAGCGCGAGCGGGTGGAGCGGGTGACGCCCGCCGAGGCGGCGGCGCGTGAGTGGGGTACGGCCGTGAACGTGGTGCTGTGCCTGGACGAGGCGCGGGCGCTGGGGCCGGTGCGTACCGTCGCCGGACCGCCGGCCGGGCCGTCCCGATGGGCCCTGGAGGAGAGCGCGTTCGCGCACCGCGACTCGATGATCACCAAGTTCGAGGTGCGCGCCCTGGCGCTGGCCCGGCTCGCGCCGCGGCTCGGCGAGCTGGTCTGGGACGTGGGTGCCGGCTCCGGGTCCCTCGCCGTGGAGTGCGCGCGGCTGGGCGCCGCCGTCACCGCGGTCGAGAAGGCGCCCGACGGGGTGGCCCGGATCCGGGCCAATGCGGCGGCGCACGGGGTGGACGTCCAGGTGGTGCACGGAACCGCGCCCGCCGCGCTGGAGGGTCTCGACGACCCCGACGCGGTGTTCGTCGGCGGCGGCGGAGCGGAACTGCCCGCCGTCGTGGGCGCCTGTGCGGCCCGGGCGCGGCGGGCGGTGGTGATCGCGATGGCCGCCCTGGACCGCGTACCCGCGGCACGCGCCGCGCTGGTCTCGGCGGGGTTCTCCTGCGACGGCGTGCTGTTGCAGTCGTCGCGGCTCGCGCCGCTGCCGGGGGATGTGAACCGGCTGGCGGCCACCAACCCGGTCTTTCTGCTGTGGGGCACACGGCCCCCGGCACACAGTGAAGGAGTTGCTCAGTGATCGGCCTGATGTCCGCCACCGCGGCGGGGGCGGCGGCGCGGGACCGGCTGGCCGCGGCCTGGCCGGACCGCACCCGGGTGTACGAGGGTCCCGTCGGCGAGGCCGCACGGACCGCCTTCGCGGAGTGCGAACAGCTGGTGTGCTTTCTGGCGACGGGCGCGGTCGTACGGCTGCTGGCCCCGCTGCTGAGGGACAAGGCGTCCGACCCCGGTGTGGTCTGTGTCGACGAGGGCGGGCGGTTCGCGGTGTCCCTGGTGGGCGGGCACGCGGGCGGGGCCAATGAACTCGCCCGCGCGGTGGCCGAGGTGCTGGGCGCGGAGCCCGTGGTGACCACCGCGACGGACTCCGTGGGACTGCCGGGCCTCGACATGCTGGGGCTGCCCGTGGAGGGCGATGTCGCCGGGGTGTCGCGGGCGCTGCTGGACGGGGAGCCGGTCGCGCTGCAGGCGGAGGTGAGCTGGCCGCTGCCGCCGCTGAAGGTCACCGGCGAGGGCCGCCACACCCTCCGGGTCACCGACGCCCTGGTCGAGCCCGCCGAGCGGGAGGCCGTGCTGCGGCCGCCGTCGCTGGTGGTCGGGGTGGGCGCCTCCCGGGGCGCCCCGACCGAGGAGATCCTCGGGCTGGTGGAGGGCGCGCTGGCGGACGCCGGACTGTCCGTGCGGTCGCTCGCCGAGCTGGCCACCGTGGACGCCAAGGCCGGTGAGCCGGGCATCGTCGAGGCGGCGGAGCGGCTCGGGGTGCCCCTGGTGACGTACTCCGCCGAGGAGTTGGCGGGCATCGAGGTACCGAACCCGTCCGAGGCGCCGCTCGCCGCCGTCGGCACCCCGTCCGTGGCGGAGGCCGCGGCGCTGGTGCGCGGGGGCGAACTCCTGGTGCCCAAGCGCAAGTCGGCCGCGCGTCCGGCGATGGCGACCTGTGCCGTCGTACGCCGTCCCGGGCGCGGGCGGCTCGCGGTCGTCGGGCTGGGTCCCGGCGCCCGGGACCTGCTGACTCCGCGCGCCGAGGCGGAGCTGCGGCGCGCCTCCGTGCTGGTCGGCCTTGACCAGTACGTCGACCAGATCCGGGATCTGCTGCGGCCCGGCACCCGGATCCTTCAGTCCGGGCTCGGCGCGGAGGAGGAGCGGGCCCGCACCGCGGTCGCCGAGGCGCGCGCCGGACACGCCGTCGCGCTGATCGGCAGCGGGGACGCCGGTGTCTACGCCATGGCGTCGCCCGCGCTGGCCGAGGCCTCGGACGACATCGACGTCGTGGGGGTCCCCGGGGTCACCGCCGCGCTCGCCGCGGGTGCCCTGCTGGGCGCTCCCCTGGGCCATGACCATGTCTCGATCAGCCTCTCCGATCTGCACACCCCCTGGGAGGTCATCGAGCGGCGGGTGCGGGCCGCGGCCGAGGCGGACCTCGTGGTGACCTTCTACAACCCGCGCAGCCGGGGCCGGGACTGGCAGCTGCCGAAGGCGCTCGCGATCCTCGCCGAACACCGGGAGCCGACGACGCCGGTCGGTGTCGTACGCAACGCGTCCCGGCCCGACGAGTCCAGCCGGGTGACGGCACTGGCCGCGCTGGACCCGGCGACGGTGGACATGATGACGGTGGTGACCGTGGGCAACACGGCGACCCGTGAGATCGCGGGGCGCATGGTGACCCCGCGCGGCTACCGCTGGCAGGAGGAGACCCGGTGAACCGTGTGGTCCATCCGATCGAGCAGGAGTCCTTCCGGCGGCTGCGCGCCCGTCTGGACACCTCGCGTCTCCCCCCGCTGACCCGGGCGGTGGTGGAGCGGGTCGTCCACTCCTCCGCCGACCTCGGCTACGCGGACGACCTCGTCATGGACGAGGCCGAGCTGGAGCGGGCCCACACCGCGCTGCACGCCGGGGCCCCGGTGGTCGTGGACGTCGAGATGGTGGCCGCCGGCATCACCCGGCACCCCACGGTCTGCCGTCTGAAGGACGCCGGATCAGGGCCCGGGCTGACGCGTTCCGCGCAGGCGGTCCGGCTCGCCCACCAGGAGGTGGGCCCCGGCGCGCTCTGGGTGATCGGCTGCGCCCCGACCGCCCTGGAGGAACTGCTGACCCTGGACGCCTCGCCCGCGCTGGTGATCGGTGTGCCCGTCGGCTTCGTCGGCGCGGCCGAGTCCAAGGCCGCGCTGCGCGAGAGCGGACTGCCCGCCGTGAGCAACGTGTCCGAGAAGGGCGGTTCGGCGGTCGCCGCCGCCGCCCTCAACGCCCTGCTGTACCACCCCACTTCGAAGGAGACCGCGTGACCACCCCGCCGCCCGCCCTGCTCATCGCCGGCCATGGCACCCGGGACGAGGCCGGAGCCGAGGCGTTCCGCGACTTCGTACGGGAGTTGGGCCGCCGCCACCCCGAACTGCCCGTCGCGGGCGGCTTCATCGAGCTGTCACCGCCGCCGCTGGGCGAGGCGGTGGCCGAACTGGTGGAGCGCGGTGTGCGCCGTTTCGCCGCCGTCCCGCTGATGCTGGTGTCCGCCGGGCACGCCAAGGGCGACATCCCGGCGGCGCTGGCCCGGGAGAAGGAGCGGCACCCGGGGATCTCCTACGCCTATGGGCGTCCGCTGGGCCCGCACCCGGCGCTGCTGAGGGTGCTGGAGCGGCGCCTGGACGAGGCGCTGGGGGCGGCGGGGCCGGACGGTGTGCCCGTGGACCGGTCCGAGGTGACGGTGCTGCTGGTGGGGCGCGGTTCGACCGACCCGGACGCCAATGCCGAGGTGCACCGGGCGGCACGGCTGCTGTGGGAGGGCCGCGGGTATGCGGGCGTGGAGACGGCGTTCGTGTCGCTGGCGGCGCCCGATGTGCCGAGCGGCCTCGACCGCTGCGTCAGGCTGGGGGCGCGCCGGATCGTGGTGCTGCCGTACTTCCTGTTCACGGGGATCCTGCCGGAGCGGGTGCGGCGGCAGACCGAGGACTGGGCGGCGGCGCACCCGGAGACCGAGGTGCGGTCGGCGGAGGTCATCGGTCCTGAGCCGGAGCTGCTGGACCTGGTGATGGAGCGGTACGAGGAGGCCGTCAAGGGCGATCTGCGGATGAACTGCGACTCCTGTGTGTACCGGATCGCGCTGCCCGGCTTCGAGGACAAGGTGGGGCTGCCGCAGCAACCGCACTTCCACCCGGACGACGACGACCACCACCACGGTCATCACCACGGCGGGCACGCGCACTCCCATGCGCACTGAACCCGACGGCGGACCGCACGATCTGCGGCACCACGGGGACGCCGAGGTGCGGGACGGCGGTGCGGCGCTGGTGGATCTCGCCGTGAACGTACGGCAGGACACCCCGCCTCCGTGGCTGCGGGAGCGGATCGCCGCCTCGCTCGGGGCTCTGGCGGCCTACCCGGACGGGCGGGCCGCGCGGGCGGCGGTGGCCGCGCGCCATGGGCTGCCGGTGGAACGGGTACTGCTGACGGCCGGCGCCGCGGAGGCGTTCGTGCTGCTGGCGCGGGCGCTGAAGGTGCGTCGTCCGGTCGTGGTGCATCCGCAGTTCACCGAGCCGGAGGCGGCGCTGCGGGACGCCGGGCACACGGTGGACCGGGTGCTGCTGCGGGAGGAGGACGGCTTCCGGCTGGACCCGGCGGCCGTCCCCGAGGACGCGGACCTGGTGGTGGTCGGCAATCCGACCAACCCGACGTCCGTGCTGCATCCGGCCGCCGTGCTCAGCCGGCTCGCCCGGCCAGGGCGGACCCTGGTGGTCGACGAGGCCTTCATGGACGCGGTGCCCGGTGAGCGGGAGGCGCTGGCGGGGCGGACGGATGTGCCGGGCCTGGTGGTGCTGCGCAGCCTGACCAAGACCTGGGGGCTGGCGGGGCTGCGCATCGGCTATGTGCTCTCCTCCCCCGAGGTGATCGCCGAGTTGGAGCGGGCCCAGCCGCTGTGGCCGGTGTCCACTCCCGCGCTGGCGGCGGCGGTCGCCTGCATGGAGCCGCGGGCGCTGGCGGAGGCGGAGGCGGCTGCCCGGCGGATCGCCGTGGACCGGGCGCGTCTGGTGACGGGCCTCGCCTCCTTCGCGGGGGCCGGGGTGCGGGTGGCCGGACCGGCCGAGGCTCCCTTCGTCCTGCTGCGGGTGGAGGGGGCGGCCCGGATACGGCGGCGGTTGCGCGACCTGGGCCATGCGGTGCGGCGCGGGGACACGTTCCCGGGGCTGGGGGACGCATGGCTGCGGGTGGCGGTGCGGGGACCGGAGACCACGGAGGGGTTCCTGACGGCGCTGGAGGCGGCGCTGGCCACACCGCTTGGCCCGTCCGAGGGATGGGAGCACCGGGAGACACCCCGACCTCTTACCGATGGGCCCGCAGGAAGCGGACGCCCAGGGTGACTCCGCTCAGTGCGGAGACCACGCCGAAGAGCAGGTGGGGTCCGGTGCCGGCACCGGTGATCGACGCCACCAGATTGCCGGTGGCGCTGAGGCCCAGCACCGTCCACAGCACGATGCGCAGGACGTCGGTGCGGCCGGCCGGGGCCTGCTCCCCGTACGAGCCGACGGCACCGGCGGCGGCCGGAGCGCTGAAGGCGGTGGCGTCGGCGGACGCGGGGGCGACGGTGGTGCGGGAGTTCGTCATGGGGCAGGTCCTCCACTCGGTTCGCCGGTAGCGGTCGACTGGCCGCCCGGCCTGGGCTGTTGTCGTAGACGCTAGGGGGCGGGCCGCTTCCGCCCCATCCCGTCAGCGGCCCGGTTCGAGGTACAGGAGGCTGTACCCCCGGCGTGTCCATCCGCACCGACGTGCATCAACCCCCATGGCAGTAGGGCCTGTCGGGGGGATCCGGTACAGCCTGCTGTACCCGGGGTCGGGGTGTGCGCGGCAATGATCCCGAGCGCCGTGGCTGGTGAGATCGAGACATCCCACCAGCCACCACCGAAGGGACATCGCGGTGAGTCCGCACTCCCCCCTCAGCACCGGCACCACGCCGCAGGACCACACCGCTCCGGCGCGGCACACCGCGCAGGCGGCCCCCACCGACCGGACGGCACCGACCGGCCTGCGCGCCGGTATCCGCCGCCGCCCGCTGACCTGGTTCTTCGTCCTGGCCTATGTGCTCAGCTGGGCGGCATGGACCCCGTACGTGCTGTCCGACAACGGCCTGGGCATCCTGCACTTCGGCTTCCCCTCCCTGCTGGGCACCACCCAGCTGCTGGGCGTGCTGCCCGGCGCCTATCTCGGCCCGATCTTCTCCGCGTTCCTGGTGACCGCGACGGCCCAGGGCCGGCCCGGACTCCGCGCGTGGGCCGGCCGCCTGGCCAAGTGGCGGGTCAGCTGGCGCTGGTACGTCGCGGTCATCGTCGGGGTGCCAGCCGTGCTCACCCTCTCGCTGACCGCGCTGGGCGGCAGCGTCCCCGCCGCGCCGAGCGCCGCCCTGCTGGCCGCGTTCCTGCCCGGTCTGATCCTTCAGATGGTCACCACCGGCATCGCCGAGGAGCCCGGCTGGCGCGACTTCGTCATGCCCATCGTGCAGCGCCGTTACGGCCCGCTGGCCGGCACCCTGATCGTCGGCCCGCTGTGGGGCGCCTGGCACCTTCCGCTGTTCTGGACCGAGTGGGGCGGCCCACATGTGACCTGGGAGCAGCCGGTGGAGTTCATCCTCACCGCGATCGCCTTCAGCTTCGTGATGACCTGGGTGTTCAACCGCACCGGCGAGAGCCTGCCGCTGGCGATGCTGCTGCACACCGGCGTCAACAACTTCTTCTCCTTCGCCGCGGCGGGCATGTTCCCCGAACTGACCCAGCAGGACACCGTGCAGGCCTTCCTGGTCGCCTCCCTCGTCGTGGCCGCCGTCGTCCTGACCGCCACCCGCGGCAGGCTCGGCTACCGGAAGCCCCCCACGGTCACCGGCACCCACCCCGAGGCGACGGTCCGGCCCTGAACCGTCACTCCCCACCACCAGGGGCCCAGGCCGGTCACACACCGGCCTGGGCCCCTTCGTGTCTCCTGCGGGAGGGCGTCAGCCCCGGCGCCGTCGGGCCAGGACCAGCGCTCCGCCGCCCGCTCCCAGCAGGACCACCGAGCCGGCCGCGATGTACGGCGTCAGGGAACTGCCCCCGGTCTCCGCGAGGTTGGACTCCGCGTGGGCACCCTGGGCCTTCGCCTCGGTCTTGGGCGCGGTGTCGGCCGGGGTGTCGTCGGCGGGCGCGGCGGGCGCGGACTCCTCCGGGGACTCCTGGTCCGCCGGTGTGGTCGGGGCCGCCGGGGACTCGCAGGTCGCCCTGGCCAGGGTCACCGTGCCCTCGACCTCGGCCACATTGAGCTTCAGCGGGTTGACGGAGACCTTGAGCTCCAGGGCGCTGGCGGCGGCCGTGGTGGACGTGGTCTCGCGCTTGGACAGATCCAGCCGGACCTCGCCGACGCCCGGGACCTTGACGTCGGTGGTGCCGCCGGCGGTGAGCGACACCCGCTTGCCGAGCACCTTCACCGAGCCCAGGACGTTGGAGGTGGCGACCGGGGCCTCGCCCGCCTCGCAGGTGGCGGTGGAGGTGACCTGCTCGACCTCGATCAGGGACAGCAGGGGCAGGCCGGGGACATGGATCCGGGCGTGGGCCAGCTCGACCGTGCCCTCGGACTTGTCCTCCGAGGTCGTGGCGTCGGCCTTGGCCACGTCCGCGGCGAGCACGCTGAAGGGCCGCCCGTGGTCGACACCGTCGAGGCGGGCACTGAGCGCGGTCTGGTGGGCGCTCCGCGGCGCCTGGACCTCGTTGAGGGAGACCGCGAGCGGGACGTTCACGGTCTTGTTGAGCAGGGACACATCGAGCCCGGTGCGCAGCACGGAGGCGCTCGCTCGGCCCTCATGCGCACCGCTCGCCTGCGCGGAGCCCGCGCCGGCCAGCGTCACCGGACCGGCGGCCAGCGCGACGGCGGCGCAACGGCGCGCGGACATACGGAAGTTGTTGCCGTTCAAGTGGGACCCCCAGAAGGAATGCTTGGGACCCGGCAAGAATTACGCACCCAGAGTGAACGGTCAGCAATCCTGCGTTACTTCACTCCTTCGTGGGGTTTCCGTCCACCCTTTCGATTCCCCGGGCACCACTGTTCCCTCCGACCGCTCCAGTCCCCACGGAGCCGCCATCGATCGGTGGTCGGCAGAATCCCTCTCACACCTTCGGACAAACCCCAAGCCCAGTCCTACACCCAGCCACTGGAGCACCTCCGTCCATCACACCCGGAGTCAAGCGGAGACCAACTCACACCACACGACCTTCCCTCGATTTCCGCCTCTCGCCAAGGGCTGCCAACCCCACAGATCGGCGCACGCCCGGACCAGCCCGAGCCCCCGCCCCTCCTCCGCGTCGGCGACCCGCTCGGGTGGCACTGGCGGCTGCGGCGGTTCGGGGTCGGCGTCCCAGGCTCCGATCCGCAGCACCCCTGCCGACCAGCGCACGCGCAGCGCGGCTGGCCCCTTGGTGTGACGTACGGCGTTGGAGATCAGCTCAGTAGCGAGCAGTTCGGCGGTATCAGCCAGGCAAGTCAGTCCGTGCATGGCGAGGATGAGGCGGAGGGTCCGTCGGCTGATGGTGACCGCGCGAAGGTCATTGGGAATGTAGAGGCAGTACTCCCAAGGTTCGTTCACGTCTTCGGACATGCGTCAGCTCCGTTCGAGCGAGGTGGGAGGCTACGGACACGCGGCGGCATCGCCACAGCCGTCGAAACAAGACGGAGCAGCGCACTTTCGTACCGTGCCTGTTCCGTCACTGAAAGTAGGCCATAAATTTCAGTCCGTGCAAGCTGATCCCATAACCTGGCCCCGAACGAGTTGCCCGAGCAAGGACGTTGAAGGAAAGAAGGACGCCGTGCCAGCAAGACGGCACCCCACCGCACGTCAGGGACGCCTGGGTACTGAACTGCGGAAGCTGCGTGAGGCCGCAGGACTCAAGGCGACCGAGGTTGCGAGCCTGCTCGGCGCGAGTTCCGTCCAGATGAGCCAAATCGAATCCGCCATCTCAGGCGTGAGCGAGCAGCGGCTGCGCCGACTTGCGGCGCACTATGCCTGCACGGACGACGCGTTCATCGATGCCTTGGCAGCAATGGCGACCGACCGGACACGCGGTTGGTGGGCGGGGTACCGAACGCTGCTGCCCGCGCCGTTCCTCGACCTCGCCGAGCTGGAACACCACGCCACGTTCCTACAAGAAGTCGCACTGCCCTACATCCCCGGCTTGCTTCAGACGGAGGACTACGCCCGCGCGGTCTACTCCTTCAGGGTTCCCGAACTCCCCAAGCCAGAGCTTGAGTTGCGCGTCCGTCACCGGATGCAGCGAAAGGTGATCCTCAAGGAACCTACCCCAGTTCCCTATGAAGCAGTGATCCACGAAACGGCCCTGCGGATCAGAGTCAGCGACCGCAATACCTCCCGGGCCCAGCTTGCCGGCCTCCTGGAACTCTCCGAAGAACAACACATCACCCTGCGCGTCATCCCCTTCGATCTGGACGGCTTCGCCGGAGCCACCAGCACGATGAAATACGCGGGCGGCGCGATGCCCAGGCTCGACACGGTGGTTCGAGACGCACCCCACGGCACCGCGTTCATCGACTCAGAGGATCAACTGGACGCCTTTCGAACGCTCTTCCGTAAAGTGGAAGCCGTATCGCTCCCACCCGACCAGTCCCGTGACTTCATCCACAGGCTGGCGAAGGAATTATGAGGCGTCATGACCATGGCCACCCCCAGCAACTGGCGAAAGTCCTCCTACTCGGGCCCCGGCGACGGCAACGACTGTGTGGAGATCGCCAAGTCACCCACCCACGTATCCATACGCGACTCCAAGGCTCTGGCCAAGGCAACCCTCTCCTTCCCGACCAGAGCTTTCACCACCTTCGTCGAGGCCCTGAAAACTCACCCCACCAGCACAGACTCCGCCAGACTCCGAGGCTGATCCACTTCGCGCTTCCAGACCGTCACCAATTCACCTCCGCTCGCGCTGAGAGGACCTCTTCGCGACCGCGCTGATAGCCCGGCAGAACGGTTCACCTCCGCTCGCGCGGAGAGGACAGCTCCTGCACGCGGACGGGCGCCCGCACCTCCGGTTCACCTCCGCTCGCGCGGAGAGGACACCGTGCGGGCGGGCGCTCATGCCGCCACCTGCGGTTCACCTCCGCTCGCGCGGAGAGGACCCCTGTGCCATGCGGGCGACGACGGCCCAGTTCGGTTCACCTCCGCTCGCGCGGAGAGGACTCTTTCGCTGCCTCACCCGCGCGCGTCTGTGGCGGTTCACCTCCGCTCGCGCGGAGAGGACCCGCCCGGGAACTACGGCAGGTGATGACGGACCGGTTCACCTCCGCTCGCGCGGAGAGGACTGCCTCATCGACCGACTCTTTGACGTCGAAGACGGTTCACCTCCGCTCGCGCGGAGAGGACGGGCGTCCGGAGTTGCTGCCGGGGCTGTACACCGGTTCACCTCCGCTCGCGCGGAGAGGACACGCTGGTCATCCCGAAGACTCACGTGGAGGACGGTTCACCTCCGCTCGCGCGGAGAGGACCGGCCGTGGCCGACCAGCCAGATCTCCCCCTTCGGTTCACCTCCGCTCGCGCGGAGAGGACGCGCACCGCCCCCGTCCTCAAGCACTGGCTGGCGGTTCACCTCCGCTCGCGCGGAGAGGACCCTTTGCGACCTGCACTGCTATAGGGGCATTGCCAATTCTTTACTCGTGCCAACGGCAGGCATCAACACTTCCCGGGTGGTTAGCTCTTGCGGTCAGTGTAAGGCGCCCGCTTGCGATTCGGTTGGTGTTCTTGCTGTTCAGGGGCATTGTCAGTGGCTGCTGATAGCAAGTGGGTGCATGACGGAAGCTCAAGGCGTGCCCTCGGTCCCCGCGTGCCCTGACCCTCGGCTGTGGGGGAAGGAGCATGGGCTGAGCCAGCCCTACCCAGTGATGTGTCACCTGCTGGATGTGGCAGCGGCGTTCACGACGCTATGGGACGAGTTGCTGGGCGAGCGGACGCGTCTGCGTTTCGCCAAGCAGCTGGGTCTGCACGGGGAAGATTGCCGGTCGGTCTTGTCCCTCTGGGCGGGGCTGCATGACTTGGGAAAAATCACACCGGCATTCCAGGCTCAGATTCCCAAACTGTTCGACGCGGTGCGCGACGAGCCCGCGTACGTGTTCGCGCCGGGGGCGGAGCGGGACCGGGGATTTCGGCATGAGATGGCGACGCACTGGGCGCTTACCGGGCTGCTGACCGGTGTTGGGTATCCGAACCGGCGGATCAAGTCGTCGTCGGGCGGCTCCGGAGCGCCTCTGGCGCACTGGGTGGCGCAGCTTCTCGGTGGTCATCACGGCTTGTTCGGGACAGCACTGTCGGTTTCTCACATGCGCCAACCGAACCGGTACCAGGCGGGCCTCGGCGAGGACGGGTGGAATGAGCAGCGTCGCGTCCACTTCGAGCAACTGCGACGTGTGACAGGCGGCTGCGCGGTGCCGACGGGTGCTCTGTCCGCTGATCTTGCGGTGGTTCTGGCAGGGCTGGTGATCACTGCGGACTGGCTGGCGAGCCAGACGCACGCGATTGTGGGGGTGCGTCCCCCGACCACGTGGCAGGGCAGAACCGGGGAGATCGACGCGCATTTCGAGCGCGCTCAGGCTGCCGCGCCGGGGCTGGTGGCGGCGGCCCGGCTCGGACGGGCCAGGTTCGAGGCCGGGGACTTCGCTGAGATGTTCCCGTTCGAACCCAATCCGCTACAGGCGGATGTGGTGGCACATCTTCCTGGGCTGGTGGCCGAGCATGGCCCAGGCCTCGTGCTGGTGACGGCACCGACGGGGGACGGGAAGACGGAGGCCGCGCTGTATGCGGCATCCGTGCTCGGCAGGGCGGCCGGCACACGCGGTGTGTATGTGGCGTTGCCGACCATGGCGACCGCGGACGCGATGTTCGGGCGGGTCCGGACGTATGCCTCTCGTGCTCTCGGCGGCGAACGTGCGCTGACCCTGCTGCACTCCATGTCATGGCTCAATCCCCTGTACGGGCAGTCCGTGGAGGAAGTCTCGTACGGCGAACCGCAACAGCCGACGACGGGGATCAGCACTGACGGTGTGACGGCAGTGGAGGCGGACGCCTGGCTGCGCGGGCCGAAGCGCGGTTTCCTCGCCCCGCTGTCGGTGGGCACGATCGACCAGGTGCTGAGCGGCGTCCTGCCACTGCGCTACAACGTGCTGCGCCTGTTCGGCCTGTTCGAGAAGGTTTTCGTGGTCGACGAGGCCCACGCCTATGGGCCGTGGATGCACAAGCTGTTGTTGACCCTGTTGGAGTGGCTCGGCGCCTTTCGCGCCCCGGTGGCGCTGTTGTCGGCCACGCTGACCGGCAGTACCGCTGCGTCCCTGGTCAACGCCTACCGCCGTGGTGCCGGGTTCGTGGCGCCGGCCGTCATCGCACCCCGCTATCCGGGCTGGCTGTATGCGAGCGCAGAAAACGGTGAGGTGTCACTGCCGCGGACGACCAGTACCGGCCGGCCTCGCACACTGGACGTCGCCGTGCGCCGTGTGGCGTGGGACGTGCTGTCGGCGGACCCCGGGACAGCTGTGAGCCCTGGGGGGCGGCGGGCCGTGCTGAGGGAGGAGCTGCGGCCCGTGGTGGAGGAGGGAGGTACGGCGCTGGTGTGTTGTACAACGGTCACCGAAGCGCAGAGCACCTTCCGTGACCTGCGCGCCGCGTTCCCCGAGCTGGCGGCCCGGGACGGCGGGGTACGTCTCCTGCACTCCCGTTTTCCTGCCGAGACCCGGCAACGGATCACCGCGGAGTGCGAGGCCGCGTACGGGAAGCCCCAAGAGGGGGAGCCCGTGAGGCTGCGTGAGGCGTCGGTCCTGGTCGCCACGCAAGTGGTCGAGCAATCCCTCGATCTCGACTTCGACCTGGTCGTCAGCGATCTCGCGCCGCTGGCGCAGCTGCTGCAGCGTGCAGGTCGTGGCCGCCGCCACCGTAGGGGGCTGGGCGGGCGTCCGGCGTGGGCGCGGGCGGAGAACCGGCCGAGGCTGGTCGTCCTCGATCCGTTCCAGCGTCCGCAGAAGGCGGACAAGCCGCACAGCTGGGGGTCGGTTTACGACACCAGCCTGCTGATCCGTACCTCGCTCCTGCTGGAGGAGCATGTCGAAAGCGGGATCGTCGTGCCGAACGGCGTGCAGGAGCTCGTGGACGCTGTCTACGCTCCCGATTTCGTCGACGGGCTCGATACTGCCGTCGAACAGGAGTTGCGGCTGCTGGACGGTGAGCGCCTGGCATCGACCATGGCGGAGACGAGCCTGGCCGACATGGTCGGGATCAAGGGACCTGGTGACGTCCAGGGCAACCTGCACCTCATCAGCCGACAACTCGAAGGCGTCACCGAGGAACTGCTCACCACCCGGCTGGGCGCGGATACGGGCCGTGTGCTCTGCGTGTACGTCCAGGGCGACGGACGGCAAACTCTCGACGCAGTCGGTTCTCTCCCCCTGCCCGGTGCCGATGGACAGCCCTTGAACCAAGACGCCGTGGCCCGGATCGTCGCCCGTGTGGCACCAGTCCCCGGCAAGTGGGTCAGAAACAGCCGGACAAGCGAGCCCCCTGCCGCCTGGGATAAGAAGTCCGCGCTTCGGGATCTGGTGGTGCTGTCGATGACCAGGGCTGGCGACGGCCGGTGGAACTGTCGCTGCGGTGATCGGATGATCGTCACATCTGAGGTCGGTCTTGAGCAATTTTGACCGTTTTCTCGAAATGCGATTTGTACAACAGCAGCCTTTGTTAGCTTGCAACTACACCCAGTCCGGGGGGACTTGAGGAGTACCGCCTGCTTTCGCAGGCAGGGGGTCGGTTGCCTGGGCCATTTCACAACGGCAGCCGGTACACCCCCGCTCACGCAGGGACCCCGTATTCATTGTGTACCTCCTCGGGAGATCCATGCCCGCCACCGTGAACATCCTCTATGAACCGCTGTTTCCCGTGAGCTGGTCACCGGTGGCTGAGCACCACGCCGACGGCCCGTCAGCCCGTGTGGGCCTGCTCGACCTGCTACTGCGCAGTCACGAGATCGAGGGCCTCGCCGTCCCGGACGCACCCGCGCATTCCGCTCTGCTTCGCATCCTGTACGCGCTGACCGCACGGGTGACCGGCCTGGACGAGGCGCTGGAGGGCCCCGACGACTGGCAGTTGCTGCGTGATGAGGTTCTGGCAGACGGCTGTCTTCCCTGGAAGGGCATCGAGCGCTATTTCGCCCGCCACCGGGAGCGCTTCTTCCTGTTCGATCCGGAACCGGGCGGCCGGCCCTGGATGCAGGATCCACGATTGAGCGACCAGTGCGACCCGACCAGCACGGCCGGGGTGAACAAGCTGGTGGTGACGCGGCCCTCGGGCAACAACCACTCCTGGTTCAGGCACGTCCGCGACGCTTCCCCCGATGCGTCGACGGCGTCGGAGGCCGTTCTCAACCTGTTGACATGGCACTACTACGGGCCGTCGGGCCGTTGCTCGTCCCGCACGGTGAACGGCGTCACCACTGCCAGCGCCAAGGCCGGACCCCTGCGTACCAGTCTCTCGTATCACCCGGAGGGGGACACGCTCTTCGAAACCCTGCTGGCCGGCCTCGTCCCGCCGACGCGTGACGTGGCCGCGGAGCGCGACCTGTGTCCGTGGGAGTGGGACGACCTGCCCGACCCTGATGGACCCCCGCCCGTCCTGACGGGCCCGTGCTCGCGGCTGACGGCCGGTTCCATGCACGCCCTGTTGCTCGTCCCCGAGGAGGACGGCGAGGGGGTACGGGACGCTTACATCACCTGGGCCTACCGCACCGGGCGTCAGACCCGGCCGGACGACGACTATCTGATCTGGCAGATCAGCAAGCAGGGCAACGCCTACCCTCGGCCCGCCGACTCCGGCCGGGCGCTGTGGCGGGACCTGGACGCACTGCTGCTGATCGATCCGCCCGGCGTCGCGCAGCCACGGCGACCCACCGTCTTCGAGTGGGCCGTCGAGGTCTCGGCCGAACTGCGGGTTCACGCCTTGGGCTTCGAGCAGGACGGGCAGGCCAAGGACACCCAGTTCGTGGACGCTGTCACGCCGCCTGTGCTCGGCTTCGTGGAAAAGCGCTCGGCTCGCACTCAGCCCGCCGTGGGACGCCTGCGGGCGCTGGGAGAGCGGTTCGGCAGCCGACTGGACCGGGCTCTGCGCCGGGCCTGGCGGACCTATGTGAATGATCCGAAGGACAGCGCGCACGCCTGGGCCCAGGAGGGAGCCGGCCGGTACTGGCCCGCCGCCGAACGAGAGTTCTGGGATCGGTTCGGCCTGCTGGACCGGACAGGGACCGCGCTCGACGGCGGCCTCGACGCTACGGCAGCCCGGACGGCGTTCCTCCGGCTGGCCGTGCGCGCCTTCGACGACGTCACGGCCTCAGCCGCCCGTACCCAGCGGGGCGCGAAAGCGGTGGAGGAAGCCCGCATAGAACTGTTCGGCGACCGCCGTAGCAAGCCCGTCCGCCCCGACGCCGCATAAGGCTGCACAACAGCGAAGGAGACTCACCGGTGACCACCGTTTCACACCCGACCGCGACCGTCCCCGCCCAGCGGTCCGCTGGTACCACCGCCCGGCTCGCCGACTACCAGAAGTTCACGGCTGCGGTTCTGCGCACGTGCGAGAGCGACCCGGGTGCCCGCGCCGCTCTGCGCTCCGGCGTGGGCAAGAACCTCGATGCGGTACCGCGCATGCACCGCATCATCGCCCACCTTGTCCCGGCGAACGCCGGTGCGGCTACGGAGAGGGCGTACTACGCCGTCGCAGCCATGATCGCCGAACAGGCCCGCAGAAGGGGCACCACCAACGAAACGGCCGACGATACCTGCAGCGAAGCTGTCGAGCCCAGCGGCGAGGAGACCCCGGCAAAAGCGCCGACGCCCACCGGGAAGAACGACGACGGCGTACGAGAGTACGGCACGAGCCTCGGAGCTTCCTTCGCCCTGGCCGTAGTCGACAGTCCCGGACGGGAACGCCAGATGCGGCGCGGCACGGCGGAGAGCCGTCTGAACATCCTCTGCAAGCAGGGCACCACGGGCCTGCATCGACACCTCCCCGCCTCCGTTCGCTACCTGCGGTCCCTGGACGTTCTCGTCGACTGGGCGCGGCTCCTCCAGGACCTCGACGACTGGCACCGGCGCTCCGGACACGTCACGCGCCGCTGGCTGCAGGACTTCTATCGCCGCTGCCAGGAGGATGCCCGCCGCGAAGCAAACAGGAACGACACCCACAAGCCGACGGACGCCACTGACGCCTGACCTGTTCGCCCCGCCCCGCACATGGCGGCGCACACACCGGTACCCACCCGCGTTGTCCAGCAAGGAGCACTCATGACCGCGAAGCCTTCCGCCCGTTTCCTCTGCGCCCACGTTCTGCAGACCGTGCCGTTCGCCAACCTCAACCGCGACGACACCAACTCCGTCAAGACCGTCCAGTACGGAGGCGTCCTACGCACCCGTGTCTCCAGCCAGTGCTGGAAGCGAGCGGTGCGGACCGACTTCCAGCAGCGCATCGGGCAGACCGCGCTGCGCACCCGACGGATCGGCGAGCGTGTTTCCCGCCTGCTGACCGAAGAACGCGGCTGGCCCGAGGACCTGGCCGCCAGGGCCGGCGCGCACTTGGCCGTCGCCAGCGGGATCAAGTTCGAACTGGAGGAGAAGGAGAAGCAGGTCCAGGTCAACAAGGTCATCGGCAACGCGCTGGTGTATGTGCCGCAGACCGCTGTCGACGAACTCGCCGACCTGGCAGAGGAGCACCGGGCGGATCTGGAGAAGGCCAAGGACATCAAGAAGTCCAACGACAAGAGCATCCTGCCCAAGGATCGGGTGACCGCCGTCCTGCGGACCCGCAACGGCGTGATCAGCGTCTTCGGAAGGATGCTCGCCGAGGTCGACAACGCGGGCGTCGACGGTGCCGTCCAGGTCGCCCACGTCATGACCACCCACGCCACCGACATCGAAATCGACTATTTCTCCGCCGTCGACGACGTCACCGACGACTGGAACGACTCGACCGGCAGCGGCCACATGGGCCACGCCGAGTTCAGCGCCGGCACGTTCTACCGCTACGCCACCATCGACCTGGAAGAACTCGCCGACAACCTCGGCGCGGACACGAAGGCGGCTCGGGAACTGGCCGAAGCCTTCCTCCACTCCTTCGTCACGTCACTGCCACAGGCCAAGAAGAACTCCACCGCCCCCAACACCGTGCCGGACCTCATCCATCTCACCGTCCGCGCCGACCGGCCGCTCTCCCTCGCCGCGGCCTTCGAGAAGCCCGTCCAGATGGCCCAGGACGGCGGATATGCCGCCGCCTCCCGCGACGCTCTCGCCCAGTACGCGGACGCCGTAAACACGTTCATGGGCGATGACGGCATTCTGCTGGCCGGCTGGACCGGCCTGGACGCAAAGGACCACACCGGCCTCGGTGACCGTCATACCGCCCTCAACGCCCTGGTCACCGCCGCCATCGAGACGGCGTTCGTCGTCGGCGACTCCGGGGCCGCCGAGTGAACGCCGAGCCCGCCGCCGCAGCCCCCGGGCTGCTGCTCCACTGCAGCGGCCCGTTGCAGTCCTGGGGCCACCACAGTCACTTCAATCAGCGTGACACCGCAGCGTTCCCGACCCGCTCCGGCATCATCGGCCTCCTTGCCGCGGCCCTGGGCCACAGCCGGACCGAGCCGATCGACGGTCTCGCCCACCTGCGGATCACCGTCCGCGTGGACCGCCCGGGCGTTGTCCTGCGCGACCTGCACACCGTCGGCGGCGGCCTGCCGCCCTCCGGGACCGTGACCACGGCCCAGGGCAAAAAACGCTCCGGAGACACCACCACTCTGCTCTCCCACCGCCACTACCTCGCCGACGCCGCGTTCACCGTCGCCCTCACGCCCTCGCCGGACACCCCCGCACATGTCGGCCTCCTCCAGGAGTGCGCAGAAGCCTTACGTGCTCCGCGTTGGCCGCTCTACCTCGGCCGACGCGCCTGTCCCCCGACCGGCCCCCTGCTGCTGAGCTTCTTCGACGACGCCCTCCACCACCTGGTACGGCTCCCTGTCGCCGCCACCGCCCCCCGCCCCGGCGGCCCCACCCGTGTTGTGGAGTTCCTGGCCGACCAGCCGCTCGACAGGCTCCCCCTGCCTGCCGACACCGCCGCCTCCGACCCGGCCGAGGCGGCCCACCCGACAGCACGCATCAACGATCAGCCCACCACTTTCCACCCACGTCTGCGCACCTATCAGGCACGGCCCCTGTACCGGCGCACCTTCACCCCGCCCTCCGGACAGTGGGGCGGACTCGGCACCGACTACCTCACCAGCCTGGCCGCCTACCTGGAACAGGCCCTGCCCACCGGCGAAGGGAGCAGGCGATGAGCGCCCTCTGGCTGACCCGCATCGTCCCTCATCCCGCCTCTCGCGACGCGCGCCGTGACCTGGCAGACGCCGTCGCGCTCCATCGGCGGCTGATGTCGCTCTTCCCCGACGGCGCCGGAGACGACCCTCGCGCCACCCTCGGCGTCCTCCACCGCACCGACGACGCCCCTACCGGTCCCAGCGTTCTTCTGCAGTCCCGTCACCAGCCCGATCTTGGCCGCCTGCCTGAGCACTACGGCCAGGCCGTCACCCGCACGCTCGACCCCCTCCTATCCGCACTGCGCTCCGGAGCACACATCAACTTCCGCTGCACCGCCAGCCCGGTGCGCAAGCCCGGCGCCACCACCCGTGCCCTGTACAACCTCCCGGCTGTCGTCCCGCTCCACGGCGCCCACGCCGAGCAGTGGTGGCTGAGGCAGGCGGACACCGCCGGGCTGAAGGTCCTGACCCTGCATGCCCAGCCCCTCGACAGCGCCACCGGAGTCCGTGGCAAGCGCGGCAGCGGGGACCAGCAGCGCGTCCGCCATGCCCGCACACGCTTCGACGGCACCGCCGTCATCATCGACTCCGACCTGCTCCGCACGAAGATCGCTGAAGGTATCGGGCGGGGCAAGGCCTACGGCTGCGGCCTGCTGACCATCGCGCCCTCCCACGGCGGCGCAGTATGAAGGCGCCCTCGGGCATCGACGCCCGCCGACGGCTCGCAGCCCCCACCGTGGCCATGCTGCCCCGCGTCACCGACTCCCTGTCCTTCCTCTATCTGGACGTCGTCCGCGTCCTCCAGGACGACACCGGAGTCTGCGCCGAGGTGACCAGCGAACGACACGGCAGGCAAACCGTGTACCTGCCCACTGCCGCGCTCAGTTGCGTCCTCCTCGGTCCAGGAACATCCATCACGGCGCGAGCGCTTGCCACCCTGGCCCGGCACGGCACCACGGTCCTGGTCACCGGGTCCGGCGGCGTCCGCTGCTATGCCGGAGCCCAGCCGGACTCCCTGAGCACCACCTGGCTCGAACGTCAGGTCCGCGCCTGGGCCGACGACAGCCTTCGCCTCGTGGTGGCCACCGCTATGTACGAAAAACGCTTCGGCGGCGGCACCGTCCCGCCTGGCACCACGCTGGAACAACTACGCGGCATGGAAGGTCAACGCGTCAAAGCCCAGTACCGGATCCTCGCCCAGCAGTACAAAATCGGCCGCTTCCGCCGCGCCTATGACCCCGCGCAATGGCACGGCCAAGACCCCGTCAACCTCGCCCTGTCCTCAGCCAACACCTGCCTGTACGGCATCGTCCACGCCGCCGTCCTCGCCCTCGGATGCTCTCCCGCCCTGGGCTTCGTCCACAGCGGCAACCAGCAGGCCCTCGTCTACGACATCGCCGACCTCTACAAGGCCGAACTCACCATCCCCCTGGCCTTCTCCCTCCACGCCGCCACCAACCCCGAAGCGGAAGCCCGCCGCTCCTTCCGTGAGGGTCTGCGCCTCTTCCGGCTCCTGCCACGCATCGTCCACGACCTCCAGGATCTGCTCGACCCCAGCGGCGACAGAGAGGTCCCCGATCCCGAGGAACAACTGGTCGACCTGTGGGACCCGGTAGCCGGGTCTCTCCCCGGCGGGGCCAACCATGGAACCGGATCATGAGCCCCGCCCAAGGGGAGGTACAGCCGCCGTGGCCTCGATGATCGTCCTCGCAGCCTCCGCCGTCCCCGACCACCTACGCGGTGCCCTCACCCGCTGGCTCCTCGAAGTCACACCCGAGCTGTACATCGGCACGGTCTCCGCTCGCGTTCGCGACGAACTCTGGGAATCCGTCACCGCCTGCGCCGACAGCGGCACCGCCGTTCTGGCCTATCCCAGCGACAACGAACAGGGCTTCGAACTTCGCACTGCCGGCGACCAACGCCGCGTCCCGGTCGATTTCGACGGACTGACACTCGTATCATTCACACGAGATAGCAAAGAGATGGCAAACCTGCTTTAGCCCTGCAGGTCACAAAGGGTCCTCTCCGCGCGAGCGGAGGTGAGTCGTCTTCGACGTGAAAGAGTCCGTCGACGACGCTGTCCTCTCCGCGCGAGCGGAGGTGAGTCGGTCCCGGAGGTGGTCCTGTCACCGTCCGCGAAGTCCTCTCCGCGCGAGCGGAGGTGAGTCGTCGGTGAAAAGTACAGCTGTCATCGCGTGCCAGTCCTCTCCGCGCGAGCGGAGGTGAGTCGACCGCGTGACTGCTCCCGTTCGGGTGGGCCCGGTCCTCTCCGCGCGAGCGGAGGTGAGTCGTAATCGGAGCAGAACATGCCCTACATCACCGTGTCCTCTCCGCGCGAGCGGAGGTGAGTCGCAGGCCCCCAGGTTGCTGCGGGTGATGCGCAAGTCCTCTCCGCGCGAGCGGAGGTGAGTCGTACAGGTCGAAAGCGAGCCTGCGGAGGTCGGTGTCCTCTCCGCGCGAGCGGAGGTGAGTCGCGTTCATCACCGCCGCCCGGCAGGCGCAGCAGGTCCTCTCCGCGCGAGCGGAGGTGAGTCGACGTCGCCACCACCGTAGACGGCCCCGGCCCGGTCCTCTCCGCGCGAGCGGAGGTGAGTCGGCACTCCGAGACCAGGCAAAGGCAGCCGAGCGGTCCTCTCCGCGCGAGCGGAGGTGAGTCGTTTCTCGGGTCCGAAGTCGTCGGGCGTCTCGAGTCCTCTCCGCGCGAGCGGAGGTGAGTCGGACACTTCGCCCCCGCCTCCGCCGAGAGGTTCGTCCTCTCCGCGCGAGCGGAGGTGAGTCGGGAGTACCGATACGGTCAGCGCTCGCACAGGCGTCCTCTCCGCGCGAACGGAGGTGAGTCGGTGTCCGACGCCGTGATCGGGGTGCTGTTCGGGTCCTCTCCGCGCGAGCGGAGGTGAGTCGATCACTGCGAGGCACCCGCCGAGGTCCCGGAGGTCCTCTCCGCGCGAGCGGAGGTGAGTCGTCCACGTCAGTCTCCAGTCGTTGGGGGCTGGTGTCCTCTCCGCGCGAGCGGAGGTGAGCAGGCGGTCACGATGTCGAGATCACCGATGGCGTGAACCGGCCCTCACCCCGTTGGACGGGCAGGGGCTGTGGGTCTCGGGGCCCCGAAAGGGCCCCAGCAGGTTGTCAGCCGACCACCCGCCCATTCAGCACCACCCGTCGCGGGGCCGCCAGGACGCGTACGTCGGTGCGGGGGTCCTCGTCGTAGACCACGAGGTCGGCCGGGGCGCCCTCCTCCAGGCCGGGGCGGCCCAGCCAGCGGTGGGCGGACCAGGTGGTCGCCGAGAGGGCCTGGAGGGGCGGGATGCCGGCCGTCACCAGTTCCTCGACCTCAGCCGCCACCAGGCCGTGAGGGAGCGAGCCCCCGGCGTCCGTCCCCACATACACCGGGATCCCGGCGTCATAGGCGGCGCGCACGGTGTCGTAGCGGCCTTCGTGGAGTCGTCGCATATGGGCCGACCAGCGCGGGAACTTGGTCTCGCCGCCGTCCGCGAGGCGGGGGAAGGTCGCGATGTTGACCAGGGTGGGGACGATCGCGACGCCCCGCTCCGCGAACAGCGGAATCGTCTCCTCGGTCAGCCCGGTGGCGTGCTCGACGCAGTCGATGCCGGCCTCGACCAGGTCCCGCAGCGAGTCCTCGGCGAAGCAGTGCGCGGTGACCCGGGCGCCCAGCCGGTGCGCCTCGGCGATCGCGGCCTCCACCGCGCCGCGCGGCCAGCAGGCGGTCAGGTCCCCGGCCTCCCGGTCGATCCAGTCGCCGACCAGCTTGACCCAGCCGTCGCCGCGCCGGGCCTCCTGGGCGACATAGGCGACCAGGTCCTCGGGTTCGACCTCCCAGGCGTAGTTGCGGATGTAGCGGCGGGTGCGGGCGATGTGCCGGCCGGCCCGGATGATCTTCGGGAGGTCCTCGCGGTCGTCGATCCAGCGGGTGTCGGAGGGGGAACCCGCGTCGCGGATCAGCAGGGTGCCGGCGTCCCGGTCGGTGAGCGCCTGCTTCTCGGAGACGTCCGCGGGTACCGGGCCGTGGGCGTCCAGACCGACATGGCAGTGCGCGTCGACCAGCCCCGGGAGCGCCCAGCCCTCGACGGTACGGACGTCCTGGGCGCCGGCGGGCCGGTCGTAGGAGATCCGGCCGCCGACGACCCACAGCTCGTCGCGGACCTCCTGCGGCCCGACGAGCATCCGTCCCTTCACGTGCAGCACCGCGTGATCGCTCATGTACCGCACCTTAGTTCGCCGCTAGCCGCCCGTGCCCGCCCGGTCCGGGATCTCCTCCTCGACCTCGGCCCGCGCGGGGTCGAGCAGCCGGGAGAGGAAGTGGCGGGTGCGCTCATGGGCGGGGTCCCCGATGACCCGGTCGGGCGCGCCGTCCTCGACGATCACACCGCCGTCCATGAAGATCACGCGGTCGGCGACCTCACGGGCGAAGCCCATCTCATGGGTGACGACCATCATCGTCATGCCCTCGTCGGCGAGCATCCGCATCACGGCGAGGACGTCGCCCACCAGCTCGGGGTCGAGCGCGGAGGTCGGCTCGTCGAAGAGCATCACCTCGGGGCCCATGGCGAGCGCGCGGGCGATGGCGACCCGCTGCTGCTGGCCGCCGGAGAGGGAGGAGGGGTAGGCGTCCGCCTTCTCGGACAGGCCCACCCGCGCCAGGTTCTCGGCGGCGATCTCCCCGGCCCGCGCCTTGCCCCGGCCGAGGACACGGCGCTGCGGCAGCGTGAGGTTCTCGGTCACCGTGAGGTGCGGGAAGAGGTTGAACTGCTGGAACACCATGCCGATACGGCGGCGTACGGCGTCGATGTCCACGTCCGGGTCGGTCAGCTCGGTGCCGCCGACGAACACCTGCCCCCGGGTGGGCTCCTCCAGAAGGTTCACACAGCGCAGCAGGGTCGACTTGCCCGAGCCGGAGGGGCCGATGACGCAGACCACCTCGCCCCGGCCGATCTCCAGGTCGATCCCGCGCAGCACCTCGTTGTCGCCGAAGGACTTGTGCAGGCCGCGGACGAGTATCTCGGGGACGGTGCTCACTTGGCGGCTCCCTGGGCCTTGGACTCCATACGGCGCACCACCAGTCCGAGCGGGATCGTGATCAGCAGATAGCACAGGCCCGCGACCAGGATGGGGGTGGAGTTGGCGGTCTGACTGGCCAGATCACGGCCGAACTTGGACAGTTCGCGTTCCTCCAGCGTGACGCCGAGGAACAGCACCAGCGAGGAGTCCTTGAAGAGCAGGACCAGTTCGTTGGTGAGCGGCGGGAGAATGATCCGGAACGCCTGCGGGACGACGATGGAGATCATGGCCCGGGCCGGCGAGAAGCCCAGCGAACGGGCGGCCTCCAGCTGTCCCCTGGGCACGGCCTGGATGCCCGCGCGGATGGTCTCCGCCATATAGGCGGCCGAGACCAGACCGAGGGCGAGGGCCACCTTGCCGTAGGTGCCGCCGATGATCTCCGTGCCGGGGAAGGCCAGCGGTACGGCCACCCCGACGAAGATGAAGATCAGCAGGGCGGGCAGACCGCGGAAGATCTCGATGTAGACGCCCGCGGCCCAGCGGTAGGGGCCCACGGACGACAGCCGCATCAGCGCGATGACCATGCCGAGCAGCAGTCCGACGGCGAAGCCGGACACGGTGTAGAGCACGGTGTTCTTCAGCGCCAGGGTGATGACGTCCGGGAACATCCGCCGCGCGATGTCCGCCTGGGCGAACTGGTTGCCCAGCCGGCCCCAGTCGGCCGTCGCCGCGAAGGCGATCACGGCGACGGCGAAGACGGCGTACTGGGCGCCGCGCGAGAGACTGCGCCGCCGACTGCGGGTCAGGCGCTTTCTGGGGGCCCTGAGTTCGGGGTCGGCTGTGCCGGTGGTGTCGCTCATGAGGCGGTCGGGGACGGCGAGTCGGCGGCGGACGGGGTGTACGGGCCGATCCACTGCTCGTACAGCTTCTGGTAGGTGCCGTCGGCCTTGGCGTCCTTGATCGCCTTGTTGACGGCGGCGAGGAGCTCGGTGTTGCCCTTCTTCACGGTGAAGCCGTACTGCTCACCGGTGTCGAGGTTTTCGACCACCTTGAAGGCGTCCGCGTCGGCCTTGTTCTTGAGCCAGCCCTGGACGACCGGGTAGTCGATGACGACCGCCTGGACCTGGCCGGTGCGCAGGCCGTTGAGGACGGCGTCGGAGGACTCGAAGGAGACGGGGTCGAAGCCCTTCCCCCGCACATAGTCCTCGCCGGTGGTCTGCGCCTGGGCGCCGAGCTTCTTGCCCTTGGCCTTCAGGTCGGCCAGGGAGGTGACCCCGCTCTTCCTGTCGACCAGCACGGCCTGGGTGGCGTCGAAGTACGGGTCGGAGAAGTCGACGTTCTTCTTGCGCTCCTCGGTGATGGTCATGCCCGCGGCGGCCAGGTCGCACTGGCCGGAGTTGAGGAAGGCGCCGGTCTTGAAGTTCTCGAAGGGGGTGTCGAAGACGTACTGCTGCACCCCGAGGTCCTTGGCGACCAGGTCGATCAGGGAGACGTCGAAGCCCTGGACCTTGCCGTCGATCTCCGACTGGAAGGGCGGGTACGGCAGATGCGTGCAGGTCGTGAGCTTGCCCGCCTTGACGAGGTCGACCCCGCCGTCGGCCGACGTGGCCGTGCCGCCGCTGCCGCTCGACGTGCAGCCTGCCACGAGCACCGCCCCGGCCGTCGCGGTGATGGCGGCCAGGATGCGGACCCGGCGTCCGAGGAGCGTGTTCACGGGGGACCTCTCTATGGGGGACGTGTCCCTGGGGACGTGTGCGATGTGATTATAAGGAGAGCTTTGACCCCCTCAAACATTCCCCTGGCCCCGGTGGTACGGGGGGTCGTACGGGGATCGGCACGGCCCGCGCTCCCCGGGAACTCACCGGCCGGAAGCGGGAGGAACCCCGCCGGTTACCCTCGACTCCGTCGATTTCCATGAGCGAAGAGAGCACCGCCGTGACCCACCCCTTCCTGGACCTCGCCCCGCTGAGCGCCGAACGCTTCGCCTCGATCGAGGACCGCGTGGCACGGCTGCTCTCTACCCAGCAGGACGTCCTGATCACCCAGGGCGAGGCCTTGTTGCCGCTGGAGGGCGTGATCCGCGGGTGCGCCGGGCCCGGCACGACGGCACTGAACGTGATCACCGGGCCCTACGGGCAGACCTTCGGCGACTGGCTGCGGGACTGCGGCGCCACGGTGCACGACCTGGCGGTGCCCTTCCACGCGGCGGTCACGGCGGAGCAGGTCCGGGCGGCGCTCGCCGAGCACCCGGAGATCGACTTCGTGTCGCTGGTGCACGCGGAGGCCGCCACCGGCAACACCAACCCGGTGGCGGAGATCGGCGCGGTGGTGCGGGAGCACGGCGCGCTCTTCTCGGTGGACGCGGTCGCCTCGATCGGCGCCGAGCCGGTGCTGCCGGACGCCTGGGGCGTGGATCTGTGCGTGATCGGCGCCCAGAAGGCCATGGGCGGACCCGCGGGGGTGTCGGCGGTCTCGGTGAGTGAGCGGGCCTGGGCCCGGATGGCCGCCAACCCCCGGGCGCCGCGCCGCTCGTATCTCTCGCTGCTCGACTGGAAGGAGCGCTGGATCGACGGCGGCCGCAGGGCGCTGCTGCACGCGCCGGCGCAGCTGGAGATGCTGGCACTGGAGGCGTGCGTGGAGCGGATCGAGGCGGAGGGCCTGGAGACGGTGACGGCCCGTCACCGCTCGGCCGCCGCGGCGACCCGGGCGGGAGCGCTCGCGCTGGGCGGCGGCCTGGAGCCGTATGTCCATGAGGCGCGCGACGCGGCACCGGTCGCCACGACCCTGCGGGCGCCGGCGCATCTGGACGCGAGCGAACTGGTGGCCAAGGCGCTGGCCGTGGATCCGGGCGTGCCGCTGGCCGCGGGCGGGGGCTCCCTGGCCGCCGAGATGATCCGGGTCAACCACTACGGCACCGCCGCCTCGGCGACGACCGTCCAGGCCTCCCTCGCCGCCCTGGGAGCGGCCCTGACCGACTCCGGAGCGACCCCGGACGTGCCCGCGGCCCGCCGAGCGGTCACCCAGGCGTGGACGTGAGCGGGACAACACCCGGGCACGATTCGACAAGAATTCCTGGATTCCCTCGGCCACTTTATCCACCAGTAATTCAGCACAGCTTCCCATCGGCTCCTGCCCGCTTTCCCAGGGCCTAAACGCGAAGATTTTGCGAACGCCGCCCCGGCCCGATCGGGGCGGATCGCGCAGAGATCATCGGGTGTGACCGACCCCACAACGCGTGCGTTTTGCCCCGGATCTTCCCGGCATACTAGGGCAAATTCAAGAGGCTTCGCGCGGACACACACGCCCGCGTGATAACACATGGACGACGGCTCCGTAGCCCTTCCCACCGATGCAATTTCGAATTTCGGTGGGTAAATTCCTTCTGCATGACCGCCGCACAGGCAGACCCCAAAACCGATTCCCCGGAAATATCCCGGGGGCTCTGGATCGACCGTCCTCGGGTGGCCGACGGGGCCGCGCTCTGGCGTATCGCCAAGGACTCCGGAACCCTCGACCTGAACTCCTCCTACAGCTATCTGCTCTGGTGCCGCGACTTCGCCGGCACCTCGGCGGTGGCGCGCACCGAGCCCGGCGGACGGCCCGTCGGATTCGTCACCGCGTATCTGCGGCCCGACCTCCCGCGCACCCTCCTGGTGTGGCAGGTGGCTGTCGACTCCGCCCGGCGCGGGCAGGGACTCGCGGCGCGCATGCTCGACGCGCTCACCGCACGGGTCGTGGCGGAGCACGGGGTGACCGGGATCGAGACGACGATCACCCCCGGCAACACCGCCTCCGAGCGGCTGTTCACCTCGTACGCCCGACGCCGCGGCGCCACCGTGGAACGCGACGTCCTCTTCGAGGCGGGTCAGTTCCCCGACGGGCCGCACGACCCCGAGGTGCTGTACCGCATCGGCCCCCTCTCCCCCTGATCTCGCGCACGTCCTCTCCCCCACCACCGAGGAGCGTTTTCGCCGTGACCATCACCCAGCCCGACCTCAGCGTCTTCGAGACCCTGGAGTCGGAGGTGCGCAGCTACTGCCGCGGCTGGCCCACCGTCTTCGACCGCGCGCGGGGCAGCCGCATGTACGACGAGGACGGACACGAGTACCTCGACTTCTTCGCCGGCGCCGGGTCGCTCAACTACGGCCACAACAACCCCGTACTGAAACGGGCGTTGATCGACTACCTGGAACGGGACGGCGTCACCCACGGACTCGACATGTCCACCACCGCCAAGCGTTCCTTCCTGCGGGCCTTCCAGGACCTCGTGCTGCGGCCGCGCGAGCTGCCGTACAAGGTCATGTTCCCGGGCCCCACCGGCACCAACGCGGTGGAGTCCGCCCTCAAGCTGGCCCGCAAGGTGAAGGGGCGCGAGGCCGTGGTGTCCTTCACCAACGCCTTCCACGGGATGTCCCTGGGCTCCCTCGCCGTCACCGGCAACGCCTTCAAACGGGCCGGCGCCGGGATCCCGCTGGTGCACGGGACACCCATGCCCTTCGACCACTATCTGGACGGCAGGGTCCCGGACTTCCTGTGGTTCGAGCGGCTGCTGGAGGACCAGGGGTCCGGGCTCAACCAGCCCGCCGCCGTGATCGTCGAGACCGTGCAGGGAGAGGGCGGCATCAATGTGGCGCGGCCCGAGTGGCTGCGAGGGCTCGCCGACCTGTGCGCACGCCGCGACATGCTGCTGATCGTCGACGACATCCAGATGGGCTGCGGGCGTACCGGCGCCTTCTTCTCCTTCGAGGAGGCGGGGATCGTGCCGGACATCGTCACCGTGTCCAAGTCCATCAGCGGCTACGGACTGCCCATGTCGCTGTGTCTGTTCAAGCCCGAGCTGGACATCTGGGAGCCCGGCGAGCACAACGGCACCTTCCGCGGCAACAACCCCGCGTTCGTCACGGCCACCGCCGCGCTGAACGCCTACTGGACCGACGGGTCCGCCATGGAGAAGCAGACCAGGGCGCGCGGCGAGCAGGTCGAGCGGGAGCTGGCCGCGATCACCGAGGAGAGCCCCGACGGCATCAAGGAGTACCGCGGACGAGGGCTGGTGTGGGGGCTGGAGTTCCACGACAAGGGCCGCGCGGAGCGTATCGCCCGCCGCGCCTTCGATCTCGGGCTGCTCGTGGAGACCTCGGGCCCCGAGGGCGAGGTCGTCAAGCTGCTCCCCGCCCTCACCGTCACCGCCGACGAGCTCGACGAGGGGCTGCGCACCCTCGCCCGGGCCGTCCGCGAGACCGCCTGAGCGCGCCGGGAACGCCCGGAGAACCGAGAGAAGACCAGGACAGGCAAGACAAGAAGGAGGCACACCCCACCGTGATCGTCCGTTCGTTCAAGGACATCGAAGGCACCGACCGGCACATCAAGGCGGCGTCCGGCACCTGGGAGAGCAAGCGCATCGTCCTCGCCCGGGAGAAGGTCGGCTTCTCCCTCCACGAGACGATCCTGTACGCGGGCACCGAGACGTCGATGTGGTACGCCAACCACATCGAGGCCGTGGTGTGCACCGCGGGCGAGGCCGAGCTGACCGACCAGGAGACCGGGCGGACGTACACCATCACGCCCGGGACCATGTATCTCCTGGACGGGCATGAACGGCACACCCTGCGGGTCAGCGAGGACTTCCACTGCATCTGTGTCTTCAACCCGCCCGTGACCGGGCGGGAGGACCACGACGAGAACGGCGTCTACCCGCTCCTCGAGGAGGCATGAGACCGTGACCACCCCCGTCACCGATCTGTATCCGAGCCGCGGCGCCACCGAGGTGTCCGTCCCCCGTCAGGACCCGGTCGTCTGGGGCGCCCCCGGCACGCCCGGTCCGATCCCCGTCGCCGATCTCCAGGCGTACGAGCGCGACGGCTTCCTCGCCATGGACGAGCTGATCGGCCCCGACGAGGTCGCCCGGTACCGGCGGGAGCTGGAGCGGCTGGTCGCCGATCCGGGGATCCGCGCGGACGAGCGCGCGATCGTGGAGCCGAAGTCCCGGGAGATCCGGTCGGTCTTCGAGGTCCACCGGATCAGCGAGGTGTTCGCGGAACTCGTCCGAGACGAGCGCGTCGTGGGACGGGCGCGGCAGATCCTCGGCTCGGACGTGTACGTCCACCAGTCGCGGATCAATGTCAAGCCGGGCTTCGGGGCCAGCGGCTTCTACTGGCACTCGGACTTCGAGACCTGGCACGCGGAGGACGGTCTGCCGCACATGCGGACGGTGTCCGTCTCGATCGCGCTGACCGACAACCACGACACCAACGGCGGCCTCATGATCATGCCGGGGTCGCACCGGACCTTCCTCGGCTGCGCCGGGGCCACGCCCGAGGACAACTACCGGCGATCGCTGCGGATGCAGGAGGCGGGCACCCCGTCCGACGAGGCGCTGACCGCGCTGGCGGACCGTTACGGCATCAGGCTGTTCACCGGCAGGGCGGGGTCCGCGACCTGGTTCGACTGCAACTGTATGCACGGGTCCGGCGACAACATCACCCCGTTCCCGCGCAGCAATGTGTTCATCGTGTTCAACAGCGTGGAGAACGCGGCGCTCGAGCCCTTCGCGGCACCGGTGCGGCGGCCGGAGTTCATCGGGGCGCGGGACTTCACTCCGGTGCGCTGAGCCGTGGTGCGCTGAGCCGTTCGGGTCCCCGGTCCGGCCGCGGACCGGGGACCCGCCGGGGTCAGCCGGCCAGGACGTCCAGCAGGCGGTCGACGTCCGCGGGCGTGTTGTAGAGGTGGAAGGCGGCCCGCAGACTGCCCGCCCGGTCCGAGACCTCGACCCCGGACCTGCTGAGTCCGTCCCGGCGGGCGCCGAGCCCCGGGACGGACACGATCGGCGAGTCGGGGGCGGGCAGCGGTGCCACGCCCAGCTCCCGAAGGCCCGCGCGGAACCGGTCGGCGAGGGCGAGGTCATGGGCCCGCACATGCTGCACGCCCAGTTCCTCCAGCAGTTCCAGGGAGTGACGGGCGCCCGTGTACGAGAACAGCGCCGGGCTCTCGTCGAAGCGCCGCGCCGAGTGGGCCAGTTCGGCCACCGGTCCGTAGCAGCTGTCCCAGGGCTCCTCGCCCGCGACCCAGCCGGCGAAGAGGGGGGTGAGCCCGCCGAAGTCCTCCGGGGCCACCAGGAAGGCCACCCCGCGCGGGCAGAGGAGCCATTTGAAGGCCACGGCGGCGACATAGTCGTACGCCCCGGAGTCGAGCGGCAGCCAGCCCATGGCCTGGGACGCGTCCACATACATCCGGGCGCCGTGCTCACGGGCGGCGGCGCGGACGGCGGCCAGGTCGGCGACGCGGCCGTCGGCGGACTGCGCGGCGCTGACCGCGACCAGGGCCGTGCCGGGGCCCACGGACTCGGCGACCCGCTCCAGCGGGACGGCGCGGACCCGGAGGTCGCCCCGCATATGGAAGGGGTTCACCACCGAGCTGAAGTCGCCCTCCGCGGTGAGGACTTCGGCGCCCGCCGGCAGCGACGCGGCGATCAGCCCGGTGTAGACGGCGACCGAGGCCCCGGCCGCCACCCGGTCGACGGGGACCGCCGCCAGCCGGGCGAAGGAGGCGCGGGCGGCCTCCACATCGGCGAACATGTCGGTGGGCTGCCCGGCGGCGGCCGACTCCACGGCGGTCCGCATGGCCTCCACGGTCCGGGCCGGCAGCAGCCCGGTGCTCGCGGTGTTCAGATAGGTGTTCTTCGGGGCGAACTCGGCACGGACGAGGGCGTCGAAGGTCTCCATGGGGACCACTGTGCCGCCCTCCGCGGCCCCGGTCCATCACACATCTCTGAAGGGTTCCCTCAAACGGCGCTTATACGTCCGCGCCGGCCTGCGCGTTCTCCTCAGCGCCGGGGCGGCACCGCGCAGCCGTCCGGGCCACAGGCGTCCGCGCCGCCGTCCTCGATCAGCTCCAGCGCGGGGCGCGCGCCCCAGGCCTGCGTCAGCGCCTGGGTGAAGACCTCGGCGGGCTGGGCTCCGGAGACGCCGTAGGTGCGGTCCAGGACGAAGAAGGGGACGCCGTTGGCACCCAGTGCGGCGGCCTCCCGCTCGTCGGCGCGCACCGCGTCGGCGTAGGCGGCGGGGTCGGCGAGGACCCGGCGGGCGTCCTCGGCGTCGAGCCCGGCCTCCACGGCCAGTTCCACCAGCCGCTCCTCGCCCTCGGCGTAGACGGAGCGCTCCTCCGCGAAGTTCGCCCGGTACAGGATCTGGAGCAGCTCGTCCTGCCGGCCGTGCTCCTTGGCGAGATGGAGCAGGCGGTGCATGTCGAAGGTGCTGCCGTGGTCGCGGCCCGTGGTGCGGTAGTCCAGGCCCTCGGCGGCGGCCTGCTGCCCCAGGTTGTCCTCCCCCGCCCGGGCCTGCGCCTCGCTCATCCCGTACTTCCGGGTGAGCATCGTGAGGACCGGCTGGATGTCGTCCTTGGCGCGGTGCGGGTCCAGCTCGAAGGAGCGGTGCACCACCTCGACCTGGTCCCGGTGCGGGAACGCCGAGAGCGCCTTCTCGAAGCGGGCCTTGCCGACGTAGCACCAGGGGCAGGCGATGTCGCTCCAGATCTCCACGCGCATGTGTTGGGCTTCTCTCCAGTTCGTGCCGGTACGAAGGCTCCCTCCGCGGTAGGGAAGAACGTTTCGGCGGGGGGACTCATTCCCCCGGGTCACCGGGGACGGCGTAGCGGAGCGCGAGGTGGTCGGCGCCCTCGGCGGGCGGGTCCTGCGGGTCGGGGACCCAGCCGAGGCGGGCGTAGAAGGCCTGGGCCGGGCGGTTCTCGGTGTGCACCTTGAGCTGGGCCGTCCGCCGGCCGTCGGCCTGCCATGCCTCGACACAGGCCGCGTGCAGCGCGGAGCCGTGGCCGCGGCGCCAGTGCTCGGGGTCGACATGGAACTGGAGGAGCTTCACCGTGTCGGCGGCCACGGCCTTCGGGGTGCGGAAGGAGGCGATCGCGACGATCCGGCCGTCCTCGACGGCGCACAGCACCTGCCCCTCGGGCCGCCGGATGGCGGTGGCCCAGGCGGCGGACCAGCCGACGCCGTCCTCCGGAACCCCGTCCGGGTAGTAGGTCGCCCGGGCCCGGGCGTGCAACTCGGCGACGGCCGTCGCCTCCATGGGCAGGGCGGTACGGATGACCCGCCGTGCCGCGGTCTGCTGCTCCGAGATCATGCAACGAAGGACGTGGCGGGGGCCGGGGTGGTTCCGGGAGAGCGCCGGCGGCGTGTGCGTCGGCGGCGCGCTTCCGGCACGGCGCGACCGCGAGTGCCGCCCCAAGCCCCGCACCCGGGGCGCCCGCACCACGGCCCCGGCCACGCGGGCCGACCGGAACGGGCTCGGCGAAACCGGCCACCATCAACCGGCCGTACGGAACCAGAAAGGGCGCCACAGCGAGTGCGACACGGACCCCGTCCCGGTCCGGTGATAACAACCGGACGGCCCCCGCCCGGGACCCCGCGCCACGAACCCGGCCACGAAAACCGACCCGAACAGGCCCGGCGAAACCGACCACCATCAACCAGCCGGACGGAACCGGAAAGGGCACCACAGCGGGTACGACACGGACCCGTCCCGGTCCGGTGATAACAACCGGACGGCCCCAGCCCAGGACCCCGCGCCACGGACTCGGCCACACAGGCCAGACGGAACGGGACCGGCGAAACCGGCCGGGACTACCGGACGGCACGGGACCGGCAGGACGGCTCGCGGCGGGTGCGGTGCGGCCCCCGTTCCGGTCCGGTGGTGGCATCGGACCGGTCAGCTGCCGTCCCTGAGGTCCTGCGGCCAGTTCGGGCGGAACTCGATGTGGTCGAAGGTCGCCACGCATCCCTCGCCCATCGGTGACTGGGCCAGGAAGCCGACCAGCGCCGCGCCGGTCTCCTTCTCCCCGTCCAGGGTGAACAGGCGGACGAAGGTCCAGCGTTCCCCGTCGCGGGAGGCGTGGAAGGCGAAGGCCCGGCCTGTGCGGCTCACCCGGAGCCACACCGAACTCCCCTCCACGGTGAAGGAGTTGGCGTCGTCGGAGTGACCGCGGGTCACCACGGTGCAGACGGTGGGGACGTCCGGGGAGTACTCCAGGCACAGCTTGGCCCAGGCCCGTTCACCGACATGGACATAGAGGACGCCCGCGTCGAAGGTCGCGTTGAAGCCCACCGTGACCCGGGCGATCAGCTGGAAGTCGCCCTCCGGGGCGCCCAGCAGCCGGGGCGCGTCGGAGACGGACTCCAGGCTCTCGTCGGTGGGCGGAACGAAACGATCCTGCCGGGCACCGGCCCAGCCGGTGAGCACACCGTTCTCGTACGACCAGTCGCCGTCGGGTCCATAGGTGCGCAGGGGGAACGGGAGTTCGGGGAGTTCGACGTCCATGGGGGGAAGTGTCTCAGGCCCGCGCCGCACGAGGGGCGTGTACGCGGCACGAGATCGCGAGAGCCGTACGGGATCCGGGCGGGACGCCCCGGACCGTGCCGCGCCCCGGGGGTTCCGGGGCGCGGCGCGGGGGCCGTCACCGCGTCACGGTGCCGTCACCGCTCCAGGCGCCCGTTGAAACGCCGCGGCAGCCCGAGCGGGTTGTCGTCCCGCAGCTCCGGCGGGAGCAGGGCCTCGGGGGCGTTCTGGTACGAGACCGGGCGCAGCCAGCGCTCGATGGCCGTGCCGCCCACGGAGGTGGAGGTCGAGGTGGTGGCCGGGTAGGGGCCGCCGTGGTGCTGGGCGGGGGCGACCGCGACCCCGGTCGGCCAGGCGTTGACCAGGACCCGCCCGGCCAGCGGGGTCAGCTCCGCGAGGATCCCCGCGCCGCGCCCCTCGCCCGCCGCCTCCCGCTCCGAGAGATGCACCGTGGCGGAGAGGTTGCCGGGAAGGCGGCCCAGGACGCTCCCGGCCTCGTCCTCGTCCTCGTAGCGCACGACGATCGTGAGCGGGCCGAAGCACTCCTCCAGCAGCAGGTCGTGCTCCCCCTCCGCCGTGAGCCGCTTCGCCGGGACGGTGAGGAATCCGGCGCTGACGGTGTGTTCGCCGCCCGCGCCCGCGGTGACCGGGGAGTCCACCTCGGGCAGCGCGGCGCGCTCGGCCACCCCGGCGATGAAGTTGTCGCGCATCCGGTGGTCGAGGAGGACGCCCGCCTCGGTGGCGCTGACGGCGTCGGTGAGGGCCCCCACCAGCCGGTCGCCGGCGGCGCCCGCGGGCACCAGCACCAGCCCCGGCTTGACGCAGAACTGGCCGACGCCCAGGGTCATGGAGCCCGCGAGCCCGGCGCCGATGGCCTCGGCCCGCTCGGCGGCGGCGGCCTCGGTGATCAGCACCGGGTTGAGCGAGCCCAGTTCGCCGTGGAAGGGGATCGGCACGGGGCGGGCGGCCGCCGCGTCGAAGAGGGCGCGGCCGCCGCGTACCGAGCCGGTGAACCCGGCGGCGCTGATCAGCGGGTGGGTGATGAGCTCGATGCCGGCCTGGAAGCCGTGCACCAGGCCGATGACGTCCCGGGGGATGTCGTGCCGTTCGGCGGCCCGGCGCAGCGTCGCGGCGACCAGCTCGGAGAGCGCGGGGTGGTCCGGGTGGGCCTTGACCACGACGGGGCAGCCCGCGGCGAGCGCGCTCGCGGTGTCGCCGCCGGCCACGGAGAAGGCGAAGGGGAAGTTGGAGGAGGAGTAGACGGCGACGACGCCCAGCGGCACCTTGTGGCGGCGCAGGTCCGGGATCGGCGGGGCCGCGGTGTCGTCGGGGTGGTTGATGACGACGTCGAGGAAGGCGCCCTCGTCGACGATGTCCGCGAAGGCGCGCAGCTGGTAGCAGGTGCGGGCGAGTTCGCCGGTGAGCCGGACCGGGCCGAGCGCGGTCTCCGCGTCCGCCGCCTCGACGAGCTGGTCCTTCGCGGTCTCCAACTGCTCGGCCGCGGTGCGCAGGAAGGCCGAACGGACCGTGCGGTCGGCGAGGGCGCCGCGCGCGGCGTGGGCCGCCCGGACCGCGGCGTCCACCTCCTGGGCCGTGGCCTCGACCGCGACCTGTTCACGCTGCTTCCCGGTTCGGGGGTCGACACTCCAGACTGGTGCTGCTGCCACCGCGGGGTCCCTTCAGATGTTCTGCCGCATTTCCTACGTCATCCACCAAAGGTGTTCGATATGCTGAACACCGTCTCTGATGATGAATACGCTGCTCGGAGACTATTTCCCGGCGAACGAAGGGGTCAAGGGCGATGTCGGCAGGCGAGACAGGCGGCGGGGCGCAGGTCAAGTCCGCGGTGCGGACCGTGGAGTTGCTCGAGTACTTCGCCGGCCGCCCCGGCATGCACTCGCTGGCCGCCGTGCAGGAGGCGGTGGGCTATCCCAAGTCCAGCCTCTACATGCTGCTGCGCACCCTTGTGGAGCTGGGCTGGGTGGAGACCGACGCGACCGGCACCCGCTACGGCATCGGGGTGCGGGCGCTGCTGGTGGGCACGTCCTACATCGACGGCGACGAGGTGGTGGCGGCGGCCCGCCCGACCCTGGACCGGCTGTCGGACGACACCACGGAGACCATCCATCTGGCCCGCCTGGACGGCACCAATGTGGTGTATCTCGCGACCCGCCAGTCCCAGCACTATCTGCGGCCCTTCACCCGCGTCGGCCGCCGGCTGCCCGCGCACTCGACCTCGCTCGGCAAGGCGCTGCTGAGCACCTGCACCGATGAGCAGGTCCGCAAGCTGCTGCCCGAGACGCTGCCACCGCTGACGGAGCACACCATCACCGACCGGGAGAAGCTGATCGAGGAGCTGCACCAGATCCGCGAGCAGGGCATCGCCGTCGACCGCGAGGAGAACACGCTGGGCCTGCGCTGCTTCGGGGTCGCCGTGCCGTATCGCACCCCGGCCCGTGACGCGATCAGCTGCTCGGTCCCGGTGGCCCGGCTGACCCCGGGCCATGAGCAGATGATCAAGGACGCGCTGTTCGACGCCCGGGACCGTCTGATGCTGGCCACACGGAGGCTGTGACACCGGGACATCCACGTCCCCGACGGTCCGGGCGCGGCCCGGCGCCCCACCGCGACAGGCCCCGTCTTCGTGAGATCCCGGTGAGAAAACCGGGCGGCGGGGAACGCCCCGCTCGGTCCCGCTCGTCTCCGGAGCGGGATGAACAAGACGATCAGACACGCGTCGGCCTTCATACTGCTTCTGGTGCTCGCTCTGCTGATCAGGGCGACCTGGGTGCAGTTCTACGAGGGCAAGGCGCTCGCGGACGACAAGGACAACCGGCGGAACGCGATAGCGACCTACTCCGCGCCGCTCGGCAACATCATCGTGGGCGGCCGGTCGGTCACCGGCTCGGCGCGGACCGAGGGCAGCGACCTCGCCTACCGGCGCACCTACACGGACGGGGCACTGTATGCGGCGGTGACGGGCTATGCCTCGCAGAGTTATGCGCCGACCCAGCTGGAGGGCATCTACCAGGACCTGCTCAACGGCACGGACACCCGGCTGAAGACCGTCATGGACACGGTCACCGACCAGCGGGCCTCCCCGGGCAATGTGGTCACCACGATCGATCCGGCGGTGCAGAAGGCCGGGTACCGGGCGCTGGGCGGCAAGAAGGGGGCGGCCGTCGCGATCGACCCGCGCACCGGGAAGATCCTGGCCGTCGTGTCGACGCCGTCGTACGACCCCTCCTCGCTCACCGACGCCGGCACCGCCGGGACCGCCTGGAAGCGGCTCACCGGCGATGCGGACCACCCGCTGACCAACAGGGCGCTGCGCCAGCCGCTGCCGCCGGGCTCCACCTTCAAGCTGGTGGTGGCGGCGGCCGCGCTGGAGGACGGGCTCTACACCTCGGTGGACCAGAGCACCGACAGTCCGAATCCGTACCCGCTGCCGGACTCCACCAAGGTGCTGGCGAACGAGAGCGCGAGCGCCCCCTGTGAGAACGCCTCGATCCGGGTGGCCCTGCGCTACTCGTGCAACAACGTCTTCGGGAAGATGGCCGTCACCCTCGGCCAGGACAAGGTGCGGGCGATGGCCGAGAAGTTCGGCTTCGACGACGACAAGCAGGACGTCCCGGTGCGCGCCTATGCCAGCGTGTACCCCTCGCACATGGACGCTGCGCAGACCGCGCTCTCGGGCATCGGCCAGTTCGATGTCACCGCGACCCCGTTGCAGATGGCCATGGTGTCCGCGGCCATAGCCAACGACGGTGTGCTGGTCTCCCCGCACATGGTGTCGCAGCTCACCGACAGCGGCGGCCGGGTGCTGAGCGACTACGACGACAGCCCGGGCAGCAAGCGGATCGTCAGCTCGTCGACCGCCGAGCAGCTGCGGTCCGCGATGCAGACGGTCGTGGAGCAGGGCACCGGCGCCAATGCGCGGATCCCCGGTGCGACGGTGGGCGGCAAGACGGGCACGGCCCAGCACGGCGAGAACAACAGCCAGACGCCGTATGCCTGGTTCACCTCGTACGCCAAGTCCGGCACCGACGGCAAGGAGGTCGCCGTCGCGGTCATGGTCGAGCAGTCGGACGCGGCCCGGTCGGAGGTCAGCGGCAACGGGCTCGCGGCTCCGGTCGCCAAGGCGATGATGCAGGCGGCGCTGGGATCGGGATGACGCGTCCCGCCCGGGACACCGGCGGTCCCGCGCACCACAGCGGTGCACGGGACCGTCGGATCGGGCGTACCGTCCCTAGTAGGGCTTGGTCAGCTTCACTCGTGAGTGGCGTGTCCGGTGGCGTCGGGGTGTCGTTGTGGGGGTGTGACACCTGGGGAGATGACCGAGGTCCGGGAGGACCTGGAGGCGTTCACGGCGGAGTTGTTCGACGGGTTCTTCCGCGCGGACCAGCGGCGCTGGGGGCAGGCGTATGTACGAGGGCTGCTGCTGGACGGGCGGCGCAAGTCGGTGGAACCGATGGCTGCCCGTCTCGGCGAGGACGGCAACCGCCAGGCGCTGGCGCACTTCATCACCTCCAGTCCGTGGAATGCGGCCCATGTGCGGGCCCGGCTGGCCTGGAGGATGTATGAAGCGATCGGTCCGGAGGCACTGATCGTCGACGACACCGGCTTCCTCAAGGACGGTAACGCCTCTGCATGCGTATCCCGGCAGTACACCGGCACCGCGGGCAAGGTCACCAACTGCCAGGTAGGCGTGTCGCTGCACCTGGCCAACGACCGTGCCTCGGCCGCGATCGACTGGCGGCTGTTCCTGCCCGCTTCCTGGGATCCCGCCTCGCCGGAGACGGATGCGGCCAAGGTCGCCCGCCGTCAGCGTTGCGGCGTCCCCGCCGACGCCGGCCATGTGGAGAAGTGGCAGTTGGCCCTGGACATGATCGACGAGGCCCGCAGTTGGGGCGTGGACGTTCCGCTGGTCGTCGCGGACGCCGGATACGGCGACGCCACCGCCTTCCGCCTGGCCCTGGAAGAACGGAAACTGGCTTACGCCGTCGGCGTCTCCTCCCGGCTCACTGCTCACCCTGAACATGCGCAGCCGGTTACCCCGCCTTATCAGGGCATTGGCCGACCGCCGGTGGCGACGTATCCGGACAAGCCGATGACGGTGAAGGAACTGGTCATCGAGGCCGGCCGGCAGGCGGCCCGGCCGGTGTCCTGGCGCGAGGGTTCCCGGCCGGGAAAGGGGCGCAGTGGCTTCAAACGCATGTACTCGCGCTTCGTCGTCCTGCGCATCCGGCCCGCCGGACGCGAGATCCGCCAGGCCACCAAGGGCGCGGGGCTGCCCGAGCGATGGCTGCTGGCCGAATGGCCCGCCACCGAGCCGGAACCGGTGCAGTTCTGGCTGTCCAGTCTGCCCTCCGGCATGCCCCTGGCCTCGCTGGTCCGACTGGCCAAGCTCCGCTGGCGCATCGAGCACGACTACCGCGAGATGAAACAAGCCCTCGGACTGGCCCATTTCGAAGGCCGCACCTGGAACGGCTGGCACCACCACGTCACCCTCGTCTCGGCTGCCCACGCCTTCTGCACCCTGCAACGGCTGGCACACGACCCAAAAGACGCGGCGCAGGACTGAGCCTTTACCAAGTAGTCCGCGAGATGCAGACACTCCTCGCCCTCTGGATCGGCACCTGCCCCACCTGTCACCGCGACATACCCACCCCGATACCAACCTGACCAAGCCCTACTAGTGCCCCGACAGGCAACGTTCGCCCCGTCGCGACGCCCGGCACGCCCTCTCGCCGCACCGGCCGCAAGCCCAAGTACGTCCAGTACGAGGACTTCCGGCCGGCACACCGAGAGCACGCTCCCCCACGCTCGACTGCGCTCGCGCGGGAGGTGCCCCCACGACGCCGCTCCTCCACGGGCAAACATTGCCTGCCGCGGCACTAGGACCGGCCGGGCCGGTGGGGACTACTCGACGAAGTACGTCGGGTTCGGCAGCTTGAACTTCTTGTCGGCGTGGCCGCCGTCCAGGTCCGAGTACTGGTCGCCGAAGTTGGCGATGATGTCGTACCCGAGGGACTCGATGTGCTTGCGGGTGCCGGCCTTGTACTGCACGGTCGTGCAGGTCCAGGTGCCCGGGGTGGCGCAGGACTTCAGGTAGGACGGCGGGGCGTCCGCGTTCTTGAGGAACATGTGGGCGGCGTCGAGGTTGACGTTGACGCCGTTCTTCTTCAGGTTCTCGACCGCGGAGGCGCGCTGCGACTCCTTCAGGCCCGAGTTGTAGAAGATCTCGACACCCTTGGACTTGGCGTACTTGACGAGGTCCGTGGTGCCGGGGACGGCCGGGCGGTCCGCCTTCGCCACATAGGTGGCCCAGGTCGCCGAGTCGTAGGTGTAGTTGCTCTTCTTCTCGTAGTCGAAGCTGAGCAGCAGGGTGTCGTCGATGTCGAAGACGACGGCGGGCTTCTTGCCCTTGGGCGTCTTGCGGACCGTCTTGTCGATGTAGTTCTTGGCGTCCTTCTCGATGCGGTCCAGGTCCTTGGCGTACTGGCTCTTCGAGGACGCCTGGTAGACGCCGTTCTTGTCGAGCGTGGCGCCGTAGTAGGTGTCGATGTCACCGACCAGAAGGCCGATGTTGTAGGGCTCGTGGGTCGAGTTCGCGGTCGACTGGCCGGCGGTGGCCGCGCCGGCCCCGAACAGGGCGCCGCCGGCCACGACACAGGCGGCGGCGAGGGATGCGATACGCAGTGGCTTGTGCATGGCTTGTTTTCTACGCGCGTCACACCCCTCGGCGCGAGCCCCTTTTGCCCAATTGATATCGCACGTACCGGAATAACAGATTCCGTTTCCCGAATCGTACGGGTCTCTTCACGGGCGCGCCCACGGCCGTCCTTCCTGGTGGGAACGGCGGGGCGGCGGCCCGGCGGTCGCCGGGCCACCTCCGGGCATCCCGGCCGGCGGGATGCCCGGATTCAGGTCAGCACCCCCTCCCCCAGGGGGTCCAGCCGTCCAGATACACCTCGCGGGTGGCCTTTCGGGCCTGAGCGGCGGTCAGTTGGGGCCGGTTCTCCGGGACGGCGACACGGGCGCCGGGTCCCGTGTTGCGGTACTCGGCGAACCGCTGGTCCTGCCAAGGGTAGATGTCGGACATATTGGCATAGGGGGCCACTGCGTCGACACCCGCGCCGAGACGGCTGTCCCGGACGGTCAGCATCGGACGGGCGGTGGGGTCTTCACCTGCTGGCCCTCGAAGTCGGGTAAGTGAGCGTAACCATGTATGGGTGAGTGTCGTTGTCAAAGTGTGAATCTGACGGAATGGGCGAGGACGCAGGGCGTGCATCCGCAGACCGCGTATCGCTGGTTCCGTGAGGGAACGTTGCCGGTACCGGCTCAGCGGGTCGGGCCACGTACGATCCTGGTGGACATCGATACGAACGCCGCGCTTGAGGCCATTGACGGTCTGGGACTCTATGCCCGCGTCTCCTCGCACGATCAGAAGGCCGATCTGGAACGCCAGGTCGCCCGGCTGTCCGCGTGGGCAGCGAGTGCCGGTCACCGAGTCGTTCGCGTTGAGACGGAGATCGCTTCCGGGGTGGACGGCTGCCGTTCCAAGGCCCGGCGTCTGCTGGCCGACGCGCAGGTGACCTGCGTGGTGGTAGAGCACAAAGACCGGCTCGGCCGGATGAACGTTGAGCTCGTCGAGGCCGCCTTGTCCGCGACGGGCCGTCGTCTGCTGGTGCTGGACGACGGCGAGGTCGAGGACGACCTGGTGCGTGACATGGAGGACGACCTGGTGCGTGACATGGAGGAGGTACTGACGTCGTTCTGCGCCCGCCTGTACGGCCGCCGCTCGGCAAAGAACCGAGCGAAGGCCGCGCTGGAAGCCGCCGGACGTGGCTGACCTGCGCTCGATCGATCCGCCATTCGTTGCTCCGGGTCCATCCGGTGTCGCGGTCCGTACCCGGCTCAAGGCGATCACGACTGAGGACGAGAAGGTGCTCAGGCTGGTCGGTGACCACTTGGGGACGCTGGCCGGGCGTGACCTCAAGGCCCGCTGTGCGGCCGGTCCGGAGCACGACACCGGCCAGTGGGCAGAGCGAAAGCGCACCCTGACGCTGGAGACGTCGTCCCGCTGGGCCGGGAGCATCACCAGGGCCACCCACGACCAGTGGGCGCTGTCCCGCCGCGCCCAGCTCGCCCACATCCAGAACCTGGAGGCCGGTGTCCGTACGATTGCGCACCGGCTGTCCCTCCAGATCGGGGAGAAGGGCACAAAGCAGGCGCCGGGCGGATACCGGACGAAGCAGGAGTGGTTCGCCAAATCCCGCCGCCTGCACGTGCTTGAGGACCGGCTGACTGCCGAGCGAGCCGACCGTGAGGCCGGGCGCGTCCGGGTGGTCCGCGGCGGCGCACGCCTGCTCGGCACCCGGCACAATCTCACGACCGCGAACCTGACCGAGACCCAATGGCGTGAGCGCTGGCAGGCCGAGCGCCGGTTCCTCCAGGCGGACGGCGAGTCGGGCAAGCGGTTCGGGAACGAGACGATCCGCGTCACCCCTGACGGGGAGGTCAGCATCAAGCTGCCCGGCCCACTGGCTCATCTGGCCAATGCCCCATGCGGCCGGTACCTCCTCACCGGCACCGTGGTGTTCCACCACCGGGGCGACGAATGGGCCGACCGCGCCGTGGGCAACCGGGCGGTCGCCTACCGCATCCACGAAGACGTGCAGCGCGGCCGCTGGTACCTGACCGCCTCCTGGACTATCCCACCGGTCAAGACCGTTCCCCTGACTCAGGCCCGCGCCAAAGGGCTGATCGGCGTGGACACCAACGCCGACCACCTGGCCGCCTGGCGGCTCGACCGGCACGGCAACCCCTGTGGTGAGCCCCGAAGGTTCTTCTTCGACCTCTCCGGCACCGCCGATCACCGTGACGCGCAGGCCCGGCACGCCCTCATCCGGCTCCTGCACTGGGCAGCCCGGCACACACTCGCCATCGGCATCGAAAACCTGGACTTCAGCGCGGAGAAGACCAGGGAGAAACTCGGCCGCCGCAAACGGTTCCGCAAGCTGATCTCCGGCATGCCCGTGAGCAAGCTGCGCGCCCGGCTCGTCAGCATGGCCACCGAACTCGGCCTGACGATCATCGCCGTGGACCCCGCCTATACCTCGATGTGGGGCGCCCAGCACTGGCAAAAGCCCCTCACCAGCAACACCAGGAAGACCACCCGCCACGACGCGGCAGCCGTGGCGATCGGCAGGCGCGCCCTGGGACACCCGGTCCGGCGACGGACGGCACCGCCCCCGCACGACCAGAGCGATCGTGCGGGGCATCGGACCGTCCAGGCCCGACCAGGCGTCCCCGGGCGTGAGGAAACCCACCCCTCTGTCCCCGGACAACGGGCACGACCCGCTGCACCGGACGTGAGAGCGAAAGTGGGAGACCAGTGTGCCCAACACCGTTCGGGGCACGCGGCTGAGCACGGGTCCCGGCAACAGGACTCACTCCCACTCAGTCTTTAGGAACGGTCGGAGCTCGCCACCCAGGGGCGGGCCAGCTTGTAGAAGGCGTCCGGCGCCGCACTGCTGATCCGGCTCCCGGTGACAGGAAGCCGCGCGGGTCGGCGACCGCGGTCGAGGGCGCGAAGACGAAGCCGTACGGCGCCCCGGCCAGATCGGTCCGGTCGAGCGTCCGGAAGTGGCAGCCCTCGAAGACGGCGGTGGCCCGGCCGAAGACGAAGTCCACATCGCCCTCGACATAGCAGTCCCGGTAGTACTGCCGTGCGAAGACGCCCAGGGCCGTCGAGTCGGCGTAGAGCGTGTCCTGGTGGCCGAGGAATCTGCACCCCTCGAAGGCGCTGCGGTCGCCCTGCACCTTGACGGCGACGGCCTGGGTGCCGGTGATCTCCGGGTGGTCGGCGCGCAGGAAGTCGTTGGCGAAGGTGAGATGACGGGCGGTGAAGCCGTCGGCCACCAGGGTGGTGGTGGCGGAGCCGGTGGTGCCGTAGGTGCCGCCGTCCGGCTTGGGAGTGCCGTTGGCGTGATCGTGGACGATCACCACGTCCCGGGGGTTCCCGGAGGCGCCGATCCAGGTCATCCCGGTGCGCGTGGCGTCGACGAGGACCTTCTCCCGATAGGTCCCCGGCGCGATCACCAGGGTGAATCCGGGGCCGCGCGCCGCGTCCACGGCGGCCCCCACCCCGGTGAAGTCCCCCGCGCCGCGCGGGTGGACGTAGAGGGTCCGCTCGTCGAGCCGGGCGGACGGGGAGCCGTACCGCCCGAACGCGCGGGACGCGGCGGACGCCCGGGCGGGGGCCGCGAGGCCGAGAGCGGTGACCGCTCCGGCGCTCGCGGCGAGAAAGGCCCGGCGTCCCCTGACGGACGCCATGGTCAGCAGACCTTTCCGGCGCCCGCACCGTGGTCGACGATCCCCGAAAGGGCCTGGGGGCGGTCGATCTTGGTGCGCAGGGTCGGCGTCCAGCCGGCGCCCGACTGGAGGGTCTCCTCCGGGAACGCCGCGTTGTGCACCGCGATCAGATCGGTGCGGGTGCCGTTGACGTAGTTGTCGGCGGCGGTGACGGGCGCCTCCTTCCACTTCTTGAGGATCAGGCCCGCGCCGACCCCCTTGGGCAGCGTGAAGGCGTTGTGCTCGGCGACCAGCTGGGACTCCATGCCGATGCCGAGGCTGTAGCCGTAGCCGGCGTTCGCCACATAGTGGTTGTTGTAGGAGTCGACCTGGCCGAAGCGGACCCGGGGGGCGCGCTCGACCAGGTTCGAGAACAGGTTGTGGTGAAGCGTGACCTTGAGGTGGCCGCGGTCGACGGCGGCCGTGGAGGCGCTGTCGCTGTTGCCGATGAGGATCGTCTTGTCGTGCTCGGTGAAGACGTTCCAGGAGACGGTGACCAGGTCCGCGCCCTTGACGATGTCGAGTTCACCGTCGTGCTGCTCGAAGATGCGCCCGTAGTAGTGCGGCAGCGTGCTGTTGGGGTGCTCCCCGTCGGTGAAGGTGTTGTGGTCCATCCAGACATGGGTGGAGCCGGTGATCACCGCGCTGTCGTACTCCGAGTTCCAGTTGCCGTCCGCGGTGTCGGTGGGGTCCCACTGCGGAAAGCAGTCGAGGGGGCTCTCCAGGGTGAGGTTGCGGACGATGACGTTGTCCACGTTCTTGATCTGGAGGCTGGCGCCCTTGAAACCGGCGTCCTTGCCGACGCCCACGATGGTGGTGTTGGCCGGGACGAACGCCTTGATGTAGGCGTCCTGGAGGGCGGCGGAGGCGCGGCGCAGACCCTCGGGGCTGTCGGCGGGCTCGCCCTCCAGGTCGGTGTCGCGGCCCCAGTTCTCCGGGGCGTAGGTCGTCAGATAGGTGTCGAAGTCGTAGCCGGGCGCCTCGAAGGAGGAGCAGCTCGGCCCATCGGCGTCGATCATGCCCTTGACCTTGATGATCCTGGGCGCGGTGCCACCGCCGGCGAGGGCCGCCTTGAACTCCTCCCAGGTGGTGACGGTGCGGACGTTCGCGGAGGCGGCGGCCGCACCGCCGGTGGTGCCGGTGCCCTGGGAGCCCCAGCCGTCGTTCTTGCCGAGGGTCTGGTGGGCGAGGTCGCGGGACAGGGGCTGGGCGGCGTGGGCGGCGGGACCGGCGACGGCGAGGACGAGGGCGGTGCAGCCGAGCAGTGCGGTCATGGTGCGAGTGGCATGCCCATGCCATGTCTGGGTGCGCATCGGTGCGTCTCTCCTTGAGTGGACGGTAGGTGGTGTCCGGGATGCTTCAGGTCGAGCGGGGGTGCCGCGCCCCGGGAAGGGGCGCGGAACCGTGGCGCCGGGCGGCCCGGCCGCGGGGACACGGCCGGCCGCACGGGCGCCGGACGGGAACGGGATGCCTATCCCTGCTGCTGCTTCCACTCGGCCTGCGCCGTGTTCAGCTGCTCGGCCAGCGTGTCCAGGAACGCCTTGGGCGTCATCTTGCCGAGCAGCACCTTCTGGAAGTTGGGCTCGTTGTCGGCCTTGGAGATGGTGTTCCAGTCGGGCAGGTAGTACGGCAGCTGCACGATCTTGGTGCTGGAGCCGTTCAGCGCCTCGGCGGCGAGCTTGGTCGCCTCGGACTTCTGGACCCAGTCGTCGCCCGCGGCCTCGGTGTTCGCCGGGACCTGGCCCGCCGTCTCGTTCCACTTGCTGTTGGACTCGTGCGAGGCCGCGAACTCGATGAACGTCCAGGCCGCCGCCTTGTTCTTGCTGGACTTGAACAGGCCGAGTCCGTCGACGGGGTTGGAGACCTGCACCCGGGTCCCGTCGTCCAGCGTCGGGTTGGGGATGCCCCTGAACTTGTCGGCGCCCAGGGCGTCCAGGTGGTTCTGGTAGGAGCCCAGGTTGTGGCTCAGCATGCCGATGGTGCCGCTGTCCCACTGGGCGACCATCTTGGTGAAGTCGTTGTTGACGTCGGCGGCCGGGGTGTCCTTCTTGTAGAGCCCGGCGTACTTCGCGAGCGCGGCCACGTTCTTGGGGTCGTTGACCGTGGTCGTGTCGCCGTTCCAGAACGAGGTGATCCCGCTCTGGCCGTACATGGCGTCCAGGGCCTGGGCGATCGAGCCCTCGCCGCCGCGGATGGTGTAGCCGAACTTGTTCCTGCCCTTGTCGCTGAGCTTGCCGGCCGCCTCGTAGAACTTCGACCAGGTCTCCGGGGCGTCCAGACCGGCGGCCTTGAACAGGTCGGTCCGGTACCACAGGGTCCCGTTGTTGGCGGAGGTCGGCACGGTGTACGTCGTGTCGCTGCCGCCGGCGGCCTTGACGCTCTCCAGGAACTTCTGGTTGAGCTGCTGGTTCAGCGGGCTCTTCGCGATCCGGCCGTCCAGCGGCTCCAGGGCGTTCTGCGCGGCGATCTCGGCCAGCATCGCGGTGCCCACCCCGCCGACGTCCGGCAGACCGCCGCCCTGGATGGCGGTGTCGTACTTGGACTGCACGCTCGCCGCGGGCACGCCCACATACTCGACCTTGATGTCCGGGTACTTCTTCTCGAAGTCGGCGATGATCTGCTTCCAGACGTCGGTGCGCACACCGCCGTTGTTGTCCCAGAAGGTGATCGTGCCCTTGCCGGAGCCCTCGTCGCCCTTGCCCCCGCCGGCACCGCTGCCGTCGTCGCCGCAGGCGGTGGCGGTGAGCGCGAGCACGGAACCCAGGGCGACGGCCAGGGCGGCACGCCTGCTTCTGTGATTGCTGATCTTCATTGGTCGGCTCTCTTCTTCTGGATCCAACGGAGACATGAACGTGTGGGGGTCGGTGTTCCACGGCCTCACCACGAACCGGTAAGCGCTTGCTAAGAGGGCGCGTCCTTGCGGCTCCCCACAGGCGCAGGGGTCGGGCGGGCGGTGGTACAAGGGGGGCGGAGCGGTCGCCTCACCGGTGCGGGCGGGGCGAGGGGATCAGTCGGGGCGCCGGTGCGACGCCGGGGCCGGGGTGTGGTGGGGTCCGGGGCACGGGGCCGGGTCCGTAGGGGTCAAGGGCTCACCGCCTTCCCCACCAGGGCCGCGGCCTCGTCCCGGTCCCGTCGGCCGTCGGCGACGACGGTGACGATCCGGCGCACGACCGTGTCGCCGGGGGCCATCGGGAGCCGCTCGTCGAAGGCCAGGGAGGAGCCCACCCCCGGGTACTCACCGGACCGTACGAACCACGGGTCCCGCCGGGTGTCCTCGGTGGCCCCCGCGAAGACCAGGGTCCAGGCGGTGCCGGCGAGGGCGACCCAGTCGGCCCGGGTGCCGTGGACCTCCGCCTCGCCCTCGCGTCCGGCGGTGAAGACCCGGGGGGCCTCGGCCTCCTTGCGGGCGCGCCAGAAGAAGCCGCCGTAGGCCGCTCCGGGACGCCCGTTGGTGGCGGGGCTGCCGATCGACAGCGGATCCGGCGTCACATTGGTGAGCGAGAAGGTGAAGTCCAGCGCCCAGGCGTCGCCGCCGAGTTCGGTGGTGGTGACGGTCCGGCGCTCGCGCAGCAGTTCACGGCCCGCGGCCACCCAGCGCAGCTCCTCCGTGAAGCCGTCCGGGTCGCGGAGCGGGAAGGCGGTGTGCCGCTGGGCGCCGTGGTTGTCCAGCTCGGTCGGGCCCCGGTCGCGGACGAAGGTGCGCCCGCCCCAGAAGTTGTGCCCCTCGACATCGGGAACGGCGACACCGACGCCGAGGTGGTGCGGATGGTCGGCGGGGCTCAGCTCGGTGACGGCCGTGCCCGCCAGGGTGGTGACCGGGTGCAGATAGGGGCGCGGGGAGAGCCGGGCGGACAGCTCGGGACGGACGGTGTAACGGGCCACCGGCCGGCCCGCCGCGCGCAGCACCAGGGTGTCGTCGGTCGTCATCGGATGCCCGCCTGTCGTGGACGGGGTGCCCACTCGGCACCCAGCTCGGAGTAGAGGGAGAGGGTGTCGGCGGCGGCCTCGACCAGTCGGTCGACGCCGGGGACGACCCGGCGGTTCTCGTCGGGGACCGGACGCCAGGCGCCCGGGGGCAGCGCGACCGGGTCGGGGGCCTGCCGGATCGCCTCCACCACCTTCATGAAGGCGCCCGTCGCGTCCGGGGGAACCAGCAGCCCGTCGCCTCGGGTGAGGTGCCGGACCAGGTTCTCCAGCAGATCCGTCCTGCCGTACTCGAACTCCTCGGGGCCGTGGCCGGCCCGCTGGAGCAGCATGCGGTCCTGCTTGTACCAGAAGGTGATCCGTCCGCTGCTGCCGTGCACCACGACATAGGGCTCGCCGGGGCGTTCGGCGCACAGGGTCACGGCGACGGTGACGGGCCGGTCCTGTGCGGTGGTGACCCGGACGCAGGAGGTGTCGTCGGACTCGATGTCGTTGGCGCGCAGCAGTTCGGTCTCGATGCCGAGGACGTCCTCGGCGCGGGAGGAGCCGTTCAGGGCGAGGGCGGTGGCGACGGCGTGCGCCAGGGGGTTGGTGAGGGCGCCGTCGATCACATCGGCGCCGTTCAGCCGGCGCCGGCCGGCCCAGGGTGCGCGCCGGTAGTACGCCTCGTCGCGTGCCCAGGCCCCGGCGCCGCCGACCCCGGTCACCGTGCCGATCGCCCCGTCGGAGATCAGCTCGGCGATCGCGGGCAGGGCGCCCGAGCCCAGCGACTGGAAGCCGATCTGGCAGACCACACCGGCCCGGGCGACCCCGTCGGCCATCCGGCGGAACTCGGCGTACGACGGGGCGGGCGGCTTCTCCAGGAGCAGATGGACGCCCCGCTCGGCGGCGATGAGCGCCAGGTCGGTGTGGGTGGGGATCGGGGTGCAGATCACGGCGATCCGGGCGGCGGTGGCGTCGAGGAGCGCTCCGAAGTCGGAGGACTGCGCCGGTTCGCCCAGCCCCGTCAGTTCCTCGCCGGTCAGGGGCGTCAGCTCGCAGATCCCCACGAGCCGTACCAGGCCCGCGTCCTGGAGCCGGCGGAGGTTGTCGAGGTGCCAGCGGCCGTGCCCGCGGGCCCCGGCGAGCACGACGGGCAGTGCGGTGTTCGTCATGGGGTCCTCCCGGATCCCGTGCCCGGTGCCGTCCTGCGGCCGTCCGCCCGGGCGCCGTCGGTCCCCCGCTGTGGGGCCGGCCGCCCGGCGGAGAGGCCGTGCACCGTGAGCGGGCCGCTCGGCCGATGGGTGCTCATCCCTTCACCGCCCCCGCGCTGAAGCCCGTGATCAGCCACTTCTGGATGAAGGCGAACACGATCACCACGGGCACGGCGGCGACGATGCCGCCCGCGGCCAGGGCCCCCAGGTCGACGCTGTCCGCGCTCATCAGGGTGTTCAGACCGACCGGGATGGTCTGCTTGCTCTGGTCGGACAGGAACATCAGAGCGAACAGGAAGTGGTTCCAGGCGTGCACGAAGGCGAACGAGCCGACGGCGATCAGCCCGGGCCGCAGCAGCGGCAGCACCACGATCCGGAAGGCGGAGAAGCGGTTGCAGCCGTCGACCCAGGCGGCCTCCTCCAGGGAGTACGGCACATTCTTGATGAAGCCGCTGATCAGGATCATCGACAGCGGCAGCTGGAAGACGGTCTCGGCGATGATGACGCTGCCCAGCGAGTTGATCATCCGCAGATTGGCGAAGATCTGGAAGAGCGGGACCAGCAGCAGCGCGCCCGGCACGAACTGCGAGCACAGCAGGGCCAGCATGAAGCCGCGCTTGACCTTGAAGTCGAAGCGGGCCAGGGCGTAGCCGCCGGCCAGCGCGACCAGCGTCGTCATCACCAGGGTCGCGACGCCGACCAGCACGCTGTTGGTGAAGTAGATGCCGAAGCTGCGCTCGGTCCACACCTTCTCGAAGTGCTCGAAGGTGATCGGCCAGGGCACCAGCGAGGTCGAGCCCGCCGGGCGCAGGGAGAAGAGCAGGATCCAGTAGAAGGGGACGAGGGTGAAGAGCAGATAGACCGACAGCGGCAGATAGATCTGCCAGCGCGGGACCTCGTCCCAGGCGCGGCGGGCGGTGCGCGGCCGGGGTCCGGGGGCGGGTGCGACGCGCTCCGGCGCGGGCGCGGTCCCGGTGATCTCCTTGGTGATCACTTGTCATCGCCTCCGAACTTGCTCAGTCGCAGATAGACGATCGAGCAGAAGAGCAGGATCACGAACGCGACGGTGGTCAGCGCCGAGGCATAGCCGAAGTTATGGGCGTCGACGCTGGTGTTGGCGATGTAGAGCGGAAGCGTGGTGGTCTCGCCGGCCGGGCCGCCGCCGGTGAGGGTGTAGAGCAGGTCGACGTTGTTGAACTCCCACACCGCGCGCAGCAGCGTGGACAGCACGATGGCGTCCTTCAGATGCGGCAGGGTGATGTGCCAGAACTGCTTCAGCCGGCTGGCTCCGTCGACCTCGGCGGCCTCGTAGAGGTCCTTGGAGACGGACTGGAGGTCGGCGAGGATCAGGATCGCGAAGAAGGGGACCCCGCGCCACAGATCGGCGACGACCGCGGCGGGGAACACGGTCGAGGTGTCCGACAGCCAGCTGGTGCCGTAGGCGCCGATGCCCAGGTCGGCGAGGTACCGGCTGATACCGGTCTGGGAGTTGAAGAGCAGCACCCAGATCACGGAGGTCAGCACGCCGGAGACGGCCCAGGGGGAGAAGACCAGCGCACGGCCCAGTCCCCGCCCGACGAACGTCTGGTTGACGATCAGCGCCAGGGCGAGACCGAACAGCAGCTGGAGCCCGACCTCGACGACGACCCACTTGGCGCTGAAGATCAGCGTGTCCCAGAACTGCGGGTCCTTGGTGAAGATCTGGACGAAGTTGTCGAAGCCCGCGAAGCCGTTCCGCCACGGCTTGGTGGGGTTGTAGTTCTGCAGGCTGTAGTAGAAGACGCTGATGACCGGGTAGGCGATGAAGCCCAGCATCAGCAGGGCCGCCGGCGCGATCAGCAGGTACGGGAGTCTGCGCGGCGTCGCGGAGACACGGCGCCGCCGGGGTGGCGCGGGCGGTTTCGCCACGGCTGCGGCTTGGGCCATGACTGTTCTCCGATCTTGCGGGTGCCGTGAAGGCGTGCTGGGTGTCTCGGTGGGGCGTGTGCGGTGCGGGGCTGCTGGTCGGGAATCGGATAGCAAGCGCTTGCTCGATGTCCCTGGTTCAAGCGGTCCTCCGATTCCGTCGGGGTGGCCGGCCGTCAGGGGAGGCCGCCGGCAGGTCCTCGGCTCACCCCGCGTAGGGGTCCGGCACCTGCCCCGGACGGGCCAGGAACGCGAAGTCGCAGCCGGTGTCCGCCTGGGTGATCTGTTCGTTGTAGAGCGCGCCGTAGCCGCGTTCGTACCGCTCGGGCGGCGGCGTCCACCGCGCCCGGCGACGCTCCAGTTCCTCGTCGTCCACCTCGAGCCGCAGGGTGCGCGCCTCGACGTCCAGGGTGATGCGGTCACCGGTCCGCACCAGCGCCAGCGGTCCGCCGACATACGACTCCGGTGCCACATGCAGCACACAGGCGCCGTAACTGGTGCCGCTCATCCGGGCGTCGGAGATCCGCACCATGTCCCGCACACCCTGCTTCAGCAGATGGTCGGGGATGGGCAGCATCCCGTACTCGGGCATGCCCGGTCCGCCCTTGGGTCCGGCGTTGCGCAGCACCAGCACGCTGTCCGCGGTGATGCCCAGGCCGGGGTCGTTGATGGTCCGCTGCATGGTGCGGTAGTCGTCGAAGACGACCGCCGGCCCGGTGTGCCTGAGCAGCTGAGGCTCGGCGGCGATGTGCTTGATGACGGCGCCGTCCGGGCAGAGGTTGCCGCGCAGCACGGCCACTCCCCCTTCCTTCGCCACCGGGTTGTCCCGGGGCCGGATCACGTCGTCGTCGTACACCTGGGCGCCCGCGATCTGCTCGCGCAGCGTGTCGTGCGCGACCGTGGGCCGGTCCAGGTGCAGCAGATCCGGGATCCGGGACAGGAACCCGGGCAGTCCGCCCGCGAAGTGGAAGTCCTCCATGAGGTACCGCTCCCCGCCGGGCCGGACATCGGCGAGCACCGGGACCGTGCGGGCGATGCGGTCGAAGTCGTCGAGGGTGAGCCGGACCCCGGCGCGCCCCGCCATGGCGATCAGATGGATCACGGCGTTGGTGGAGCCGCCGAGGCCGAGGACCGTGAGCACCGCGTCCTCGAAGGCCTCGCGGGTGAGGATGTCGCTCAGCCTGCGGTCCTGGTGGACGAGTTCGACGATCCGGAGGCCGGAGGCGGCGGCCATCCGGTCGTGTCCGGAGTCCACGGCGGGGATGCTGGAGGCGCCGGGCACGGTGACGCCGAGGGCCTCGGCCGCCGCGGTGAGGGTGGAGGCCGTGCCCATCGTCATGCAGTGCCCCGGGGACCGGGCGAGCCCGCTCTCCAGCTCCGTCATCTCGCAGTCGCCGATGAGGCCGGCCCGCTTGTCGTCCCAGTACTTCCACATGTCGGTGCCGGAACCCAGCACCTCGTTGCGCCAGTGGCCCGGCAGCATGGGCCCCGCGGGCACGAAGACGGTGGGCAGGTCGACCGAGGCGGCCCCCATCAGCAGCGCCGGAGTGGACTTGTCGCAGCCGCCCATCAGCACCGCCCCGTCCACCGGGTACGAGCGCAGCAGCTCCTCGGTCTCCATCGCGAGCAGATTGCGGTAGAGCATCGGGGTCGGCTTCTGGAAGGTCTCGCTGAGCGTGGAGACCGGGAACTCCAGCGGGAAACCCCCCGCCTGCCACACGCCCCGCTTCACGGCCTGGGCGCGGTCCCTCAGATGGACATGGCAGGGGTTGATGTCCGACCAGGTGTTGAGGACGGCGATGACGGGCTTGCCGAGGTGTTCCTCGGGGAGGTAGCCGAGCTGGCGGGTGCGGGCCCGGTGGCTGAAGGAGCGCAGTCCGTCGGTGCCGTACCACTGATGGCTTCTCAGCTCTTCGGGTCTTTTCATATCGACCATCCGGAGGCGATGGCGGCCACCTCGGCGCGCTCCTCCTCGGCCAGCGGCTTGCTCGGCGGGCGCACGTCCCGGCGGCACAGGCCGAGCGAGGCGAGGGCCTCCTTGACCACGGTCACATTGTTCGCGGAGCCGTTCGCCGCGCGCAGCTCCTCGAAGCGGCGGATCTGCTCCCAGACCTTCATGGCCGCCGGATAGTCCCCGGAGCGGAGCGCCTCGATCATGTCGAGCGACACCGCGGGGGCGACATTGACGAGCCCCGAGGTGAAACCGGTGGCGCCCGCCGAGAAGTACGAGGGGGCGTAGGGCTCGGCCAGTCCCGCCACCCAGACGAAGCGGTCGAGGCCGGCGTCCCGCGCGAAGGCGGCGAACCGGGCGGCGTCCGGCACGGCGTACTTCACCCCGATGACGTTCGGGCAGCGGTCGGCGAGTTCGGCGAGCCGGGCGCCGGGCAGCTGGGCGTTGCGGATGTAGGGGACCACGCCCAGCTCGGGCACGGCCTCGGCGATGGCCCGGTGGTAGTCGACCCAGCCGGCGGCCGAGACATAGGGGTGCACCGGCTGATGGACCATCACCATCTGGGCGCCCAGATCGCGGGCGTGCCGGGCGGAGGCGACGGCGGTGGGCACATCGTGTCCGACGCCGACCAGGATCGCGGCCCGGTCGCCCACCTCCTCGACGGTCAGCTCCGCGACCAGGCGGCGCTCCTCGGGGGTGAGGGCGTAGAACTCGCCGGTGTTGCCGTTCGGTGTGAGGGTCCTGACCCCGCCGTCGAGCAGCCGCCGCAGCAGTGCCCGGTAGACGTCCGGGTCGACGGTGCCGTCCTCGGCGAACGGGGTCACCGGGATCGCCACCACGTCGGCCAGGGCCGTCCGCTGGGTCTCGAACGCCACGCTGCTCATGACTGACCTTCCTCTTCCTGCGCCTGGGGGAACGCCCGACGGACGAACGAGGCGATATGTGCGTGCAGGGCGCGCGCCGCGCCGTCGGCGTCGCCCTCCAGGGCGAGCCGCAGAATCTCCCGGTGCTCGCCGGCCTCCCGCTCCCAGGAGGGATCGGCGGACCAGGCGACGGCGGAGACGAGGGCGGCCTGGTCGCGGACCTCGTCGAGCATCCGGCCGAGCAGCGGGTTGCCGCACGGCAGATACAGGGCGCGGTGGAACTCCCGGTTGGACAGGGAGCGTTCGGCGGTGTCCGTGGCGGTGTCCGCCCGGCTCAGCGCGTCGCGGGCGGCGTCCAGGGAGGCCCCGCGCCGCACCGCGCGCCGCAGCGCCTCCGGTTCGAGGAGCAGCCGGACGTCGTAGACCTCGCGCGCCATGTCCGCGTCCACCATGCGCACCGTGACGCCCTTGTACTGGCTCATCACCACAAGACCGGTGCCGGCCAGGGTCTTGAGCGCCTCGCGCACCGGGGTCTTGGACACCCCGAACTGTGCCGCGAGCTTGGTCTCGACCAGGGCCTGACCGGGCGTCAGCTGCCCGGTGAGGATGCGGTGTTTGATCCCTTCCAGCACGAACTGCGTGCGGGAGGGGATCGGCGTGGGCACAGAGGTCATGCGCGCCTCTCGGGTATCGCGTAACTGATCTCGCGTATCGCGTCTCATATATGACGTACGAAGTACGACGCGATGAAGGTAGGTGCGCCCCTGTCTTTCGTCAATGCTTCTCGCAGGAGAAGTTCAAGGGGCCGTTCGGGCTGGTCCCGGCGGGGTCTTCGTGCTACGCGCCCGTGCCCGCAGGAATCCAGGAGTCGTTCGCGACGGCAACGCGGGCGGGTGTCCGAAGCGGACGGGAACACCTCGGCGGCGACGGCGGGTTCGGCGAGCGTGGCGCGGGGCCGCCCCCCTCGGGGTGCTCATGACCCCCTCAGGGTCCGTACGCCTTCCCCCCGGGCCGTCACCCTCACCGAGACGGAGCGGCACCCCGGCCGCCGACCCTGTCCGGGCACGCGATCCGGACCGCCCCGGGAAGCACCGGCTTCCGTGTGCCTTCGCAACTCTGCGAGGACCGACAGCGGGGACGGCGTAGACCGGTGGGCCGTCGGGGCGGCGTTTCTAAGGCACCTTCCCGATCCGTCACCGGTGTCCTTAGGACCACGCTGACGGAACATGACGACGACATGGACCGGGCTGCGTGTCCTGCGCGACCGGAACGCGGGCCTCTATCTGGGCGGGGTGGTGGTCTCCGGCTTCGGCACCTCGGCGCTGTGGCTGGCCTCCGGGGTGTGGGTCAAGGACCTGACCGGCTCGAACGGCCTGGCGGCGCTGTGCATGCTGGCCCTGTGGGCGCCGACCCTGGCCGGGCCGCTGCTGGGCACGCTCGCCGACCGCACCCGCCGCAAACCGCTGCTGATCCGCACGAACCTGGCCCTGGCCGCCCTGCTGCTCACCCTGTTCGCCGTGGACTCCCCGGGCCGGCTGTGGCTGCTGTACGCGGTTCTTTTTCTGTACGGCGCGGCGGGGGTGGTCCATGACGCGGCGGAGTCGGCGCTGGTGGCCGCCGCGGTCGACGGGCCGTTGCTCGGCGACTTCAACGGGCTGCGCATGACGGCGACCGAGGGCATGAAGCTGGTGGCCCCGCTGGCGGGAGCCGGAATCTACGCGGCGTACGGCGGCACCGGCGTCGCCCTGCTGGACGCGGTCACCTTCATGCTCGCCACCGGCCTGTACGCCCTGCTGCGGGTGCGCGAGGAGCGGCCGGGCCGGCCCCGGGGCGACTGGCGCCGGGAGACCGCCGAGGGTGCCCGCCGGCTGTGGACGCATCCACGGCTGCGCCCCCTGGTGCTGGCCGGCGGCGCCACCATGCTGGGCGCGGGCCTCAACGGGGCGCTGATCTACGCCGTGGTGGAAGGGCTGGGGCGCTCTCCCGCCTACACCGGTGTGCTGTACGCCGTCCAGGGCGTCGGCTCGGTGGCGGTCGGGCTGCTCTCCGGCCCGGCGCTGCGGCTGCTGGGCGCGCGCCGCTTCGCAGGGTGCGGGATCGCCCTCACCGCGGTGGCGGTGGCCGTGCGGGCGGTCCCGTCCGATCCGGTGGCCCTGGTGTGCAGCGCGGCGATCGGGGCGGGGCTGCCCTGTGTGCTGATCGCCGCGCTCACCACGGTGCAGCGCGAGATGCCGGGTGAGCTGCTGGGGCGCGCCACCGCGACGGCCCACACCCTGTTGTTCGCGCCGAACGCGCTGGGGCTGGCCGTCGGGGCGGCGCTGGTCGAGCTGGTCGACCGGCGGCTGCTGCTGGTGGGGCTGGGCCTGGCGCTGCTGGTGCCGGCGGTGCCCCTGTTTCAGAGTGCGGCGAGGGCCGCGCGCACCGCGTCCAGGTCGCCGTCGGACGCCAACCCGGCGTGATACAGCCGCAGTTCGCCGGCGCCCAGGTCGGCTGCCGCGCGCGCGTCCCGCTCCAGCGTCCCCGGGCTGCCGCCCATCCCGGAGACCACGGTGAAGTTGGCCGCGAGCACCGCGCCCTCCCGGTGCTCGCGTGCGAACGGTGCGAGCCGGTCCGCGCCTCCGGTGCAGGGCACCACGACCCCGTCCGCGACGGACAGGATGTGCGCGGGGTCGACGCCCGCGTTGGCCCCGCAGTGGTACGACACCGGGTCGGCGTGCAGCAGCACCTGGAAGCCGTCGGGGGCGGCGGCGCGGACCGCCGTCACCGCGGCCTCCTGGAGGGTGCGGGCCCGCTCGTCGCGCCAGGCGCGGGTGGCGGCCGCCCGTGCCTCGCCCAGCAGCTTCTCGACCCCCGTCCAGCCCCCGTCGGACGGTGCCCCGCGCCACACCGGCTCCAGCGCGGCCCGTACCGTCGCGGCCAGTTCCCCGGCGTCCAGGCCCTGCTCCTCGTAGCCCGTGCGGCAGCTCCCGCAGAAGCACAGCGACATCAGGTACTGCCCGGCGTCCCCGAGCCCCACTCCGGCGGTCTTGTCGTGGGCGTGCAGATGGGCCAGGCCGTACCAGCCGAGCGACTCCAGTTCGGTGCCGCGCGCCCCCGGGCGTACGGCCGCCTCGGCCGCGAGGGCGACGAGATACGCCCGGGTGGCGGGCTGGGCGATACAGGGCGCCCACGGATAGCGGTCGCCGTAGGCGTTGACCACCGAGGTGTCGGGATGTTCTTCCCCGAGGCGGGAGTTGTGCGCCAGCACCACCCAGGTGTGCACCTCGAGCCCGGCCGCGGAGAGCGCCTCGGCGGCCTCGCCGTAGGCGTCGCCCGGGGCCCAGTCCCCGGCCGCCCAGGGGCGCAGCTCCCGGCCCTCCCAGCGCGCGTCCGCCGGATAGAGCACGGCGGCGTGACGGGCGGTCACGATGCGGTGCCGGGGGTGGCGGGGGGTCAGCGCGCGGGTGGAGTGGTACGCGGAGGCGAGGGTCACCTGGCCGACACCCAGGGCGGCGGTGCGGTGCGCCGCCTCGGGGTCCCCGTTGACGTCCCAGGGGTAGAGGAAGGCGGATGTCTTCACCGGTCCTCCCCCAGCAGTCCGAGACCGTGGTCGATCAGCTCGGCGAGCCGTGCGACATCGTCCTCGGACGGTTCGTGCAGCGGCGGCCGCACCCCGCCGACGTCCGGACCCCGCAGCCGTACACCGGCCTTGACCAGGGAGACGGCATAGCCTCGGCCCCGGGCGCGCAGTTCGACGAACGGGCGGTAGAAGCCGTCGAGGAGCCGGCGGACGGTGCGCTCGTCACCGGAGGCCAGCGCCCGGTGGAAGGCGAGGGCGATCTCGGGGACGAAGCAGAAGACGGCGGAGGAGTACAGCGTGATGCCGATGCCCCGGTAGGCGAGCTGGGTCTGCTCGGCGGTCGGCAGACCGTTGAAGTAGAGGAAGCCGTCCGGGACCTCGGTGCGTACGGCGCTCACCACGCGCTGCATCAGGTCCAGGTCGCCGAGGCCGTCCTTGAAGCCGATGATGCCGTCGGTGCGGGCCAGCCCGACGACGGTCTCCGGAGTGAACACGGCGTTGTCGCGCTGGTAGACGATGACCGGCAGCGAGGTCGCCGCGGCCAGTTCCCGGTAGTGGCGCAGCAGTCCCGGCTGCCCGGCGACCACCAGATAGGGCGGCATGGCGAGCAGCCCGTCCGCGCCGGCCGCCTCGGCGATCCCGGCGTAGCGGACGGCGAGCGCGGTCCCGTATCCCACGCCCGCGACGACCGGTACCCGTCCGTCCGCCGCCTCGACGGCGGTGCGCACACAGGACTCGTACTCCTCGGGGGTGAGGGCGTGGAACTCTCCCGTGCCGCAGCAGGCGAAGACGCCGGCGGCGCCCGCCTCCACGCCCTCGCGCACATGCGCGCGATAGGTGTCGAGGGCGACGGTGCCGTCCGGTCCGTAGGCGGTCACGGGGAAGAACAGCGGCCCGCTGGGGATACTGAGTCGAGCGGCAAGAGGGGCTGGCGTCACGGGCTCTCCCTTGAGACAGGCGCTCCGGTGCGGACCGATCTCACAGTGGTGCATGTTTGTGATCCGCGTCTATATTTCTGAACGCGCTTACGCTAAGACCCCGCCACAAGGCAGGTCAAGCGCGCAAACCGGTACCACCGGGGCGGATTTCCTGCCGTCGTGCCCCTCTTGACGGGTCAGCCCGAGACTCCCTAGCGTGTCCATGCATGTGAATGCTGTATAAGAATGCGACCATTGCTCAAGGAGTTCCGAGGATGCCCGCTCCCCACACCGTTCTGCTCACCGGCGCCGCCGGCGGACTCGGCACCCTGATGCGCGGACTTCTGCCGCAGTACGGCTATGAGCTGAGGCTCCTGGACCTCCGGCCCATCGAGGACGAGCCGGACGCCGTCGTCGCGGACCTCGCGGACCGCGCGGCCCTGCGGGAGGCCGTGCGGGGCGTGGACGCGATCATTCATCTCGCGGGCATCTCCGTGGAGTCCACCTTCGAGAAGATCCTCAAGGCGAACATCGAGGGCACCTACAACCTGTACGAGGCGGCCCGCGAGGAGGGCGTGCGCCGGATCGTGTTCGCCTCCTCCAACCACGCGGTCGGCTTCACCCCCCACCCCCGTGGCGACGAGCCGCTGATCCCGATCGACACCCCGCGCCGCCCGGACACCTTCTACGGCCTGTCCAAGTCCTTCGGCGAGGACCTCGCCCAGCTCTACTGGGACAAGCACGGCCTGGAGACGGTCTCCGTGCGCATCGGCTCCTGCTTCCCCGAGCCGACCAGCGTCCGCATGCTCTCCGTCTGGATGAGCCCCGGGGACGGCGCCCGCCTCTTCCACGCGGCCCTGACCGCCGAGCATGTGGGGCACACCGTGGTCCACGGCTCGTCCGCCAACACCCGTCTGTGGTGGGACCTCACCAGTGCCCGGGCGCTCGGCTACGAGCCGCAGGACGACTCCGAGCCCTATGCGGAGCGGCTCATCGCCGAACAGGGCGAACTGGACCCGGACAACCCCGACCACGCCCGCCTGGGCGGCCACTTCGTGACCAACCCGCCCATCTGGCCCTACTGAGCGGTACCGAGCGGACACCCCCTACGGGCGGGCGGGCACCGAACGGGCCCGCCCGCACTGCGTTTCGGGCACCAGGACCGCCCGCTCCCACCCGCCGCGCCGCTCCATCGCAGGTCCACGACGGTGGTTCTTTCAGCCATACGGGCCGGATCGGGCACACTCGGGCACGCAACAAGCCTGGTCAGCCCCGCATGCACGGCGGTAGAACTTCCTGCAAGGGCCCCATCGGGCCAGAATGCGCCCGAACGGGCACGACCTGCGGGAAGGCGGGAGGCGACGATGACGGCGAGGACAGCGGAAGAACGTCAGCGCGAGATCGTCCAGGTCGCCCGCCGTACGGGCTCGGTCGACGTCACCGCGCTCGCCACCGAACTGGGCGTGGCCAAGGAGACCGTACGACGGGATCTGCGCGCCCTGGAGGACCACGGGCTGGTCCGCCGCACCCACGGCGGCGCCTATCCCGTGGAGAGCGCCGGTTTCGAGACGACCCTCGCCTTCCGCGCCACCAGCCAGGTGCCCGAGAAGCGCCGGATCGCGGCCGCCGCCGCCGAACTGCTCGGGGACGCCGAAACCGTCTTCGTGGACGAGGGGTTCACCCCCCAGCTCATCGCCGCGGCACTGCCCCGGGACCGTCCGCTGACCGTGGTCACCGCGTCCCTGGCCACCGCCGGCGCGCTCGCGGAGGCCGAGAACACGACCGTCCTGCTGCTGGGCGGCCGGGTGCGGGCCGGCACCCTCGCCACCGTCGACCACTGGACGACGAAGATGCTGGCCGGATTCGTGATCGACCTGGCGTACATAGGCGCCAACGGCATCTCCCGGGAACACGGGCTGACCACCCCCGACCCGGCCGTCAGCGAGGTCAAGGCGCAGGCGATCCGCGCCGCCCGCCGCACGGTCTTCGCGGGTGTGCACACCAAGTTCGGGGCGGTGAGCTTCTGCCGCTTCGCGGAGATCGGCGCGCTGGAGGCGATCGTCACCACCAGCCTGCTGCCGGCGGCCGAGGCGCACCGCTACTCACTGCTCGGCCCGCAGGTCGTCCGCGTCTGACACCACCCGCGAACAGCCGAGAAACACATCACTCCCCCGTCATCTCCCCGAGGGACGCTCAGCACCACGAGAGCGCCCCTCATCTTCCCCTACCCCTTTCACGTCCAGGAGCGATCCATGCGCACCCAGAGCCGACGGAGGCCGCGAGCCATGCTCGCCATGGCCGCCGCAGGGACGCTGCTCGCCCCGCTTCTCTCCGGCTGCTGGGTCGGGGCGGGCGGGTCCGGTTCCGGCGGAAATTCCATCAATGTACTGATGGTCAACAATCCGCAGATGGTGGAGCTGCAGAAACTCACCGCCGCGCACTTCACCAAGGAGACCGGCATCAAGGTGAACTTCACCGTGCTGCCGGAGAACGACGTCCGCGACAAGATCAGCCAGGACTTCGCCAACCAGGCGGGCCAGTACGACGTCGCCACCCTCAGCAACTACGAGATACCCATCTACGCCCGCAACGGCTGGCTGCACGAGATGGACACCTATGTCGCCGACGACAAGGGCTACGACCAGCAGGACATCCTGCGGCCCATGCGCCAGTCGCTGACCGGGGACGACGGCAAGCTCTACGGACAGCCCTTCTACGGCGAGTCGTCCTTCCTGATGTACCGCAAGGACGTGTTCGCCGAGAAGCACCTGACTATGCCCGAGCATCCCACCTGGCAGCAGGTGGCCGAACTCGCCGCCGAGGTGGACGGCGCGGAGCCCGGGATGCGCGGCATCTGTCTGCGCGGCCTGCCCGGCTGGGGCGAGGTCATGGCACCGCTGACCACCGTGGTGAACACCTTCGGCGGCACCTGGTTCGACAAGAACTGGAAGGCACGGCTGGACTCCCCCGAGTTCAAGAAGGCGACCTCCTTCTATGTGGACCTCGTCCGCAAGCACGGCGAGTCGGGCGCCGCTCAGTCCGGGTTCGCCGAGTGCCTCAACAACATGACCCAGGGCAAGGTCGCCATGTGGTACGACGCCACCTCCGCGGCCGGACTGCTGGAGGCCGACAAGTCACCGGTCAAGGGCAAGCTCGGCTACGCCCCGGCGCCGGTCGAGAAGACCGACTCCGCCGGCTGGCTCTACACCTGGGCCTGGGGCATGCAGAAGGCCTCCCGGAACGCGGACAAGGCCTGGAAGTTCGTCTCCTGGGCCTCCGGCAAGGACTACGAGCAGCTCGTCGGCGACACCAGCGGCTGGGCGAACGTCCCCGCCGGCAAGCGCGCCTCCACCTATGAGAACCCGGCCTACCGCGAGGAGGCCGCCTCCTTCCAGGAGATGACCCGCGCCGCCATCGAGGGCGCACGGCCCACCGACCCGGGAGTGCAGCCGCGTCCCGCGCCCGGCATCCAGTTCGTCGGCATCCCCGAGTTCACCGACCTCGGCACCAAGGTCTCCCAGGAGATCAGCGCGGCCGTCGCCGGACGCCAGTCCGTCGCGTCGGCCCTGAAGAAGTCCCAGAAGCTCGCCGAGCAGATCTCCGAGGAGTACGAGGGACGATGACCGCCATGACCACGGCCCCCGTGGCCGCCCCCGCCCCGAGCACCGGGCACCGGCCCCCGGCCAAGCTCCGCGCCTGGGCCACCAGGGCCCCGCTGCTGCCCGCCCTGATCTTCATGATCGTCGTGACCCAGCTGCCCTTCGTGGCCACGCTGGTGATCTCGTTCTTCAACTGGAACGCCCTCTATCCCAAGGCCCGTCACTTCGCCGGTGTCGACAACTACCGGGAGGTGCTGACCGATGCGGATCTGCGCCAGTCGGTGGGCACCACGATCCTGCTGACGGTCTCGGTCGTCCTGGCCAGCCTGGTCCTGGGCCTTGCCCTCGCCCTGCTGCTGAACCGCAAGTTCCGCGGCCGGGGCATCGTCCGCACCCTGCTGATCGCCCCCTTCCTGGTGGTCCCGGTCGCCGCCGCCCTGCTGTGGAAGCATGTGCTCTTCAACCCCGAGTACGGGCTGTTCAACGGGCTGCTGCACTATGTGGGAGGGCCCCAGCCGGACTGGATCTCCAACACCCCGCTGATCGCGGTGGAGGCCGCGCTGGTCTGGCAGTGGACGCCGTTCATGATGCTGATCCTGCTGGCGGGCCTGCAGAGCCGGGACCATGAGCAGATCGAGGCCGCCCGGGTGGACGGCGCGAGCGACTGGCAGATCTTCCGCCATCTCACGCTCCCCCATCTGCGCCGCTATCTGGAGCTCGGCGCCCTGCTGGGGTCCATCTACATCGTGCAGAACTTCGACGCGGTCTTCACGCTCACCTCGGGCGGACTGGGCACCGCGAACCTCCCCTACACCGTCTACCAGACCTTCTACCAGGCGCATGAGAACGGCCTCGCCTCGGCCGCCGGCGTCCTGGTCGTCATCGGCTCGATCATCATCGCGACCTTCGCCCTGCGCGTCGTGTCGTCCCTGTTCCGCGAGGAGGTGTCCCGCGCATGAGCGCCGTCGCCGCACACAGCCGCAGCCGCCGCGGAGCAGGCCTCGGCCTGCTGGCCTGGCTGGTCGGACTGCTGTTCTTCCTGCCCATCGCCTGGATGGCCCTGACGTCCTTCCACTCCGAGGCGGACGCCGCCACCAACCCCCCGTCCTTCGCGGCCGCCCTGACCCTGGACGGCTACCGTGACTTCTTCGGCGTGGGCGGCGGCGCGAGCCCCTGGCCCGCCCTGATCAACTCCACGGTGGCCTCGCTGGTGTCCACGCTGTGCGTGCTGCTGCTGGCCTTCCCGGCGGCGTACGCGCTCTCCATCCGCCCGGTGCGGAAGTGGACGGATGTGCTGTTCTTCTTCCTGTCCACCAAGATGCTGCCGGTGGTGGCGGGCCTGCTGCCGATCTATCTGTTCGCCAAGAACGCCGGGATGCTCGACAACATCTGGCTCCTGGTCATCCTCTACACCTCCATGAACCTGCCCATCGCGGTGTGGATGATGCAGTCCTTCCTCGCCGAGGTCCCGGTCGCGGTGATCGAGGCGGCGCAGCTGGACGGCGCCCGGCTGCCGACGGTCCTGTCACGTGTGGTGGCCCCGATCGCCCTGCCGGGCATCGCCGCCACCGCCCTGATCTGCTTCATCTTCAGCTGGAACGAACTGCTCTTCGCCCGGGTGCTCACGGGTGTGGTCGCCGAGACCGCCCCCGTCTTCCTGACCGGCTTCATCACCAGCCAGGGCCTGTTCCTGGCGAAGGTGTGCGCCGCGTCGCTCGTCATCTCCCTGCCGGTGCTCGCCGCGGGGTTCGCCGCCCAGGACAAGCTGGTCCAGGGCCTGTCGTTGGGAGCCGTCAAATGAAGGCCGCCGTCATCGAGTCCGTGGGACGCGCCGTCGTCTCCGAGGTCCCGGACCCGACGCCCGGGCCCCGCGAGGTCGTCGTCGAGGTCGCGGCCTGCGGTCTGTGCGGCACGGATCTGCACATCCTCCAGGGCGAGTTCGCGCCCAAGCTGCCGATCGTGCCGGGCCACGAGTTCGCGGGCGAGGTGGTCGGGGTGGGCACCCAGGTCACCGAGGTGGCGGTGGGCGACCGGGTGGCCGTGGACCCCTCCCTGTACTGCTTCGAATGCCGTTACTGCCGGGCCGGCCACAACAACCTCTGTGAGCGCTGGGCGGCGATCGGGGTCACGACGGCCGGCGGCGCGGCGCAGTACGCGGTGGCGCCGGTGGCCAACTGTGTGAAGCTCCCCGAGCACATCCGCACCCAGGACGCGGCGCTGATCGAGCCGCTGTCCTGCGCGGTGCGCGGCTACGACGTGCTGCAGTCCCGGCTGGGCGCACATGTGCTGATCTACGGCTCCGGCACGATGGGCCTGATGATGCTGGAGCTGGCCAAGCGGACCGGCGCGGCGAGCGTGGACGTGGTCGATGTGAACCCGGCCCGTCTGAAGACCGCGCGGCAGCTCGGTGTGTCGGCCTCGGCGGCCAACGCGGACGAGCTGGACCGGCCGCAGGGCTGGGACGTGGTGGTGGACGCCACGGGCAACGCGGCCGCGATCCAGGACGGTCTCGGCCGGGTGTCGAAGGCGGGCACCTTCCTCCAGTTCGGCGTGGCGGACTATGCGACCCGGGTCGAGATCGACCCGTACCGGATCTACAACCAGGAGATCACCATCACGGGCTCCATGGCCGTCCTGCACAGCTTCGAACGCGCGGCGGAGCTGTTCGCGGGCGGGGTGCTCGACCCCGAGGTGTTCATCAGCGACCGGATCCCGCTGGAGCGGTACCCGGAGGCGCTGGAGCAGTTCGCGGCGGGCGAGGGGCGCAAGATCGTGGTGGTGCCGTAGGGCGACCGCCCGGGTCTCTGGTCCTTCCGCCTCCCCCGTACGGACCAGGGACCCGGACCTCCATGGACCAGGGATCCGGGTCTGCACGGACCAGGGATCCGGGTCTGCACGGACCAGAAACCCGGAACCCCATCTCCCGTATGAGCCAGGCCTCCAGGAGCCCCCCACCTCCTGGAGGGCCAGGGAAGCGGAGCACCTCCCCGTAGAGAACCCGGACGCGGGCCCTCATCTCCGCCTCCCCCTACGGGCCCCGGACGCGGGGCCCCACCTCGCCCGGCCCGCGGATCGGAACCCCCCACCTCGTCCGGTCCGCGGGCCGGGACTCGTTTCACCCGTCCAGGCCACACGACCCCGAGTAAGGGAACGGTAAAGCGGCTCTGCTCGTTGATCGGGCATGACAGTTATGACCCCCGGCTCGAACATCCCCCTGGGAGCCACCCGTGTGACGGTCGACGTCGCCGCCCCGGTGCGACTGGACGTCTCGGCCCTGCTGCTCACCGCCGACGGCAAGGTGCGCTCCGACGAGGACTTCATCTTCTACAACCAGCCCTCGGGCCCGGGCGTCACCTATCGTTCCGGCGGCGGCACCAGCCCCGACTCCATCACAGTCGACACCGCGCTGCTGCCCCCGGGCATCGAGAAGATCGTCGTCACGGCGAGCCCGGACGCCGCGGGCCAGACCTTCCAGGGGATCGAGCCGACCGCCACCCTCCGCGACGCGGCCGACAGCAGGGCCCTGGCCACCTTCACGCCCCCACAGCTCGGCACCGAGACGGCCCTGGTGATCGTGGAGGTCTATCTCCGGGGCGGGGTGTGGAAGGCACGCGCCGTCGGCCAGGGCTATGCGAACGGACTGGCGGGCATCGCCACCGACTTCGGCGTCACGGTGGAGGAACCGGCCGCCCCGGCCCAGCCCGTCGCCGCGCCCCCGCCCCCGGCGCAGCCGCCGGCCATGCCCGTCGGTGCTCCCCCGATGCCGGCCGCGCCCCCGGCCCCGCCCGTCCCGGCCCCCGGCGCCGGGAAGGTCAACCTCGACAAGGGCCGGGTCAGCCTCCGGAAGAACGAGACCGTGTCCCTGGTCAAGGCCGGCCGTCCACTGCTCTCCCGGATCAAGATGGGCCTCGGCTGGGAGCCCGCGTACCGCGGCGCGGACATCGACCTGGACGCGTCCGTGATCGTCTACGGCCCGCAGCGCAATCACATCGACAGCTGCTTCTTCGGCCAGCTGAGCATTCTGAACGGCGCGATCAAGCACTCCGGCGACAACCTCACGGGCGAGGGCGGAGGCGACGACGAGGTCATCGTGGTCGACCTCGGCCGGCTGCCGCAGGAGGTCACCGGTCTGGTCTTCACCGTGAACTCCTACTCCGGGCAGAAGTTCACCGAGGTCGCCAAGGCGTACTGCCGTCTGGTGGACGCCACGACCGACCAGGAGCTGGTCCGCTTCGACCTCACCAACGCCAAGCCGCAGACGGGGGTGATGATGGCCAAGCTGGTCCGGCAGTTCTCCGGGGAGTGGGACATGACCGCGATGGGCGACTTCGTCCAGGCCCGCACGGTACGGAACATGGTCGAACCGGCGGCACAGGCTCTGTAGGAGCGGACGCCGTACGGAGCCCGCGGGCGCCCGATCGGGTCGCCCGCGGGCCCACCCCTTCCCGGGGCGGCGGCCCAGTTCCCTCGCCGGGGCTCAACCGCCTTGCTGGGAGCGCGCCTTGAACGCCGCCTTCCGGGCCTCCTTGGCCACCTTCTTGTCCGGGTGCAGTCGTCCCATCGCCTCCAGGACCTCCGGGGTGGCCGGGTGGTCCACCCGCCAGGCGGTGGCGAAGAACCCGCTGTGCTGTGCCGCCAGCCCCTCCACCAGGGCCCGCAGCTCCGCCGAATTGCCCTCGGCCGACAGCTGGGCCGCCACCGTGTCGATGGTCAGCCAGAAGACCATCGACTCGGGCGGTGCGGGCACATCGGCCGCCCCGTGCTCGGTGAGCCAGACGCGTGCCAGCCCGCCCAGTTCCGCGTCGTCCAGCACCTCCCGCAGGGCAGATTCGGCCTCCGCGCCGACCAGGGTCAGGGCCTGCTGACAGCTCAGCCGGCGCAGCGGGGCACCGGCGTCCGTACCCCGCGCCGCGGCGAGCAGTTCCCTGGCCGCCGCGAGCGGCTCCCGGCCGGCCAGCCACAGCTCGGTCTCCGCCTGCGCCGCCCCCGGCGGGAACACGGAGGTGCCGTCGAGCAGGACGTCCGCGCCCTTGTCCGTCAGCTCCCCCACCACCGGCGCCGTCATCCCGGCCTCCAGCAGCCGCATGCGCATTCCGTACCGGCCGAGCGGGGTGAGCCGCACCATCCCGTAGCGGCTGATGTCCGACTCGTCGACGGGCGCCGGGGGCTCCTCACCGGGTTCGGCCATCAGGGCCTCGTCGACCGGCTGGAAGTCGATGAGCCCGATCGGCTCCAGGATCCGAAACTGGTCGTCGAGCCGCATCACGGCGTCCGAGACCTCTTCCAGCACCGCGTTGCTGGGGTTGCCCATGCCGTCGGGCACGATCATCGAGGCGGCGAGGGCGGGCAGCGGCACCTGGCCCTCGCCGCGTCCCTCGTCGTCGGCCGACACCAGATAGAGATTGCCGAGCACTCCGTCGAGGAAGTCGGCCTCGGCCTCCGGATCCCAGTCGAGGGAGGAGAAGTCGATCTCGCCGCCTTCCTCCATGGCGTCGACGAGGTCGTCGAGGTCCGGCACGCTCGCATCGGCGATCAGGGCCTCCAGCGCCTCCAGCCAGACGCCGAGCACCTCCTGCGGGCTTCCGGAGGTGAGCTGCGCGAGGGCGGCGCCGGGGGTCACGGTGTCCTGCTCCTCGTCGACGATCTCGACAAGACCGGCGTCGACGGCGATCCGCCATGCCTCGCCGGCGCAGGCGACGGCGTCCTCACCGGTCAGCTCCAGGAGTTCGGCCGCGGCGGGCAGTTGCTCCTCGACCAGTTCGCCACCGGCGCCGACGCGGGTGTCCGGGCCGGCCCAGCGGGCGAGCCGTGCGGCGCGGGAGAGCAGCGGCGTGGCGAGCGCGTCCCGCGCGAGCTCCGCTTCGGAGCGGAGCCGAACCGGCGGCAAGGGGGAGCTGTCTGACATCGGCTGGATCTCCTTGGACGTACGTGGCGGCCGGGAGGACGCCCCGAAACACACGCTTCAGCCTAGACGGGTTTCCGCCCATGCCGCCCGGTTCCGCTCCCCGACCGGCTCCGGACATGGCCGAAACCTTGACGCCGCCCTCCGGAACCCGCCCTCCCGGGGGACGGGGTCCGTCAAGGACGCGTGTACACCTCGTCCAGCCAGCCCCGCCAGGCGGCCTCGTCGGCTCCCGCGTCGGCGCCGGGGGCGAAGTCATGGACGCTGATGCCGACCGGGGCGCCCCAGCGGTTGCGGCCGAAGAAGCGGATGAGGGCGTCGTCGGTGCGCAGCCCGATGAAGTACGGGGTGCGGTAGTCGACCACGGCCTCGAAGGGTCCCGCCGCCTCGGGGCCCGTGACCTCCACGACCGCGCCCGCCCCGGTGTCGTCGCCGAGGCCGAGCGCGCGCCCCACGGCGGTGAAGGCGTCGGCGGCCCTGGACGCCTCGGGCCCGTCGAACGTCGAGAAGGCGACGGGGCGGGGCGCGAAGTGGGTCAGATACTGGCGCAGGGTGTGCAGATAGAAGTCGGTGTGCCGGCCGGCTCCGTCGTACTGGTTGTCCCAGTCGTCGGTGAAGATGCCGCTGTGGACGTACCGCACCCAGGCGCGGCGTCCGCCTTCGCGCGGCTCGACGGTGAAGTCGAGCGCGTTGAGGGTCTGCCCGGAGACCCCCTCGGCGTCCGCGACACGGTTGCCGTAGCGGTGCGGCGGGTCCCAGGCGGTGACCCTGGACCCGAAGGGGCCCCGGCCGCCCACGTGCGGTTCGGGGGCCTCCATCGGCCACAGCCATCCGCCGGAGCCGTCGACGACCGCGTCCCACACCTGCTCGGGCGTGGCATCGACCTCGAACTCACGGGCGATCTCGAATTCCTTGGACATGGGGGCTCCTGTGCGTCGGGGAGGGGGCGGTCAGTCGGCGAGTCCGGCGTCCGGACGCGCCTCGGTCGCGGCGGACTGCGCGGGGCGCGCAGACTCGGGGGACTGCGCGGGCTGGACGGATTCGGCGGACTGGACGGACTGGGAGGACTGGGCGACCTGGGGTTCGACCGTCTCGACCGTGGGATGAACGGCCAGGACGATCCGGTGGTCACGCCCGCCCTCGGCGTCCGGGGTGTCGTACTTGCGGATCAGGGCGCTCACTCCGGCCGTCAGCTCATGGACGAACGCGGCACGGTCGGCGGCGGAGGCGAAGCGCACCTGGCCGTCGAGCGCATAGGTCGCCAGTCGCTTACGGGCCTTCGTCGCGCCGGTGATCAGCGAACCGACGTCCCGCACCAGGCGGGCACCGAGGGCGAGCAGCCAGCGCGCGGAGACCTGGTCGCGGAAGCGGTCCGGGTCGGGTTGCACGGAGGCGAGCGCCAGCGGGCTGATCACATAGGAGGCCGCGGTGGCCCGCATCAGCCGCTCGGTGACATTGCCCTTGCGGCGCTCACCGGCCAGCTCGACCAGGCCGTGCCGCTCCAGCGCCTTCAGGTGATAGTTCACCTTCTGCCGGGGCAGCCCGACCTTGACGGCCAGCATGGCGGCCGACGCGGGCCCCGCCGCCAACTCGGCGAGCAGCCGCGCCCTGGTCGGATCCAGGGAGACGGCCGCGGCCTCCGGATCCTCGATCACGGTGACATCCAACATGCCCCCACCCTCCCACCGAAAACTTTTCTTGTCCAGACAGCCCCAGTCGTCGGTGACCCATCCGGTGCGACGAAAAACCCACAATGCGCAGCGTGAAATGGCCCCAGCGTCACCATCACCGTCATGGGCGCGCCGGCCCTCGCCCTCACCGTCGCCGTTGCCGTCGGAAACCCGGTGGAGTCCGCCGATCCCACTGGCTAGGTTCGCGGGATGAGCACTCGCACCTTCCGCATCACCGTCCGCGGCGTCTTCGACGGACTCAGCAGCGACCAACGGGCCGAACTCCTGGCTCGAGCCGCGGAACACGACGTCCTGCGGGCGGCCTTCACCCCCGAGGGGCACCTCAGCTACGACGTGGCGGCGCGCCCCGCCTTCACCTTCCGCTTCCTGGACTCCGGGGAGGAAGAGGAGGACATCCTGGAGGCGTCCGAACGCGCCGAGGAGGCGGCGAAGGCCTGGCTGACCGAGCGCGGCCTGGGCTACAAGAACCTGAGGTCCCAGGCCGAGGACCTCTCCCAGGCACCGCTCGGCAAACGGCAGCGGCGCGCCGCGGCCCAGAAACCCGCCTGATCCCGCGGCCGCACCCCCACCCGGGCGCTCACCGCGCCCCGAGCGCCTCCGCCACCGCGTCCCTGGCCTCCGCCTCGGTCGGGGCCGGACGGCCCTGCGCGGCCGCCATCGCGGCGAGCGAGGTCATCGGCACATCGGGCAGGCCGCACGCCGTGAACTTGGTGAACTCCTCCAGATCCGAGGTGACATTGAGGGCGAAGCCATGACTGGTGACCCCGCCCCGGATCCGCATCCCGATCGACACCAGCTTCTCCCCGGCGGGCGTCCAGACCCCGACCAGCGACTGCCCGCCTGGCGGGGTCTCCCGGCGCACGACCTGGAACCCGAGCACCGCGCAGGCCTCGATCAGGCCGTTCTCCAGCCAGCGGACGATATCGGCGGGGCCGCGTTCCCGCAGATTGAGGACGAGATAACCGATGAGCTGACCCGGGCCGTGATAGGTCGCCTGCCCGCCGCGGTCCACCGCCACCAGCGGGATCGGCGAGTCCACCGGCAGCTCGGCGGGCGGGGTGCGGGAGCCGTAGGTGATGACGGGCGGGTGACCGAGCAGGACGAGCCGATCCCCGATCTCCCCGGCGCGCCGCCGCGCCACCCAGTCGCCCATCTCCCGTATCGCGTCCTGGTAGGGAACCTCACCGAGGTCGATCCGCTCGATATCAGCCATTACCTAAGCATCCCTAATCAATATCCCGTAGAAAAATTAACTGGAGCTTCACAATCGCTGTGCTGAGACTACTCCCATGACGACACCAGCCCTCCCCACCCCACCCTTCGGCCGCGCCCTGTGCGCGATGGTCACGCCCTTCACCGAGGAGGGTGCGCTCGACCTCGACGGGGCGCAGCGGCTCGCCGGCCGTCTCGTGGACGAGGGCTGCGACGGGCTGGTGCTCTCCGGCACCACCGGCGAGTCGCCGACCACCACCGACGCCGAGAAGGCCGCGCTGGTACGGGCGGTGCGGGAGGCGGTGGGCACCCGCGCCTCGCTGGTGGCAGGCGTGGGCACCGCGGACACCCGGCACACCGTGGAACTCTCCCTGGCGGCCGAGAAGGCGGGAGCGGACGGGCTGCTGGTGGTCACCCCGTACTACAGCCGGCCCCCGCAGGACGCGGTCCAGGCCCACTTCCGGGAGATCGCCGACGCCAGTGGGCTGCCACTGATGCTGTACGACATCCCGGGCCGCACCGGCACCCGCATCGAGCCCGAGACGATGATCCGCCTCGCCGAGCACCCCCGGATCACGGCGGTCAAGGACTGCGCCTACGACCTCCTCGGCACCCAGAAGGTGCTGGCCCGCACCGAGTTGGCGTACTACACGGGCTGCGACGAGCAGGTGCTCCCGCTGTACGCCCTCGGCGGGACCGGCTATGTGAGCACCGTCGCCAACGTGGCCCCGCGTCAGTTCCGCGCCGTCCTGGACGCGTTCGACACCGGCGTCACGAGGGAAGCCGCCCGCCTCCAGCGACGCCTCCTCCCCCTGATAGAGCTGATGATGGCCGCCGGCCTACCGGGCACGGTCACCGCCAAGTCCCTGCTCACCCACCTCGACCTACCGTCCGGCCCGGTCCGCCCACCCCTGCGCCCCGCGCCCCCGCAAACGACCGAAGCCCTGCTGACCGCGTACAAGGAACTGATCGACGGACCCTGAGCACGCCTGGCCGACGTCATGTGTCACGGGCGCCCGGACAGGACGTAACAGCGACGACAGCGGTGACCCCGCTGGATACTCCTGCCTGTAATGACCAGCCGAAAGGTGCCGTGATGAGCCAGTACTTCGATAGCGGCGACGAGACCCTGTGGAACCCGTCCAACGGAGCTTCCCGTCTGTTCCGGCGCCAAGTGGCGGTCTTCGAAGCAGAGCTGGAACTCTCATCGGGCATCGGACCGATGGAGAACGACGAATGCCAGATCGACCCGGACACCTTCGAGGTCTTCGTCAACGCTCTGCTGGCACAACGCCGGAGAACGAGCCATGCCATATTGCTCGCACTCTCCGAAGGGTTCACCGCTACCGTGCTGGCTCTCGCAGAGCGCGCCGGGATCACGGTGGACTGGGCCCAGCTCGAATCAGCCCCTGACGGCGCACCCGAAGCCACAGGTATGTCCGCTCCGACCGAAGGGCGTGCCCGGGGTACGGGCCTGCGCGAGAGGGCACGGGAACTCGAGCGGCACATGGCTCGCTGACCAGAACACCGCACGACAACAGGGGCAAAAGGAAGTGCGTGCCAAAGCTCGGGAGCGGGCAAGAGCGTTGCCCAGCAGCGCGTAGCAAGGAGGCACAGATGAGCAACGCGGACCTGCCCACACCGCGGCGCAGCGAAGCCAAGCGCGCCCAGGATCGGCGCCGTCGTGAGCGCATGCGGAGCAATGGGAGCAGCGAGCGCTACACGGCGGAGGAGATCGGTGAACGGGACGGCTGGCTCTGCGGCCTGTGCCAGGATCCGGTGGCCCGGACCTACCGGCATCCGGACCCTCGGTCACCGAGCATCGATCACATCCGCACCATCGTGGCCGGCGGCACTGACACGCGCGACAATGTGCGTCTCACACACTGGGGCTGCAACCATGAACGCAACGACAACACCCCGCTGAGAACCACCGAAGAAGCCGAAGAGCGGCGCGCTGTCCTCCTCCGGATCCCCACTCTCCGGGCCTACGCAGCAAGCCTCACGGCAGAGGATATGGTCCGCAGCTCTCAGGCTTTCCACTCACCCGAGAGGTATCAGGCCAAGTTGGCGCATCGAGTGGAACGCTACAAGCGCGAAAAACGCTGACCGCGTACGCATCCACGACGGAGTCGCGTGCCCCAGCCGTGCCAGATGCAGGGGGTCGGCCACGGTCAACAAGGGCTGCTGACGGGCCCAGTCCTGCCCGCTACCTCGGCCGGTGAAGCCTCAGGCCACCTGTACTACCGGACCAGCCCCTCTCCTAAAGCGGTTGTCCGGCGCACTCATCGAGTCCACACCAGAGCTGGACGACGAGCCCGCACGCGGAATCCTAACGGCGCGCGGGTCAGGCGTCCCGGTCGTCCTCCGGTCCGAGGGGACGAAGGGCTGATTGGTAATCGCCGGTGGCGACGAGGTCGTCGATCACCCGGACCATGGCGGGGATGCCGGGGTCGCGAACAATGAGACCGTCCCAGTAATAGAAGTAACTGCCGTTCAAGCACTCGCCGGTGTTCTTCCCTCGGTCCATCAGCTGACGCACCAGATCCAGGGTCATCACCGTCCCGGACCACCGGTTGCCGTCGGCGAAGATCACCCACATGTCGACGTCGCACACCTCGTCGAGATCTTCGCCTCCGCCCGGTACAAAAAGGATCTCGTATCCCTCGCGCTTCACTCGATAGAACGGTCCGTCCCACATGGCTCCTCCACGAAGTTGCCGCGCATCGACGGCTGGCTGAATCGACTGGCGCGCAAGCTACCGTCGCGAACCGCGTCAGGCCAGTCAGGATGGAAGCAGGACAGCCCCCGACGACGAGTGCGCGAGCACCGCAGCCGTCGCGCCCACATACAGCCGGACCGAACCGTCGAAGCAGCAGGAGTACCTCCGCGCGACCTCATGGGCTGAGGGACACGTCCGGTCTCGGAACCGGACCACCGGTACGGGCCGTGGAAGGGCCACGATGACGCATCGACGAGTGATCCAAGCACGCTGCGTGTACCGGCTCGAGAGGTCACGTCAGATGGTCAGGGGTACGGGATGGTCAGAGGTTGGCCACGATGTACGCAGCGGCCGGAGTGAACCCGGTCGAGCCCGAGACCATGAGGACGAGCAGGGCGCCATAGCAGGGCTTCGGGCGCGCCGAGGTCATACAGCGGGCCCGGGACCCATCAGCTCCGTGACGTCTTCGTCCCCGTCCGGTTCGATGACGCCCAGCCGGAGACCGCGCGACTCCGTGACGCGCAGTGTGGTCGCGAGGCACTCGGCAAGGCGGGCCGCGATGAACCGAAGCTCTTGGGGCCCGAGACGCTCTCTCTCCAGGAGGCCGCTTGAGTGGGCCAGGACCTCCCGCGAGTCGCGGACCTGCTCGGCCTCCACGGCGTCTGCAAGGCGGGAGAGGAAGCCGCCCCCGCTTCTCGGGGACAGGTAGCACGGCTTGCCGTTCTCGCCGATCCACGGGAGGAGCCTCCCCTGCGGAGAGGGGAACGTCGCGCCATCATTTCTCTCGTCGTCGATAGCCATGCTGCAACGCTAGGAGCTGCGTTGACGCTGAGTCGATGGCACTTTGACGCATGGCGAAGGCGAAGTGTCACAGGGTGTCACACGGGCAGATGCACCAGGTCGGCAAGCTCCCGCATCTCCGGCGTGAGCGTGCGACGCCTGCTCACGATGCGGACGAGGATGTCGCGGGCGTAGCGCTGGTTCGGGAGCCACTGCGGGGAGCCGGCGCGGATCTTGTTGAAGGTGTCGACGGCTTCCGCGTACTGCCGTAGCTGCGTCTGTGCGTCGGCGACATCGAGTAGATGCCGGTTCCGGTTGTTCGAGGTCGGCTTCAGGCTGTCCGCAGGGATTTTGGCAGCCAGGGAGAGCACCTCGTCGGGGCGGCCGGCCACCATCGCGTTCTCCGTGCGCTTCAACGCCACGGTGACGGGCCCGAAAGTGCGGAGGAAGTCGCCCTCGGGAGTGCACTCCTCCCCCAGGGCCACAGCAGCCGACCGGGCGAGCCGCAGGGCGTCTCCGGCCTCGCCGGGGCGGTTGTCCCGGATCGCTGCCGCCGACACGCGGAGCAGGAGCCAGCCCCAGGCGCTCAGTTCGGTGGGAGTGGCTCGGGACATGCGGGGCTCGACCTCGTCAGCCCACTCGACGGCCAGCGCGCGGGCCTCGGCCAGCCTTCCGCGGCGCAGCAGTAGCCAGCACTGGACGCTGACGGTGGCGGCGCCCTGTACGCGATCGACCGCGTCGTCCAGGGCCCGTTCCAAGGCCAGATCCGCTGCGTCGAACTGGCGCGTCTGAGTCATCAGCCAGCCAGTCAGCTCCAACAGCCGTGCGCGGAGCGGCCGACCGCGCGGGTCGGTCTCGGTCAGTACCTCGGCGTCACGCAGGAGGGGTGGGAGAACGGCGACGAGTTCGACGAAGCGGTCGCGGGCGAACAGGGGCACGGCCGCCTCGAGCGCGTCCCGTACGCCGTCGTAGGTGGGTTCCTCCGAGAGCCCGTCAAGATCTGGGGGAGCCGCCAGAGCCGCGTGAACGGGCGCCCAGCGGTGCACCGTCTCCTCGTCGGCCGCGGCCTCCGCGTGCTCGGTGATGAGCCGGGTTGTGGGCACCTTCAACACGTTCGCGAGCCGACGCGCGGTCTCCAAGCGCGTGTCATCTCGCTCACCCTGCTCCAGCTTGCGGATGAGAGAGAGGGAGACACCCGAGAGCTCCGACAACTCGCGCTGGCTCAGGCCCCGACGCTTACGGACCTCCCGGAGCCGTTCACCGAAGTTGGCGCTCATGATTCGAGGGTACGGCGTACGGGAGGGCCGGATCAGGGAACGCCGAGAACGCCCGCCGCCGGGGTCGGCCAGGTGATCCGAGAGAAACCTCTAGTCCCAGGAGTTGAACAGCACTCCGCCCAGCGTGGTGGCCTCCCAGATACGGACCTCTCGCCATTCCGCATCTGTCAGCACCGTGGTGTCGACGTCACCGAGGGGCGTGTTCAGCTGTTCGAGGCTCAGCACGGTGAAGCCGGACTCGGTGAAGGGTCGCGACCACGCCGGGGGATCGCGGAACTCGTGGACATGGCGGAAGCGAGGGTCGCCGACATAGGCGACCAGCGGCAGATACGCGTGGCACAAGGCGCGGTACAGGCCGCCACGATCGGCGACCGGGGCAGTGTGATACGTCCGCGGATACCGCTGTTCGGTCCACTCGCTGACCCGGCCACCGGCTACGCGAGCGGACGCATGCCAGGCAGCGCGGAGCGCGCGTGTGTCCGTTCGGGGAAGCGGTCCGTCCCGGGGGTCGTAGAAGCCGGTGGCGCCTCGCTCAAGTGCAAACACCGCTTGCCTCCGTGCCGCGGGACCGCCCCCGCCGGTGATGCGCGAGCGCCCTCCCGGCGGCGGCGCGGGGCCGGCCGTGGGAGGGCGCTCGACGGCGGGGTCAGTTGTGGGTGTGCAGGATTTCGTTCAGGCCGCCCCAGACCGCGTTGTTGGGGCGGGCCTCGACGGCGCCGGTGATGGAGTTGCGGCGGAAGAGGATGTTGGAGGCGCCGGAGAGTTCGCGGGCCTTGACGATCTGGCCGTCGGGCATGGTGATCCGGGTGCCGGCGGTGATGTACAGGCCGGCCTCGACCACACACTCGTCGCCGAGCGCGATGCCCACGCCCGCCTCGGCGCCGATCAGGCAGCGCTCGCCGAGGGAGATGATGACATTGCCGCCGCCGGAGAGCGTGCCCATCGTGGAGGCGCCGCCGCCGATGTCCGAGCCGTCGCCGACCACGACGCCCGCGGAGACCCGGCCCTCGATCATGGAGGTGCCGAGGGTGCCGGCGTTGAAGTTCACAAAGCCCTCGTGCATCACGGTGGTGCCCTCGGCGAGGTGGGCGCCCAGCCGGACCCGGTCGGCGTCGGCGATGCGGACGCCCTTGGGCACCACATAGTCCGTCATGCGGGGGAACTTGTCGATGGAGGTCACCTGGAGGTGCAGGCCCTCCGCGCGGGCGTTGAGACGGACCGCCTCGATGTCGTCGACGGCGACCGGGCCGAGCGAGGTCCAGGCGACATTGGCGAGGAAGCCGAACATGCCGTCCAGGCTCTGGCCGTGCGGCTTGACCAGCCGGTGCGAGAGCAGGTGCAGACGGAGATAGACGTCATGCGCGTCGATCGGCTTCTCGTCGAGCGAGGAGATGACCGTGCGGACCGCGACCACCTCGACGCCCCGGCGGGGGTCCGGGCCGATCGCCTTCGCGGCGCCCTCCCCGAGCAGCTCCACGGCGCGCTCCGGGGACAGCCGCTCGGTGCCGGACGGGCCGGGCTCGGCGGCCCGCTCGGGCGCGGGGAACCAGGTGTCGAGGACGGTGCCGTCGGCGGCGATCGTGGCGAGTCCGGCGGCCACGGCACCGGTGGTGCGAGAAGCAGTCGTGTCGGTCATGAGGGAAACCTAACCTGGCGGGGGGCGCCCGGGCGAACCGGCAGGGGGGGGCGTCTCAGGTGCCGGGCGCACCCCCGGTCGGCGGGATCACCCGGGCCAGGACCTCCCGCGCATAGCGCTCGTCGTACGCCGTGCCGGTGAGCAGCACCTGGAGACAGATGCCGTCCATCAGGGCCAGCAGGGCCCGCGCGGTCAGCGGGTCCGTGCGCCGGGCCAGCCGCTCGGCGGTCTCCTCGGTCCACTCGGCGGCGACGGGGCGCAGGGCGGGGCGGCGCAGGGCCGCGAGATAGAGCTCGTACTCCAGCTCGACGCCGGTGCGTTCGCCGCCGAGCCACTCCCCCAGGGCCCGGGCGAGGTCCGTGGCCAGATCGCCCTCGGGCCGGTCGTGCGCGGCGAGCACCGTGTCAAAGCCCTCGTTGGACTGGCGCAGCGCGGCGACCAGCAGCTCGTCGAGGGTCGTGAAGTGGTACGTGGTGGAGCCGAGCGGCACATCGGCCTCGGCGGCCACCGAGCGATGACTCAGCCCGGCGATGCCCTTCCGCCTCACGACCCGGATCGCCGCGTCGATGATCCGCTGCCGTCGCTCGGGGTCATGGCGCCGGGACATCAGTGCGCACCTCCCAGGTTCAGCACCACCACCCCGCCGACGATCAGCACGATCCCGGCGAGCTTCGCCAGCCCCAGCCCTTCCCCGAAGAGCACCAGTCCGATCGCGGCGATGGCCGCGGTGCCCACCCCGGACCAGATCGCGTAGGCCGTGCCCACGGACAGGGTCTTCAGGGTCTGGGCGAGCAGCACGAAGGAGACCGCATAGCCGAGCAGGGTCAGCAGCGAGGGCCAGAACCTGCTGAGGCCTTCGCTGTACTTCATGGCGGTGGTGGCGGCGACTTCGGAGGCGATGGCCCCGGCGAGGAAGGCGTATCCCATGTGTACGAGTGTACGCATCGATGTGTACGGGCGTACACAGGCGGCGGTCGTACCGGGGAACGGAAACACACCGGCTCATGGCGAACGGCGACGCCCGAGGAGCGTCGCCGTTCGCCATGAGCCGGGGAGGGGACCTCAGACGTTGAAGCCCAGTGCCCTCAGCTGCTCCCGGCCGTCGTCCGTGATCTTGTCGGGGCCCCACGGCGGCATCCAGACCCAGTTGATCCGCAGTTCGCCGACCAGCCCGTCCGTGGCGGACTTGGCCTGGTCCTCGATGACGTCCGTCAGCGGGCAGGCCGCGGAGGTCAGGGTCATGTCGACGGTGGCGATGCTCGCCGTCTCGTCGATGTGGATGCCGTAGATCAGGCCGAGGTTGACGACGTCGATGCCCAACTCGGGGTCGACGACGTCCATCAGGGCCTCGCGGATCTCCTCCTCCGAGACCGGCTTCATCTCCACGGTGTCGCTCATGCCGTCTTCCTTTCGGCGTCGGCTCCGCCCAGCGCCTGGGCCGTCGCGTCCTTCCACGCCATCCAGCTCAGGAGGGCGCACTTCACCCGCGCCGGGTACTTGGAGACCCCGGCGAACGCGACCGCGTCCTCCAGGATCTCCTCCATCGCGTCATCGGGCTCGATCCGGCCCTTGGACTGCATCAGCTCCAGAAAGGTCTCCTGGATCTTCTGCGCCTCGGCCAGTTCCCTGCCGACCAGGAGATCGTTCAGCACGGAGGCCGAGGCCTGGCTGATGGAGCAGCCCTGGCCCTCGTACGAGACGTCCTTGATCGTCGTACCGTCGTACTTCACACGCAGCGTGATCTCGTCGCCGCAGGTCGGATTGACGTGGTGCACCTCGGCGTCGCCGTCCCTCAGACCACGCCCGTGCGGGTGCTTGTAGTGGTCCAGGATGACGTCCTGGTACATCGAATCCAGCTTCACAGCTCCCGTACGCCTCTCAGCCGAAGAAGTTCCGTACGTGCTCCAGCCCCTGGACCAGTGCATCGATCTCGGCCGGCGTGGAGTACAGATAGAACGACGCTCGCGTGGTCGCAGGAATTCCGTAGCGCAGGCAGACGGGGCGGGCGCAGTGGTGGCCGACCCGGACCGCGATGCCCTGCTCGTCGAGGACCTGGCCCACATCGTGCGGGTGGATGTCGCCGAGCGTGAAGGAGATCGCCGCGCCCCGGTCCTCGGCCGTGGTCGGGCCGATGATCCTGAGGTCGGGGACCTCCGCCAGCCGCTGGACCGCGTACTCGGTCAGCGCGTGCTCATGGGCGAGGATCTTGTCCATGCCGATCGCGCTCAGATAGTCGATCGCCGCGCCGAGACCGACCGCCTGGGCGACCGGCGGGGTGCCCGCCTCGAACTTGTGGGGGGCGGGAGCGTAGGTCGAGGAGTGCATCGACACCGTCTCGATCATCTCGCCGCCGCCCAGGAACGGAGGCAGGTCCTCCAGCAGCTCCTGGCGGCCCCACAGGACGCCGATGCCGGTCGGGCCGCACATCTTGTGGCCGGTGAAGGCCACGAAGTCGGCCTGGAGCGCCTGGACGTCCAGCGGCATGTGCGGAGCGGCCTGCGAGGCGTCGATGCACACCAGCGCGCCGACCTGCTGCGCGCGGCGGACTATCGCCTCGACCGGGTTGACCGTGCCCAGGATGTTGGACACCAGCACAAAGGAGACGATCTTCGTCTTCTCCGTGATGATCTCGTCGATGTTCGACAGGTCGAGCCGGCCGTCGTCGGTGAGGCCGAACCACTTCAGCTTCGCGCCCGTGCGCTGCGACAGCAGCTGCCACGGCACGATGTTGGAGTGGTGCTCCATCTCCGTGATGACGATCTCGGTGTCCTGGTCGACCCGGTAGGGGTCGTCGGCCCAGCCCAGCATGTTCGCCACGAGGTTGAGCGACTCCGAGGCGTTCTTGGTGAAGATCACCTCGTCGCGGCTCGGCGCGTTGATGAACTCGGCGACCTTGTCGCGCGCGCCCTCGTACAGCGCCGTGGCCTCCTCGGCGAGCACATGCACTCCGCGATGGACATTGGCGTTGTAGCGCTCGTAGTACTCGCCCAGGACGTCCAGCACCTGGCGCGGCTTCTGCGAGGTCGCCGCGTTGTCCAGGTACACCAGCTTCCTGTCGTCGTGGACCAGCCGGTCCAGGATCGGGAAGTCCTTGCGGATCGCCTCGGTGTCGAGAAGGCCCGGCAGCTGTGTCACGCGGATGCGCCACCCTTCACATATGCCTCGTAGCCCTCTTCCTCCAGCTTGTCCGCGAGCTCGGGGCCGCCGGACTCGACGATGCGGCCACCGGCGAACACATGGACCTGATCGGGCTTGATGTAGCGCAGAATGCGCGTGTAGTGCGTGATCAGCAGAGTGCCGACCTCACCGGTCTCGCGGACGCGGTTGACGCCCTCGGACACGACGCGGAGCGCGTCGACGTCCAGTCCGGAGTCCGTCTCGTCGAGGATCGCGATCTTCGGCTTGAGCAGCTCCAGCTGGAGGATCTCGTGGCGCTTCTTCTCACCGCCGGAGAAGCCCTCGTTCACATTGCGCTCGGCGAAGGCCGGGTCCATGGCAAGACGCTCCATGGTCTCCTTGACCTCCTTCACCCAGGTGCGCAGCTTGGGCGCCTCGCCGCGGACGGCGGTGGCGGAGGTGCGCAGGAAGTTGGAGACCGAGACGCCGGGGACCTCGACCGGGTACTGCATGGCCAGGAACAGGCCCGCGCGGGCGCGCTCGTCGACGGACATCGCGAGGACGTCCTCGCCGTCCAGCAGCACGGTGCCGCCGGTGATCGTGTACTTGGGGTGACCCGCGAGCGAGTAGGCGAGAGTCGACTTGCCGGAGCCGTTGGGGCCCATGATGGCGTGCGTCTCGCCCTGCTTCACGGTGAGGTCGACGCCCTTGAGGATCTCCTTCGTGGCGTTGTCGGCCTCGACGGTGACGTGCAGGTCTCGGATTTCAAGCGTTGCCATGGGTGCCTCAGGACTCCTGGGTGACGGAGACGAGAACGTCGTCCCCTTCGATCTTTACGGGATATACGGGGACGGGGCGCGTCGCGGGGAGGCCGGACGGCTTACCGGTGCGGAGGTCGAAGCTGGAGCCGTGCAGCCAGCACTCGATCTGGCAGTCCTCCACCTCGCCCTCGGAGAGCGAGACGTTCGCATGCGAACAGATGTCGTAGATCGCGAACACCTCGCCCTCGGTCTTGACGACCGAGATCGGCGTGCCGTCGAGTTCCACCCGCTTCGGGGTGCCTTCCGCCAGCTCGCTCAGTCCGCAGACGCGTTCGAAGGTGGTCATCCGACCGACGCCTCCAGCTCCTCCTCGATCTTGGCGATCAGGCGCTCCTCGATGTCCTCGACGCCGATCTGCTGGACCAGCTCGGCGAAGAAGCCGCGGACCACCAGACGGCGGGCATCCTGCTCCGGGATGCCGCGGGCCATCAGATAGAAGAGCTGCTCGTCGTCGAAGCGGCCGGTGGCGGAGGCGTGGCCGGCGCCGACGATCTCCCCGGTCTCGATCTCCAGGTTCGGGACCGAGTCGACCCGCGCGCCGTCCGTGAGGACCAGGTTGCGGTTCATCTCGTAGGTGTCGGTGCCTTCGGCCTTGGCCTCGATGAGGACGTCGCCGATCCACACGGCGTGCGCGTCGTCGCCCTGGAGCGCGCCCTTGTAGACGACGTTCGACTTGCAGTGCGGGGCGTTGTGGTCGACGAAGAGCCGGTGCTCCTGGTGCTGGCCCTGGTCGGTGAAGTAGAGCCCGAACAGCTCGGCCTCGCCGCCGGTGCCCGCGTAGGTCACGCGCGGGTGCAGGCGTACGACATCGCCGCCGAAGGTCACGACGACGGACTTGAAGGAGGCGTCGCGGCCCACCAGCGCGTTGTGCTGGGCGATGTGCACCGCCTTGTCGTCCCAGTCCTGGACGGAGACCACGGTCAGCTTGGCGCCGTCGCCGAGGAGATAGTCGACGTTGGCGGCGAGCACCGCGTCACCGGTGTGGTCGAGGACGACGACGGCCTCGGCGAAGGCACCGAGCTCGATCACCTGGTGGCCGAAGGCGACACCGCCCTCGCCCTGCACGGCGATACGGATCGGCTCGGTGAGCACCGTCTCCTTGGGGACGGTGACCACGCCGGCCTGCTCGAACGCCGAGTACGCCTGCGCGACGACGCGGTCCACCGGGGTGCCCGCCCTGCCGAGCCGGGCGTCGTCGCGGCCGACGGTCTCGACGGTGACACCCTCGGGGGCCTCGACGGTGACCTTCACGCCCTCGCCGTCCGCGACGGCGGTGCCGTCGTGCAGACCGCGGAGCCGCTCCAGCGGGGTGAACCGCCACTCCTCCTCACGGCCGTGCGGGACCGGGAAGTCGGCCACGTCGAAGGACGGCGGCGCGCTCATGCGCGTGGCGACGGTCGACTCGGCGGCCACCGCGATCTGGCCTGCGGTGGTGGAGCCCACCGGGATGATAGGGGCCTCAGCCATGGCTGGTCTTGTGCTCTCTTCCTACGTCGGTTGGTGATCCTCGGCCCGCCCCGTTCGGGCGGGCCGGCGCTGCTCGTAGGGGGTCGGTCAGCCGACCGCGCCTTCCATCTGCAGCTCGATCAGCCGGTTGAGCTCCAGCGCGTACTCCATCGGCAGCTCCTTGGCGATCGGCTCGACGAAACCGCGCACGATCATCGCCATCGCCTCGAACTCGGAGAGACCGCGGCTCATCAGGTAGAAGAGCTGGTCCTCGGAGACCTTGGAGACGGTCGCCTCGTGGCCCATGGACACGTCGTCCTCGCGGACGTCCACATAGGGGTAGGTGTCCGAGCGGGAGATGGTGTCGACGAGCAGCGCGTCACAGAGCACGTTGGACTTGGAGCCCGCCGCGCCCTCGCCGATCTCGACCAGGCCGCGGTACGAGGTACGGCCGCCGCCGCGCGCCACCGACTTGGAGACGATGTTGGACGAGGTGTTGGGCGCCATGTGGACCATCTTGGAACCGGCGTCCTGGTGCTGGCCCTCGCCCGCGAAGGCGATGGAGAGGGTCTCGCCCTTGGCGTGCTCGCCCATCAGGTAGACCGCCGGGTACTTCATCGTCACCTTGGAGCCGATGTTGCCGTCGATCCACTCCATGGTCGCGCCCTCGTAGGCGACGGCGCGCTTGGTGACCAGGTTGTAGACGTTGTTCGACCAGTTCTGGATGGTCGTGTAACGGCAGCGGGCGTTCTTCTTGACGATGATCTCGACGACCGCGGAGTGCAGCGAGTCCGACTTGTAGATCGGAGCCGTGCAGCCCTCGACGTAGTGCACATAGGCGCCCTCGTCGACGATGATCAGGGTCCGCTCGAACTGGCCCATGTTCTCCGTGTTGATACGGAAGTAGGCCTGGAGCGGAATCTCCACATGCACGCCCGGCGGCACATAGATGAAGGAGCCGCCCGACCACACGGCCGTGTTCAGGGAGGCGAACTTGTTGTCACCGGCGGGGATGACGGTGCCGAAGTACTCCTTGAAGAGCTCCGGGTGCTCCTTGAGGGCCGTGTCGGTGTCGAGGAAGATGACACCCTGCTCCTCCAGGTCCTCGCGGATCTGGTGGTAGACGACCTCGGACTCGTACTGGGCCGCGACACCGGCGACGAGGCGCTGCTTCTCCGCCTCCGGGATGCCGAGCTTGTCGTACGTGTTCTTGATGTCCTCGGGCAGGTCCTCCCAGGACTCCGCCTGCTTCTCCGTGGAGCGCACGAAGTACTTGATGTTGTCGAAGTCGATGCCCGACAGGTCCGAGCCCCAGTTCGGCATGGGCTTCTTCTCGAAGAGCTTCAGGCCCTTGAGACGCAGCTTGGTCATCCACTCCGGCTCGGTCTTCTTCGCCGAGATGTCACGGACGACGTCCTCGTTCAGACCGCGCTTCGCCGCGGCACCGGCCTCGTCGGAGTCGGCCCAGCCGTATTCGTAGTTGCCCAGGCCCTCGAGTTCGGGGTGGGCAGTCTCCGTGGGGAGAGTCATGCGGGGTTCCTCCCGGCCTTGCTGGCAGATGCGTTGTGGGTGGTCGCGGATGCGTGGTGGGTGGTCCCGGAGACCTTTGAGGGGCCCGGCGCCTTGGGGATGAACGTCGTACAGACGCCGTCGCCGTGCGCGATCGTCGCCAGCCGCTGGACATGCGTGCCGAGCAGCTCGGAGAAGACCTCCGTCTCGACCTCGCACAGCTGCGGGAACTGCTCCGCGACATGGGCGACCGGGCAGTGGTGCTGGCAGAGCTGCTCGCCGACCGGTGCGCTGCGCGCCGTAGCAGCGTACCCGTCGACGCTCAGGGCCTTGGCCAGCGCTTCGGTCCGCTGGTCGGGGTCGGCGGCCTCGATGGCCGCACGGTAGGCGGCGGCCTGCTCGGCCAGCCGGGCACGCACGAAGGCCATCAGGGCCTCGTCGCCGCCGCACCGCTCCTGGATCCAGCGCAGGGCGTCCGCGGCGAGCTGGTCGTACGACTGGTCGAAGGCGTCCCGGCCGCAGTCGGTGAGCGCGAAGGCCTTGGCGGGCCGGCCACGCGTACGCGTTCCGTACACGCGCTGCTCGCGCGCCTCCACGACACCGTCGGCCACCAGGGCGTCCAGATGGCGCCGTACGGCCGCCTGGGTGAGCCCCAGCCTCCCGGCGAGCTCCGCGACGGTCGAGGGGCCGTGGTCCAGGATGGACCGCGCGACCCGGTTGCGCGTCGAGCGCTCTCCGGTCGCGAACTCCTCCTGAGGGGTCCCCGTGGGGGCCTCACGAGCCTCGCCGACGTTTTTCACAACGCCATTGTTGCGTAATTCCTCGGAGCCTGACAAGCGACGCCCGGACGGGGCGACGGTGCGCTGCATCACTTAGGCATACCTAAGGTGACCTGCGCAAACGATCTCCGATCGATCGAGGGGGTGGCGGTCGCCGGCGGCACGGGGAAGACTCCGGGACCATGCCCGCACCCCTTCCGACCGGCCCTCTTGTGACCCGCGACACCCTGTGCGCGCAGCTGCGCACGCTCGGCGTACGGCCCGGCGAGACCCTCCTCGTGCACTCCTCGCTCAGCTCGCTCGGCTGGGTGTCCGGGGGCGCCGTCGCGGTCGTCCGGGGACTGCTCGACGCCCTCGGGCCCGACGGCACCCTGGTGGTCCCCACCCAGTCCGGCGACCTCTCGGACCCCGCGCTGTGGAGCGCCCCGCCGGTGCCCGAGGAGTGGTGGGAGACGATCCGGTCCACGATGCCCGCCTACGATCCGCTGATCACCCCTTCGCGCGGCGTCGGGGTGATACCGGAGACCGTGCGCACCTGGCCCGGGGCGCTGCGCAGCGCCCACCCGCAGACCTCCTTCGCGGCGGTCGGCCCCCGCGCGGCGTGGATCACGCGGGGACACGCTCCCGACTGCCGGCTCGGCGAGCGGAGCCCGCTGGCCCGGCTGGAGGCGCTCGGCGCCCGGGTGCTGCTGCTGGGCGCGGGCTACGAGTCCTGCACCAGCTTCCATCTGGCCGAGTACCGGATCCCCTCCCCGCTCGTCCGGGTGGGACGGCCGGGACCGTCCGGCTGGGAGGAGCCGGAGGAGGTGTCGATCACGGGGGAACGGTTCGACGAGCTGGGCCACGACTTCGAACGGGACCGCCCGGTGGCGCGGGGCAGGGTGGGCGCGGCGGTCGTACGCCTGTTCCCCGTGGCGGACGCGGTGGCGTACGCGGAGCGCTGGCTGGCCCTGCACCGTCCCCGCGAGGTGTGAGCCCGCGGGGACGGATCCCGGACCCCCGCGTCGGGCACCCGGCCGGCCTCCCTAGACTCTGGACCCATGCGAAGTGAGCCGGTCGTCCAGGTCCGGTCCCTGGTGAAGCGCTATGGCGCGAAGACCGCGGTGGACGGCCTCGATCTGGTGGCCGGGGCGGGTGTCACCGCCGTGCTCGGCCCCAACGGGGCGGGCAAGACGACCACGGTCGAGACCTGCGAGGGGTACCGGAAGCCGGATTCCGGCACGGTGCGCGTGCTGGGCCTCGACCCGTTCCGTGAGGCGTCCGCGCTGCGCCCCCGCATAGGGGTCATGCTCCAGTCCGGCGGTGTCTACTCGGGCGCCCGCGCCGACGAGATGCTCCGCCATGTCGCCCGGCTGCACGCCCATCCGCTGGATGTGGACGCCCTGATCGAACGGCTGGGCCTGGACAGCTGCGGACGGACCTCGTACCGGCGGCTCTCGGGCGGCCAGCAGCAGCGGCTCGCGCTGGCCATGGCCGTCGTCGGCCGGCCCGAACTGGTCTTCCTGGACGAGCCGACCGCCGGACTCGATCCCCAGGCCCGCCGGGCCACCTGGGACCTGGTGCGCGATCTGCGCGCCGACGGCGTGTCCGTGATCCTGACCACCCACTACATGGACGAGGCCGAGCAGCTCGCCGACGATGTCGCGATCATCGACGCGGGCCGGGTCGTCGCCCAGGGCACCCCCGAGGAGCTGTGCCGGGGCGGTGCGGAGAACACCCTGCGCTTCACGGGGCGCCCCGGCCTCGACATGGCGTCGCTGCTGAAGGCCCTTCCGGCCGACTGCACCGCGACGGAACCGACCCCGGGCACCTACCGCGTCGTCGGCAAGGTCGACCCTCAGCTGCTCGCGACGGTCACCTCCTGGTGCGCCCAGAACGGGGTGATGCCGGACCGGATCTCCGTCGAACGGCACACGCTCGAGGACGTCTTCCTGGAGCTCACGGGGAAGGAGCTGCGCTCATGACGCGGCACACCGGCACCGCCCCCGGACCGGGGTCCAGGGGGGAACTCACGGGGAAGGAACCACGCTCGTGACGAGCATCACCGGCAGGTACGCCCCGGAGCCGGGAGCCGCGCCGCTTCCGCGCATGATCGCGGCGCAGGCGGCGCTGGAGACCCGGATGCTGCTGCGCAACGGCGAGCAGCTGCTGCTCACGGTCGTCATCCCCACACTGCTGCTGGCCCTCTTCAGCTCCGTCGACATCGTGGACACCGGTGCCGGCAAGGCCGTCGACTTCCTGGCGCCCGGCATCCTGGCACTCGCCGTGATGTCGACCGCGTTCACCGGGCAGGCGATCGCGACCGGTTTCGAGCGCCGCTACGGCGTGCTGAAGCGGCTCGCCTCCTCACCGCTGCCGCGCTGGGGGCTGATGGCGGCCAAGACGGCGTCCGTCCTGGTCACCGAGGTCCTCCAGGTGATCCTGCTGGCGGTGATCGCCTACGCGCTCGGCTGGTCGCCGCACGGCGATCCGTTCTCCGTGCTGCTTCTGCTGGTCCTCGGCACGGCGGCCTTCTCCGGGCTCGGTCTGCTGATGGCGGGCACGCTGAAGGCCGAGGCCACCCTGGCCGCCGCCAATCTGGTCTTTCTGCTGCTGCTCGTGGGCGGCGGCGTGATCGTCCCGCTGGACAAGTTCCCCTCCGGCGCCCAGGACGTCCTCGGTCTGCTGCCGATCTCCGCGCTCTCCGACGGCCTCCGGGAGGTCCTCCAGCACGGGGCCGGAACGCCCTGGGGCGACCTGGGGATCCTGGCGGTGTGGGCCGTGCTGGGCCTGGCCGCGGCCGGCCGGTTCTTCCGCTGGGAGTGACGGCCCGGGGAGGCTGGGAGCGACCGCCCAGGACGACCGCCGCCGGTGGCCTCCCACCCCCGGGCACGACCCCTCGTGAAAGCGTGCACAAGCGGACCCCTACCATGAAGAGCGTGCCAAACGTGACCCGCGCCGATGCCGTAGCGGCCATCCGCAATCCGCTCGCCTTCATCGCCGAACGCTGGACTCCGGACCCCCGGACGGTCCGGCGGGCGGCACTCGCCGCGCTCGTGATGTCGGTGGTCATCGTCGTCACCGGCGGTGCGGTGCGTCTGACCGGCTCCGGGCTCGGCTGCCCGACCTGGCCGCAGTGCACGGACGGCTCGCTGACCACGACCCGGGCGATGGGCGTGCACGGCGTCATCGAGTTCGGCAACCGCATGCTGACCTATGTGCTGTGTGCGGCGGTCGGCTGGGCGATCGTCGCGGCCCGCTCGCAGAAGCCGTGGCGACGCGGCCTCACCCGGCTCGGCTGGGCGCAGTTCTGGGTGGTGATGGGCAATGCGGTGCTCGGCGGCATCGTGGTGCTGGTCGGCCTCAACCCGTACACCGTGGCCGCGCACTTCCTGCTCTCCACGGCACTGATCACGGTGGCCACGGTGATGTGGCAGCGCACCCGCGAGGGCGACGCCGCGCCGCGTCCGCTGGTCGGCAAGGCGGTGCGGCAGCTGGTGTGGTTCCTGGTCGTCGCCGCGGTGCTGCTGATCGCGGTGGGCACGGTGGTCACCGGCGCGGGCCCGCACGCGGGTGACTCCAGCGAGGTCGACCGGATCCACATCGACTGGGAGACGGTCGCCAAGGTGCACGCCGTGCTGGCCTGGATCGTGGTGACGCTGACCTTCGCCCTGTGGTTCATCCTCAAGGCGGTCGACTCCCCCGCGAGCCCGCTGCGCCGCACCCGGGAGCTGTTCATGGTGCTGCTGCTCCAGGGCGTGCTGGGCTATGTGCAGTACTTCACCCATCTGCCGGAGGTCCTGGTCGGCCTCCATATGTTCGGCTCCTGCCTGGTGTGGATCGGGGTGCTGCGGGTGCTGCTGTCGCTGCGCGAACGCGCCGGGGCGGCACCGGATCTGCCGGGCCCCCCGGCGGAACCCGCCCTCGCCGCCGCCTGACACCCGCCCCCGCGGGACGCGCAGCGCGGGGCCGGCGGGTCCTTACGGCTCACTTCAGTCCGTAGATCCGCCGGGCGTTGCCCGCGGCGATCATCTCCGCGACCCGCCGCGCGTCCGCAGGCGACCAGGCGCCCCCGGTGACCCAGTCCCCCAGCAGCCGGGAGAGCGCCTCACGGAACAGACAGGCGCCGACCACATGGAGTTCGGGCAGACCGTGGGCGCCGCTGGAGAAGAGGAGCTTGCCGAAGGGGGCCAGCTCCAGGACCTCGGCGAGCACATCCGCGGCCCGGGCACCGGTCCGCAGGAACACCGCGCCCAGGTCCGCATGAACATGAGGGAACACCCCGGCCAGATGGGCCGCGTGCCGGTGGTAGGGATAGCCGTGCAGCAGCACGAGATCGGTGCCGAGACCGGCCGTGGCGCGCACGAAGTCGGTGAGCAGGACCGGGTCGGTACGGTCGATGCGCAGCCCCGGTTCGCCGAGTCCCGCGTGGAGCTGGAGGGGCCGGCCCGAGGCCACCGCGCTCCACAGCAGATGGCGCAGCAGCACCGGGTCCGAGAGGGCGCCGCCCACCCGGCGGCCCGCGAGCCAGCGCCCCGCCGCACCGCGCACCTCCCCCGGCCCGGGAGGCTCCGGCGCGAGCGCCAGACCGTGGCGTACGCCCGCCACCGAGGTGAAGGCCACCGCGTGCGCCGCCGCCCCGTGCACCGACTCGGCGAGATTGCCGAGAAAGGACTCCACCGTGCCCGAGGTGTCGGCCACCTGTTCGGCGAGCAGCTCCAGGCGGACGATCTCATGGGCCTCGGCCGCTCCCGTCGCGGCCATCTCGGCGGGCCCGGTGAGATCGCCGGGCAGTCCGGTGTCGACCAGGTAGGTGGTGATGCCGCTGCCCCGCAGCAGTCTGCGCCCCGCCTCCAGGACCCCGAGTTCACGGCGCCGCGCGAGATAGCGGGCGGGCGGGCAGTGCGGTTCCAGACCGAGCAGCGGCGGACACCAGCGGCGTACGGCGAAGCCGGTCTGGGTGTCGAAGAGGGTGGTGCCGGCGGCCGGCGGGCCCTCAGTGCGGGCGAGGTGGGCCTCGAAGGTGCCGAGGCCCAGCTCGGTACGGAGCACACCGTGGCAGTACTGGTCCACCAGGGACGGCATTTCGATCATCCGGACTCCCCGCGACTGGACCGTGCCTCCACAGGGTCCTAACGGGTGAACCGGGCGTGAGGTGTTGCTCCCCCGTCCCCCGGGCGCGGGACCGGCGGGAACGGCCGCCGGATCCAGGTGCCGGTCTCAGGCGCCCTGCCGGCCGCCCAGCTGGAGCCCCGCCATGCGCTTCCATTCGTACGGGCCGGTCCTGACCTTGCCCGCGAGCTCCCCGTCGAACGCCTCATGGACGGTGATCCCGGAGATGCGCACGGCCTCCTCGGCGATCGCGTACGTGGGTGCGAAGAGGTCGCCCCAGTCGCCGTCCTCGCCGACGAGCACGATCCGGGCGCCGCGCTCCCCGACGTACGCCACCTGTCCCTCGGCACCGCCGTGCTGCCGGGCGAAGGCGCCGATCTGCCGGGCGAGCCGGGCCGCCGTGCGCTCCGCCCCGGCGGCCTTCCGGGCCTCGGGGCCCGCGTCGAACTGCTGCGTGTCTGCCGTGTCTGCCATGGTCAGGATGCTACCGATGAGTAAACCGCAGGGCGACGGCAAGGCCGCGTGGCCTGGGACACGGAGCACCGCGCCCCGGAAGGCCGCGCCCGGCGCATCGCGGAGGCACGGACCCCGGGCCTCGGCCCTCAGGCCTCAGCGCAGGAACGGATCCACCGCGACCGCGACGAACAGCAGCGAGACATAGGTGATGGACCAGTGGAACAGCCGCATCTCCTTGAGCTTCCCGCCCGTGACCTCCGCCTTGGCGCGGTTCTGCAGGGCGTGGGCCTCCCACAGCCACCAGCCGCCGGCCGCCACGGCCACCACCGTGTAGAACCATCCGGTGTAGCCGAGCGGGGTGAGCAGCAGCGAGACCGCGACCATCACCCAGCTGTAGATCACGATCTGGCGGGCGACCACCTTGTTGGAGGCGACGACCGGCAGCATGGGCACACCCACGCGCGCGTAGTCCTCCTTGACCTTCATGGACAGCGGCCAGTAGTGCGGCGGCGTCCAGAAGAACATGACCAGGAAGAGGATGATCGGGGCCCACGACATGGAGTTGGTGACCGAGGACCAGCCGATGAGCACCGGCAGACAGCCGGCGATGCCGCCCCACACGATGTTCTGCGAGGTGCGCCGCTTGAGGATCATCGTGTAGACGACGACATAGAAGAGGAGCGCGCCGAGCGAGAGCCAGGCGGACAGCCAGTTGACGGTGAGACCGAACAGCAGGGTGGAGACGATCCCCAGGGTGATGCCGAAGGCGAGGCATTCACGGGGGCTGACCATCCCCGTGACCAGGGGACGCTGTGAGGTGCGGTCCATCAGCGCGTCGATGTCACGGTCGATGTACATGTTCAGCGCGTTGGCGCCGCCCGCGGACAGATAACCGCCGAGGCAGGTGAGCAGCACCAGCTTGAGGTCGGGCACGCCCTGCTGGGCGAGGAACATCACCGGCACCGTGGTGATCAGCAACAGCTCGATGATCCGCGGCTTCGTCAGTGCCACGAATGCCTTGACCCGGGCCCCGAACGACCGCCGGGTCCGGCTGCTGCTCGTCCCGAGCTCTCTCGCGGCCGGGAAGGCGGTGCCCGCACTCTCCCCCATGGCCTTGAGGGCAAGGGAGGCATTCCCGGGACGGGATTCGACGGCCGTCACGTACACCCCTGACAGAGACATCTCAGCGAGCGCGCCGGGTGTGAATGCCCGGTACATGCTCGCGCGTACTCACGCAACTTTAGACGTTGCCCCCAGACCGCCCTCCTCGGGGGTCGGTCGTGTTGGGACGGCCGCGCTCGGGGGGCGGCGGCGCCGGGCGGACCCGCGGTCAGAAGCGGGATCGCGCCCCGGACGGCCCCGGAATCAGGAGCAGGATCCTGCTCGGTTGAGCGCTCTTCTGACGCCGTCCGTATTCAGTTGCGAAATGCACGAACGCGCTGATCGGGAGGCAGACAGTGGCCGCTCCCGGCAGTCTGGAATGACTCGAAAGATGCATGTACCGACGGGGGTAGGCTCAGCACCGGCCGGTGCCCCCAGTGCACCGGCATTCGACATGTGGAGAGGAGCCCTGACCCAGGGTGATCACCAAGCCGACCACACCAGACCTCGAGTGGACCGAATTGGACCAGCGGGCCGTCGACACCGCCCGCGTCCTGGCCGCCGACGCCGTACAGAAGGTCGGCAACGGCCATCCGGGTACGGCGATGAGCCTGGCTCCGGCCGCCTACACCCTCTTCCAGAAGGTGATGCGCCATGACCCGGCGGATCCCGAGTGGGTGGGCCGCGACCGGTTCGTCCTGTCCGCCGGCCATTCGTCGCTGACCCTCTACACCCAGCTCTACCTGGCCGGTTTCGGTCTGGAGCTGGACGATCTGAAGTCCTTCCGCACCTGGGGCTCCCGGACCCCCGGCCACCCCGAGTACGGGCACACGCCGGGCGTGGAGACGACCACCGGCCCGCTGGGCCAGGGTGTCGCCAATGCGGTGGGCATGGCCATGGCCTCCCGCTACGAGCGCGGCCTGTTCGACCCGGAGGGTCCCGAGGGCGCCTCGCCCTTCGACCACTTCATCTACTGCATCGCCGGTGACGGCTGCCTCCAGGAGGGCATCTCGGCCGAGGCGTCCTCGCTGGCCGGTCACCAGAAGCTCGGCAATCTGATCCTGCTGTGGGACGACAACCACATCTCGATCGAGGGCGACACGGAGACCGCGATCTCCGAGGACACGGTCAAGCGGTACGAGGCGTACGGCTGGCATGTGCAGCGCGTGGCGCCGAAGCCGGACGGCGACCTGGACCCGCACGCCCTCTACGACGCGATCGAGCAGGCCCGGAAGGTCACGGACAGGCCGTCCTTCATCGCGATGCGCTCGATCATCGCCTGGCCGGCCCCGCACGCGCAGAACACCGAGGCCGCGCACGGCTCGGCACTGGGCGAGGAGGAGGTCGCGGCCACCAAGCGCGTCCTCGGCTTCGACCCGGAGCAGACCTTCGAGGTCTCCGACGAGGTCATCGGCCATACCCGCAAGGCCCTGGAGCGGGGCCGTCAGGCGAAGGCTGAGTGGGAGAAGTCGTTCCAGGAGTGGCGCAACCGCGCCGGGGAGCACGTCGCCGAGTTCGACCGCATCAGCAAGGGTGAGCTGCCCACCGGCTGGGAGGAGAAGCTCCCGGTCTTCGAGACGGGCAAGGGCGTCGCCACGCGTGCCGCCTCCGGCAAGGTGCTGCAGGCCCTCGGCGCGGTCGTCCCCGAGCTGTGGGGCGGTTCGGCCGACCTGGCCGGTTCCAACAACACCACCATCGACAAGAACAGCTCCTTCCTGCCGGCGGACAACCCGCTGCCGAGCGCCGACCCCTACGGCCGCACCGTGCACTTCGGCATCCGCGAGCACTCCATGGCCGCGGAGATGAACGGCATCGCCCTGCACGGCAACACCCGTGTCTACGGCGGCACCTTCCTGGTGTTCTCCGACTACATGCGCAACGCGGTCAGGCTGTCCGCGCTGATGCATCTGCCGGTGACCTATGTGTGGACGCACGACTCCATCGGCCTGGGTGAGGACGGCCCCACCCACCAGCCGGTCGAGCACCTGGCCTCGCTGCGGGCGATCCCGGGTCTGAACGTCGTCCGCCCCGCCGACGCCAACGAGACCGTGATCGCCTGGCGCGAGATCCTCAGGCGCTGGACCAAGGAGTTCGGCAAGGGCGCCCCGCACGGTCTGGCGCTGACCCGTCAGGGTGTGCCGACCTACGAACCCAACGAGGACACCGCGCGCGGCGGTTATGTGCTGGCCGAGGCCGAGGGCGGCGAGCCGCAGGTCGTCCTGATCGCCACCGGTTCCGAGGTGCACCTGGCCGTCGAGGCCCGTGAGCAGCTCCAGGCCGAGGGCGTGCCGACGCGGGTGGTGTCGATGCCGTCCGTGGAGTGGTTCGAGGAGCAGGAGCAGGGGTACCGGGACAGCGTCCTGCCGCCGTCGGTGAAGGCGCGGGTCGCGGTCGAGGCCGGGATCGGCCTCACCTGGCATCGCTTCGTGGGGGACGCCGGCCGCATCGTCTCCCTGGAGCACTTCGGTGCTTCGGCGGACGGCAAGGTCCTGTTCCGTGAGTTCGGTTTCACTCCCGAGAACGTCGCCGCCGCCGCCCGGGAATCGATCGCCGCAGCCCGGCGCTGACGCTGATACACGACACGTAGGAGATGCAATTTCCATGACAGACGCACTGAAGCGCCTCTCCGAGGAAGGCGTCGCGATCTGGCTGGACGACCTGTCGCGCAAGCGGATCACGTCCGGCAATCTCGCCGAACTGATCGACGAGCAGCACGTCGTGGGCGTCACCACCAACCCGACGATCTTCCAGAAGGCGATCTCGGCGGGGGACGGTTACGAGCGGCAGCTCGCCGACCTGGCCGCCCGCAAGGTCACCGTCGACGAGGCCGTCCGCATGATCACCACGGCGGACGTCCGGGACGCCGCCGACATCCTGCGGCCGGTGTTCGACGCCACCCAGGGCCAGGACGGCCGGGTGTCGATCGAGGTCGACCCGCGGCTGGCGCACCGTACCCGCGCCACCATCGCCGAGGCCAAGCAGCTGGCCTGGCTCGTCGACCGCCCGAACACGCTCATCAAGATCCCGGCCACCGAGGCGGGGCTTCCGGCGATCACCGAGACCATCGCGAACGGCATCAGCGTCAATGTGACGCTGATCTTCTCCCTGGAGCGTTACCGCGCGGTGATGGACGCCTACATCACCGGTCTGGAGAAGGCGAAGGAACGCGGCCTGGATCTCTCCAAGATCCACTCGGTGGCGTCCTTCTTCGTGTCCCGGGTGGACTCCGAGATCGACAAGCGGCTGGACGCCCAGGGCACGCCCGAGGCCAAGGGGCTGCGCGGCAAGGCGGCGCTCGCCAACGCGCGGCTCGCCTACCAGGCGTACGAGGAGGTGTTCGGCGGCGACCGCTGGCTGGCCCTCGACAAGGCGCAGGCCAACAAGCAGCGCCCGCTGTGGGCCTCCACCGGCGTCAAGGACCCGGCCTACAAGGACACCCTGTACGTGGACGACCTGGTGGCGCCGAACACGGTGAACACCATGCCCGAGGCCACCCTGCTGGCCACCGAGGACCACGGCGACATCACCGGCGACACCGTCACCGGCACCTACGAGCAGGCGCGCGCCGATCTGGACGCGATCGAGCGGCTCGGGATCTCGTACGACGACGTGGTCCAGCTCCTGGAGGACGAGGGCGTCGAGAAGTTCGAGGCCTCCTGGAACGACCTGCTCGAGTCGACCGAGGCGGAGCTCCGGCGCCTCGCCCCCTCGGAGGGCTGAGACCTTGACATCCGTACACGAAGCGAATCCGCTTCGTGACGCCGCGGACCGACGGCTCCCGCGCATCGCGGGGCCGTCGGGCCTGGTCATCTTCGGCGTTACAGGCGATTTGTCGCGCAAGAAGCTGATGCCCGCCGTCTACGACCTCGCCAACCGTGGTCTGCTGCCGCCGGGCTTCTCCCTCGTCGGCTTCGCCCGCCGCGAGTGGCAGGACGAGGACTTCGCCCAGGAGGTCCATGACGCCGTCAAGCAGCATGCCCGCACGCCCTTCCGCGAGGAGGTCTGGCAGCAGCTGATCCAGGGCATGCGTTTCGTCCAGGGCACCTTCGACGACGACGACTCCTTCGAACGGCTGCGCGGCACCATCGAGGAGCTGGACAAGGCGCAGGGCACGGGCGGCAACTTCGCCTTCTATCTCTCTGTGCCGCCCCGGTCCTTCCCGGTGGTCATCCAGCAGCTGAAGAAGCACGGTCTGGCCGACCAGACCGGCGGCTCCTGGCGGCGCGCGGTGATCGAGAAGCCCTTCGGCCACGATCTGAGGTCGGCCGAGGAGCTCAACGCGATCGTGCACGAGGTCTTCGCCCCGGACCAGGTCTTCCGCATCGACCACTATCTGGGCAAGGAGACCGTCCAGAACATATTGGCGCTGCGCTTCGCCAACACGATGTTCGAGCCGATCTGGAACCGGTCCTTCGTGGACCATGTGCAGATCACCATGGCCGAGGACATCGGCATCGGCGGCCGGGCCGGCTACTACGACGGCATCGGTGCCGCCCGCGACGTCATCCAGAACCACCTGCTCCAGCTGCTGGCCCTCACGGCCATGGAGGAGCCCGCCTCCTTCGACGCGGATGCGCTCGCCGCCGAGAAGACCAAGGTCCTCGGGGCGGTCCGGCTGCCCAGAGAGCTGGGCCGGGACACCGTGTTCGCGCAGTACGCGGCCGGCTGGCAGGGCGGCGAGAAGGCGGTCGGCTATCTCCAGGAGGAGGGCATCGACCCCGCCTCCACGACCGACACCTATGCCGCGGTCAAGCTGGCCATCGACAACCGCCGCTGGGCGGGCGTGCCCTTCTATCTGCGCACCGGCAAGCGGCTGGGCCGCCGGGTCACCGAGATCGCGGTCGTCTTCCAGCGCGCCCCGCACTCCCCCTTCGACACCACCGCCACCGAGGAGCTCGGCCAGAACGCGGTCGTCATCCGCGTCCAGCCCGACGAGGGCGTCACCGTGCGCTTCGGCTCCAAGGTGCCGGGCACCTCGATGGAGATCCGGGACGTGTCCATGGACTTCGCCTACGGCGAGTCCTTCACCGAGTCCAGCCCGGAGGCCTACGAGCGCCTGATCCTGGACGTGCTGCTCGGGGACTCGAACCTGTTCCCGCGCACCGAGGAGGTCGAGCTGTCCTGGAAGATCCTCGACCCGATCGAGGAGTACTGGGACACGCACGGCAAGCCCGCGCAGTACCCGGCCGGCACCTGGGGGCCCGTCGAGGCCGACGAGATGCTCGCACGAGACGGACGGAGCTGGCGCAGGCCATGAAGATCGACCTCACGGACACCACGGCCAGCAAGATCAACAAGGCGCTGGTGCAGGGACGCCGTGCCATCGGCACCCCCGCCGTGGGCATGGTGCTCACCCTGGTCATCGTCACCGACGAGGAGAACGCCTACGACGCGCTGAAGTCCGCCAACGAGGCCTCGCGCGAGCACCCCTCGCGCACCCTGGTGGTCATCAAGCGGATCTCCCGTTCCCCGCGCGACCGCACCTCCTCCCGGCTGGACGCCGAGGTCCGGGTGGGCGCGGACGCGAGCACCGGGGAGACGGTGGTGCTGCGGCTGTACGGCGAAGTGGTGAACCACGCGGACTCCGTGGTGCTGCCGCTGCTGCTGCCGGACGCCCCCGTCGTGGTGTGGTGGCCGGCCGACGCGCCGCTCGACCCGGCCAACGACCCGCTGGGCGCGCTCGCCCAGCGCCGGGTCACGGACTCCTACACGGCCGAGGCCCCGGTGCGGGAGCTGAACGCCCGCGCCGACGCCTACACGCCCGGCGACACCGATCTGTCGTGGACCCGCATCACGCCCTGGCGCTCGATGCTGGCCGCGGCCCTCGACCAGGTCACCTGCGAGGTCACCACGGTCGAGGTGGAGGGCGAGGAGTTCAACCCGAGCTGTGAGCTGCTGGCGATGTGGCTCGCGGACCGGCTGGACGTGCCCGTCATGCGCTCCCGGTCCGCAGGGCCCGGCCTCACCGCCGTCCGGTTGGGCACCAGCTGCGGTCCGATCGTCCTCGACCGGGCGGACGGCTCGCTCGCCACGCTCTCCATCCACGGTCAGCCCGACCGCGCGGTGGCGCTGAAGCGGCGCGAGACCTCCGAGCTGATCGCGGAGGAGCTGCGCCGGCTCGACCCGGACGACACCTATGCCTCGGCGCTGCGCTACGGCGTGGACCGGCTGGGCGCCCCGGCGAAGCCCGCGGGAGCCCCGGCCGGGCAGCCCCCGGTGAAGGAGGCGGACGTGGCCGGAGGCCCCGAGCCGGGGCAGACGCAGGAATCGGCCCCGCAGTCCGGCTCCGCGCACCGGGCGGCGGCGCAGTGAGCACCCCCCAGCTCGTCGTGCACCGCGACAAGGAGCTGATGGCCCAGGCCGCGGCGGCCCGGCTGATCACCAAGGTGGTGGACGCCCAGGCCTCGCGCGGCTCCGCCTCGGTGGTGCTCACCGGCGGGCGCAACGGCAACGGTCTGCTGGCCGCGCTCGCCGAGGCGCCCGCCCGGGACGCCGTCGACTGGAGCCGCATCGACCTGTGGTGGGGCGACGAGCGCTATCTGCCGGAGGGCGACCCGGAACGCAACCACACCCAGGCCCGCGAGGCGCTGCTGGACGCCGTGCCGCTGGACCCGGAGCGGGTGCATCCCATGCCCGCCTCCGACGGTGCCTACGGCGCCGATGTGGACGCGGCGGCCGAGGCGTACGCGGCGGAGCTGGCCCGGGCCGCGGGGCCCGAGAACCACGGTGCGGTGCCCGCGTTCGACGTGCTGCTGCTGGGGGTGGGCCCGGACACGCATGTGGCCTCGCTCTTCCCCGAGCTGCCCGCGGTGCGGGAGACAGAGTCCCCGGTGGTCGGCGTGCACGGCGCGCCGAAGCCGCCGCCGACCCGGGTCACCCTGACCCTGCCCGCCATCCGGTCCGCCCGCGAGGTGTGGCTGCTGGCGGCCGGCGAGGACAAGGCCCGGGCGGTGGCCATCGCCCTGTCCGGCGCGGGCGAGATCCAGGCCCCGGCGGCCGGCGCGTACGGCAGGTCCCGCACCCTGTGGCTGCTGGACGCGGCAGCGGCGTCCCAGCTCCCGAGATCCCTGTACCCGCCCGCCTCACCGTGAGGAACGCGCGGCGGCTCCCCCGGCGAAACGCCGGACGGGCCGTGCCGGTGCCCCGGGCTCCGCAAGTCGGAGCCCGGGGCATGGTGCTGTAGCGACCCATTTTCGGGTGACACCCGCGCGGTGACGCTGCGAGCATCTGCGGATGCTCATACTTGCCGATGATCTCGGCCGTCTTTCCTATGCCGTCGAGGGCGACGGACCCCCTGTCGTCCTTGTGCACGCGGGCGTCGCCGATCACCGTATGTGGGACGCGATCGTGCCCGGTCTCGCGGAGCGGCACACCGTCGTCCGGTACGACCTGCGGGGCTTCGGTGCGTCCGAGCCCCCGACCGGCCCGTTCGACGAGGCCGACGATCTGCGCCGTCTCCTGGACCGTCTCGGGCATGAACGGGTCCGGCTCGTCGGCGCGTCCTGGGGCGGTCGGGTGGCCCTGAACTTCGCTCTGGCCCACCCGGACCGGGTGTGTTCCCTGGCACTGCTCGCCCCGCCCTGGCCGGGATACGACTGGTCCGCGGACATGGTCGCGTACGACGAGGCGGAGACGGCGGCCCTGGCCTCGGGGGACATGGAGGCCGCCGTCCGTGTCAACCTGGACATGTGGCTGCGCGGGCCGGCTCGAGAGTGGGAGGACGTCGCGCCCGGTCTCGCCGACGGGCTCCGCGGGCCGATGCGCACGTCGCTGGTCAATCAGGGCGTCGTGGAGGAGCACTCCCGGTCCACCGCGCCCGGCGATCTCGCCGCTGTCTCCGTCCCCGTGCTGGTGGGGACCGGACGGCTGGACGTCGCCGACTTCCAGGACATCGGCCGGCGGTACGCCGCCGAGATCCCCGGTGCCAGTCTGGTCGAGTTCCCCACCGCGGCTCATCTCATCGCACTGGACGCGCCCGCCGAACTGTTGTCGGTACTGGTCCCGTTCCTCGACCTGTAGGGGCCCGCCCTGACAAACGACGGGCGGGAGGACGCCTGCCCGCGCCCGTCCCGCCCGCCCGCTTACGCGCCCCTACTTCACCGACCCGGCCATGACTCCCTGGACGAAGTGCCGCTGGAAGGCGAAGAACACCGCCACCGGAACGATCAGGGACAGGAAGGCCCCGGGGGCCAGGACATCGATGTTGCTGCCGAACTGCCGTAGCTGGGTCTGGAGTTCCACGGTCAGCGGCTGGGAGGAGCCGTCGGCGAACAGCAGGGCCACCAGCATGTCGTTCCACACCCAGAGGAACTGGAAGATGGCCAGGCTGGCGAGGGCGGGCCGGCCCACGGGCAGCACCAGGCGGGTGAAGATCCGCCATTCGCTGCCGCCGTCCATCCGCGCCGCCTCCAGCATCTCCTTGGGCATCTCGGCGAAGTAGTTCCGCAGCAGGAACACCGCGAACGGCAGTCCGTACGCCACATGGAACAGCACCACTCCGGGGATGGTGCCGAACAGCCCCAGCTGCCCGAAGAGTTTGGCGACCGGCAGCAGACCGATCTGCACCGGCACCACCAGCAGCGCCACCACCAGCAGGAAGAGCGGTTCACGGGCCGGGAAGTCCAGCCAGGCGAAGGCATATCCGGCGAGCGCCGCGATGATGACGACCAGCGCGGTGGTGGGCACCGAGATCATCACGGTGTTCCAGAACGCCTGGGTCATCCCGGCGTTCTTCAGCAGCGCCGAGTAGTTGTCGAAGGACATCTGTGCCGGGGCGGACAGCGCCGTCCACCAGCCGCCCTTCGCGGTGTCCTCGGGCGAGCGCAGCGACGCGACGAACAACCCCGCCAGGGGGGTCAGCCAGATCAGCCCGACCACCACGAGGAACGCCTGGACCAGACCGTTGCCCAGGCCGCGCCTGATCGCGTTCATCGCTGACTCCTTCGGAAACGACGGACGTTGAAGACCATCGCGGGGATCACCAGCAGCAGCAGAAGCACGCCGAGCGCGCTGCCGAGGCCCTGGTTGTTGCCGCCGCCGAAAGACACCAGCCACATCTGGGTCGCGAGCACGGTCGCGTCCTCCTGCACCGGACCGGGCGCGATGATGTAGACGAGGTCGAAGACCTTCATCACATTGATCACCAGGGTCACGAAGACCACGGTGAGCACCGGTGCGAGCAGCGGCACCGTGATCCGGCGGAAGATCTGCCACTCGTTCGCCCCGTCGATCCGCGCCGCCTCCAGCGCGTCCCGCGGCAGGGTGGACAGGCCCGCGCCGATCAGCACCATGGCGAAGCCGGTCCAGATCCACAGATAGGCCCCGATGATCGCCGGTGTGACGAGTGTCGGGCCGAGCCAGGAGATCCCCTGGTAGGGCGGTGCGAAGTTGGACGCCGGCAGCTTCAGCGTGTACGAGCCGGCGGCCAGCTGGGAGAAGTGGAAGGAGCCGTCGGACGCGGTGGTGGTGCTCGCGACGGTCCGGCCGTCGCGCAGCGCCTCCACCCGCATCTTCGGCAGGCCGCTCTCCTGCGCGTCGACCTTGCCCTGCTGTCCGCCCCCGCCGGGCGTGAAGTCCAGATAGACCACGCCGCGCAGCTCGTCGGCGGCCGCCTTGCGCCCGGCCGCCGCGGCGGCGGGTTCGGCCCCCGCGGGCAGGTCCTTGGGCAGGACGCCGACCATGGGCAGCACCACCGAGTCACCCGGCGAGACGCCCGCACGGGTGCGGTAGGAGCCGTCCGCGGACGCGCTCAGCGCCTCCCCCTCACGGGCCCGGGCCGTCGGGTACGACGAGGAGCCCTTGAAGGCGTCGTGGACCGAGACCACGGCGGCGTTCAGCACACCCTTGTCCGGGTCCTCGTCATAGGCGAGCCGGAAGGTGATGCCCGCGGCGAGGAAGGACACCGCCATCGGCATGAACAGCAGCAGCTTGAACGCCGTCGCCCAGCGGACCTTCTCCACCAGCACGGCCAGGATCAGTCCGAGCCCGGTCAGCAGCGCCGGGGCCACCACCACCCAGATGGTGGTGTTGCGGATGGCCTTCAGCGTCGCCGGGTCGCGGAACATCTCGGTGTAGTTCTCGCCGCCCACGAACCGGTTCCCGGAGGCGTCGAAGAAGCTGCGCCCGATCGAGAACAGCACCGGGTAGACGACGAGGGCGCCCAGCAGCAGCAAGGCGGGGAAGGCGAACAGCAGGGCGGCGGCCCGCCCGCGCCGCCGCGCGCGCCGGGCGCGTTCCGCGCCGGCCGCGGGCGGCGGCGGGCCCGCCTCTTTCACGAGCGTGGTGGCGGTCATGCCCGGTCAGCCCCGGTACGCCTTGGCCGCCGCGTCCTCCAGCTTGGCCGCGGTCGCCTTGGGGTCGGAGGGGTCGCGCAGGAAGTCCTGGAGGAGCTTCCACTCGCCGACGCCCTTGGTGCCGCCGAAGGCCGCCGGCGCCATGTCCGACATGTCGTAGCGCACCGAGTCCGCGTCACCGGCCTCGATCAGCGACTTGGCGGTGGCACGGGTGACGTCGTCGCTGTAGGAGGCGAGGTCGAGCTTCTTGTTCGGGGACAGGAAGCCGCCCGCCTTCGCCCACACGGCGGAGGCCTCCGGGGTCGCCAGGTACTCCAGGAGCTTCATGCCGGCCTTGGCGTTCTTGCCGTCCTTGAGGGCGACCGCTGCGTCACCGCCGCTGACCACGGGCGCGTTGCCGCCGTCGACCGCCGGGAACGGGAAGAAGTCGGCGTCCTTGCCGATGGTCCTGCCGAACTGGTCGTGGGCGACGCCGGCGACGAAGTCGCCCTCGTAGACCATGCCGGCCTCGGGCTTGGGACCGAAGACCTTCTCCACGGAACCCGGGAAGTCGGTGTTCAGGGCACCCTTCTGGCCGCCCGCGATCAGCTGCTTGTCCTTGAAGAGCTTGCCGAGGGTGCCGAGCGCCTTGACCACGCTCGCGTCAGTCCACTTCAGCTCGTGGGACGCCAGGGCGTCGTACTTCTCGGGCCCGGCCTGGGAGAGATAGATGTTCTCGAACCAGTCGGTGAGCGTCCAGCCGTCCTGTCCGGCGACCGCGAAGGCGGCGAGGCCCGAGTCGGAGACGGTGTGCCCGGCCTTCAGCATCTCGTCGTAGGTCTTCGGCGCCTCGATGCCGGCCTGGGTGAAGGCGTCCGGGCTGTACCAGACGGTCGACTTGTGGGCGGCCTTGAAGTACAGGCCGTAGAGGGTGCCGTCGACGCTGCCGTAGCTCTGCCACACCTTCGCGTAGCCGTCGTTCACGCTCTTCTGCGCGGTCTCGGACAGCGGCTTGAGCCAGCCCTCCTTGGCGAACTGCTGGAGCACGCCGACCTGCGGGACCATCACGACATCGGGTGCGTTGCCGCCCTCGATCTTGCTGCCGACGACCGTGGAGACATTGTCGCCGGTGGAGATGAACTGCGTCTTGGCGCCGGTCTTCTCGGTGAACGCGTCCAGCACCTTCTGGAAGTTCTTCTGCTCGCTGCCGGACCAGACACCGGCCACGGTGACGGTCTGGCCGCTGAGCTCCTTGTCGCCGCCGCCCGCGGACACGGGCTCGCCGCCGCAGGCGGTGGCGCCGAGCGCCAGGACGAGGGCGGTGCAACCGGTGAGGAGGGTGGTACGTCGTCTCATCATCGTTGATGTCCCTTCGAGAGAGTGGGAGTTGACGGGAACCGGAGGAGGATCAGAGGCCGCTGCCGTCGCTGATCCACCACGCGGCGGTCGAGCCGGGGAGTTCTCCGGGCGGGCAGGGGCCGCTGGCGAGCAGCGGGGTGCCCGGGACCGGGGCGGTCGTGGGTGCCGTGCCGAAGTTGACGGCGCAGACCAGGTCGTCGCCGCGGACGAAGGCGAGCACGTCGGGCGGGGTGTCGAGCCAGCGCAGGGTGCCCTCGCCTAGCTGGGCCAGCGCGGTGCGCAGTTGGAGGCCGTCGCGGTACAGATGCCAGAAGGAGCGGGTGTCGGCGAGGGCACGGTCGGTGGCGTGCTCGGCGAACCAGTCCGGCTGCGGCAGCCACGGCTTGGCGCCCTCTGCCCCTGAGGTGAAGCCGAACGGGGAGGCGTGTCCCGACCAGGGCAGCGGCACCCGGCAGCCGTCGCGGACGCGGGCGCGGCTTCCGGTGCGCCGGAAGATCGGGTCGGTGAGCACGTCGTCGGGCAGGTCGACGACCTCCGGCAGCCCCAGTTCCTCGCCCTGGTAGATATAGGCGGCGCCGGGCAGCGCGAGCATCAGCAACGCGGCGGCGCGGGCCCGGGCGGCACCCAGGCCGCTGCCCTCGACGGCCGGTTCCCCGTAGCGGGTGACGGTGCGGACCTGGTCGTGGTTGTTGAGCACCCAGGTGACCGTGGAGCCGGTGCCGGCGATGTCCTGCATGGCCTCGGAGACGACCTTGCGGAAGGCGTCCGGGTCCCAGGGGGCGCTGAGCAGGTCGAAGAAGAAGGCCTGGTGGAGCTCGTCCGGGCGGACGTACTGCGCGTGTTCGCGGGCGGTGGGCACCGAGACCTCGCCGACCAGGAGCCGCTCACGGCCGTCGCGTGCCGTGTACTCCTCGCACACCGCGCGCCAGTGCCGCCACACCTCGTGCACCTCGGGCTGGTTCCAGGCGAGCGGGTTGACCGAGTCGCGGGTGCGGGCGTCGGCCTCCGGGTCCGGGGAGTCGGGCAGTTCGGGGTGCTTGAAGAGTCCGGCGGCGACATCGATACGGAAGCCGTCGACGCCCCGGTCCAGCCAGAAGCGCAGCGCATGGTCGAAGTGGGCGGCGATCTCGGGGTTGCGCCAGTTCCAGTCGGGCTGCTCGGGGGTGAACATATGCAGATACCACTGGCCGGGGGTCCCGTCCGCCTCGGTGACCCGGCTCCAGGCCGGACCGCCGAACATGGCGTGCCAGTTGTTGGGCGGCTCGGCGCCGCCGGGGCCGCGGCCCTCGGCGAAGTGGAAGCGGGCCCGGGCCGGGCTGCCGGGCGCGGAGGCGAGCGCCTCGCGGAACCACGGGTGCTCGCTGGAGCAGTGGTTGGGGACGATGTCGAGGAGCACCTTGATGCCGAGGCGCCGGGCGGCCGCCATCAGCCGGTCGAACTCGTCGAGATCCCCGAAGAGCGGGTCGACGTCGCAGTAGTCGGAGACGTCGTAGCCGTGGTCGTGCTGGGGCGAGGGAAAGAACGGGCTCAGCCAGATCCCGTCCACGCCGAGCTTCTTCAGATACGGCAGCCCTGCTCTGACCCCGGCCAGATCGCCGATGCCGTCACCGGTGCTGTCCAGGAAGCTGCGGACATACACCTGGTAGATCACTGCATCGCGCCACCAGCGGTGGGTGTCGATGTGCTTGAGACTCACCCCGTCGACCTGTCTGTGCGTGCTTACGGTTATGCATGCATGTTAAGTAGGCGTGTCATAAGGGTGTCAATGAACCGACGTAAGATACCGGGGAGTTGGCCCTGATTATGGGGATATATCGGGTCACTGAAGAGCGAAGAGAGACCCGGGCGTTACCTAACAAGTAACTAGCGGTGGGAGAGGGCGGCCAGCTCCCGCGCCAGCCGTCGCACCGCGCTCTCGGGCGTCTCGTGCCCGGTCAGCGCGTCATGCACGACCGCCTGCACCGCCAGGCTGACCTGGTCGTAGCGCGGGCTCTTGGGGCGCGGGGCGGCAGCCAGAACGCTCGCCCGCAGGGTCGGCAGATACGGGAACTCCCGCACCAGCGTGGGATCGTCGTAGAGCGCGGCCCTCACCGGGGGCAGCGCGCCGCGGGTGAGGACCTCGCGCTGCACCCGCTCGCCGGTGAGATACCCGATCAGGCGCATGGCCGACTCCGGGTGCCGCGCATGGGTGTTGACCGCCAGATTGGAGCCGCCCAGAACGCTGGTCCCCGGCCCCTCGGGCCCCGGCAGCGGCACGGCACCGGTCTTCCCGGCGACCTCGGAGCCCGGCGCGGAGGCACTGACGTACGCGTACGGCCAGTTGCGCAGGAAGAGCAGCCGACCGTCCTGGAAGGCCTGCCGGGACTCCTCCTCCTTGTAGTTCAGCGCCTCCTCGGGGATCCAGCCCTCGCGCAGGCCCCGGGCGAGATAGCCGATGCCCTCGCGGGCCGCGGCCGAGTTCACCGTGACGCGCTCGCCCTCATCACCCAGGATCGTGCCCCCCGCCGAATACACGGCCTCGGCCGCGTTGACGGTGAGTCCCTCGTACGGCAGGAACTGCCCCGCGTAGCCGTCCAGCCCGTACTTCGGGGCGATGGTCTTCGCGGCCTGCTCCAGTTCGCTCCAGGTGCGCGGCGGCGCGACGCCCTCCTTCTCGAGGATGTCCTTGCGGTACAGGAGCAGCCCGGCGTTGGTGACGTACGGCACCGCGTACAGATGTCCGTCGTAGGTCGCCGTGTCGACGACCGGCGGCAGGAAGCTGTCCAGCGGGAAGCGCTCGCGCGGCAGCGGGCGGATCCAGCCCGCGGCGGCGAACTGGGAGGTCCAGGCGACATCGATGTTGAGGACGTCGAAGCGGCTGCGCTCACCGGCGCGCAGATCCGTGGTCATCTGCGCATGGGTCTCGTCGGCGGAGTCCGGGAGTTCGACGAGGGTGACCCGCTCATCGGGGTGGGTGCGGTTCCAGCCCTCCAGCACCGCTCCGAGATAGCCGGTGAGGTCGCCCGCGGTGGCCAGGGTGAGCGGCCCGCGTCCGCCCGAGGCACCCTCGTCGGCCTGGGCGCCCGAGGTGACACAGCCGGTCAGCACCACGGCCAGGACCAGAAGGAACCGGCCGGCGGCGTGCCTCCACCGCATGGTCCCTCCCTGTGCACCGGCACCGGGCATCGTCGTCCGGCGTCCGAGGCCATGTATACCTGTTAGGTATGGGCGATACTAGTGCCGCGGCAGGCAACGTTCGCCCGTGAAGGAGCGGCGTCCGGTGCGTGCTCTCGGTGTGCCGGCCGGAAGTCCTCGTACTGGACGTACTTGGGCTTGCGGCCGGTGCGGCGAGAGTGCGTGCCGGGCGTCGCGACGGGGCGAACGTTGCCTGTCGGGGCACTAGGCCCCTGGAGCACATACCGGGATCCGAGGAGGACAGCACGAGTGCGCCTGCCCCTCCTGGCCCTCCTCGCGCGCGGCCCCGCCCACGGCTATGAGCTCAAGCAGGACCTTGAGCAGCTCCTGGGCTCCGCGTACCCTCAGCCGAACGTCGGCCAGATCTATGTGACCCTGGGCCGTCTCGAGAAGTCGGGGCTGATCGAGGGCGAGGAGGTCGAGCAGTCCAGCCGGCCCAACAAGAAGATCTACCACCTCACCGACGCCGGGCGGGAGGCACTGCGCGCCTGGTACGAGGAGACCACGGACGAGCCTCGGGTACGGGACGAGTTCTTCATGAAGCTGGCCCTGGCTCCGCAGACCCGTCTCGCCGACCAGATCGCCCTGATCAACAAGCAGCGGCGCCAGTACCTCAACACCATGCGCAGCCTGTCCAGACTGGCCGCCGCCGAAGACCGCGACAACAAGACGGCCCATCTGCTGATCGAGGGCGCGATGCTGCATCTGCAGGCCGACCTCGACTGGCTGGAGCGGTGCCAGGAGGAACTGGAGGAGCTGGAGTGAGCGAGCACCCCGCTCCTGTGCTGCGGGCCGAGGGCCTGGTCAAGACCCATCACGGCGAGGGCGCGCCCGCCCATGCCGTGCGCGGGGTCGATCTGGAAGTGGCCCGGGGCGAGTTCGTGGCCGTCACCGGGCCCTCCGGCGCGGGCAAGTCGACCCTGCTGCATCTGCTGGGCGGGCTCCAGCGTCCCGACGCCGGCAGCATCTGGCTGGACGGCGAGTGCACGGACTCCTACGGTGAGGCGCGCTGGGCCGTGGAGCGCAGAAAGCGCATCGGGATCGTCTTCCAGTTCTTCAATCTGGTGTCCAATCTGTCGGTCGCGGACAATGTCGAACTGCCCGCGCTGCTGGCCGGCCTCCCGCCGCGGCAGGCCCGTTCCGAGCGCGAGGAGCTGCTGGCCGAGCTGGGCCTCACGGGCAAGGAGCGCAGCATGCCGGGCGAGCTGTCCGGCGGTGAACAGCAGCGGGTCGCCCTGGCCCGGGCCCTGGTCAACCATCCGCCGCTGCTGCTCGCCGACGAACCCGCGGGCAGCCTCGACAGCAGGGGCACCCGCGAGGTGATGCGGCTGCTCTCCCGCTTCCATCAGCGCGGCCAGACCATCCTGCTGGTCACCCATGACGCCCGGCTGGCGAGCGCCGCCGACCGGGTGATCAGCTTCTTCGACGGCCGGATCGTCGACGACGCGGCGCTGGACGGCAGCACCCCGTCCCGCAGGGGCGGCGCCTCCGGTGTGCTGGAACTGAGGGACTGATCCACCGTGCACCAGGAACCGACGGCACACGCCCCCGCCGCGCGCGGGCCGAGGGGCTGAGACGTGCGAGCCACCCTGCGCTGGGCGCACTCCGATCTGCGGACGCACCGCGGCGAGGCGCTGTCCATCGTGCTCGCCGCCGCCGGCATCGTCACCTCCCTGCTGCTGGCCACGGCACTCTTCGGCTATGCGACCAACCCCTGGCAGCGGGTCTTCGCCCAGGCGCACGGCGCTCATGTGTGGATCCACACCGGGCGCGGCGCCGATGCCGCGAAACTGACCGGTCTCGACGGCGTGGAGTCCGTCGCCGGCCCCTATGCCACGGAGGCGGCGACCGTGGTGTCCCGGGGCACCCGTGCCTCGGTGGAACTGCGCGGCACGCCCCGGCTGCCGTCCGTCGGCCGACCGCTGATCACCTCGGGCCGATGGCTGGATCCCGCGCGGCCCGACGGGGTGGTGCTGGAGAGCCGGCTGGCCCGCGCGCTGCTGGCCGAGCCCGGGGACACCCTGTCGGTGGCCGGCACGGCCCGGACGGTGACCGTCGTGGGCATCGCGGACAGCGCCGAACCCGGCTACCGCCCCGGCGAACAGCCTGGCATCGTCTGGGCGCCGCCGGCCGTGGTGCGCGAACCCGGCAGCCAGGTGACCGGGCTGCGGCTGACCGACCCGGAGGACACCGACTACGCCGTCCAGCGCGCGGTCACCGTGCTGGGGGCCGGCGCGGTCAGCGAGGTCTCGACCTGGCAGCAGACCAGGGCGGAGGCCCAGGGCGAGAACCGGCTGCTGGGGCAGGTGCTGGGGCTGTTCGGTCTCGGCGCGCTGGTGGCCGCCGGGTTCGCGGTGCACGGGGCGATCGGGACCCGGGTCCGGGGGCATCTGCGGGACATATCGGTGCTCAAGGCGATCGGCTTCACCCCCGGCCAGGTCGTCCGGATCTTTCTGATCCAGCATGTGGCGTACGCGCTGCTGGGTGCCGTGGCCGCGGCGGCGCTCACCCAGGGGCTCGGCGGCCGGATCCCGGGGCGTCTCGGGGACGCGGTCGGGGTGTGGCAGGGGCTGCCCGAGCACACCGTGGCGCTGTTCGCGATCCCGGTGGGCGCGGTCCTGTTCATCGCCGCCACCACCTGGCTCGCGGCCTGGCGGGCGGGGCGGGTGCCGCCCGTACCCGTGCCACGGCCCGCGGCCCCGGCCGGCGGGCGGCTGAGCGGTGCGGCGCGCGGGGCCCTCGGTCTGCGGCTGCCGGCCGCGCTGGTCCTGGGCTGGCACAAGGCCTTCACCGGTCGTGCCCGGTCCTGGGCCGCCATCGCCCGGCTGGCGCTGCCGCTGCTGCTGATCGTGGTGGCGATGAGCGCCTGGACCACGATCGACCGCTTCCACAGCAGGCCCGAGGAGGTCGGTCTCGCGGCCTCCCTCACCGTCCGCCCCGACGGGAGTCTGGACGACGACGCCACCCGCGCGCTGCTGACGGCGAACCCCCGGATCGCCGACACCTACCCCGGTGTCGAGGTGGCGGCCCTGGTGCCGGGCCAGACGGCCACCATCGCCCTGCGCGGTCTGGGCACCCGCCGGGAACCGTATCCCTACGCCCTCGCCGAGGGCCGTCCCGCGCTGGGCCGTGACGAGGCAGTGGCCGGGCAGGGGCTGCTCGACCTGCTGGATGTACGGGTCGGGGACTGGGTGCGGATGACGGTGGGCGACCAGCCGCAGATCCTGCACATCGTGGGGCGCAGCATCGAGCCGGAGAACGCCGGCCGGAACATCTCCACCTCGCTCGACACCCTCCGGGAGAACGACCCCCGGCTGATTCCCACCCTCTACCAGCTGGTGCTCCGCCCCGGCGCCGATCCGCACGCGGTCGCCGACGAACTGGCCGCGGCCGGGCACGGGCATCTGGATGTGCACCCGGTGACCAATCCGGCGGACGGGCTCTCGCCGCTGCGCGGACTGGTCGCCGGACTGATCGCCGTCCTCGGGCTGATCGGGGTCGTCGAACTGCTCACCACGATCGGCGGCACCGTCCGCGAGGGCGAGCCGGACCTGCTGGCGCTCAAGGCCATCGGGCTGTCCCCGCGGGCGATCACCGCGATCACCGTCATGGCCACCGCGTGCACCGCCCTGGCCGCGGTCGTCGTCGGTACGGCCCTGGGGATTCCGCTGGCCCACTGGCTGATCGACGCCCAGGGCCGGTCCAGCGGCATCGGTGCGGGGCTGGCGCGGGGGCCCTCCCCCGCCGTTCTGCTGCTGTTCTCGGGCGCCACCGTGCTGGGCGCCGCCGCCCTCGCCGTACTGCCCGCGGCCCGCTCGGCGCGGCGCCGCCTCGCCGACACCCTGAGCGCGGTGGCCTGAGCACCGCGGCCCGGCGCGGTCCCGGTCGTGAGGGCCCGTGGGAACGGTCGGGGGGAGGACGGCGCGCCGCCCTCCCCCGTGCCGCGACCGCTACCGGCGGCCGCGCAGCTCGCGGTACTTGGCGACCAGGGCCTTGGTGGACCCGTCGAGCCCCGGCACCTCGGCACCTTCGGTGAGGGCGGGCTCCACGCGCTTGGCGAGCACCTTGCCCAGCTCGACGCCCCACTGGTCGAAGGAGTCGATGTTCCAGACGGCGCCCTGGACGAACACCTTGTGCTCATAGAGGGCGACCAGCTGGCCCAGCACCGACGGGGTGAGTTCCCTGGCAAGGATGGTGGTGGTCGGGCGGTCGCCCCGGAACGTCTTGTGCGGCACCAGCTCCTCGGGAACGCCCTCGGCACGCACCTCCTCGGGGGTCTTGCCGAAGGCCAGCGCCTGGGTCTGCGCGAAGAAGTTGGCCATCAGCAGATCGTGCTGGGCGGCCAGACCGGGCTCCAGCTCGTCCACCGGCCGGGCGAAACCGATGAAGTCCGCCGGGATCAGCTTGGTGCCCTGGTGGATCAGCTGGTAGTAGGCGTGCTGCCCGTTGGTGCCCGGGGTGCCCCACACCACCGGGCCGGTCTGCCAGTCAACCCGGTGTCCCTCACGGTCCACGGACTTGCCGTTGGACTCCATGTCGAGCTGCTGGAGGTAGGCCGTGAACTTCGACAGATAGTGCGAGTACGGCAGCACGGCATGCGTCTGGGCGTCATGGAAGTCGTCGTACCAGATGCCCAGCAGACCCATCAGCAGCGGCACATTGGACTCGGCGGGCGCGGTGCGGAAGTGGTCGTCGACGATGCGGAAGCCGTCCAGCATCTCCCGGAAGCGGTCCGGACCGATGGCGATCATCAGGGAGAGGCCGATCGCCGAGTCATAGGAGTAGCGACCGCCGACCCAGTCCCAGAACTCGAACATGTTATCGGTGTCGATGCCGAAGTCGGCGACCTTGCCGGCGTTCGTCGACAGGGCCACGAAGTGCCGGGCGACCGCTTCCTGACCCGCCTTCAGCCCGGTCAGCAGCCAGTCGCGGGCCGAGGTCGCATTGGTGATCGTCTCGATGGTGGTGAACGTCTTGGAGGCGATCACGAAGAGGGTCTCGGCCGGGTCGAGGTCGCGGGTGGCCTCGTGCAGGTCGGCACCGTCGACATTGGAGACGAAGCGGACCGTCAGATCGCGGTCGGTGAAGGCCCGCAGCGCCTCGTAGGCCATCGCCGGACCCAGGTCGGAGCCGCCGATACCGACATTGATCACGTTCTTGATGCGCTTGCCGGTGTGTCCGGTCCACTGTCCCGAGCGGACCCGGTCGGCGAAGCCGGCCATCTTGTCCAGCACCTCATGGACCTTGGGGACGACGTTCTCCCCGTCGACCTCGACCACCGCGTCCCGCGGCGCCCGCAGCGCGGTGTGCAGCACCGCGCGGTCCTCGGTGGTGTTGATCTTCTCCCCGCGGAACATGGCGTCCCGCAGGCCGAAGACGTCCCGCGCGGCGGCCAGCTGACGCAGCAGCCGCAGGGTCTCGTCGGTGACCAGGTGCTTGGAGTAGTCGATATGGAGATCGCCGACCTGGAGGGTGTAGGCGCCGCCCCGCCCGGGGTCCGCCGCGAACAGGTCCCTCAGCCGGACCTCGCCGGCCTGCTCGCGATGCCGGGCCAGAGCGCTCCACTCGGGCATCTGGTCGAGCCGGGTACGGCTGTCTGCATTCATGTCGGACTTCCGCCTTCTTCCTGGTCTGTGCTACTGCGTACCTTGCCCCGCTGCCGCTCCCAACCTAATTGATCAGGGCGTGAGGTGAGCCGACATCACACCGTCGTCCGGCGCACCCACAGATACGTCCCGCTTGCGCGCGGGTGTCAATGAGATGACGGCGAGCACGAAGAACGCGGCGACCGGCAGCGCGGCCCGTTCGGCCGTGCGGGCGGGCGTGTCCGCAAGGAGGCCACCGAGGCAGGTGGCGGCGTCGGCGCGTCACGGCCCACCGGGGCGGACGGCAGCGCCGTGGAGGCATGGTCGAAGAAGGTCCGGAGGGCGCTCGGCGCGAAGGCCGGCACCGCCGACAGCGGGACCGGTGCCATGAGGCGGCCCGCCGGTGAAAAGGGCCTCGGCCGGACACCTTCCGGCGTCCGGCCCCATGCCGGACAGCGCCGGGTCCCCGGCCGGGGGACGTGACGTGATGTCTAGATCTCGCCCCGCAGTTTGGCGAGGGCTTCGGCGAGGATCGCCTCGCCGTCCGCATCGCTGCGCCGCTCCCGCACATAGGCGAGGTGCGTCTTGTAGGGCTCGGTGCGCGGCGGGTCCGGCGGGCTGTCCTGGTCCTGTCCGGCCGGGAAGCCGCAGCGCGGGCAGTCCCAGGTGTCGGGAACCTGCGCGTCGCTGGCAAAGCTCGGCTGGGTCTCGTGCCCGTTGGAGCACCAGAAGGAGATGCGCAGACGCGGCGCGGACTCGCCACGCTCGGCCTCGCCCATCGGCCCCGCCCCGACGCGGCTTCCTCGGATCGCGTTGCCACTTGCCACGGTCGTAACTCCCTGCGTGATGGTGCCGCAAAGCGAGTCGGCGTTCCGCTTCGCTGCGAGCGCCTCAGTCTACGTAAGGCCCAACGCGCGTCCAGCGATGGGAGTTACCCCCGCCCCTAGACGCACGCCCCATGATAGGCCGCGTCCGAAGACCCGTACCGAACATGGGGCGTTACGTACGTGAGATGTGGTCTGCCGCTCCCGGCCGACGTCAGCTGTTGACCTTCATCAGTATGCCGAGCACCAGAATGCACGCCAACCAGAGCAGACCGACCACGATGGTGATCCGGTCGAGGTTGCGCTCGGCGACCGAGGAGCCGCCGACGGAGGACTGCATGCCGCCACCGAACATGTCGGAGAGGCCGCCGCCCTTCCCCTTGTGCATCAGCACCAGCAGCATCAGCAGCAGGCTGAAGACGATCAGGGCGATCGAGAACCCCAAAACCACGGCTGGACCAACTTCCTCGGATTCGGATGGACGACGGGGGCCGGAGCCTTTGTTGAAACTTCACGTTTCGACCAACAGTTCCGGCCCCGCAAGGGTACGACGGATCGCCCCTCCCGCATACTCACGACCTGTCGATTCGCCCCAGGGGGGCGCCGCTCACTGGTCGCGGAAGCGGATGATCTTGACGAACTCGTCCGCGTCCAGCGAGGCACCGCCGACCAGAGCGCCGTCGATGTCCGGCTTCGCCATGATCTCGGCCACATTGCCGGACTTCACCGAGCCACCGTACTGGATGCGCACCGCGTCGGCCACGTCCGGTGAGTACAGCTCGGCGATCTTGCCGCGGATCGCCGCGCAGACCTCCTGGGCGTCGTCGGCACCGCAGACCTTGCCCGTGCCGATGGCCCAGACGGGCTCGTAGGCGATCACGACCGTCTCGGCCTGCTCGGCCGGCAGGTCCTTCAGACCGCCCTCGACCTGCGCGAGCGTATGGGAGACATGGTTGCCCGCCTCGCGGACGTCCAGTTCCTCGCCCACACACAGGATCGGGGTCAGACCGTGCTTGTAGGCGGTCTTGACCTTGGCGTTCACCAGTTCGTCGGTCTCGTTGTGGTACTGCCGGCGCTCGGAGTGGCCGATCGCCACATAGCTGCACTTCAGCTTGGCCAGCATCGGGCCGGAGATCTCGCCCGTGTAGGCGCCCGAGTCGTGCGCCGAGATGTCCTGGGCGCCGTACTTGATCTTGAGCTTGTCGCCGTCGACCAGGGTCTGCACGGAGCGCAGATCGGTGAAGGGGGGCAGGACGGCGACCTCGACGGCGTCGTAGTCCTTGTCGGCCAGGGCGAAGGCGAGCTTCTGGACATGGGCGATGGCCTCGAGGTGGTTGAGGTTCATCTTCCAGTTGCCCGCCATCAGCGGCGTGCGGGTACTCATCGAGGTTCAGTCCTCCAGTGCGGCGAGGCCGGGGAGCGTCTTGCCCTCGAGGTATTCGAGGGAGGCGCCGCCACCGGTCGAGATGTGGCCGAATGCCGACTCGTCGAAGCCCAGGGTACGGACGGCCGCGGCGGAGTCGCCGCCACCGACCACGGTGAAGCCCGGGGAGTCGACGAGGGCCTGGGCGACCTCCTTGGTGCCCTCGGCGTAGTCGGGGTGCTCGAAGACGCCCATGGGGCCGTTCCAGAAGACGGTGCCGGCGTCGGCGAGCTTCGAGGCGTACAGCTTGCGGGTCGCCGGGCCGATGTCCAGGCCCAGCCGGCCCTCCGGAATCGCGTCGGCGGCGACGGTCGAGGGGTTGGCCGGGGCCTTGGTCTTCAGGTCCGGGAACTCGGGGCCGACCAGTACGTCGACGGGGAGGAGCAGCTCGACGCCGTTCTTCTCCGCGCGCTCGAGGTACTCGGTGACGGCCGGGATCTGGTCCTCCTGGAGGAGGGAGCCACCGACCTCGTAGCCCTTGGCCTTGAGGAAGGTGTAGGCCATGCCGCCGCCGATGAGCAGCCGGTCGGCCTTGCCGAGCAGCTCGTCGATCACGGCGAGCTTGTCGGACACCTTGGCGCCGCCGAGCACCACGGCGTACGGCCGCCGGACGTCGGCGGTGAGCTTCCTCAGCACGCCGACCTCGGTGGCGATCAGGTACCCCGCGTAGTGCGGCAGCCGGGCCGGCAGGTCGTAGACCGAGGCGTGCTTGCGGTGCACCGCGCCGAAGCCGTCGCCCACATACACATCGGCGAGGGCCGCGAGCCGGTCGGCGAACTCGCCGCGCTCGGTGTCGTCCTTGGCGGTCTCGCCCGAGTTGAACCGCAGGTTCTCGATGACGGCGACCTGGCCGGGCTGAAGGCCGTCCACCGCGTCGTGGGCGGCGGGGCCGACGGTGTCCTGGGCGAAGGCGACCGGGGCGCCGAGGAGTTCACCGAGGCGTTCGGCGGCGGGCAGCAGCGAGAAGGCCGGGTCCGGGGCACCCTTGGGGCGGCCCAGGTGGGAGGCGACGACCACCTTGGCGCCCGCGTCGGCGAGCGCCTTGACGGTGGGCAGGACGGCGCGGATGCGGCCGTCGTCGGTGATGAGGCCGTCGGCCAGCGGGACGTTGAGGTCCGCGCGCACGAAGACCCGCTTGCCGGCCACCCCTTCGGAGAGCAGTTCGTCGATCGTTTTCATAAGTGGGGACTCCTGATGAAGGCTCTTGATCGTACGAGGGCTGATCGATCGGCACGCGAGCCGGGGCTCGCCGTGGGTGAGTCAGGGCTCCGGCGCGAGTCAGGGCTCGGGCAGCGCGACGGTGCGCTGCCCGAGCCCTGTGCTCACATCGAGGCGCCTGCTCCGGCGATCAGAGCTGGTTGCCGACGAAGACCGTCAGGTCGACGAGGCGGTTGGAGTAACCCCACTCGTTGTCGTACCAACCGATGATCTTCACGTTCTTGCCGTCCTGAACCATGGTCAGGGAGGAGTCGAAGGTGCAGGACGCCGGGGCGTTGACGATGTCGGAGGACACGATCGGGTCCTCCGTGTAGTCGAGGAGCCCCTTGAGCTCACCCTCGGCGGCCTTCTGGAAGGCGGCGTTGACCTCTTCCTTGGTGACCTCGCGGCCGAGCTCGACGACCAGGTCGGTGACCGAGCCGGTCGGGACCGGGACGCGCATCGCGATGCCGTCCAGCTTGCCCTTGAGCTGCGGCAGCACCAGGGCGGTCGCCTTGGCGGCGCCGGTGGTGGTCGGGATGATGTTCTCGGCGGCGGCGCGGGCGCGACGCAGGTCCTTGTGCGGGAAGTCAAGGATGCGCTGGTCGTTGGTGTACGCGTGCACCGTGGTCATCAGACCCTTGACGATGCCGAAGTTCTCGTCGAGGACCTTCGCCATCGGCGCCACACAGTTGGTGGTGCAGGAGGCGTTGGAGATGACGTGGTGGTTCGCCGGGTCGTACTGCTCCTGGTTGACGCCCATCACGATGGTGACGTCCTCGTTCTTGGCAGGAGCCGAGATGATGACCTTCTTGGCGCCACCGGCGATGTGCTTCTCGGCGTCTTCCTTCTTGGTGAAGATGCCGGTCGACTCGATGACGATGTCGACGCCCAGTTCACCCCACGGGATGTCCGCGGGGTTGCGCTCGGAGAGGACCTTGATGGTCCTGCCGTCGACGGTGATGGTGTCGGCGGTGTGCGAGACCTCCTGCTTGAGGCGGCCCAGGATGGTGTCGTACTTGAGCAGGTGGGCGGTGGTCGCGGTGTCACCCAGGTCGTTGACAGCCACGATCTCGATGTCTGCACCCTGCTCCAGCAGCGCGCGGAAGTAGTTACGACCGATGCGGCCAAAGCCGTTGATGCCTACGCGGATCGTCACGTAACCGATCTCCTCGTTGGTACGCCGGCTTTCGACGCCGGCGAGCTGTATGGATGTCCCCGACCACCCCCGACCCTACCCCTCTGCGGCCCCCGGAGTGACATCGAGATGTCCCATACATGGTGGTGCGGCCCGTACCAGCCGGTACGCGGACGGACCGCCCGGAGAGGACGGCCCGGCCGCCTGTTTCGGCGACGGACGACCGACTGCCGTCGACCCGCCGTCCGCCCGGCCGGTCCTGGACGGTCCCTCCGTCGCCGACTGCCCGCCCGGAGAACCCCGTTGGGGACCGCACGGCCCCGCACCGTCTCCGTCCGGCCGGGACCGTCTCCCCGGCGGCGCGTTGCGCGCCGCATCCGCATCGGGGAGAGACGGAAGGCGACGAGCCGGGGGCGCGGACCGCGGCCGGCGTCCCCCGGGAAGCCCAACGCCGGTGCCGACGCGCCGTGATGGGCGCCGGCACCGGCGTGTCGGGGGACGGGTCAGCCCGCGAGGTTGTCCGCCATCTCCTCCGTCAGGGTGGACTCGGTGCCCGGGATGCCGATGTCCGCGGCCCGCTTGTCGGCCATCGCGAGCAGCCGGCGGATACGGCCCGCGACCGCGTCCTTGGTCAGCGGCGGGTCGGCGAGGGCGCCCAGCTCCTCCAGGGACGCCTGCTTGTGCTCCATGCGCAGTCGGCCCGCGGCCGCGAGGTGTTCGGGGACCTCCTCGCCGAGGATCTCCAGGGCGCGGGCCACCCGCGCGCCTGCCGCGACGGCGGCACGGGCCGAGCGGCGCAGATTGGCGTCGTCGAAGTTGGCGAGGCGGTTCGCGGTGGCGCGGACCTCGCGGCGCATCCGCCGCTCCTCCCAGGCCAGCACGGACTCATGGGCACCGAGACGGGTGAGCAGGGCGCCGATCGCGTCGCCGTCCCTGACCACCACCCGGTCCACGCCCCGCACCTCGCGGGCCTTCGCGGCGATCGACAGCCGGCGGGCGGCACCGACCAGGGCGAGCGCGGCCTCCGGTCCGGGGCAGGTCACCTCGAGGGAGGACGAGCGACCGGGCTCGGTCAGCGAGCCGTGCGCCAGGAAGGCGCCGCGCCAGGCCGCCTCGGCGTCACAGGTCGCCCCCGACACCACCTGCGGGGGCAGGCCGCGGATCGGCCGGCCCCGGCCGTCGACGAGACCGGTCTGGCGGGCCAGCTGGTCACCACCCGCGACCACCCGCACCACATAGCGGGAGCCGCGGCGCAGACCGCCGGGCGCCATCACGATCAGCTCGGAACTGTGGCCGAAGATCTCCAGGATGTCCCGCTTGACCCGCCGGGCCGCCATGGCCGTGTCCAGCTCCGCCTCGATCACGATGCGGCCGCTGACCAGGTGCAGTCCCCCCGCGAACCGCAGGATCGCCGAGACCTCCGCCTTCCTGCAGCAGGTCCGGGTGACGGGAAGCCGGGAGACCTCGTCCTTCACCGCTGCCGTCATCGCCATGGGCCGATCCTTCCATGCATCCGAAAAATACGGTCGTACGCAGCGGCCAACAGCTCCGGGTCGTGCCGCGGGGTCCCGTCGGTGCGGGCCACCGGCGCCAGCTCGACCGCGGCGCCGAACCGCTCGGCGGCCTCGTTCAGCAAGGCACGGTCGGGCACGGCGTCCTGGTCGGCCAGCACCACGTCCAGGGCGAGTTTAGGGGCGTGTCGTCCCAAAACCTCCAAATGACGCTGCGGAGAGAAGCCGTCGGTCTCTCCCGGCTGCGGGGCGAGGTTCAAGGAGAGTATCCGGCGCGCCCGGGTCTGAAGGAGCGCGTCCAGCAGCTCGGGCACCAGCAGATGCGGCATCACCGAGGAGAACCAGGAGCCCGGGCCGAGCACCACCCAGTCGGCGTCCAGGACCGCGTCGACGGCCTCGGGGACGGCGGGCGGATCGTGCGGCACCAGATGCACGGACTGCACCTCGCCGGGGGTGAGGGCGACGGTGGCCTGCCCCCGCACGGTGCCGACCTCCTCGGGGCGCTCCGGATCATGCCCTTTGACCAGCGCCTGGAGCTCCAGGGGCACAGCGGACATGGGCAGCACACGGCCGTGGGCGCCGAGCAGCCTGCCGACCAGGTCGAGGGCCTGGACATGGTCGCCGAGCTGCTCCCACAGGGCCACGATCAGCAGATTGCCGACCGCATGGCCGTGCAGGTCGCCCTGGGTCTGGAAGCGGTGCTGGATGACACGGGCCCAGGTCTGGCCCCAGTCGTCGTCACCGCACAGCGCGGCCAGCGCCTTGCGCAGATCGCCGGGCGGGAGCACCCCCAGCTCGTCACGGAGCCGGCCGCTGGAGCCGCCGTCGTCGGCGACGGTGACGACCGCGGTGAGGTCCCCGGTGATCCGGCGCAGCGCGGCGAGCGACGCGGACAGGCCCATGCCGCCGCCGAGGGCGACCACCTTGGGCTGGGTGCCGCGGCGGCGTGCCCGGCCGCCGCGGGCCTCGACGGGGCGGCCTCCGCGCCCCTCGGACACCCCCCGGCGCAGCCTGCTCAGCCGCAGAGTACGTCCGGTCACTCGCGCCCCATGTCCCGGTGCACGACCACGGTCTCCACGCCCTCGGCGGCCAGCCGGGCGGCGAGCTTCTCGGATGTGGCGACCGAGCGGTGCTTGCCGCCGGTGCAGCCGATGGCGATCGTCACATACCGCTTGCCCTCACGGCGGTATCCGGCCGCGACGAGCCGGAGCAGCTCTGCGTAGCGGTCGAGGAACTCCTTGGCGCCGGGCTGGTTGAAGACATAGGCGGCCACCTCCTCGTTGAGTCCGGTGTAGGGGCGCAGCTCGGGGACCCAGTGCGGGTTGGGCAGGAAGCGCATGTCCGCGACGAGGTCGGCGTCCACCGGGAGGCCGTACTTGAAGCCGAAGGACATCACGGTGGCCCGCAGCTCGGGCTTGTCCTCGCCGGCGAACTGGGCGTCCATCTTGGCGCGCAGCTCGTGCACGTTGAGGCTGGAGGTGTCGATCACCAGATCGGCGTCACCGCGCAGCTCGCGCAGCAGCTCGCGCTCGGCCGCGATGCCGTCGACGATCCGGCCGTCGCCCTGGAGGGGGTGGGGGCGGCGGACGGACTCGAAGCGGCGCACCAGGGCGTCGTCGGAGGACTCCAGGAACACGATCCTCCGGGTGACGTTCTTCGTCTCCAGGTCCGCCAGGGACTCTCGGAGGTTGTCGAAGAAGCGGCGGCCGCGGACATCGACGACGACCGCGATCCGTGCCACGTTCCCCTGGGAGCGGGCGCCCAGCTCCACCATGGTGGGGATCAGTGCGGGTGGCAGGTTGTCGACGACGAACCAGCCGAGGTCCTCCAGACACTTTGCGGCCGTCGACCGGCCGGCGCCGGACATTCCGGAGATGATCACCAGCTCGGGGATGGCCGCCTCCGGCACCCCGGCTGTTTCGATGCCCGTACCCACCTGAGCTCCGTTTTCCTGGCCCGCCGGCTGGCGCGGCCTTTCCTCGCCCGTCTCCTCGTGAGCGGGCCCGCCCGGTGCCGGACGTACCTCTTCGGCCGGGCGTTGTTCTTCGCGATGGTCGTGCTCGGTCATGTCTCCTGCCCCCGTCGCTCGTCCGGGGGACCCGCGGTCACGGGCTCCCCGGGGGAATCCGGCGTCGCTCCGGGTTCCTCCTCTTCAATGATCTCTCCGGTCGCCGTGTTCACGGCGGGCGCGGCCGGGGCCGTACGGGCGAGGGCCACGGCGATCGTCTCGGCCGTCTTGCGGCCGATGCCGGGAATCTCCTGAATCTGGTCGATGGTCGCGGACCTCAGCTTTTTCACCGAACCGAAATGCTTGATCAGCGCCTGTTTGCGGGTCTCGCCGAGGCCCGGTACGTCGTCAAGGGGGCTCGACCTCAGACGCTTGGCCCGCTTGGTCCGCTGGTAGGTGATCGCGAAGCGGTGGGCCTCGTCACGGACGCGCTGGAGCAGGTAGAGCCCCTCGCTGGTGCGGGGCAGCACCACCGGATCCTCCTCGTCCGGCAGCCACACCTCCTCCAGGCGCTTGGCGAGGCCGCACACGGCGATGTCGTCGATGCCGAGCCCGTCCAGCGCCTTCTTGGCCGCGGCGACCTGGGGCCGGCCGCCGTCGACCACGACGAGCTGCGGCGGGTAGGCGAACCGCTTGGGCCGCCCGTCGTCCTCCAGAGAGGCGTCCCCGTCCCACTCCCCCGTCCGCTCCTTCTCGGCGAGATAGCGCCTGAAGCGGCGGTTGATCACCTCGTGCATGGACCGGACGTCGTCCTGGCCCTCGAAGCCCTTGATCTGGAAGCGGCGGTACTCGCTCTTGCGCTGCAGCCCGTCCTCGAAGACGACCATGGAGGCCACGACGTCCTCGCCCTGGAGGTGCGAGATGTCGTAGCACTCGATCCTGAGCGGGGCGCTGTCCAGGTCGAGGGCGTCGGCGATCTCCTCCAGGGCGCGGGAGCGGGTGGTCAGGTCGGAGGCACGCTTGGTCTTGTGCAGCGCGAGCGCCTGCTGGGCGTTGCGCTGCACCGTCTCCATGAGCGCCTTCTTGTCGCCGCGCTGCGGTATGCGCAGCGACACATTCGAGCCACGACGGTCGGTGAGCCAGTCCTGGACGGGCTCTATGGGGTCGGGCAGGGCGGGGACCAGGACCTCCTTGGGCACCGAGTCGCCCGTCTCCTCGCCGTAGAGCTGCTGGAGGGCGTGCTCGACGAGGGCGGCGGTGGTGACGTCCTCCACCTTGTCGGTCACCCAGCCGCGCTGGCCGCGCACGCGACCGCCGCGCACATGGAAGATCTGTACGGCCGCCTCGAGTTCGTCCTCGGCGACGGCGATCAGGTCGGCGTCGGTGGCGTCGGTGAGCACGACCGCGCTCTTCTCCATGGCCTTCCGCAGGGCCCCGATGTCGTCGCGCAGACGGGCCGCCCGCTCGTACTCCATCTCCTCGGCCGCCTCCGTCATCCGCTTCTCCAGACGGCGCAGATAGGTCCCCGTGCGGCCGGCCATGAAGTCGCAGAACTCCTCGGCCAGGTCGCGATGTTCCTCGGGGGTGACCCGGCCGACGCAGGGGGCGGAGCACTTGCCGATGTAGCCGAGCAGACAGGGGCGGCCGGTGCGGGCGGCGTTCTTGAAGACGCCGGCCGAGCAGGTGCGCACGGGGAAGACGCGCAGCAGCAGATCCACGGTGTCGCGGATCGCCCAGGCGTGCCCGTACGGCCCGAAGTAGCGCACGCCCTTGCGTTTGTGGCCACGCATCACCTGGACGCGGGGGAAGTCCTCGTTCATCGTGACCGCGAGATAGGGGTAGCTCTTGTCGTCGCGGTACTTGACGTTGAACCGGGGGTCGAACTCTTTGATCCAGGTGTACTCCAGCTGAAGGGCCTCGACCTCCGTCGACACCACCGTCCACTCCACGGACGCGGCGGTGGTGACCATGGTGCGGGTGCGCGGGTGGAGGTTCGCCAGGTCCTGGAAGTAGTTCGCCAGGCGCTGGCGCAGACTTTTCGCCTTTCCGACGTAGATCACCCGACGGTGCTCGTCCCGGAACCTGTAGACCCCGGGCGAGTCCGGGATGTCTCCCGGTCTGGGGCGGTAGCTGGAGGGGTCGGCCATGTCTCACACCCTACTTGCGGGGGCCGACAGCGCGGCGGCCCTGTGGACGAGCGCCGACACGGCCCGCGGGGTGCGGCGGCCGTCGGGGCCCCGGCCTGCGCCGCCGCACCGACCGGCCGGGGTGACGGTGACGGCGGGGTCGTACGACGGTGACCGGCGGGTCGAAGGCGGTCGCACAGGTGTCGGAGGGAGGGGGCGGACGGGCGGGCGGAGCACTGAGCGGAGGCCATCATTCCGGCCACGGAGAGGTGGAGTCTTCCGCGGGGTGAGCGTCAAGTGTTGTCGGCGATTGGTCAACACGCTTCAATGCGGGGAAACTTCGGGCCGTGATCGGCGAGGTCCGTTGGTGAACGAATCTCGGACGCCCCGGCGGGCCCGGAACCCCTGCGAACGGTCTGACCAACCGTCGTGAACATTCACAGAAAGGCCCCCCGGTATGCGGCACGGCACACAGCATGCGGACGTCGTCCCGACCGAGTTGGAGGCCGCACTGCGCGGCGGCCCCTTCCATGTCGCGCTGCGCGCCGCGATCGCCGCCCGCGGACTGCCGCTGCAACGCGTGCAACATCATCTGTCGCGGTACGGGGTCAGGGTCGGTGTGACGAGCCTGAGCTACTGGCAGCAGGGGGCGCGCCGCCCGCAGCGCCCCGAGTCCCTGCGCGCCGTGCGCGCCCTGGAGGAGATCCTCCAGCTGCCGGACGAATCACTGATACGGCTGCTGGCCACGACCGACGAGGGGCCCGAACCGGACCGCCTCCCGGGCCGTTCCTACCGGCTGCTGGTCGAGGCCTCGGGGGTGCTGGAACGGCTGCTCTCCGAGCTCGAGGCGGGCACCGACGGCGGGCTGCACACCATCGGCCACCATGAGCGCGTCCGGATCGGGGCACACCGGCAGCTGCAGGCCCGGGAGTCCCAGCACATAGTGCGCGCCCACAAGGACGGGGTGGACCGCTATATGGCCGTCCACCACGGCGATCCGGGATGCGCCCCGGAGCGGATCGCGGTGCACGCGCTGGAGAACTGCCGCACGGGCCGGGTGCGATGGCACCAGGACACGGGCGTGCTGGTCGCCGAACTGCTCTTCGACACAGAGCTGCGCACCGGCGACACCCATCTCTTCCGTTACGGCTTCGAGGACGGCACCGGCGGCGCGTCCTGCGAGTACGTCCGCAGCTTCCGCCTCGCGGGCGGGCAGTACGCGCTCCAGGTGCGCTTCGACGAGGGGGCGCTGCCGGTCCGCTGCCACCGGTTCACCCAGCACTCCCCGGCCGCTCCGCGCGGCGGCCGTCAGGAGCTCGCGCTGAGCGGGCAGCACCGCTCGGTGCACCTGGTGGAGCCGCGAGTGCGCTCGGGAATCCTGGGGATCGAGTGGGACTGGGAGTGACGGGGCCCCGCCGGGCCGTCAGGACGCCGGGCCCGCCACGATCCCGCCGTTCTTCACCTCGACGGACAGCTCGGTCAGCGGCACGGAGGCCGGGGACTGCACCACCTTGCCGTCGAGCGCGTCGAACTCGCTGCCGTGGCAGGGACAGATCAGCGTGGTGCCCGACAGCTTGTTGATGGCGCACCCGGCATGGGTGCAGATCGAGCTGTACGCCTTCAAGGAGCCGTCCGCGGCGCGGCTGACCACGACGTTCGCATCCCGGTACAGCTTTGCGCCGCCCTTGGGGACCTCGCTCTCGGGGCCCAGGGTGACCGGCGCGGTCGGCGCGGCGGGCCCCGCCCCCTGCCCGCCCGGCGAACAGGCCGCGAGACCGAGCCCGGCGACCGGGGTGAGCGCCGCCCCGCGAAGGACGGTACGGCGGGTCGCCGCAGGACGGTCGGGCATGAGATCTCCACTGGTCAGGGCCCGGTACCACCGGGCGGCGGAACAGGTCGACGATACCGGTGGCGGTCGTCGCCTCCGGTGCCGGGGCGGGGGGCCGGGGTCCGCCCGGTCGCACGGGGACAGGTCGTGAATCACCACGAAGACAGGCGGGGACAGGCGGGGGGACAGGCGGGGACGGGGCGTAAACGCTTGCGCAAGCGTTTACGCCGGTCATGGAATGGGATATCTTCCCGGCCGGACCAACGTTCGAAGACCGGACCGTTCGAGGAGGGGATGCCATGGCGACCATGGCCGAGGTCGCGCGCCACGCGGGTGTGTCCGTCGCGACCGTCTCCCATGTCCTCAACGAGACCCGCCGCGTGCTGCCGCACACCCGCCGGGCGGTGCTGGACGCCGTCGAGGCGCTCGGCTACACCCCGAACACCCTCGCCCGCTCCCTGGTGACCTCCCGCACCCGCTCCATCGGGCTCGCGGTGTCGGCGATCAGCAACCCCTACTTCACGGAGATCCTCCAGGGGGTCGAGGCCCGCGCCCTGGAGCACGGTTACGGGCTGCTGATCGCCGATCCCCATGACGACCCGGAGCAGGAGTGCAAGGCCGTCCGGCTGCTGCACGAGCGCCGGGTCGACGGTGTGATCGTCGCGCCCTCGGCGGACCCGCGCGGGCTCCTGGCCCTTCTCGCGCGGCACTCCGTACCGACCGTGTTCCTGGACCGGCTGATCGAGGAGGAGCGGGCCGGCGCCGCCTTCCGCTTCGATCAGGTCTGCGCCGAGAACACCGCGCCCATGGCCCGTCTGGTCAGCCATCTCGCCGGTGCCGGCCACCGCCGCATCGCTCTGGTCGCGGGCCTGCCCGGGCTCAGCACCACGACCGAGCGGATCGACGGCTACCGGCAGGGTCTCGTGGCCGCCGGACTCCCCCACGACGAGCGACTGGTCACCGGGGGCGACTCCGCGGCGGAGGGTGCCGAGCGCGCCACCGCCGCCCTGCTGTCCCTGGCGGACCCGCCCACGGCCCTGGTCACCGCCAACAACGCCATGACCATCGGCGCCCTGCGGGCCCTGCGGGAGCGCGGGCTGTCCGTACCGGACGACCTGGCGCTGTGCTGTTTCGACGACTTCGCCTGGGCCGATCTCTTCGCACCCCGGCTCACCGCGATCTCCCAGCCCAGCAGGGAGATCGGTGCCCGGGCCGTACAACTGCTCCTGGACCGGCTGGACGCGCCGGACCGCCCCTCCCGCACCGAGCGGCTCCCCTGCACGTTCGTCCACCGCACCTCGTGCGGCTGCCCCGACACCCTCTCCCGGAAGGGAACCGCACTGTGATCGTCGTCGCCGGTGAGGCCCTCATCGACCTGGTCCCGCAGGGAACGGGCGCGCTCGCCCAGCTGAAACCCGCGCTGGGCGGCGGCCCGTACAACACCGCCCTCGCGCTCGGCCGGCTCGGCTCCCCCACGGCCTTCTGCTCCCGCACCTCCTCGGACGCCTTCGGCCAGGCCCTGCTCGACGGGTTGCGCGGCGCGGGCGTGGACGTCTCGGCGGTGCAGCGCGGCTCGGAGCCGACCACACTGGCGGTCGCCACGATCGACGAGAGCGGTTCGGCTGCGTACTCCTTCTATGTGCAGGGCACCGCCGACCGGCTGTTCACGGCGCCCGCGGCCCTTCCCGAGGGCACCCGGGCCGTGTCGTTCGGCACCTGCTCACTCGTCCTCGAACCGGGCGCGAGCGCCTATGAGGAACTGCTGCACCGGGCCGCCGCGGAGGGCGTGTTCACTGCGCTCGACCCGAACATCCGTACGGGGCTGATCCCGGACCCCGCTGCCTACCGGGCCCGTTTCAAGAGCTGGCTGCCCTCGGTGTCGCTGCTCAAGCTCTCCGAGGAGGACGCCGCCTGGCTGGGCGGCACCCCGCGCGAGTGGCTGGACGCCGGTCCCGCCGCCGTGGTGATCACGCGGGGCGGCGACGGGCTGACGGCGTTCACCCGGGACGGGGCTGAGCACTCCGTGCCGGGGGTGCCGGTCGATGTGGTGGACACGATCGGCGCCGGTGACACGGTCAATGCGGCGCTGCTGCACGGTCTGGCCGCCCGCGACGCCCTCTCCCCCGAGGCGCCGGCCGCCCTGGACGCGGAGGGCTGGACCGAACTGCTGAGCCTCGCGGCCCGGGCCGCCGCGATCACCTGCTCCCGGGCCGGCGCCGAACCGCCGTACGCATCCGAACTGTCCCTGTCCTGACCCGCCCGTTCCGGACGGCTGTCCTGACCCGCCCGTTCCGGACGGCGTACGGGATCGCTCCCGCCTGTGTCGGTGGCGATGGTCCCGGACCGCGAGGCGCTCTCTCGCCCCTCGTGGTCCGGGACCGGCCGTCCCCGCCGGGCTCCCGCCCGGGTGTCGGGCTCTGCCCGCCGTCAGGCCTTGCGCGCCCGGGTGGTCTTCTTCGCGGGTGCCGCCTTGCCGGTGACGCCGGCCGCCTTCTTGGTCGCCGTGTTGTCGGCGTTCTTCGCCGTCCGGGCCGTGGCCGTCCGCTTCGCCGCCGAGGTGGCCGCCACCGCCTTCACGGCGCCCCTGCGCGGTGACGGGACCGCATCGCTGACGCGCTCGGCGCCGAGGACCTCGCGCAGGAACTTTCCGGTGTGGCTGGCCGGGATCCCCGCCACCTCCTCGGGCGTGCCCTCGGCGACCACCAGGCCGCCGCCCGCGCCGCCCTCGGGGCCCATGTCGATGAGCCAGTCGGCGGTCTTGATGACGTCCAGGTTGTGCTCGATGACGATGACCGTGTTGCCCTTGTCGACCAGTCCGCCGAGCACCGTGAGCAGCTTGCTGATGTCCTCGAAGTGCAGACCGGTGGTCGGCTCGTCCAGGACGTAGACGGTGCGGCCGGTGGACCGCTTCTGCAGTTCGCTGGCGAGCTTGACGCGCTGTGCCTCACCGCCGGACAGCGTGGTGGCGGCCTGGCCGAGGCGGACATAGCCGAGACCGACGTCGTGCAGCGTCCCGAGGTGGCGGGCGATCGCCGGGACCGCCTCGAAGAACTGCAGCGCCTCCTCGATCGGCATGTTCAGGACCTCGGCGATGGACTTGCCCTTGTAGTGGACCTCCAGGGTCTCCCGGTTGTAGCGGGCACCGTGGCAGACCTCGCACGGGACATAGACGTCCGGGAGGAAGTTCATCTCGATCTTGATGGTGCCGTCGCCCGCGCAGTTCTCGCAGCGGCCGCCCTTGACGTTGAAGGAGAAGCGGCCCGGCTGGTAGCCGCGGACCTTCGCCTCGGTGGTCTCGGCGAACAGCTTGCGGATGTGGTCGAAGACCCCGGTGTAGGTCGCCGGGTTCGACCGCGGGGTGCGGCCGATGGGCGACTGGTCGACATGCACGACCTTGTCGACGAGGTCGTCGCCGTCCACCCGGGTGTGCCGCCCGGGGACGTTCCGGGCGCCGTTCAGCTCCCGGGCCAGGTGGGTGTACAGGATGTCGTTGACCAGGGTCGACTTTCCGGATCCCGACACACCGGTGACGGCCGTGAAGACGCCCAGCGGGAACGACACGTCGATGTCCTGGAGGTTGTTCTCCCGGGCGCCGTGCACCGTGAGGGACCTGGAGGGGTCGAGCGGGCGGCGGATGTCGGGCAGCGGGATCGACTTCTTGCCGGACAGATACTGGCCGGTCTGCGACTCGGCGTTGGCGAGCAGCCCCTTCAGGGAGCCGCTGTGCACGACCTTGCCGCCGTGCTCGCCGGCGCCGGGACCGATGTCGACGACCCAGTCGGCGACCTTGATGGTGTCCTCGTCGTGCTCGACGACGATGAGCGTGTTGCCCATGTCGCGCAGCCGGACCAGGGTCTCGATCAGCCGGTGGTTGTCACGCTGGTGCAGCCCGATGGACGGTTCGTCGAGGACGTAGAGGACGCCGACGAGACCGGAACCGATCTGGGTGGCCAGCCGGATGCGCTGGGCCTCGCCGCCGGAGAGGGTGCCGGCCGCGCGGTTCAGCGAGAGATAGTCCAGGCCGACGTCGACCAGGAACCGCAGCCGCTCGTTGACCTCCTTGAGGACCCGCTCGGCGATCTTCTTGTCCCGGGCGTCCAGCGTCAGCTCGTGCAGGAAGTCCGCGCAGTCGCTGATCGACATCGCGGAGACCTCGGCGATCGACCTTCCCATGATCGTGACCGCCAGGACGATCGGCTTCAGTCGGGTACCCGCACAGCTGGGGCAGGGCACCTCGCGCATATAGCCCTCGAAGCGCTCACGGCTGGCGTCGCTCTCCGCCTCGCTGTGCCGGCGCCGCACGAAGGGTACGGCGCCCTCGAAGGGGGTGGTGTACACCCGCTCGCGCCCGTACCGGTTGCGGTAGCGGACCTCGATCTGGGTCTTGTGGCCGTGGAGCAGGGCCTTCCTGGCGCGCTGCGGCAGGCCCGCGAAGGGGATGTCGGTCCGGAAGCCCAGCGCGTCCGCGAGGGCCCCGACGAGCCGGCCGAAGTAGTCCTTGGTGTGCCCGTGCGACCAGGGGTGGATGGCCCCCTCGTCGAGGGTCTTCTCCGGGTCCGGGACGATCAGCTCGGGGTCGACCTCCATGCGGGTGCCGATGCCGGTGCACTCGGGGCAGGCGCCGAAGGGCGAGTTGAAGGAGAAGGAGCGGGGCTCCAGCTCCTCGAAGGACAGGTCGTCGTACGCGCAGTACAGATGCTCCGAGTACATGCGCTCGCGCTCGGGGTCGTCCTCGGGGAGGTCCACGAAGTCGAGCACGACCATGCCGCCGGACAGTCCGAGCGCGGTCTCCACGGAGTCGGTCAGCCGGCGCTTGGCGGAGTCCTTCACCGTGAGCCGGTCGACGACCACCTCGATGGTGTGCTTCTCCTGCTTCTTCAGCGTGGGCGGCTGCGACAGCTGGATGGTCTCGCCGTCCACCCGGGCGCGGCTGTAGCCCTTGGTCTGGAGGTCGGCGAAGAGGTCGACGAACTCTCCCTTGCGCTCGCGCACCAGCGGGGACAGCACCTGGAAACGGCTGCCCTCCGGGAGCTCCAGGACCTTGTCGACGATCGCCTGCGGCGACTGGCGCGCGATGGGGCGGCCGCACTCGGGGCAGTGCGGCTTGCCGATGCGCGCGAAGAGCAGCCGCAGATAGTCGTAGACCTCGGTGATGGTGCCGACCGTGGAGCGCGGGTTGCGCGAGGTCGACTTCTGGTCGATCGAGACGGCCGGCGACAGGCCCTCGATGAAGTCGACGTCGGGCTTGTCCATCTGCCCGAGGAACTGCCGGGCGTACGAGGACAGCGACTCCACGTAGCGCCGCTGGCCCTCGGCGAAGATCGTGTCGAAGGCCAGCGAGGACTTGCCCGACCCCGACAGGCCCGTGAAGACGATGAGCGAGTCGCGCGGCAGGTCGAGCGAGACATTCTTCAGGTTGTGCTCGCGCGCGCCACGGACGATGAGACGGTCGGCCACGCCGGTCCGCACCTTTCTTGAGAGAAGCGACAGGGGCGGGGCCCCCGTCCCTTCACACACTAGGGGGAGCCACCGACAACGCCGGTCGGATTCCTGGGTTCACAACAATCCCCGGCCATCCAGCATGCCCGACGCCATGCTCGACCATATAGCACGTACATTCGATTTATGACTCAGCTCCGTCTCCTTCACCCGAAGGAGTGGCGGGGCTAGGGTCGGCCACATGATTGATCACGCTCACGACCTGGCGTCTGTACGTGACGCGACCGAACGACTGCTCACCGCAGCCGCCCGCATGGACAACGCGGACGTGGCCGAACCGTCACGGCTTCCGGGCTGGACCCGGGGCCATGTGCTCGCCCACCTCGCCCGCAACGCGGACGCACTCGTGAACGTGCTGGAGGGGCGGCCCATGTATGTCTCCGCCGCGGCCCGGGACGCCGACATCGAGCGGGACGCGCCGCGCCCCCTGGACGTCCAGCTCTCCGACCTACGGGAGAGCGGCGCCCGGTTCCAGAAGATCACGGACGCCCCCGCGGACTGGTCGCGGACGGTCGAGCTGCGCAACGGGGTCACGGACACCGCGGCCCGGCTTCCGTTCCGGCGCCGGGTCGAGGTGGAGCTCCACCATGTCGATCTCGGCATCGGATACGAGCTGGAGGACCTGCCGGCGGAGTTCGTCGAGCGGGAGATCGAGTTCCTCGCCGAGCGGTTCCGCGGGCACCGGGACGTGCCCGCCACGGACCTGGCTGCGGACGACGGCCGGCGCTGGACGACCGGCGGCGGCGCCGAGGGCGGTCCGGTCGTGGTGCACGGCCCCGCGCCCGAACTGCTCGGCTGGCTCGCGGGCCGTCGCGACGGATCGGCCCTGAGGACCGAGGGCGGACCGCTTCCGGCGCTTCCGCCGCTGTAGCCGTCGCACCGCGCTCGTCCGAGTGCCGCCACTATAGGCTGCCGACATGACGTACAGCGGAGCGGTGAAGGTGGGCGGCCCTGCCGATGTGCACGAGCTGCAGGACCTGATGATCACGAAGATCGCGGTCGGGCCGATGGACAACAACGCCTATCTGCTGCGCTGCCGGGCCACCGACGAGCAACTGCTGATCGACGCGGCCAACGACGCGGGCACCCTGCTCGGCATGATCGGTGACGACGGCATCGCCTCCGTCGTCACCACCCATCGGCACGGCGACCACTGGCAGGCCCTCGCGGAGGTCGTGGCGGCCACCGGCGCCCGCACCCACGCGGGACGCGAGGACGCCGAGGGCATCCCGGTACCGACGGACGTCCCGCTCGACGACGGCGACACCGTCCGCGTCGGCCGCGTCGAACTCACCGCACGCCATCTGGTGGGCCACACCCCGGGTTCCGTCGCCCTCGTCTACGACGACCCGCACGGACATCCGCATGTGTTCACCGGGGACTGCCTTTTCCCAGGAGGCGTGGGCAACACGCACAAGGATCCGAAGGCCTTCGCGCGCCTGCTCCACGACGTGGAGACGAAGATCTTCGACGTGCTTCCGGACGAGACCTGGGTCTACCCCGGACACGGGAACGACACCACCCTGGGCGCCGAGCGGCCGCATCTGCCGGAGTGGCGCGCCCGGGGGTGGTGAGCGCGGGCGGAGTGGCGGCGCGGGGGTGTTCATACGGGTGCAACATGCGTTCCCACATTGCGGACAATTGCTCGCGTGACCTCGACAAACGGGATGTCACACTGTCACTCTCCCGCCATGATTGCCGCCATGCGACTCGATCGACACGCCCTGCGCCGCGCCGCGTCCGGCGCCACCGTCGCCCTGCTCGCCCTCGCCGTGGGCTGTGCCCCGCAGCCTGAGGAGAAGGCCTCCGGCTCGACGTCCGCCACCGGCGCGGGAAGCTGCGCGAAGGGTGCGTTGGCCACCAGGACCTCCGGCAGGCTGACGATCGCGACCGACCAGCCCGCCTACGAGCCCTGGTTCAAGGACGACGAGCCGGCCGGCGGCAAGGGCTTCGAGTCGGCGGTCGCCTACGCCGTGGCCGAGCGGCTCGGCTACGGCAAGGACGCCGTCGTCTGGCAGTCCGTCCCCTTCAACAAGGCCTACGCGCCCGGGGAGAAGACCTTCGACTTCGACATCAACCAGGTGTCGATCAGCGCCGAACGCAGAAGGGCCGTGGACTTCTCGTCCGGCTACTACGACGTGCGCCAGGCCGTCATCGCCCTGAAGGGCTCCCGGGCGGCCGAGGCGAAGAGCATCGCCGACCTCAAGGACGTCACCCTGGGCGCCCAGGTGGGCAGCACCAGCCTGGACTACATCACCGACGTGGTGAAGCCGAAGCGGCAGCCGGCCGCGTTCGCCAAGAACGACCAGGCCAAGTCCGCCCTGAAGAACGGTCAGGTGGACGCCGTCGTCACCGATCTGCCGACCGCGTTCTACATCACCGCCGCCGAGGTGACCGATGCGAAGATCGTCGGCCAGTTCGAGCACCAGGGCGGTACACCCGAGCAGTTCGGTCTTGTGCTCGACAAGGGCAGCGCGCTCACCCCGTGTGTGAGCTCCGCCGTGGACGCCCTGCGCAAGGACGGCACCCTGGCCCGGCTGGAGCAGCAGTGGCTCTCCGACGCCGTCGACGCCCCGGTCCTCACATGACGTTCACCGAGCGGGAGCCCGCCGGGAGTCCGGACGCGGGCGGTACGGCGGACGGGGCCGCGGGGGACGACACCTACGTCCCCTCCGAGCGGCGGATCGCACGTGAGCGTCACCGGCGTGGCCGTGCCCGCCGCGCCACCGCCGTCGCCGCGCTCTCGACCCTGGTCACCGGTGTCGTCCTGTATCTGATCGTCGTCCATGCGCCCGGCTGGCCGCGCACCAGGGAGACCTTCTTCGACGCGGGCTACGCACGGGAGGCGTTGCCGAAGGTCCTGGACGGGCTGTGGCTCAACCTCCGGCTGCTGCTGGTGTGCGGGATCGCGGTCCTGGTCCTCGGCATGCTGATCGCCGTCGCCCGCACCCTGCGCGGTCCGGTGTTCTTCCCGCTGCGCGTCCTGGCCACCGCCTACACGGACTTCTTCCGGGGGCTCCCGCTGATCATCACTTTGATGATCGTGGTCCTGGGTGTGCCGGCGCTGCGGCTGCAGGGGGTCACCGTGGACCCGGTGCTGCTCGGCGGAACCGCGCTCACGCTGACGTACTCCGCGTATGTCGCCGAGGTGTTCCGTGCCGGCATCGAGTCCGTCCACCCCTCACAGCGCGCCGCGGCCCGCTCGCTCGGGCTCACCCACCGTCAGGCGCTGCGCCATGTGGTGCTCCCCCAGGCCGTACGGCGTCAGGTGCCGCCGCTCCTCAACGACCTGGTGTCGCTGCAGAAGGACACCGGGCTGGTCTCGATCGGGGGCGCGGTGGACGCCGTGCGGGCCGCCGACATCATCGCGGGCCGCAGTCTCAACTACACCCCGTACATCGTCGCGGGGCTGGCCTTTGTGGCGCTGACCATCCCCATGACCCGGTTCACGGACTGGGTGACGGCCCGGATGGACCGGCGGCGGGCGCAGGGAGGGAACCTGTGAGCGAGATCCTTCAGCCGGACGGCCGCCCCGAGGGCCCCGCGGACGCCGGATCGCCCGTGCTGCGCATGGAGTCCGTACGCAAGACCTTCGGCGGCTCGGTCGTGCTGCGCGACGTCGATCTGGAGGTCGCCCCGCACACGGTGACCGCGCTGATCGGTGCCTCCGGGTCCGGCAAGTCGACGCTGCTGCGCTGTGCGAACCTCCTGGAGGAGATCGACGACGGCGCGATCTGGCTGGACGGCAAGGAGATCACCGACCCGCGTGCCGACCAGGACGCCGTGCGCCGCAGGATCGGCGTGGTCTTCCAGGCGTACAACCTCTTTCCGCATATGACGGTCCTGGAGAACATCACCCTCGCCCCACGCCGGGTGCACGGTCTGGACCGGGCCGCGGCCGAGGGGCACGCCCGCGAGCTGCTGGAGCGTCTGGGGCTCGCCGCCAGAGCGGCCGAGTACCCGGACCGGCTCAGCGGCGGTCAGCAACAGCGCGTCGCGATCGTGCGCGCGCTGGCCGTGCGCCCTCGGCTGCTGCTCCTGGACGAGATCACCGCGGCCCTCGACCCGGAGCTCGTGGGTGAGGTCCTCGCCGTCGTCCGGGACCTGAAGGAGGACGGCATGACCATGGTGCTGGCCACCCATGAGATGGGCTTCGCCCGTGAGGTCGCAGACCAGGTCTGCTTCCTGGACGGCGGTGTGGTCCTGGAACGCGGCACGGCGGAGGAGGTCTTCGGCGATCCGCAGCAGGAGCGCACCCGGCGGTTCCTGCATCGCATCGTGGAGGCGGGGCGGCTCTGAGGCGCCCGGGGCCCGGGCGCCGGTGGGTCAGACCTGGGTCCGTGCCGCTCCCGCCAGGGTCGCCACGCGCTGCACGGCGAAGGCGTAGCCCTGCACCCCGCACCCCGCGATGACCGCGTCGGCCCGCTGGGAGACATAGGAGTGGTGCCGGAACTGCTCGCGCCGGTGGATGTTGGAGATGTGGACCTCCACGACCGGAAGCCCCTCACAGGCGTGGAGCGCGTCGAGGATCGCGACGGAGGTGTGCGAATAGGCCGCCGGGTTGATCACGATCCCGGCGTGGTTCAGCCGTGCCTCCTGGATCCAGTCCACCAGTTCGCCCTCGTGGTTGGACTGCCGGAAGTCCACCGTGCCCCCGTAGGCGGCCACCGCCTTCACACACAGGGCCTCGATGTCCGCGAGCGTGTCCGAGCCGTAGACCTCCGGCTGGCGGTGCCCGAGGAGGTTCAGATTGGGCCCGTTGAGGATCATGATCGGGGCGTCGGCGAGGGTGCGGGGCACGGTTCCTCCGGTCCGTTCGGGTCTGCCGGCCCTGGCGAAGGACCGCTGCTCGCCCCGGTCTATCACGATGCACCGGGCGGGTGAGGAGCCGTCCCGTCCTGCTCGGCCGAACACCCCGGCCGCCGCTGTCCGGTGTCCCGGCTACGGATTGACCGCCAGCTCCAGATACGCCGCGAACAGCACCAGATGGACGCCTCCCTGGAGGGGGGTGGCACGCCCGGGGACCACCGTCAGGGCGCTGACCACCACGGTCAGGGCGAGCAGCACCATGTGCAGGGCGCCGAGGCCCAGGACGAGCGGTCCGGAGAGCCACAGGGACGCCAGGGCGACGGCGGGGACGGTCAGACCGATGCTGGCCATCGACGAGCCCAGGGCGAGGTTGAGGCTCGTCTGGACCCGGTCGCGGCGCGCCGACCGCAGTGCGGCGATGGTCTCGGGCAGCAGCACCAGCAGCGCGATCACCACGCCCACCACGGCCTGTGGCAGTCCGGCCGCCGTCACACCGGACTCGACCGTGGGCGACACGCCCTTGGCGAGCCCCACGACGCCGATGAGAGCGAGACCGAGCATGCCCAGGCTGAAGACCGCGGCCCGGGCGGACGGGGCGTCGGCGTGGTCGTCCGCGGTGATCACCTCTCCCTGGCGGGTGATCGGGAGGAAGTAGTCGCGGTGGCGCACGGTCTGGGTGGTCACGAACAGGGCGTACAGCACCAGTGAGGAGAGCGCGGCGAAGGTGAGCTGGGCCGTGGAGAACTCCGGGCCGGGCTTGCTGGTGGTGAAGGTCGGCAGGACCAGGCTGAGGGTGGCCAGGGTCGCGACGGTGGCGAGCGCGGACCCCGTGCCCTCGGGGTTGAAGACCGCGATTCCATGGCGCAGCGAGGCGACCAGGAGGCTCAGGCCCACGACGCCGTTGCAGGTGATCATCACCGCGGCGAAGACGGTGTCCCGGGCCAGGCTCGCGGTCTTGGCGCCGCCGTCCGCCATCAGGGTGACGATCAGCGCGACCTCGATGATCGTGACCGCGACGGCCAGCACGAGCGAGCCGAACGGCTCTCCGACCCGGTGCGCGATCACTTCCGCGTGGTGGACCGCGGCCAGGACCGATCCGGCGAGCACCAGGGTCACCAGGGCGACGACCGCGCCGGGCAGGGCGCGTCCCCAGGTGAGCGCCAGCAGGACCACCGCGATCACCGGTACGACAACCGTCCAGCCCCCCAGGAGTGACCGGAGCAGCCCGACGATCATGCGGTGATCCTCTCAGAAGTGTCAGGGGCCCGCATGTCCGGTGCCGGTGCCGGTGTCGCATCCGACGCGCTCCTCGGAGGCGCCTTCGGTGGGCCTCCCGGCCTCTTCGGGCGTCTTCCGGGCCCGGGGGGCCATCAGGCTGGTGACCGTCGTGATGATCAGGACGGCACAGATCACGCCGAGGGAGACCGGTATGGAGATCTCGGGGACCCGCACGCCGGACTCGTGGAGGGCGTGGAGCACCAGCTTGACCCCGATGAAGCCCAGGATCACCGACAGTCCGTACGCGAGGTGGACCAGCTTCTTGAGCAGTCCGCCGATCAGGAAGTACAGCTGCCTCAGGCCCATCAGCGCGAACGCGTTCGCCGTGAAGACGATGTACGGGTCCTGGGTGAGGCCGAAGATCGCCGGGATGGAGTCCAGGGCGAAGAGCAGGTCCGCGGTGGCGATCGCGAGCATCACGACCAGCATCGGCGTCATGACCCGCTTGCCGTTGCGCCGGATCCACAGCCGGGTGCCGTGATAGCGGTCGGCCACGCCGAAGCGGCGCTGAACGGCCTTCAGCAGCCCGTTCTCCTCATACGTCTCGTCCTCCTGGCCGGCCCCGGCGCCCTGGATCAGCTTCCAGGCGGTCCAGATCAGGAACGCACCGAAGAGGTAGAAGACCCAGGAGAAGGACGCGACGATCGCGGCGCCCGCGGCGATGAACACGGCCCGCAGCAGCAGGGCCGCCAGCACCCCGACGAGAAGCACCCGCTGCTGGTACTTCGAGGGCACCGCGAACTTCGTCATGATCAGAACGAAGACGAAGAGGTTGTCGACGCTGAGCGACTTCTCGGTGATGTAACCGGCGAAGAACTCCCCGGCGGGCCGGCCGCCGCCGAGGACGGACAGACCCGCTCCGAAGAGTCCGGCGAGGGCGATCCAGACGACCGTCCAGACACCGGCTTCCTTGATCGATACCTCGTGCGGTCTGCGGCCGATGAAGAAGTCGACCGCGATGAGGGCGGCGAGGCCCCCGATGGTCAGGACCCACAGGGTCAGGGAAACGTTCACTGTGTCCTCCGGCATACGTCACGGCAAGTCAGCGTCGTCGCTGCCGGAGGTCTCCTCCGCCCGCGGCACCCGGCGCACGGCAGGCGCCGGGGCCGCTGGGCCGACGCCCCGGGACCAGACCTCGATCCGTACTGACGGGACGCCGAAACAATCAGGGAGTACTCCCCTCCGTGGGAAAAAGACTACACAGATCACCAAGAGAAGGTAAAGAGATTCCCCAAGGAAAGGTCAAAATGGCTGGTCGGAGCCCTTTACCTGTCCTTGGTTCTTGGTCGGACGCCCCGGATCCGGATCAGCGGTTCCAGGCGCGGCGCGCCTCGGCGACCCGGGTGAGCACCTGAGAGAGCACCTGGCTCCCCTCCGGCACCCTCGGCGGCTCATAGGTCCAGGCGTGGCCGACCCAGGGGTCCGCGAGGTGGTCGTCGGGCGTCGGGGTGAGCCGCAGCAGTCTCCGCCAGAGCGGGTCGAGCAGCGGGCCGTAGGCGGTGGCGTCCTCCCGGTCCGCCACCATCATCAGATGGACGCCGACGGCCGGGCCCTCGTCCGCGAGATAACGCAGCTGGTTCACGGCCCGGTCGTCGAAGCCGTGCGGGAAGTCATGGACGATCAGCAGCTGTGCGGCGGTGTCGAAACCGGGCGGCAGGGCGTCGGAGGCTCCGCCGCGCAGCGCCATCTGCACCAGGTCGACCCGCCGGGTGAGGGCGGCCAGCATCTCGGCCGTGCCCGCGGCTCCGGCGGCCGGCGGGGCGGCGAGCACCCCCGACCGCACCAGGGGCGCCAGTGCCGCGGCCCCCGCACCCGCCGGGTCGATGACCTGCACCGCGAACTCGCCGGGCGGATACACGGCGAGCAGCCGTGCCGCGTGCGTCACCGCCGTCTCCATGGCCAGCCGGCGCGGTTCGTCCGGCTCCACGAGCGCGTCCGGGGATCCCGGGCGGCCGCTGTCGATCCACAGCCCGCGCTCCAGCGGCAGTCTCACCAGCATGGGGATGCGGAGGTTCTCGCTCTCGGGCAGCCGGAGGTCGCCGAGGCGCACGGCCATGGGGATCTCCATCGGCACCCGGTAGCCGTGCCAGACCGGGTTGTCCCAGCGGGCGAACGCCGGGGGCAGGGCGGGCTCGACGACATCGGACTCGGCGACGAGCTGGGTGAGGTCACGGTCGAGCGCGGCCCTGGCCTGGTCGACCAGGTCGGTGTGCTTGGTCTCGGCGGCCGCGCGGGCGGCGTCGCCCGGCCCGCTCACCCTGTTGCGCGGATCGGACAGGACCGTGTCCAGCTCCTGCTCCAGGCGCGCCTCGGCGAAGTCGACGGCGCTGCGGTACGCGGCCGTGGTGCGCGCCAGGTCCTCGAACATGCCCCACACCTGGTTGTACAGCCGCTCGTCCATGGACCAGCCGGTCGCGTCTCCCGCGACGGGCTGTGCGGGCTGCCCGGGCGGAGCCGCGGGGGCGGCCGGCGGGGGCGGTGCCGGGGTCCCCCGGCGGGGGTGGGTGTAGTCGATCGCCCCGCCGGAGACGGGAGGTACGGCGGAACCCGTCGGGCCGGGGGCGTCGTAGGGCGAACCCTGCTGCGGCGCGCCGGGGCTGTCCTGCCGCGGGGGTACGCCGCCGGTGGCGCCGGGCGCGGCGGGGGCGGGCATCTGCCGGGTGCGGTCGCCCTCCGGCAGTCGCGGCGGGGGTGGTGCCACCGAGCGGGCCAGGCCCCGCGCCACGGCCTCGTTGATGCCGTCCGCGAGCCGGCGGGCCTCCGGCAGGCCCTGGTCCTGGAAGAGGTCGGCCAGCCCGCCCGCATATCCCTGGCCGACCGCGCGCACCTTCCAGGCGCCCTGCCGGCGGTAGAGCTCCAGCGCGATCACCGCGGACTCGGAGTCCAGTCCGGTGATCGTGTAGTGGGCGATCTCCTGGCCGTCGAGTCCGGTGACCGCGATCCAGGGGGCGGCGACGGCGCCGAACCGCACCGGACCGCCGATGCCCGGCGGCAGGGCGAGCAGCACGCTGACCCGCTGCACGCCCGGCGGCAGGGCGTCGAGGTCGAAGGCGAGGCGGTGTTCGGCCGCCGCCTGCCGGGAGACCTCCAGGCCCGGCAGGGTGGGCGCGCCCGGGTGGGCCACCCACTCGCTGCCGGACACCTTGCCCTGCGCGTCGCCGAGTGCGGCCCCCGCCACGACCGGCCGGCCGGCCGACACCCGGACCTCGAGTCGGGACTGGGGAAGTGGATGGTTCTGCCCCCGGACCAGCTCGGCCGCCATCGCCTCGTCCCCCTGTGTCGCGTCGTGTCCCGGGCGTCCGGCCGCCCTACAGCTGGGGCAGGATCGCCGGCAGCAGGTCCTGGAAGGTGCGGCCGTCGGCGGATGTGCCGAGGGCCGTCATCGTCCAGCCGCCGCCCACGCGGTGCACCTTCGCCATGATCTGCGCGGTGTGCGCGCCGCCGCCCGCGAGAGTGTAGCGGGCCAGCTCCTGGCCGGTGGTCTCGTCGACCAGACGGCAGAACGCGTTCTCCACCTCCTGGAAGGTCTGGCCGGTGAACGAGTTCACGGTGAAGACGATCTGGTCGATGTGGACCGGGACGCGCTCCAGATCGACGAGGATCGACTCGTCGTCGCCGCCCTGGCCGGCACCGCCGACCAGATTGTCGCCGGTGTGCCGCACGGAGCCGTCGTCGCTCACGAGGTGCTGGAAGAAGACCACGTCCACGGGCTGCTTGTCCGCGAACAGCACGGCGGACGCGTCGAGGTCGATCTCCCGGGTGCGCTTGCCGAACAGCCCGCGCCGGGGGGCGGCCTGCCAGCCGAGGCCCATCCGCACCGCGGTCAGCGTGCCTCCGTCGTTCTTCTGAAGACTGATGGCCTGACCCTTGGTCAAGTTGACGGTCACGCTGTTCCCCTCTCAGGTTCTCCCTGGTCCCCGCGGGATCCGCGGATGTTCAAAACCCTACGCAGCGGCGTCGACCGTGCCGAACCCCGGTCCGCGCTTTGTGTCGGTCTTGCAACACACCGCACGGATGCCGGGGTCCGGCACGGACAACGGTCCGTCAGGCCAGGCCGGCCTCCTTCATCTGCCGCAGTTCCTTCTTCATCTCGGAGACCTCGTCACGCAGCCGGGCCGCGATCTCGAACTGGAGGTCGGCGGCGGCGGCCCGCATCCGGTCCGTCAGGTCCTCGATCTGCTCGGCCAGTGCGGCCGCGGGACGGTCGGTCGGGGCCGTCTTACCGGCCTTGCCCTTGGCGGCCTTGGCGCCCTTGGCCTTCTGGTCGCCCAGCGAGGGCACCGGGCTCTTGGCGGCCTTGCCGTCCTTCGTCCTGCGGTAGCCCGTGCCGAGCAGCTGCTCCGTGTCCACGTCCTCACGGGCGATCTGCGCCACGATGTCATTGATCTTCTTACGGAGCGGCTGGGGGTCGATCCCGTTCGCCGTGTTGTAGGCGATCTGCTTCTCCCGGCGGCGGTTGGTCTCGTCGATGGCCTTCTCCATCGCCGGGGTGATCTTGTCGGCGTACATATGGACCTGGCCGGAGACATTGCGCGCGGCCCGGCCGATGGTCTGGATCAGCGAGGTCCCCGAGCGCAGGAAGCCCTCCTTGTCGGCGTCGAGGATCGCCACCAGGGAGACCTCGGGCAGGTCGAGGCCCTCCCTGAGGAGGTTGATGCCGACCAGCACGTCGAACTCACCGGACCGCAGCTCACGCAGCAGTTCCACGCGGCGCAGGGTGTCCACGTCGCTGTGCAGATAGCGCACCTGGATGCCGAGTTCGAGGAAGTAGTCGGTGAGGTCCTCGGCCATCTTCTTGGTGAGCGTGGTCACCAGGACGCGCTCGTCCTTCTCGGTGCGCTTGCGGATCTCGTGCACCAGGTCGTCGATCTGGCCCTCGGTGGGCTTGACCACGACCTCGGGGTCGATGAGGCCGGTGGGGCGGATGATCTGCTCGACCTGGCCGTCGGACCGGGACAGCTCGTACTGGCCCGGGGTGGCCGACAGATAGACGCTCTGGCCGATGCGCTTCTGGAACTCCTCCCACTTCAGGGGGCGGTTGTCCAGGGCGGACGGCAGCCGGAAGCCGTGCTCGACGAGGGTGCGCTTGCGGGAGGCGTCGCCCTCGTACATCGCGCCGATCTGCGGGACGGTGACATGGGACTCGTCGATGACGAGCAGGAAGTCGTCCGGGAAGTAGTCCAGCAGGGTGTTGGGCGGGGAGCCGGGCTCACGGTCGTCGAAGTGCATCGAGTAGTTCTCCACACCGGAGCAGGTCCCGATCTGGCGGAGCATCTCGATGTCGTACGTGGTGCGCATGCGCAGCCGCTGGGCCTCCAGGAGCTTTCCCTGCTTCTCCAGCTCGGCCAGACGCACCTCCAGCTCCCTCTCGATGCCGTTGACGGCCCGCTCCATGCGCTCGGGTCCGGCGATGTAGTGGGAGGCCGGGAAGACATACAGCTGCCGGTCGTCGCTGATGACCTCGCCAGTGAGCGGGTGGAGGGTGGAGAGGGCCTCGATCTCGTCGCCGAACATCTCGATCCGGACGGCCAGCTCCTCATAGACCGGGAAGATCTCGATGGTGTCGCCGCGCACCCGGAAGGTGCCGCGCGCGAAGGCCACGTCGTTGCGTGTGTACTGGATGTCCACGAACCGGCGCAGCAGCTGGTCGCGGTCGATCTCGTCGCCGACCTCGAGGGCGACCATGCGGTCCACGTACTCCTGGGGGGTGCCCAGGCCGTAGATGCAGGAGACCGAGGCCACCACCACGACATCGCGGCGGGTGAGCAGCGAGTTGGTGGCGGAGTGCCGCAGCCGCTCCACCTCCTCGTTGATCGAGGAGTCCTTCTCGATGTAGGTGTCCGACTGGGGGACGTACGCCTCGGGCTGGTAGTAGTCGTAGTACGAGACGAAGTATTCGACCGCGTTGTTCGGCAGGAGTTCGCGGAACTCGTTGGCCAGCTGGGCGGCCAGTGTCTTGTTCGGCGCCATCACCAGGGTGGGGCGCTGGAGCTTCTCGATCATCCACGCGGTGGTCGCCGACTTGCCGGTGCCGGTCGCGCCCAGCAGGACGACATCCTTCTCGCCTGCGCGGATGCGCTTTTCCAGGTCGGCGATGGCCGTGGGCTGGTCGCCGCTGGGCCGGTAGGGGCTGACGACCTCGAAGGGCGCCACCGTGCGTTCGATCTGTGATACGGGCCGCATGTCATCCACCGTACGACCCCGCACTGACAACGGGGCCGGATCACCGGCGCTGCGGGGCGCGGCTGCGGGTGTCGCGGTGGCCGGCACCCGACGGCGGGCGCCGGCCGGGGCGGGCGCTCCCGGGACGGCCGCTCCCTGGGTGAGCGGGAACACCGGGCTTGCGCTCCGCCGGGGCCGGCTCGGGCCGGCCCATGACCATCAGCGGGTCGAACACCACGACGGCGCCTGCCAGGCACAGGAAGACGAGGGGACCGATCATCATCGGGACGAGCGGGGAGCCGGAATGGTCGCCCGCCAGGACCGTGCGGGTGGCGTGCAGATGCACGCTGACGGCGGCCATGCCCGTGTAGTGCAGGCCGACCATGGCGAGTCCCATGACGAGGCCGGCGCCGACGCTCCACAGGAATCCACTGCGCCGTCCGGCCGCCCAGAGCGCGGCGGTCGCGGCGACGACCGCGATGGCCACGGACGCGGCGACGGTGACGGTGTTGTACTCCAGTACCCCGTCCAGGCGCGTTCCGGCCATGCCCAGATAGTGCATCGAGGCCATGCCCAGTCCGGTGACGGTGCCGCCGGTGAAGAGCGCCACCCCGGTGGCGCCCCGGTGGCCCACGATGAAGACACCGATGCCGACCATGACGACGGCGACGACAAGACCGGCGAAGATCATCGGCTCGTCGTAGTGCACGGAGGTCTCCGCGACGCTGAAGCCCGTCATCGCGACGAGATGTGTGGTCCACAGGCCCGACCCGATCGTGGCCGATCCCAGGGCCAGCCAGCCCGCCCGCCAGGCCGGAGCGGCCCTTCTCGCTCTGATGACGCAGCGCAGACCGAGCGCGCCGCCGAGGCAGGCCATGAGGCACGCCACCAGCGGTGTGACCATTCCATAGCTGAAGCCGTCCACGGTGCCCTGCATACGCGGCTGCCCCTCCCACCCTGCCGAGTCCCCGATCGCACAACTCCCCCGCCCCAGGTCCGCGACGACCGGAATCGGCCGGGGTTAGGCAGAGGTTAGGGCCCTCCCGGCCCTCACCGGAACGGTCGAACGATTTTCCGGCAAAGAATCCGATGCCGCCGCCCCCGGCGCGGCGGCTCCGGCGCATGTTTTCGGGCGACGCGCGTCAATCCACGGTCGTCCGCCGTTCCGGTCCATCGCTCTGTGCTGTCACTGTGGTGCTGTATGTGACCGATCGACGCGAGGAGTACGCATGCATGCGCGCGTTGCCGCCGCCACGACCACCGTCTTCTTCGGGCTCGGCGTCGCCATACTGCCCACTCCCCCCGCCGGAGCCGTCAGCGCCGACGGTCCGGTCGTGATCGCCCACCGGGGTGCCTCAGCTTATGCGCCCGAGAACACCCTGGCCGCCGTCGACAAGGCGGCCGCCATGGGATTCGGCTGGGTCGAGAACGATGTGCAGCGCACCAAGGACGGCCGGCTGGTGGTCATCCACGACGGGACGCTGGAGCGCACCACCGATGTGAAACGGCTGTTCCCCGGCCGGGCCCCCTGGCGGGTCAAGGACTTCACCGCCCGGGAGATCGCACGTCTCGACGCGGGCAGCTGGTACGGCCCCGGGTACGCGGGCGTGCGCGTACCGACGCTGCGGCAGTACATGCGGCGGCTGTCGCACAACCACCAGAACCTGCTCCTGGAGATCAAGAACCCGGAGCTGTACCCCGGGATCGAGAGCCAGACCCTCCGGCTGCTGGACCGGGAGGGCTGGCTCGACCCCGGCCATCTGCGGAACCGGTTGATCGTCCAGAGCTTCAGCGCGGACAGTGTCCGTACCGTCCACCGGCTGCGGCCGGGGGTCAGGACCGCCTATCTGGGCACCCCGCGGATCACGGAACTCCCGGCGTACGCGCGGTTCACCGACCAGATCAACTCCGACCGCGGCAAGCTCTCCGGCCCCTATGTCTCCGCGGTGCACGCGTTCAAGGGCCCGCACGCCAAGCCCCTGAAGGTCTTCGCCTGGACCGTCAACCGCGCGGACGAGGCCCGGCGGCTGACCGAGATGGGCGCGGACGGCATCATCACCAATGCGCCCGACGTGGTGCGCAAGGCGGTGACCGCCTACTAGGGGTGCCTCCCAGGGGTACGGACCGGGAGCGGCCGACGGTGTCCGCGGGGTGCGTACGGCCGGACTCGGTCCGCGTGCCGTGGGCGCCCCGGGGCATTGTCGGTGCCGCGCCGTACGGTGGGGCCATGGACAGTCTTGGGCAGGACGAGCAGCAGCCGGTGTGGACGGTGGTGGCCACCGACATCGGCCCGCTGCTGCTGGCCGCCACCCGCGCGGGCCTGGTGAACGTGGTGTTCCACGCGACGGAACCGGTCCGGGACCAGGCACTGGCACGACTCGCCTCCCGGCTCGGCGCGGCCCCCGTCGAGGACGCCGCTTCCCCGCTGCTGGCCGAGGCGATACGTCAGCTCGCGGCGTACTTCGCGGGTGAGCTGCGCGATTTCCGGCTGCCGCTGGACTGGTCCCTGATCACCGGCTTCAATCGGCAGGTGCTGCGCGAGTTGGCGTCCACCGTGCCCTACGGGGCGGTGGTGGGGTACGGCGAGCTGGCCGGCCGGGTCGGCCAGCCGGGCGCGGCCCAGGCCGTGGGCATGGCGATGGGCTCCAACCCGCTCCCGGTGGTGGTGCCGTGCCACCGCGTGGTGGAGCGGGACGGCGGCATCGGCGGGTTCGGGGGCGGGCTGGAGACCAAGCGGAAGCTGCTGGCGCTCGAAGGGGTGCTGCCGGAGCCGCTGTTCTGAAGCGGGCCCGGCAACGACCGGCCGGAGCGGGCCGGGTCAGCGCGTCATGCTCCTCGCGTAGACGGTCTCGACCCAGGTGGCGAGCTGATCCTCCGACAGATGCTGGGCGAGGTCGGACTCGCTGATCATGCCGACGAGACGCTTGTTCTCGATCACCGGCAGCCGGCGGATCTGGTGCGACTCCATCTCGTTGAGCACCTCGTCCACACCGGCGTTGGAGTCGATCCAGCGCGGCGTGCCCTTGGCGAGGTCGCCCGCGGTCACCCGCGCGGGGTCGTGGCCCATGGCCACACAGCCGATGACGATGTCGCGGTCGGTGAGGATGCCGCAGAGCCGCTCGTTCTCGTCGCTGACGGGGAGGGCACCGACGTTGAGTTCGCGCATCAGCTGGGCGGCGCGGTCCAGGGTCTCGTGGGACGGGATCCACTGGGCGCCACGGTGCATGATTTCTCCGGCGGTGGTCATGGAGTACCTCCTGATACCGGACGGCCGGCGCGGCACGGGACGCACCGCATGTCCCGGCGCCCTTCATTCTTGCCGGGTACCCCGGGAAACGCACCCGGAGCCCGTGGCGGCGGTGCGTCAGCCGTTCCAGGCCGGGTGGCGTGGGTCGTCCGCGCGGATCAGCACGTCGGCGACGGCGCCCGGCTCCGTCTCCCTCCCGTACCGCTCGAAGGCGGGCAGGGTCCAGTGCTCCGGCTCCGGGGTGCGGCGGCGCAGCGCACCGGGCGAGAGCAGCACATGGACCGTCAGATCGAAGGGGAACCAGTGCCGGAGGAGGAACGGACCGTGGAGCAACAGCAGTCCCCCGGGCGGGAGCTGCACAGGGGAGCTGCGAGTGGCGCGGTCGGTGACCGGATCCCACAGATCGGGCAGGACACGGCCGTCGCCGTCCGGCTCCAGCGGACCGAAGACCTCGCGCCACAGGGCCCCGGTGTCGACCCAGCCGTCGTAATAGGACTCCGGGTCCCGGTGGCCGTGTTCCAGGCGGACGGACGCGGGGCGCCAGAAGCCCTCGGCACCGACGACGAGCGAGGGCCTGCCGCGCAGGCGCAACGCCTCGGACACCCGCCGGGCGAGGTCACCGGGGCGCGCCGCCGGGGCGCCGTCGAACGCGATGCGCGGCCAGGCACCGCCGTCGCCGGGTTTCAGGAGGAGCAGCCGGTCGGCGAGGAGGTCGCCGAGCCGCTCCCAGGTGATCGGTTCGAGTCGCACAGGGCCCATGATGCCGCGCCCCGACGGTGCGTCCGGGACACGATCGCCGCCGCCGGTCCGGCCCAAGAGGAACCCGCGCCGGCCCGGACCCCTGTCGTCCCGGACCGCCACCGTGCGACCGGCCCGGACGTTCCCATGCGACCGGCCCGGGACTTTCCCGCGCGGTCGGCCCGGACATTCCCGCGCGACGGCTCCGGCCGGGGCGGTCCACGGCCCGCCCGGCGGGGAAGAAAGCCGTCATGGCGCCGCCGCCCCCGACTCCTCCGCTCCCGCCGGGCCTTGTGGTGGTCCAGCCGCTGAGGCGACGGCACTGCTCCGCATGCCGGAGGGGACCGCAGCCGTTGCTGGTGGTGGAGGAGGGGAGGCCGCGCTGTCTGGACTGTGCGGACCTCGGGCATCTGGTGTTCCTGCCGCGGGGCGACACGGCGCTCACCCGGCGGTCGCGGGAGGCGAGCGTGCTGTCCGCGGTGGTGGTGCGGTTCGACCGGCGCCACGGCCGTTACGAGCGGCAGGGGGTGCTCGTCGAGGAGGCGGCCCTCGCGCTGGCCGAGGAGCGGTGTCTGGCGGACGCCGAGGCCCGGCGCAGACGCCGGGCGCGGGACGCCCGGCGGCGGGCGGTGCAGGACCTGCGGTTCACGGAGGCGTTCGCCGGGGAGATCCGGCGGCTGTTCCCCGGATGCCCGGCGGGGCGGGCCCAGGCGATCGCGGCGCATGCCTCGCTGCGCGGCAGCGGACGGGTCGGGCGCAGCGCGGCGGGGCGGGCGCTGTCGCCGGAGGCGGTGACGGCCGCGGTACGGGCGTCCGTGCGGCACAGGGAGACGGCGTACGACCGTCTGCTGATGGAGGGGGTGCCACGGCCCGAGGCGCGGCGGCGCATCGCGGACGGGGTGGAGTCGGTGCTGCGGTCGTGGCGGCTCCCGGAGGCCGCCTGATCCCGGGCCCCGGCGCCGGGGAGCGGGCGGCAGGGGGGCGTCGTATCGTGGCACGCAGCGGTGGTTCCTATGCGTACGCAAGGGGAAGGCCATGGCCGATCCCAGGGGCTTCATGAGCACGCCCCGCGAGGAATGGCCCCGCAGACCCGTCGAGGAACGGGTGCGGGACTGGAACGAGGTGTACGTACCGGGCGCGCTGCTTCCGATCATCAGCCGGCAGGCGAACCGGTGCATGGACTGCGGGGTCCCCTTCTGCCACGACGCCTGCCCCCTCGGCAATCTGATCCCCGAGTGGAACGACCTGGTCTCCCGCGAGGACTGGCGGGCGGCGAGCGAACGGCTGCACGCCACCAACAACTTCCCCGAGTTCACGGGACGGTTGTGTCCGGCTCCCTGCGAGGCGGGGTGTGTGCTCGCCATCAACCAGCCCGCGGTCACCATCAAGAACGTCGAGGCCGCCATCGCGGACCGGGCCTGGGAGGAGGGCTTCGCCCCGCCCTGCCCTCCGGAGCGGCTGTCGGGGCGGACCGTCGCCGTCGTCGGGTCGGGTCCCGCGGGGCTCGCGGCGGCCCAGCAGCTCACCCGTGCCGGGCACACGGTGGCGGTGTACGAGCGGGCGGACCGGATCGGAGGCCTGCTGCGCTACGGGATACCGGCCTTCAAGATGGAGAAGCGGCATCTGAACCGGCGGCTGGAGCAGATGCGCGCCGAGGGCACCAAGTTCCGGACGTCCGTCACCGTGGGCGAGGACATCGGGGCCGCCGAGCTGCGGGCCCGCTATGACGCCGTGGTGATCGCGACCGGCGCCACGGCCTGGCGCGAACTGGACGTCCCCGGGCGAGAGCTGGCCGGGATACACCAGGCCATGCGGTATCTGCCGCTGGCCGACCGGGTGTGCGAGGGCGATCTGGAGGTCTCCCCGCTGTCGGCGGCCGGCCGGCATGTGGTGATCGTGGGCGGCGGGGACACCGGGGCGGACTGCCTGGGGACCGCGGTGCGCGAAGGTGCCGCGTCCGTCACCCAGCTGGACATCTATCCGCTGCCGGAGGCGGAGCGCAACGAGTTCACCCAGCCGTGGCCGACCTATCCGAAGATCTACCGGCTGACCGGCGCGCACGAGGAGGCGGGCGCGCTGCGCACGGCGCCCGCCGCGGACGCGGACGCGCGGCTCTTCGCGGCGTCCACGCTGCGCTTCGAGGGAGACCCGGACGGCCATGTGCGAGCGCTGCATCTGGTCGAGGTGGACGAGCGGCGGAAGCCGCTGCCGGGCACCGGGCGGACCCTGCCGGCCGACCTGGTGCTGCTCGCCCTGGGGTTCTCGGGGCCCGACCGCGAGGACGGGCTGATCGACCAGCTCGGGCTGGCCCTTGACCCGCGCGGGACGATCACCCGGGACGAGGACTTCACGACCAACGTCCCGGGTGTGTTCGCCGCCGGGGACGCCGCGCGCGGACAGTCGCTGATCGTATGGGCGATAGCGGAGGGCCGGGCCGTGGCGGCGGCGGTGGACCGGCTGCTGAACGGGGGCGCCTCGCGCCTGCCGGCGCCGATCGGACCGTACGACCGTCCGATGACCGCCTGACCCGCCCCGCCCGGGTCCGGCCGGCGACGGTGGGGCGACCACGGGACGGGCCTACGCGACCGGACCGCGCGACCGCCGGTGGAAGGACCATACGACCGGACCGCGCGACGCCGGTGGAAGCGACCGGACCGCACGGGCCGTGGGACACCTGGTGGGCGCCCCACGGCCGGTGCGGTCCGGTTCCGGTCCCGTCCGTCCCGCCCGGTTACGGCTTGCGGGCCACCGCGCCGTAGCCGGGAATGATCCCGTCGTCCTGGCCGGGGACCGGCTCGCCCAGCTCCGGGTGCCACCGGTGGACCACCTCGACGCCGGGTTCCACGAGGTCGAGTCCGTCGAAGAAACGGGCGAACTCGTCGCGGGAGCGGAGCGCCAGGGTGACCCCGCCCGACCTGAGCTTCTCGGTCGCCTCCGTCGCCTTGTCCTGCGGGGTGAAGTCGGCGGTGGCGTGGGTCATCATCAGACAGCTGCCGGAGGGCAGCCCCGACAGCAGCCGGTCGACCAGCTCGTACGCGCCGTCCTCGTCGGGGATGAAGTGCAGCAGCGCGACCAGGGAGAGCGCCACCGGCCGGCTGAGGTCCAGGACCTTCCCGGCCCCCTCGAGGATGGTGGCCGGGTCCCGCACATCGGCCTGCAGATACTCGGTCACGCCCTCGGGCGTGCTGCGCAGCAGGGCCGCCGCATGGGCCAGCACGATCGGGTCGTTGTCGCAGTAGACCACGCGTGCGTCCGGTGCGACCCCCTGGGCGATCTGGTGGAGGTTCGGCTCGGTGGGGATGCCGGTGCCGATGTCCAGGAACTGCCGTATGCCGTTCTGGGCCAGCCAGCGGGTGGCCCGGTGCATGAAGGCGCGGTTGACCCGCGCCATCACGGGCACCCTCGGTTCGAGGGCGACCATCTGCCGGCCCAGCTCCTCGTCGACGGGGTAGTTGTCCTTCCCGCCGAGGTACCAGTCGTACATACGGGCGGGGTGCGGTTTGCTGCTGTCGATGACGAGGTCGTCCTGAGCGGGGTCCTGCCCGGTCATGAGGAACTCCGTGGATGTCGAGGACAGTGAGTGATCAACTGAGTGCCAATTTAGTGGTCTGCAGAGCAACAACACATGGAAACAAGGGAGTTATGTGAGCAGGAAGTCGGCCTCCCCTGCTTTGGCCCCACGGATGAACGCCGTCATCTCGTCGGAGGTGTAGATCAGCGCGGGCCCGTCCGGGTCGGTGGACTGGCGGACGGCGATCCGGCCGTCGGCGAGCTTCATCGCCTCCAGGCAGTTGCCGCCGTTGCCACCGCTCCACGGCTTGTGCCAGCCCTCACTCCCCAACTCGCGGGCGGGCATGCCGTTGTAGACGCGTTGGCGCGACGTGGTGCGTTCCATTACAGCTCCTTGCGGAGATCCACGAGGATCTCCTTCGTGCGTTGTGCCGTAGCGGCCTGAGCCGCCATGCGGTCCATGACCTCGAGGTGGGTCGCCACCTCGGCGCGCGCGTCCAGATAGACGGCGCCGGTCAGGTACTCGCTGTAGACCATGTCCGGCAGTTCTGACATGGCAAATCGGAACAGGACGAAGGGCCCGTAGGTGCCGGGGTGCGGACCCGAGGAGAACTCGGTCACCTGCAGCGTCACCTGGGGCAGCTCCACGACCTCCAGCAGTTTCTCGATCTGGTCGCGCATGATCTGGGGGCCGACGACCGGGCGGCGCAGCGCCGTCTCGTCCATCACGGCCCAGACCCGGGGCGGATCCGCGCGCGTCAGCAGCTCCTGACGCTGCATGCGCAGCGCCACATGCCGCTCGATGTCCTCGGGTCTGGTCTGGCCGATGGCGCCCGATCTCAGGACGCCCCGGGCGTAGTCCTCGGTCTGCATGATGCCGGGCACGAAGTGGGGCTCGTACTGGCGGATGATCGTGGCGGCGCCCTCCAGGCTGACGTACATCGAGAACCAGCCCGGGAGAATGTCGTGGAACCGCTGCCACCATCCCGGCCGGTTGGCCTCCTCCGCCAGCTGGACGAACGTCTCGGCCTCCTCGTCGCTCACCCCGTAGGCCTTCAGCAGCAGTTGGAGGTACGGGATCTTCAGGCCGACCTCGGCGATCTCCATCCGGCGGACGGTGGCGGGCGCGACACGCAGGATGCGCGCGGCCTCCTCCCGCTTGAGACCCGCGCGTTCCCGCAGATCCAGCAGGCGTCGTCCGAGGACGACCTGACCGACCGTCGGCGCCGACCGCGGCTCGCTCACCTCGTGCCTCCTCGCGTCCCCAGTGCCTTTCCAGCCCGAACGGCGCTGTTCGAAACCTTTCCGCACCATGCATGGCGCGCCCGCCCGCGTGCTCACGCGGGGTGCGGGCTCCCGATGCGGGCAGCGGACGCGGTTGCCCCTGACCGGGTACCAACTGGCGCCGCCGTAAATGCTGTTGCGAAGCAGTGTGCCACGCGGCATCTCGAAGTCACACTGCACTCTGCATTTTTCAGAGTGACTCTTGCCAAGTGTTCGCGGCGGGGCGATAGTGGCAGACGTGATTCCGTCCGCGCCGTTAGAGACAGAGGCCGCCGGGGACCTGTGGGGACCGGCCGACGCCGGGGAGGTGCGCCCGGGGGTGGCCACCGGACGCCGGTTCCGCTTCGAACTCGCCGCACGCCCGAGTTCCGTCGCACAGGCCCGAGAACTGACGCGTGCCCGGCTGGCCGGCTGGTCGGCGTGCGAGGACACCTGCGACACGGCCGCTCTGGTCGTCTCCGAACTGGTGACCAACGCGATCGTGCACACCGCCGGTGAGCGGGTCGTCTGCGAACTCCGCGACGAGCACGACGTGGTGCGCATCGCCGTACGGGACGAGGGATGCGCTCCCGGCCAGCCGCACCCCGCACCGTCCCTCCCCGAGGAGGAGCACGGGAGGGGACTGCTTCTCGTCGCGACCCTGTGCCGGGCCTGGGGTGCCCAGCAGGCCGGGGCCGGGCTGCTGGTCTGGGCCGAGCTACCACGGGAGGGCGACCGGCCGACGGAGGCCGGGCCGGTCGTCCCCGCACAGCCGTCCCGGGACCTGCCGTGTTCCGGCGGCAGGTCCCGGGCCGTGGAAGGGACGGCGCCGGAGGACACCGCGAGCACCGGCACGGGTCACGGCCCGGACCGGAGCGCCGGGGAACCGGCCTCGGACGGCGAGGCCCGGTCCGACCTGGGCTGGAGCGCGAAGCGGCCGCCGGCCGACGGCCAGGGTTCAGGGGCCGGCGCGTACGGGGGAACGAGGACCGCATGGGCGTGAGGGCGGCGCGGACCACGGGACCCGGCAGTACCCGGGCCGTGGCCCTGGACTCCCTGGTCCGCCTCGGGCGGGCGCGACGGACACCGGCGGGGGACTGCCGACGGCTCCCCCTGCCCAGCGGCATGACGCTCCCGCTCGGCTGCGACGCGGTGTCCGTACCCGCCCGTTACGGACCGTTGGTGCTGCCTCGGCTGCCCCGGGTGGGCTGTGTCTACGCCGACCGGGCCGACTGGTGGTGGATCGTGCCGTCCGACTCCGATGTGGCTCTGGAGTGGCCGGCCCCCGCACGCTACGCACCCGGCGCGCTGGCACCGGACGCACCGGACACCCCCGGTCTGATCCACCGCCCGGACGACGACGTCCCCTACACCCCGCCGATCCCGCTCTATCTGGCCCTGTGCCGAGTCACCGGCACCACCCCGTCCTGGTCCCGCCCCCTCACCGCCTGAACCCATCTGACCGGACGGTACGTTGAGATCCCGGGGACGGGAGCGGGAGGACGCCCAGGCCACCGTGCCGGTCCCACTCCCGTCCTGGAGGCCCCATGCTGAAGCGCGTCCTCGTCCCCACCCTCTTCCCGCCGCCCGGCTACGCCCATGCGTCCGTCGTGGAGGCGGGCACCCGGCTCGCGTTCCTCGCCGGGTCCGTGCCTCTCGACTCCGAAGGGCGGCTCGTCGGCGCGGGCGATCCCGTGCGCCAGGCCGAGCAGGTGCTCGCCAACCTCCGCGAGCAGGTGCGCGCGGTCGGCAGCGACCTGGCCCATGTCGTGTCGACGGACGTGTATGTCGTGAGCCAGGATCCGGCGGTGCTCTCCGCGGTGTGGGACGTGGTCCGGGCCTCGGGCCTCAGCGACGGGCCGCATGCGTCGACCCTCCTCGGGGTGGCCTGTCTCGGCTACACCGGACAGCTCGTGGAGATCACGGCGACGGCCGTCGTACCGACCGACGCTGAGGACGCCTGACGCCGGTCACGGCAACGGGGCGTCGCGGTGTCTCGGGGTCGCGGTGTCTCGGGCGTGGTGCCTCGGGCGCGGTCGGTCCGGGACGCGGGTGGTCCCTGTCGCGGTATCGCTCCGTGTCACGGTCCGGGCGGGTGTGGTTCCGGGTGGGTCGGGAGGCCCGCGGCGTCGGCCGCCGTGCGCAGTACGTCCCGCAGCATCCGGGGGGTGAGCAGGCCGGTGAAGGTGTTGCGCTGGCTGACGTGGAAGCAGCCGAAGAGCTCCAGCCCGTCCAGCGGAACCCGGGCGCCGTGGCCGAAGGCGGGGCGGGGCCGGGGCACGGGGCGGCCCGCCTCCGCGAGCGCGGTCAGGGTGGACTGCCAGGCGAAGCCGCCCAGAGCGACCACGGACCGCAGTGACGGCCGCAGCAGCCGCAGCTCCTGTACCAGCCAGGGTCGGCAGGTGTCCCGTTCCTGGGGCGTCGGCTTGTTGCCGGGCGGCGCACAGTGCACCGGCGCGGTGACCCGCACGCCGTACAGTTCCAGGCCGTCGTCGGCGGACACCGAGGTGGGCTGTGAGGCCAGACCCACGGCGTGCAGTGCCGCAAACAGCACATCCCCGGACCGGTCCCCGGTGAACATGCGTCCGGTGCGGTTGCCGCCGTGGGCCGCGGGGGCGAGACCGACCACCAGCAGCCGTGCGTCCGGAGGCCCGAAGCCCGGTACCGGCCGTCCCCAGTACGTCCAGTCGGCGAAGGCGGCCCGCTTGGTACGTGCCACCTCCTCGCGCCATGCGACCAGGCGCGGGCAGGCACGGCAGCCCGTGATCCGCTCGTCCAGCCCGGTGAGGCCCTTGCCGTCCATCTCTCCACGGTAGGGCCACCGCGATGCCTTCCAGGGCGGAGGCCGCTCTCGGGCCCCGGGCGGAAAAGCCGTCGGGTCGTGCGGGCCCGAAGGACTAGGGTCGGGACATGGCTTCTGTAGTGGGGAACGGTGGCAGGACGGGCGGGACCGGCCAGGAATCCGCGGCGGGCGGAAAGCGCGCGGAGGACCGGTGGGAGTCCGTCACGGCCGGGGAACACCGGGCAGCCGGGGAGGGCGAGGCGGTCGGGTCGCCCGGCAGCGGCGACCCGAAGCCCACCGGGGAGAAGCCGTCGGACGCGAAGACGGCCGCCGCGCTGGCCGCTGCGGAGGCGGCGGGCCCGTCGGCCGACGAAAGTGTGCGCATCGACAGCTGGATCTGGTCCGTAAGGCTCGTCAAGACCCGCTCGATGGGCGCCACCGCTTGCCGGGGCGGTCATGTGCGGGTGAACGGTGAGCGGGTGAAGCCCGCGTACGCCGTGCGCGTCGGTGACGAGGTGCGGCTGCGCCATGAGGGCCGGGAGCGGATCGTCGTGGTGAAGCGTCTGATCCGCAAGCGGGTCGGGGCCCCGGTGGCCGTCCAGTGCTATGTCGACAACAGCCCGCCCCCGCCGCCGCGGGATGCCGTGGCCCCGGCGGGCATCCGCGACCGCGGCGCCGGTCGCCCCACCAAGCGCGACCGCCGTGAGATGGAGCGCCTGCGGAGCCCGGGCGGTGGCTTCGGTGACGGTCATGGGGCTCCAGGCCCCTCCGGCAGCCGTCGCGGGTCCGGAACCCGGGGCCGACCGGGCAGCCGGGGCGGCTCGGGCAAGCACTGAGCGCGGGACGGGGAGGGGCCTGCTCCGTCCCGGTGTCCTCGGGACACTCGGTGCGCTCGGTGCGCTCGGTGCGCTCGGGATTCCTCGGTGCACCCGGCGCCCCCCGGCACGCCCCACCTGGTCCGCGGGCGTCGTCACGCCCGGCGGGGCAGCAGGCGCGCCAAGTCCGCCGTGCGGTGGCGTCGGGCCCAGGCGATCAGGATCAGCGGAACCATCAGGATCAGCGGGGTCGCCGCGTTCTCACCGTCGAAGGAGGTGAGCTGGACGATGAAGGCGCCCACCATCAGGGCGGACAGCGCCACCGCCGCGACCGACGACAGCACCGGGACCAGCAGCGCCACCGCACCGGCCAGCTCCAGTGCGCCGATGAGATACATCGCCGCGCTTCCCCAGCCGATCGTGTCGAAGGACTCGACGGCCGACGGATGCGCGATCAGCTTGGGCAGCGCGCTCGCGATGCCGTAGAAGAGCGCCAGCACGATCTGCAGGGACCGCAGAGCGATCTCCGCACGACGGCCCCGGACACGGCCACGATCACGGCCCTCCATGGAAGCAGTGGTGCCGGTGGCGGTGGTCTCGGACATGGGGTCCTCCTCGCTGGAACCTGTCCACGGTGCTGTCACACGACCGCGGTGCTGTCACAGAGGTAGACCCGTCCAGGTCGCCGGACTCATCGCCGCCCGGCCGCCTTTTCGACGGAGAGCCGTCCGGCCCCGGCTATTACGCCCGCACCGCTCTCACCCACATCCGGTCCTCGGTCAGATACCGGTCCACCCGCAGCCCCGCCTCTCCGAGCGCCTCCTCGAACTGCTCCCTGCTCAGCGGGCGGGCCAGAAAGGTCTGTGTCCAGGCCGCGTCGGGGAACTCGTACTCCGCGCGCACCGCGCGCACTCCGTCACCGACGGGCCGTGAGGAGGCGATCCGTATGGTGAAGCCCGCTGGGTCGACCCGCTCACGCGGTACCCGGGTGTGGTAGTCCTCCCCCTCACGCTGGATCAGCACGCACCCGTCGTCCGCCAGGTGCCGGACGCAGGTCCGCAGAAGCCCTCGCCGCACCTCCGCGTCCCCCGCGTGCACGAGGAAGGAGGCGAGCATCACCACGTCGAACCTCTCGCCCAGGTCGAGATCCTCGATCGGAGAGCACCGGGTGCGTGCCCCGCGCACCCGCTCCAGCATCTCCGGCGACTCGTCGACCGCGGTGACCGTGAAACCGCGCTCCAGCAGCGGATGAGTCATCCGCCCGACCCCACAGCCCAGCTCCAGAATGTGCGCGCCCGCGGGCACCGCCGCGGCAATGATCTCCGGCTCCTCCCCGATCGGCAGCCGTGCGTACAGCTCGACCGCGCAGCCGTCCGGCGTGATCGCGCCGGGGCCCGTGCCCTGATAACCGTCCCGTGTCTTCGCCCTCATGCCCGTCCAACGGGCCGCCCACCGGACCCCGTTCCCGCCCCTCCGTCACTCGATGGAGTGAACGTTCGAGAGGCGAACTCCTGATCCGATCACGGTCCCCCCGGTGGATGTGCGGCACGAGGGGTACGTGTGAGGAGAGGAGCAGTGATCCGGATGCGTACAGGCAGTGAACCGACGACAGCGCGCAGTGCCCTGCGGGCGCGCTTCTGGCTGAGCGTCTGGGGCCTGGTCTGGGCGACCTTGGGAACGGTCGTCTTCGCCCTGCTGGAACAGCCCGGCTGGGCCGCCGCGTGCGGTGCGCTGTGGCTGATCGTCGCCCTCGATCTGGCCATGATCGTGCGCCATATCCACCAGGGCCCGCACTGGCAGCCGGGCCGGGAGATCCCGCCGTATCTGCCGCCCGAGCACCGCCGCCGCTAGCGGCCCGGGGGCGTGCCCCACGGGCAGAAGGCAGGAGGCAGGAGGTCGGCGTACCGGCCGTGGAGCGTGCGATCGCGCCGGCTACGCGTCGAACCGCGCCGCCTCCACATACTGCGGGTTCGGGTCCAGCGCGGCCGCCAGCCGGAAGTGCCGCAGGGCCTGCTCCGGCCGTGCCTGGCGCTCATAGGTGCGGGCCAGTGCGAAGTGCGCGTACGCGTTGTCCGGCTCGCGCTCCAGCACGATGCTGAACTCCAGCTCGGCGGGTCGCAGTTGCGCGGCGGCGAAGAAGGCGCGGGCCCGCAGCAGCCGGGCCGCCGTGTTCTCGGGGTGCGCGGCTATCACGCCGTCGAGCAGCTTCACCGCGCCCCGGGGGTCCCGCGCGGCCAGCAGCTGCTCCGCGGCGCGGAAGTCGATGACATGGGTCTCCGGAGTACGTCCGGTCGGATCGCTGAACTCGGGCACGGCTGATTCCTTCCCTGGCCGACTCGCTTCAACGCTCCCGGCGGCGAGCGCTATTCCTGGGGGCCGTCCGCGGAGGTCCCGGGGGCGATGCCCGGGGTTCGCTCCCGGGAGCGCCGCGCCCTCCCCGAAAGATCCGCCCACACCTCCTGGACACGCTGCCTCAGCCGCTCCAGGGGGACGTCGTTGTCGATGACGACGTCGGCGATCTCCAGGCGCTGCTCTCGGGTCGCCTGGGCGGCCATGCGGGCGCGTGCGTCCTGCTCGGTCATGCCGCGCAGCCGGACGAGGCGGTCGAGCTGGGTGGCGGGGTTCGCATCGACGACGATCACCAGGTCGTAGCGCGGGGCGAGCCCGTTCTCCGTGAGGAGCGGGACGTCGTGGACGACCACGGCGTCCTCGGGTGCGGCGGACTCCAGCTCGCGGGAGCGTGCGCCCACCAGGGGGTGCACGATCGCGTTCAGCACGGCGAGCTTGTCCGGGTCGGCGAAGACGAGGGAGCCCAGCGCGGGCCGGTCCAGGCCGCCGTCCGGTCCGAGGATCCCCTCCCCGAAGGCCTCGACGACCGCGGCAAGTCCCGCCGTGCCGGGCGCGACGACCTCGCGCGCGATACGGTCGGCGTCGATCAGCACGGCGCCGCACTCCACGAGCAGCCGCGACACCTCGCTCTTGCCGGCACCGATTCCGCCGGTCAGGCCCACGGACAGCACGACCGCGCCTCCACCCTCATGCCCCCGCCGCGGGGACGACTTGCCGACTCCGACGCCGCCGGACACCGCCGGTCGGGCCGGCCGCGGACCGCCCCCGCAGCGGCGGGACCGGCGGGCGCGGCCACCCGGGAGCGTATCCGATCAGATGTCGCCCTCGCGTTCCGCCAGAAAACGCTCGAACTCCTGCCCGATCTCGTCCGCGGACGGGATCTCCACGGGCTCGGCGAGCATATTGCCGCGGGTCTCGGCGCCCGCGGCGGCGTCGTACTGGTGCTCGAGGCCCTGGATGAGCGCGACCAGTTCCTCGTCGCCCTCCTGGATCTGCCGGTCGATCTCCGTCTGGGTGCGATGGGCGTCCGTGCGCAGGGAGTGCGCGACACCCGGCAGCACGAGCCCGGTGGCGGCCGTGACGGCCTCCAGGGCGGTCAGTGCGGCGTCCGGGTACGGGGAGCGGGCGATGTAGTGCGGAACGTGCGCGGCGACTCCCAGGACGTCATGCCCGGCCTCCATCAGCCGGTATTCGATCAGGGCGGCGGCGCTGCCGGGGACCTGGGCCTCCTCGAAGGGGCTGAGGTGGCCCGGGACGAGTTCGCTGCGGTTGCCGTGCGGGGTGAGGCCCACCGGGCGGGTGTGCGGGACGCCCATCGGGATGCCGTGGAAGTTCACGGAGAGGCGCACGCCGAGCCGTTCCACGATCTGCCGGACGGCCAGGGTGAAGCGCTCCCACTCGACGTCCGGCTCGGGCCCGGACAGCAGCAGGAACGGTGCCCCGGTGGCGTCCTGGACCAGGCGCACCTCGATGGTGGGCTCCTCGTACTCGGTCCAGCGGTCACGCCGGAAGGTGAGCAGCGGCCGACGGGCGCGGTAGTCCACGAGCCGGTCGTGGTCGAAGCGGGCCACGACCTGATGGGGCAGCGTGTCGAGGAGCCGGTCGACGATCTGCTCGCCGGTGTCGCCCGCATCGATGTAGCCGTCGAAGTGATAGAGCATGACCAGGCCGGCCGACTCCTGGGCGAGCGCCATGTCGACGACGGCCAGGCCCTTCGGCTCCCATGCGTACAAACCCTGCGGATCAAGCACTGTAGACCGCTCCTCCTTGTGTCCGTACTGCACAACAGGGGCCGGGGCACGGTCATTCCCGACCGTACCCCGGCAGCGCACGGTCGGTCACCGGCCGGGGCATGGGCAACGCCGAAGGCCCGCACCCCCTGGGGGTGCGGGCCTTCGGTCAGCGGCTGGGCCTCAGCAGGCGATCAGCTCCGGCCCGGCGGGCCGTGGCCGATTCAGCTCTGGCCGCCGGCCAGCTTCTCACGCAGGGCCGCCAGGGCCTCGTCCGAGGCGAGGGCGCCGGAGTTGTCGCCACCCTCGGAGGAGTACGAACCGCCGGACGCGGCCGGAGCGGCGGCCTCGCCACCCTCGGCGGCGGCAGCGGCGTCGGCCTCGCGGGACTTGATGACCTGCGCCTGGTGCTGCTCGAAGCGGGACTGCGCCTCGGCGTACTGGTGCTCCCACGCCTCGCGCTGGGTCTCGTAGCCCTCGAGCCAGTCGTTGGTCTCGGGGTCGAAGCCCTCGGGGTAGATGTAGTTGCCCTGGTCGTCGTAGGACGCGGCCATGCCGTACAGGGTCGGGTCGAACTCGACCGCGGACGGGTCGGCACCGAAGGACTCGTTGGCCTGCTTCAGCGAGAGGCTGATGCGACGGCGCTCGAGGTCGATGTCGATGACCTTGACGAAGATCTCGTCGTTGACCTGGACGACCTGCTCCGGGATCTCCACGTGGCGCTCGGCCAGCTCGGAGATGTGGACCAGACCCTCGATGCCCTCGTCCACGCGGACGAACGCACCGAACGGAACCAGCTTCGTGACCTTGCCGGGCACGACCTGGCCGATCTGGTGGGTGCGGGCGAACTGCTGCCACGGGTCTTCCTGGGTCGCCTTCAGCGACAGGGAGACACGCTCGCGGTCCATGTCGACGTCCAGGACCTCGACGGTGACCTCCTGGCCCACCTCGACGACCTCGGACGGGTGGTCGATGTGCTTCCAGGACAGCTCGGAGACGTGCACCAGGCCGTCGACGCCACCCAGGTCCACGAAGGCACCGAAGTTGACGATCGAGGAGACCACACCGGACCGGACCTGACCCTTCTGCAGGGTCGTGAGGAACGTCTGGCGGACCTCGGACTGGGTCTGCTCCAGCCAGGCACGGCGGGACAGGACCACGTTGTTGCGGTTCTTGTCCAGCTCGATGATCTTGGCCTCGAGCTCCTTGCCGACGTACGGCTGGAGGTCGCGGACCCGGCGCATCTCGACCAGGGAGGCCGGGAGGAAGCCGCGGAGGCCGATGTCGAGGATGAGGCCACCCTTGACGACCTCGATGACGGTACCGGTGACGATGCCGTCCTCTTCCTTGATCTTCTCGATGGTGCCCCAGGCACGCTCGTACTGGGCGCGCTTCTTCGAGAGGATCAGGCGGCCTTCCTTGTCCTCCTTCTGGAGAACCAGGGCCTCGATCTCGTCGCCGACGGCCACGACCTCGTTCGGGTCGACGTCGTGCTTGATCGAGAGCTCGCGGCTCGGGATGACACCTTCGGTCTTGTAACCGATGTCGAGCAGGACCTCGTCCCGGTCGACCTTCACGATGACGCCGTCGACGATGTCGCCGTCGTTGAAGTACTTGATCGTCTCGTCGATCGCGGCGAGGAAGGCTTCCTCGTTACCGATGTCGTTGACCGCTACCTGCGGGGTGGTGGCGGTGGTCTCGGTGCTGCTCGTCATGTGGGAAAGGGCTCCGGTACGGACATTGAGTCGTAGGTACTGCGTTGCGCCGGGAGCCCGTTTCGCTCTGAAGAAGCCGGACAGCCAAGGAAGCGCCACACAGAGACACGAAGTGACCTATGACGCCTCGACAACCGAGGGGACATACAACAGATGCGAGCGCAGCCTGCTCCGTCTGAGGCGCGCAGGCCCGCAGCGCAACTTGTAGCATACGGGGGCAGCCGGACAGGGTCAATGCGCGAAGGCGCACAGCCGGGGCGGATCGCCGCATTCCCGGCACAAGACGCCACGCGACGCCACCCATATGCCGGACAACGCCCGAGTCACGCGGGCCCGGCACACGCCCTCCGTGACCCCGCCGAGGCGGGGCCGGGACGGAAGAATACGAAGAGTACGACGAGGGAGCCCACCATCCAAGAGCCCGAACAGTCCGAACCGGAAGCCACCCGCCGCGCCGCGGGCGTCACGGAGAGTTCCCGGGCCAACCGGGGCTGGTGGGACCGGAACGCGGACGAGTATCAGATCGAACACGGCACCTTCCTCGGCGACGCCCGCTTCGTCTGGTGCCCCGAGGGGCTCGACGAGATCGAGGCCGGGCTGCTCGGCGCGCCGGAGGACCTCAAGGGCAAGGACGTCCTGGAGATCGGCGCCGGCGCGGCCCAGTGTTCGCGCTGGCTGGCCGGTCAGGGCGCACACCCGGTGGCCCTCGACCTCTCCCACCGCCAGCTCCAGCACGCCCTCCGCATCGGCGGGGCCTTCCCCCTCGTCCAGGCGGACGCGGGCACCCTGCCCTTCCGGGACGGCTCCTTCGACCTGGCGTGCTCCGCCTACGGGGCGCTGCCCTTCGTCGCGGACCCGGTCCTGGTCCTGCGCGAGCTGCACCGGGTGCTGCGCCCCGGCGGCCGTCTCGTCTTCTCGGTCACGCACCCCATCCGCTGGGCCTTCCCCGACGAGCCGGGCCCCGAGGGGCTGTCGGTGGCGACCTCCTACTTCGACCGCACGCCGTACGTCGAGCAGGACGACGAGGGCCGGGCGGTGTACGTCGAACACCACCGGACCCTGGGCGACCGGGTGCGGGACGTCGTGGCGTCCGGCTTCCGGCTCGTCGACCTGGTCGAACCGGAGTGGCCCGACTGGAACACCTCGGAGTGGGGCGGCTGGTCACCCCTGCGGGGCGCACTGATCCCGGGCACGGCGATCTTCGTCTGCGAACGGGACTGACGGGCGACTCCGGCCTGCCCCGGCGGCTTCGGCGCCGGGGCAGGCGGCCCCCGCCGGGCATCCGGCCGGAAGGGGCGTGCCTGGAACACTGGTGCGGTGATCCGCCATGACGCCCTCGACCGCCTCCCCGTCCGTTCCGCGCTTCCCGCGCTCCGGGACGCGCTGGACGCACACGGTGTCGCGGTGCTGTGCGCGCCGCCCGGTACCGGTAAGACCACCCTGGTGCCGCTGGTCCTCGCCGGGCTGGTGGGCGGCGGACCGGCGCGCCGTGTGGTGGTCGCCGAGCCCCGGCGGATCGCCGCACGGGCCGCGGCGCGGCGGATGGCCTGGCTGCTCGGGGAGAGGCCCGGCGAGAGCGTCGGGCACACCGTGCGAGGGGAGCGGGTGAGGGGGCCGCGCACCCGTGTGGAGGTCGTCACGACCGGGGTGCTGCTCCAGCGGTTGCAGCGGGACCAGGAGCTGGCGGGCGTCGACGTGGTCGTGCTCGACGAGTGCCACGAACGGCATCTGGACGCCGATACGGCCGCCGCCTTCCTGCTCGACGTACGGGCGGCCCTGCGCCCGGAGCTGCGGCTGGTGGCGGCCTCCGCGACGACGGACGCGGAGGGCTGGGCCCGCCTGCTGGGCGGGGCACCGGTGGTCGAGGCGGAGGGCGTGTCCCATCCCGTCGAGGTGGTGTGGGCGCCTCCCCCGGGACCGCGCGCCGGAGGGGCCCCGACGCGTCCCGTCCGGCCCCCGCACGGGATGCGCGTGGACCCGGCGCTGCTGAGCCATGTGGCGTCGGTGGTGCGGCGGGCGCTCGCCGAGTGCGCGGGGGACGTGCTGTGTTTCCTGCCCGGTGTCGGGGAGATCGCACGCGTGGCCGCGCAGCTGAGGGACCTGGGCGGCGGGGTCGAGGTGCTTCAGGTGCACGGACGGGCCCCGGCGGCCGTGCAGGACGCGGTGCTGTCCGCCGGCACCGGGCGCCGGGTGGTCCTGGCGACGGCCGTGGCGGAGTCGTCGCTGACCGTGCCCGGGGTGCGGGCGGTCGTCGACTCCGGTCTTGCGCGGGAGCCGCGGGTCGACCATGCGCGCGGGCTGAGCGCCCTGACGACGGTACGGGCCTCGCAGGCCACCGGGCGGCAGCGCGCGGGCCGGGCGGGACGTGAGGCTCCGGGACGGGTGTACCGCTGCTGGTCCGAGGCGGAGGACGGGCGGCTGCCCCGCTTCCCGGCGCCGGAGATCAAGCTGGCCGATCTGACGGCCTTCGCCCTGGGGACCGCGTGCTGGGGAGACCCGGACGCCTCCGGCCTCGCCCTCCTGGACGCACCGCCGGCGGGGGCGATGGCGGCGGCACGGTCGGTACTGACGGCGATCGACGCGGTGGACACGGCGGGACGGGCCACGGAACGCGGCACCCGGATGTCCCGGCTCGGCCTGCATCCCCGGCTGGCCCGGGCCCTGCTGGACGCGGCCCCCGAGATCGGTGTCGACCGTGCCGCCGAGGTGGTCGCCCTGCTGAGCGAGGAGCCCCCGCGGGAGTACGGGGACGATCTGTCGGCGGCATGGCGGACGGCCCGGCGCGGGGGCGACGCCTATGCGGCCCGCTGGCGGGAGGAGACACGGCGGCTGCGGGCGGCGGCAGGCGAGGCGGGCTCCGCCGGCGCGGACAGGGCGGCGGGGGCACAGGACGATCAGGTGGTGGGGCTGGTCGCGGCCCTCGCCTTCCCCGAGCGGCTCGCACGGTCCGACGGCGGCTCCTTCCTGATGGTGAACGGCACCCGCGCCGAACCGGCGGACGGGTCGAGGCTGCGCGGCGCCCCCTGGCTCGCCGTCGCCGTCGCCGACCGGCCCGTCGGATCGGTGCACGCCCGGGTGCGGCTCGCCGCCGTCGTGGACGAGGACGTGGCGCGCCGGGCCTCCGCCGCGCTGCACACCGTGCGGGAGGAGGTCCACTGGGCCGACGGGGAGGTCGTCGCCCGTGAGGTCGAACGGCTCGGGGCCGTGGAGCTGACGGTGCGGCCGTTGCGGGAGCCCGCGCCCGCCCCGGTACGGGAAGCCCTTCTGGAGGGGCTGCGGGAGGACGGGCTCGAACTGCTGCGCTGGTCCCCCGACGCCCGTCTGCTGCGCCGAAGGCTCGCCTTTCTGCGGCTGCATCTGGGGGAGCCCTGGCCGGACGTCTCGGACGAGGCGCTGCACGCACGCCCCGACGACTGGCTGGAGCCGGAGCTGAGCCGGGCCCGGCGGCGGGCCGATCTCGCGCGGATCGACGCCGGGGAGGCCCTAGCCCGGCTGCTGCCCTGGTCCACCGGCGACGCGGCCCGGCTGGACGAGCTCGCCCCCGAGCGGATCACCGTGCCGAGCGGCTCCAGGATCCGGATCGACTACGAGGACCCCGAGCGTCCCGTGCTCGCGGTGAAACTCCAGGAGTTGTTCGGGCTCCAGAGGTCACCCACGGTCGCCGGTGTGCCGCTCCTGGTGCATCTGCTCTCCCCCGCCGGGCGGCCCGCCGCCGTCACCGCCGACCTCGCCTCCTTCTGGAGGGACGGCTACCGGGCGGTACGGGCGGAGCTGCGGGGCCGCTATCCCAAGCACCCGTGGCCCGAGGACCCGGCGGGTGCGGAGCCGACCCGGCACACCAACGCCCGGCTCAGGCGCTGACCGGCCCCCGGCTCCCCGGACCCGGCCGCCCCCGGACGCACGAGCGGCGGACCGTGCCGTGCGGGCGATGTGCTCGTCGGACGACTGCTCGCGCCCCGCGACCTCGCGCCGACCGTGGAGACCGTGGGCCGGCCACCTCGGCGGGGGGGCTCGCCGCGGTCGGCGTGATCGACATCGGCGGGCTGAACGCGGTCGCCGCCGTGCTCGCCGCCGCCCGGCTCGGGGCGCCCGTCCTCGACGGCGACCTCATGGGCCGGGCCTTCCCACGGATCAACCGGACCACCGTCGCCGTCACCGGCCACCGGGCCGCCCCGCCGACGCTGGCCGGCCCGGTCGCCGACACCGTGATGGTCCCGACCGCCTCGGCGTCCATGGCCGAAGCCGACCGCCGCCCCTGGACCTCCGGGCGGCGCTACGAGGCGCCGTCGGACGACGGGCTGGAGGACGGGGTGGGCGACGGGGTGGGCGACGGGGTGGCCGCCTCCACCTGGAGTTCGACCGTCACCGTCGCGCCGCCCGCGGTGGTGATCCGGAGCAGGAACGTGCCGGCGGTGTCGTCGGCGTACAGCTTCGGCAGGCTCAACAGGCCGCCCGCGTCGGTCCGCAGGCCCGTGAGGGTGCGTACGACGTTGCCTGCGGCGTCCTTGAAGTAGGGGCCCGAGCCAGCCTCGGACGGGTTGTCGGCCGCCTTGACGAGGGTCGCGGTGGCGGCGACGCCGTCCGCGACGGCCCCCTGGTAGGTGGCCTTCACCACGATCTGCCCGGCGAACTCCCCGCCCGGGACGCAGGCCGGCGGGGCGTCGCCGACGCGGACCAGCGTGTCGGCCCGGCGCTCGGTCACGGTGGCCGGATAGTCGACGCCGCTCACGGTGCGGCCCACCACGAGGGCGCGGACCTGGAAATAACCGGTCTTCTCACCGGCGACGAGCGCGGGCGCGGTGGCCTTGCCCGTGCTGTCGGTGACGGCGGTCGCCACGATCTCGCCGCCGGAGAAGGCGGCGTCGGTGTCGCCGCTGATCAGGAACCGCACCCGGACCCCCGGCACGGCCTTGCCGGTCTCGGTGACGGCCTTCACCACGACCTTGCGGCCGAAGGTGTCGCCCGCCATGGCGGAGAGCTCGCCCGTGCCCCCGTCCGTCAGGTGGTCCACGGTGTCGGTGGGGGTCGGCGTCGGCGTGGGCGTCGGCCTGGACGGCTGAGAGGGCGTGGGGTCGGCGCCGGGGCTGCTGCCACTGCCCGGCTTGTTGCCGCTCGGGGACTTGCCGGGCTTCTTCGCCGGACCGGAGGTGGGGGCGGGGCTCGGGGTGGAGCCTTCGTCGCTGCGGTGCGAGGGCAGCGTGCCGGTGCCGTCCGGGATCGAGTGGGCGTCCTTGCGGTAGTAGTCGTACCAGGACAGGACCGTGCTCAGATAGGCCTGCGAGTTGTTGTAGCCGAGGACCGCCGCGTTCATGTCCGACTGGACCGACAGGTCACGGTCGAAGCGGCAGAGGTAGTGGCCGGCGGCGAGCGCGGCGTCGTAGACGTTGTTGGGGTCCTTGACGCCGTCCCCGTTGCCGTCGCGGCCCGCCCATGCCCAGGTCGAGGGGATGAACTGCATGGGCCCGACGGCACGGTCGTAGGTGGAGTCGCCGTCGTAGAGGCCGTTGTCGGTGTCCTTGATCAGCGCGAAGCCGTTGCCGTCGAGCGCCGGGCCGAGGATCTTCGAGTAGGTGGTGCCCTCCGCGTCGACCCGGCCGCCGCTCGCATGACCGGACTCCACCTTGCCGATGGCGGCGAGGAGTTCCCAGGGCAGATTGCAGCCCGGCTTGGACTGCCGGATCTCGGCCGCGGCCTTCTGGTAGGCGTCCAGGACCGTGGCGGGTATGCCCGACTCGGAGTCGCCGGTGGTGCCGCTGGTGCCCGTGGTGGGGCCGGCGCTCGGAGCGGACGACTCGACGGGGCTGTTGAGCGGCGGAAGATCGGTGTAGTAGAGGCTGTTGCCGGTGGCGCTGTCCTCGCCGGTGCCGTGGGCGTCGGTGTCGGAGGCGGACTGGGAGTCGACGCCCCGTCCGCTCTCGGCGGCCGTTCCCGGAGCCTGGGACGCGGCCATGGCCGCGACCGCGACCGCTGCCACGGCAGTGTTCGCCGCACCCTTGCGCAGCCTGCTGCCGAAATGCGCCGCCATTGAGTGACCCCTCCCGTCGACGACCCCGTGTGCCCCGTTGCGGTCGTGTACGTATTCGACCACGCGCCCGGCTCGGCGCCCAGATGACCCTACGACAACTTCCGCCACCCGGACATCGGTTGGTGCCCGGTCTTCACCCGTTGGTCATAAGCGGGCGGAGGCTTGTCACTCATTGGTCATCCGCGGCCCTGTCCGGGAGCGGAGACCCGGCCGGAACGCCCGGCCTCTTTCCGACGCCCCTCATACTGGACCCTCCTGTCGCCGGGGGCAGGCCCGGCGGACCACCGCACGGGGAGCAGATGTGCCGTTCACCCTCAGCCATGCAGCCGGGGTGCTGCCCGCCGTACGCCGGGACGGTTCCGGCCGGGGACGGCTGGTGCCCGCGGTCCTCCTCGCCGGGTCGTTCGCGCCCGATGTGACCTATTACGCGGCGAGCGTGGTGCCCGGGGCGATGGAGTTCGGTGCGGTCACCCACTCCCTCCCCGGGGTGTTCACGGTCGATGTGCTCATCGCCTGGACGCTGGTGGGCCTCTGGCAGTTGCTGCGGGAGCCGCTGGTGGCACTGCTCCCACGGGCGGGGCAGGGGCGGGTGGCGGCGCTGCTGCGCTGCGGCACACCACCGCGCGAGGTCGCGTCGGGTCCGGCCCTGTGGTGGTACGTCTCGGCGGTGCTCGGCGCCTCGACGCATGTGGTGTGGGACGCCTTCACCCATCCCGGCCGCTGGGGCATACACCTGTTCCCGGTGCTGGGACAGGAGTTCGCGGGTGCGCCGCTGTACTGGTACCTGCAGTACGGGAGTTCGGCCGCCGCGGCGGTGGTGATCGCGGTGTTCGTCGCGACGGCGCTGCGGCGGATGCCCTCCGGCGCACCCGCCGTCGCCGCGCGGGTGCCCGCGCTGTCCCGGGCGGACCGCCTGCTGGCGGCCACGGTGATCGGCGGATGCGCGACGGCGGCCGCGGTGCATCGGGCGCACCGGTGGTGGTCCTACTGGGGAGCGTCCGCGAAGCCCTGGGAACTGATACCGACGGTGTGTTTCGGGGCGGGTACGGGCCTTGTCGTGGGACTCGCGCTGTACACGGCCGCCGTCAGGATGTGGCGCCCGGCCCCCACCGCCCCTGCGGCCTCGGCGCCGGAACCGGTCCGGTCACCGTCCCACTGACAAGGACGGCAGCACGTCGGACCGGGCCCGGGCCCCGGGGCGAGGAAGACCGCCCCGGACCCTTCAGTGGGCCGCCGACTCCCAGTCCCCGCCGACGCCCACCGACACATCCAGGGGCGCCTTCAACCGCACCGCTCCCGCCATCTCGCGGCGGACCAGCTCCTCCGTCTTCTCCCGCTCGCCCGGGGCGATCTCCAGCACGATTTCGTCATGGACCTGGAGCAGCATCCGGGAGGTGAGACCGGCCTCGCCCAGCGCCCGGTCCACATTCAGCATGGCGATCTTGACGATGTCCGCGGCCGTGCCCTGGATCGGGGCGTTCAGCGCCATGCGCTCCGCCATCTCCCGGCGCTGACGGTTGTCGCTGTTCAGGTCGGGGAGATAGCGGCGGCGGCCGAAGAGGGTCTCGGTGTAACCGGTGGCGCGCGCCTCGTCCACCACGCGGCGCAGATAGTCCCGCACCCCGCCGAACCGCTCGAAGTAGGTGTCCATCAGGGCTCGCGCCTCCGCGGCCTCGATGTTCAGCTGCTGGGACAGGCCGAACGCCGACAGACCGTAGGCCAGTCCGTACGACATCGCCTTGATCTTGCGGCGCATCTCCGCGTCCACCGCGTCGCGGGCGACACCGAACACCTGGGAGGCGACGGTGGTGTGCAGGTCCTCGCCGGAGGTGAACGCCCGGATCAGGCCCTCGTCCTCCGACAGATGGGCCATCACCCGCAGTTCGATCTGGCTGTAGTCCGCCGTCATCAGGGACTCGAAGCCCTCGCCGACCACGAAGCCGCGGCGGATCGCCCTGCCCTCGTCCGTGCGCACCGGGATGTTCTGCAGATTCGGGTCGGTCGAGGACAGCCGGCCGGTCGCCGCGACCGTCTGGTTGAACGTGGTGTGGATCCGGCCGTCCGCCGCGACCGTCTTCATCAGGCCCTCGACGGTCACCCGCAGCTTCGCCTGCTCACGGTGACGCAGCATGATCACCGGCAGCTCGTTGTCGGTCTGGGTCGCCAGCCACGCCAGCGCGTCCGCGTCCGTGGTGTAACCCGTCTTGGTCTTCTTCGTCCTCGGCAGACCCAGCTCGCCGAACAGCACCTCCTGGAGCTGCTTGGGCGAGCCCAGGTTGAACTCGTGCCCCGCCGCCTCGTGCGCCTCCTTCACCGCCTGCTGGACGGCGCCCGCGAACATCTGCTCCATGGCCTCCAGATGGGCCCGGTCCGCGGCGATGCCATGGCGCTCCATCCGGGCCAGCAGCACGGAGACGGGCAGCTCCATGTCCCGCAGCAGATCCGCCGCGCCGACCTCCCCCAGCCTCTCCTCGAACGCCTGGCCGAGATCGAGGATCGTGCGGGCCTGGATCATCAGGGCGTCGGCCTCGGCATCGTCGTCCGTGCCGAAGGCGAGCTGCCCGTCGGCGGTGGCCGCCGGCGCCAGCTCCCGGCCCAGATACTCCAGCGACAGCGCGTCCAGGGCGAAACTGCGGCGGCCCGGCTTCACCAGATACGCGGCGAGGGCGGTGTCCATGGCCACGCCCTCCACGGACCAGCCGTGCTCGGGGAAGACCCGCATCGCGCCCTTGGCGTTGTGCAGCACCTTGGGCCTCGCCGGGTCGGCGAGCCAGGCCGCGAACGCCTTCTCGTCCGCCTCGTCCAGCTGTGCCGGATCGAACCAGGCCGCCGGGCCGTCGGCCGTGGCCAGCGCCACCTCGGCCACCGCGCCCGCACCCAGCCCCCAGGAGTCGACCGTGGCCAGGCCGAGGACCTGCCCGCCGTGCTCGGCGAGCCACGGCTTCAGCTCCCCCGCGCCCAGCACCGCGCCGTCCAGCTCCACGCCGTCCGCCACGACCGGGGTCCCCTCGGCCTCCTCCGCCCCCGGGTCCACGGCGAAGAGCCGCTCCCGCAGCGAGGGGTTCCTGATCTCCAGGGTGTCCAGGATCATGGTGACGGAGGTGCGGTCGTACGGGGCGCGCTCCAGGTCGGCGACGGTCCGCTCCAGCTCCACCTGCCGCTCCAGCTCCGTGAGCCGGCGGTTGAGCTTCACCGACTCCAGATGGTCGCGCAGATTCTGCCCGGCCTTGCCCTTGACCTCCTCGACCCGCTCGACCAACTCCGCGAACGAACCGAACTGGTTGATCCACTTCGCGGCGGTCTTCTCGCCGACACCCGGGATGCCGGGCAGATTGTCCGACGGGTCGCCGCGCAGCGCCGCGAAGTCCGGGTACTGCGCCGGCGTCAGCCCGTACTTCTCGACGACCTTCTCCGGGGTGAACCGGGTCAGCTCCGAGACGCCCTTCGTCGGGTACAGCACCGTGGTGTGCTCGGTGACCAGCTGGAAGGAGTCACGGTCGCCGGTGACGATCAGCACCTCGAAGCCCTCGGCCTCGGCCTGGGTGGCGAGCGTGGCGATGATGTCGTCCGCCTCGAACCCCTCGACCGCGAAACGCCGGGCGTGCATCGCGTCCAGCAGCTCGCCGATCAGCTCGACCTGACCCTTGAACTCGTCCGGGGTCTTCGAACGGTTCGCCTTGTACTCCGTGAACTCCTCGGAGCGCCAGGTCTTGCGGGACACGTCGAACGCCACCGCGAAGTGCGTGGGCGCCTCGTCACGCAGCGTGTTCGCCAGCATCGACGCAAAGCCGTAGATCGCGTTCGTCGGCTGGCCCGTCGCGGTCGTGAAGTTCTCCGCGGGCAGCGCGAAGAACGCGCGGTAGGCCAGCGAGTGCCCGTCCATGAGCATCAGCCGCGGGCGGCCTGCGGAGGTCTTCTCGGTCTTCTTCGATGCTGAATCTGCCACGTCCCCGATCCTGCCACGAGCCACTGACACCCGGCCCCGCCCACGAGCGCCCCCGAAGGTCCCGCGGCCACCACGACCCGTCCCCCGCTGCCCGACGCCCCGCGCACCCCGCCCCGGCGCCCGCACCCCCGGTCCGCTGCCCCCGCAAGCACTGTCCTCGTCCCGTGCATGACCGGGCGCCGTCATTGTCGGCACCCCGTGCGAGGATCGGAGACGTATCTCACACCTGTACACGAAGGGGAGGTCGGAGATGGCCAGCAAACCGCCCAAGGGTGACCCGGTCCAGGACGCGCCGCGGGTCACCGAGCCGAAGCACGCGGCGGCGGGGCTGCCGGCCATCGGACACACCCTGCGGATCGCCCAGCAGCAGATGGGCGTGCGCCGCACCGCGCTCACCCTGCTGCGCGTCAACCAGAAGGACGGCTTCGACTGCCCGGGCTGCGCCTGGCCCGAGGGCGACCACCGGCACACCGCGGAGTTCTGCGAGAACGGCGCCAAGGCGGTCGCCGAGGAGGCCACCCGGCGCCGGGTCACCCCGGAGTTCTTCGCCGCCCACCCCGTCGCCGACCTCGCCGAGCGCAGCGGCTACTGGCTGGGGCAGCAGGGGCGGCTGACGCACCCCATGTATCTCCCCGAGGGTGCGGAACACTACGAGCCGGTCGGCTGGGAGCGCGCCTTCGACATCATCGCCGAGGAGATGACCGCGCTCGCCTCCCCCGACGAGGCCGTCTTCTACACCTCGGGCCGCACCAGCAACGAGGCCGCGTTCCTCTACCAGCTCTTCGCCCGCGAGCTGGGCACCAACAACCTGCCCGACTGCTCGAACCTGTGCCATGAGTCCTCCGGCTCCGCCCTCACCGAGACCATCGGCATCGGCAAGGGCAGCGTCCTGCTGGAGGACCTCTACCAGGCGGACCTGATCATCGTCGCCGGGCAGAACCCGGGCACCAACCACCCGCGCATGCTCTCCGCCCTGGAGAAGGCCAAGGCGGGCGGCGCGAAGATCATCAGTGTCAATCCGCTGCCCGAGGCGGGCCTGGAGCGCTTCAAGAACCCGCAGACCCCCCAGGGCATGCTCAAGGGCGCCGCCCTGACCGATCTGTTCCTGCAGATCCGCATCGGCGGCGACCAGGCACTTTTCCGCCTCCTCAACAAGCTGGTCCTGGAGACCGAGGGCGCGGTCGACGAGGAGTTCGTCCGCGAACACACCCATGGCTTCGAGGAGTTCGCCGAGACCGCCCGCGCCGCCGACTGGCACGAGACCCTCACGGCGACCGGCCTCACCCGCGAGAAGATCGACGAGGCCCTGCGGATGGTTCTCGCCTCCCGGCGCACCATCGTCTGCTGGGCCATGGGCCTCACCCAGCACAAGCACTCCGTCCCCACCATCCGCGAGATCGTCAACTTCCTGCTGCTGCGCGGCAACATCGGCCGGCCCGGCGCGGGCGTCTGCCCGGTGCGCGGCCACTCCAATGTGCAGGGCGACCGCACCATGGGCATCTTCGAACGCCCCGCGCCCGCCTTCCTGGACGCCCTGGAGAAGGAGTTCGGCTTCGCCCCGCCGCGCGAGCACGGCTATGACGTCGTACGGGCCATCCGCGCCCTGCGCGACGGCGAGGCGAAGGTCTTCTTCGCGATGGGCGGCAACTTCGTCTCCGCCTCCCCCGACACCGAGGTCACCGAGGCCGCGATGCGCCGCGCCCGGCTCACCGTGCATGTGTCGACCAAGCTGAACCGCTCGCACACCGTCACCGGCGCCCGCGCCCTGATCCTGCCCACCCTCGGCCGCACCGAGCGCGATCTGCAGGACGGCGGCGAACAGTTCGTGACCGTCGAGGACTCCATGGGCATGGTGCACGCCTCCCGCGGCCGGCTGGAGCCCGCGAGCCCGCAGCTGCTGTCCGAGCCGTCCATCGTGTGCCGGCTGGCCCGCCGGGTGCTCGGCACGGACAGCCGGGTCCCCTGGGAGGAGTTCGAGCGGGACTACTCGGCCGTCCGGGAGCGCATCGCCCGCGTGATCCCCGGCTTCGAGGACTTCAACCGGCGGGTCGCCCGCCCCGGCGGCTTCGCGCTGCCCCACGCGCCCCGCGACGAGCGCCGCTTCCCCACCGCCACCGGCAAGGCCAACTTCACGGCGGCCCCCGTGGAATACCCCGAACTGCCCGAGGGGCGGCTGCTGCTGCAGACCCTGCGCTCGCACGACCAGTACAACACCACCATCTACGGCCTCGACGACCGCTACCGCGGCATCAGGAACGGCCGCCGGGTGGTGCTGGTGAACCCCGAGGACGCGCGGGCACTGGGCGTGGCCGACGGTTCCCATGTCGATCTGGTCGGCGAGTGGAAGGACGGCGTCGAGCGGCGCGCGCCCGGTTTCCGCGTGGTGCACTACCCCACCGCACGGGGCTGCGCGGCCGCCTACTACCCGGAGACCAACGTCCTGGTCCCGCTGGACGCCACCGCCGACACCAGCAACACCCCCGCCAGCAAGTCCGTCGTGGTCCGCCTGGAACAATCGACGACCGACTGAGCGCCCGCTCAGCCAGAGGCGAGTGACCGGACACCACGAACGGAGCAGTACCCCATGGGCGAACAGCACACCGTGAAGTTCCCTCAGGAAGTCCTCGACGAGTACGCCGCACTCGGCGTCGATCTGCCCGCCCTCTTCTCCGCCGGGCACCTCGGCACCCGCATGGGCGTCCAGATCGTCGAGGCCTCCGCGGAGCGGGTCGTGGGCACCATGCCGGTGGAGGGCAACACCCAGCCGTACGGGCTGCTGCACGGCGGCGCCTCCGCTGTCCTCGCCGAGACCCTCGGCTCCATCGGCGCCATGCTGCACGGCGGAAGCTCCAAGATCGCGGTGGGTGTCGACCTCAACTGCACCCACCACCGCGGGGTGCGCTCCGGTCTGGTCACCGGCGTCGCCACCCCCGTCCACCGGGGCCGTTCGACCGCGACCTACGAGATCGTGATCAGCGACGAGGAGGGCAAGCGGGTGTGCAGCGCCCGCCTGACCTGCCTGCTGCGCGAGGCGAACTCCGGCAACTAGGGCGTGTTCCGAAACACGCCCTGGGTCCTCTCGTCCCGGCCGTGCACACCGGCGCAGATGCGCACGGCCGGGGGCGGGGTGCCGAACCGGCCCCCGCCGCACCGTTGTCCGCGCGCTCCCGGTGGGCCTAGCGTCAGGACATGGCAGCGGAAGGAGCGCTCCGCACCGCGGTGACGGCGCTCGAATCCCGGTTCGCGGGGGCGTCGGCGACCCCGTACGCAGGCTCCGGCCGGAGCGGAATCGGCGCGCGGGCCCCCGTCACGGCCGCACCCCCGCAGGGCCGCCCCGCCGACACATCGCCCGCGCGGAGCCTTCCGCACGGGACGCGCGGCGGTGCCGGCCGCCGGGGCACCGACGGCCCGGGCCAGGGCCACCGGCGATGAGCGGCATCGGCCCCGTCGAGCCGGGCGACGGCACACACGTCTGGGACGCCCCCGTCCCGGACCTGCCGCCGGCCGGCGGACCTCCGCGCAGGCGTCCGCCACGGCTCCACGGCCGCTCCCGCCGGGTCGTGCTCACGGCCGCTGCGGCCACCCTCCTGCTCGCCGGCAGCGGCTACCTCTACGCCACCCGCCCTCAGACACCTCCGCCGCCGGCCCCGTCGGCCCCGGCGTACCCCTCCCAGGTGACCACCGTCGTCTATCTGCACCCCGAGGCCACCCCGCGCGACGCCCCGGCCAGGAGCTTCAGCTTCTCCGTGCGGCTGAGCGTGCGTTCCGGCCCGCCCGTCACCGTGACCCGGCTGACCCAGCCCTACGCCGGGCTGTCCCTGACCACGACCCCGGGGCTCCCTTTCCGCACAAAAGCGGGTTCTTCCCGCAAGATCATCATCAACGCACATGTGACGGAATGCGGAAAAACACCTGAGAACGCCGGGCTCCCTTTCCTGGATCTAACTCTGCGTAATGCGCGCGCAAAGGAGACGCACGGCTTCATCCTCGGGGCGCGCTATGCGCACGACCTCTCGGGCGCCCTGCACGTCGCCTGCGGCAACCATGCAAAGTAATCAGCAAAAACCCCTCATGCACCTGAACTTGGCCCCACGAGTCCTGCGAGTTCTCACAATGTGGACGCGACGAATCCGCCGGAATTCCACTGTTCCACCCACCAAGTACCGCTCTGCATTACCTCGTGTCATAACAAGAGAGTCACAGCCTTGGTCAGACCCTCCTCCACATTCCCCGCACGCGCTTAGAGTCACGGCCAGTCACCGCGTGGCCTGAATGTCAGTTCGGCCCTGCGTTCGACTCGGCTACTTCCAGGGGGGAGGGCCGTGCCAGGGAAAGGACTGATCGTGCGTCAACGTTCACTCATCGCCGTTACCGCAGCACTGGCAGCGGGAGCACTCACCCTCACCGCCTGCGGCTCCCGGGGCGGAGACGACAAGGGTTCGGACTCCGGCAAGGGTGGCACCGTTGTCACCATCGGCGTCGACGCTCCGTTGACCGGCGGCCTGTCCGCCATGGGCCTCGGCATCAAGAACTCCGCCGACCTGGCCGCCAAGACGGCCAACAAGCAGAACTTCGTCAAGGGCGTCACCTTCAAGGTCCAGGCTCTGGACGACCAGATCCAGGCCTCCGTGGGCCAGCAGAACGCCACCAAATTCGTCGCGGACAAGTCCGTACTCGGCGTTGTCGGCCCCCTGAACTCGTCCGTGGCCGAGGGCATGCAGAAGGTCCTCGACGACGCCCACCTCGTCCAGGTCTCCCCCGCCAACACCGGCCCCGGCCTCACCCAGGGCGCAGACTGGCGCAACAAGAAGGTCCGCCAGTACAAGTCGTACTTCCGCACCGCGACCACCGACGCCATCCAGGGCCCGTTCGCCGCGCAGTACCTCTACAACGAGGCCAAGAAGAAGAAGGTCTTCGTCATCGACGACAAGAAGACCTACGGTGCGGGCCTGGCCGGAACCTTCACCGAGGAGTTCAAGAAGCTCGGCGGCAAGGTCGTCGGCACCGAGCACATCAACCCCGAGAGCAAGGACTTCTCCGCGGTCGCCACCAAGGTGAAGAACTCCGGCGCCGACGTCGTCTACTACGGCGGCGAGTACCCGCAGGCCGGCCCGCTCAGCAAGCAGATCAAGGCTGCCGGCGCCAAGGTCCCGCTGATCGGCGGCGACGGCATCAAGGACGACAAGTTCATCGAACTGGCCGGCTCCGACAGCGACGGTGACCTCTCCACCTCCGTCGGCGCGCCCGTCGAGACCCTCGACTCCGCCAAGCAGTTCGTGGCCGACTACAAGGCAGCGGGCTACAAGGACGAGTACTCCGCCTACGGCGGCTACTCCTACGACTCCGCCTGGGCCGTCATCGAGGCCGTCAAGAAGGTCGTCGAGGACAACGGCGGCAAGCTGCCCGACGACGCCCGCGCCAAGGTCACCGCGGCCATGCAAAACGTCTCCTTCGACGGTGTGACCGGCAAGGTCTCCTTCGACGAGTTCGGCGACGCCACCAACAAGCAGCTCACCGTCTACGCCGTCAAGAACGGCGCCTGGGAGTCGGTCCACTCCGGCACCTTCACCGGCTGAGCCGCACCAGCACCGCTTACCAGTCGCGCGGGGCGCTGTTCCACTGGCGCCCCGCGCGCACACGCATCCGGCCACATTCGACAAACATCCGAAGTCTCGGAGGACATGCGGTGAACGAACTGCCGCAGCAGCTGGTCAACGGCCTGCTACTGGGATCCATGTACGGGCTGGTCGCCATCGGCTACACGATGGTCTATGGCATCGTCCAGCTCATCAACTTCGCCCATGGCGAGATCTTCATGACGGGAGCCTTCGGCGCGCTCTCCGTGTATCTGTGGGTACTGCCCAACGGCACATCGATGTGGGTCGCCCTGCCGCTGATGCTGGTGGGCGCCATCATCGTCGCCGTCCTCGTCGCGGTCGGAGCGGAACGATTCGCCTACCGGCCACTGCGCGGCGCGCCACGCCTGGCACCCCTGATCACCGCCATCGGCCTCTCCCTCGCCCTGCAGCAGGCGGTGTGGGCCTGGTACCCGGGCGCCAAGGATGCCCTCACCTTCCCGCAGATCGCCGGAGGCCCCTTCGAGATCGGCGGCGTCACCATCCAGACCGGCGACATCTTCCTGCTCGTCGCCGCGCCGCTCAGCATGGCCGTCCTCGGCTACTTCGTCATGAAGACCCGCACCGGACGCGGCATGCAGGCCACCGCCCAGGACCCCGACACCGCCCGGCTCATGGGCATCAACACCGACCGCATCATCGTGGTCGCCTTCGCCCTCGGCGCCGCCTTCGCCGCCGTCGGAGGCGTCGCCTACGGCCTCAAGTACGGCCAGATCGACTTCCGCATGGGCTTCCTCCTCGGACTCAAGGCCTTCACCGCGGCCGTCCTCGGCGGCATCGGCAACATCTACGGCGCCATGATCGGCGGCGTCGTCCTCGGCGTCGCCGAGACCCTCGCCACCGCCTACATCGCCGACATCCCCGGCATGGAGAAGTTCGGCAGCAACACCTGGGCAGACGTCTGGGCGTTCGTTCTCCTCATCCTCGTGCTCCTCTTCCGGCCCCAGGGCCTGCTCGGCGAGCGCGTCGCGGACAGGGCGTGACACCGATGACCACACAGACCACAGCACCCGAGACCCCCAGCGCCCCCGCCGCGGACACCGCACGCACCGGCCTGGTCCCGATGCCGGAACACATCGGCCGCGCCCTCGCCACCGGCGGTGGCGTCCTCACACTCGCCGCCACCTTCCTCGCCTGGACCTGGACCTCCGACTTCCCCGGCGACCTCACCGTCTACGGCTACCCAGGCGGCCTCCAGGTCCTCGTCCTCATCGGCGCCGCCCTCACCATCCTGCTGGCGCTCTCCTCCTACGGCGTCAAGGGCCTGCGCTGGCTCACCCCCGCAGGCGCCGACGGGGCCATCAAGCTCGCCGCGCTGGGCACCGCCGGCACCGCGCTGTACGCGGTCATCGCCATCAGCGCCAAACTCGGCGGCGTCGTCAACCTCGAACCCGGCGGCTACCTCGTCGCGGCCGGCAGCCTCGTCGCCCTCACCGGCGCCCTGGCCCTGCCCTTCGAACGCCCCGAGCCGGACCCGATCGACCCCGACGACAGCGGCTGGGAGCACTTCAAGCACAAGGCGGCCCGCCTCCGGGCCATCGTCAAGGCGAACTTCGCGACCGGCACCCCCCGCCCCGTGGGCACGCTGCCGTCCTACGCCGAGATCCTGATCATCGTCGGCGTCCTCGCACTGGGCCTCACCGTCTTCACCTACGGGATCGGCACCGAATACGACGAACTGTTCATCGGCTTCCTCATCCTGGCCGGTTTCAGCTTCGCCGCCCTCAACAAGTCGGGCCTCATCGCCCACGCCTCCCAGATCACCAGCCGGCACCAGAGCATCACCACCTTCGGTGCCTTCCTGGCCGCGGCCGTCTTCCCCTTCACCCAGTCCGACGACCAGTACGCCACCCTCGGCGTCTACATCCTGATCTTCGCCACCGTCGCACTCGGCCTGAACATCGTCGTCGGCCTCGCCGGCCTCCTCGACCTCGGATACGTCGCCTTCCTCGGCGTCGGCGCCTACGCCGCCTCCCTGGTCTCCGGCTCCCCCAACTCCCCCTTCCACGTGCACTTCCCGTTCTGGGCCGCCCTCCTCGTCGGCGCCGCCGCCTCACTGGTGTTCGGCGTCCTCATCGGCGCCCCGACCCTGCGGCTGCGCGGCGACTACCTCGCCATCGTCACCCTCGGCTTCGGTGAGATCTTCCGCATCACCGCCAACAACCTCGACGGCACCTCAGGACCCGACCTCACCAACGGCTCCAACGGCGTCTCCTCCATCCCCAACCTCAAGATCCTCGGCTTCGACTTCGGCCTCCCGCACGACATCGCCGGATTCACCATCGGCCGCTTCGCCAACTACTTCCTCCTGATGCTGCTGATCACCGCCGTCGTCGTGCTCGTCTTCCGGCGCAGCGGCGACTCCCGCATCGGGCGCGCCTGGGTGGCCATCCGCGAGGACGAGACCGCGGCCCAGGCCATGGGCATCAACGGCTTCCGGGTCAAACTGATCGCCTTCGCCGTCGGCGCCTGCCTGGCCGGCCTCGCCGGCACCGTCCAGGCCCACGTCACCTACACCGTGACCCCCGAGCAGTACCTCTTCGCCAGCTCCACCCCGCCCAACTCCGCCTTCCTGCTCGCCGCGGTGGTCCTCGGCGGCATGGGCACCATCGCCGGACCGCTCATCGGCGCCTCACTGCTCTTCCTGATCCCGAACAAGCTCCAGTTCCTCGGCGACTACCAACTCCTCGCGTTCGGACTGGCGCTCGTCCTCCTCATGCGCTTCCGGCCCGAGGGCCTCATCCCCAACCGCCGCCGCCAGCTGGAATTCCACGACGAGGCCGACGCGCCCGCAGTCCTCAGCAAGACGGGGGCCTGACCACCATGACCACCGACACCACCACCAAGGACACGCCGGTGACCACCACCCCCGGCAACCCCGTCCTCGAAGCCCGCGGCGTCACCATGCGCTTCGGCGGCCTCACCGCCGTACGCGGAGTCGACCTCACCGTCAACAGCGGCGAGATCGTCGGCCTCATCGGACCCAACGGCGCCGGCAAGACCACCTTCTTCAACTGCCTCACCGGCCTCTACGTCCCCACCGAGGGCGAAGTCCGCTACCAGGGCCAGGTCCTGCCACCCAAGTCCTTCAAGGTCACCGCCGCAGGCGTCGCCCGCACCTTCCAGAACATCCGGCTCTTCGCCAACATGACCGTCCTGGAGAACGTGCTCGTCGGCCGGCACACCCGCACCAAGGAAGGCTTCTGGTCCGCCGTCCTGCGCGGCCCCGGCTTCCACCGCGCCGAAGCCGCCTCCAAGGCCCGCGCCATGGAACTCCTGGAGTTCGTCGGCCTCGCCCACAAGGCCGAACACCTCTCCCGCAACCTCCCCTACGGCGAACAGCGCAAGCTGGAGATCGCCCGCGCCCTGGCCAGCGAACCCGGACTGCTGCTCCTCGACGAGCCCACCGCCGGAATGAACCCCCAGGAGACCCGCGCCACCGAGGAACTGGTCTTCGCCATCCGCGACATGGGCATCGCCGTCCTCGTCATCGAGCACGACATGCGGTTCATCTTCAACCTCTGCGACCGCGTCGCCGTCCTCGTCCAGGGCGAAAAACTCATCGAAGGCGACAGCGCCACCGTCCAGGGCGACGAACGCGTGGTCGCCGCCTACCTCGGCGAACCCTTCGAAGGCGCCCCCGGCGACGAGGAGGTGGCCGAGGTCGAGAGCGCCGAGGCCGCACACGAACAGGCCGACGCGGCACCGGCCGAGGCGGAACCCGTCGACGCTGCACCGGCCGATGCGGCACCGACGGACGCCGCACCGACCGACGCACCCACGGAGACACCGGCCGACACACCCGCCGAGGCCACCACGGACGCCGCGCCCGGCAAGGAGAACGACCGATGACCGCACTGCTCGAAGTGGAAGACCTCCGCGTCGCCTACGGCAAGATCCACGCCGTCAAGGGCATCTCCTTCACGGTCGAGGCCGGCCAGATCGTCACCCTCATCGGCACCAACGGCGCCGGCAAGACCACCACCCTGCGCACCCTCTCGGGTCTCCTCAAACCGGTCGGCGGCCAGATCAAGTTCAACGGCAGATCACTCAAGAAGGTCCCCGCCCACCAGATCGTCTCCCTGGGGCTCGCCCACTCCCCCGAGGGCCGGCACATCTTCCCCCGCATGACCATCGAGGACAACCTGCTCCTCGGCGCCTTCCTGCGCAGCGACAAACAGGGCATCGAAAAAGACGTCCAGCGGGCCTACGACCTCTTCCCCATCCTCGGAGAACGCAGAAAGCAGGCGGCCGGAACCCTCTCCGGCGGCGAACAGCAGATGCTCGCCATGGGACGCGCCCTGATGTCCCAGCCCAAACTGCTCATGCTCGACGAACCCTCGATGGGCCTCTCCCCCATCATGATGCAGAAGATCATGGCCACCATCGCCGAGCTGAAGGCCCAGGGCACCACCATCCTGCTCGTCGAGCAGAACGCCCAGGCGGCACTCTCCCTCGCCGACCAGGGCCATGTCATGGAAGTCGGCAGCATCGCCCTCTCCGGCACCGGACAGGACCTGCTCCACGACGACTCCGTGCGCAAGGCGTACCTCGGCGAGGACGACTGAGCGACCCCACGACAAGGCCCGCGTCCCCGGACCCCGGGGACGCGGGCCTCACCCGTACAAGGGACGAGAACCGCCGGGCTCAGCCCTTCGCGGCCTTCTTCTCCTCGGAATCCTGGACGACCGCCTCCGCGACCTGCCGCATCGACATACGCCGGTCCATGGACGTCTTCTGGATCCACCGGAACGCCGCCGGCTCGGTCAGCCCGTACTCGGTCTGCAGGATCGACTTCGCCCGGTCGACCAGTTTGCGGGTCTCCAGCCGCTGGGTGAGGTCGGCGACCTCCCGCTCCAGCGCCTTCAGCTCGGTGAACCGCGAGACCGCCATCTCGATCGCCGGGACGACATCGCTCTTGCTGAACGGCTTCACCAGATACGCCATCGCACCCGCGTCCCGGGCCCGCTCCACCAGGTCGCGCTGCGAGAACGCGGTGAGCATCAGCACGGGGGCGATGCACTCCTCGGCGATCTTCTCGGCCGCGGAGATGCCGTCGAGCTTCGGCATCTTCACATCCAGGATCACCAGGTCGGGACGGTGCTCACGCGCCAGCTCGACGGCCCGCTCGCCGTCACCGGCCTCTCCGACGACGGTGTAGCCCTCTTCCTCGAGCATCTCTTTGAGATCGAGCCGGATGAGCGCCTCGTCCTCGGCGATGACGACACGGGTGGTCATCGGAGGCACATGCGACGCGTCGTCGCCGGCGACGGGCTGGGGTGACTCGGACGCGGTCACTCGGGCTCCTTGTTTCAGGGCAGGCAGTACTGCTGACAAGAGCCTACCCAGCTACGGTAAGGTGGTCAGGCGGCGGGTCGAGGCAAACCTTCGATTCGTTGGGCCCCGGTAGCCCAATTTGGCAGCAGGCAATGGATTCAAAACCCATACAGTGTCGGTTCGAGTCCGACCCGGGGCACTTTTCCTTAGTTTCCAAGGTCACCATCTAGAAGCGGACGTTCACGTTCTCGTGAACCTCCGCTTTTCGCCGTACAAGGGCAGGACCGGCCACGGACAGTGGGCTCATGTACGACGTGGGAACACGCAAGCGAGCCCTCGCCCTGGTCGCTCAGGGGCGCAGCGTGAATTCGGTGAGCAAGCAGACGGGGATTTCCCGGGCAGCGATCCGCTCCTGGCAGATGCGCCTCGAACCTCTCGACCCGAGCCGCTCGGTGTCCTGCCCCCGATGCCACGACATCCCCGGCACACCTGACGAGCCTGCGTACGCCTACCTGCTGGGCCTCTACCTCGGAGACGGCTGTGTGAGCCGCCACCGGAGGGGCGTCTACTCCCTCCGCATCGCCTGCAGCGACACATGGCCCGGCCTCATCGACGCCTGCGCCGAAGCCATTCAGGCGGTACGCCCGGCCAACCGGGTCTGCCGTATCCAGCGACCCGGATGCCAGTACGTCACCTGCTTCAGCAAGCACTGGCCCTGCCTGTTCCCCCAGCACGGCCCCGGCAAGAAGCACGAGCGGCGGATCGCCCTCGAGCCCTGGCAGGGGGCCATCGTCAACGACCACCCCTGGGAGTTCGTCCGCGGGCTCATCCACTCCGACGGTTGCCGCATCACCAACTGGACCGAGAAGACCGTCGGGGGCGTACGCAAGCGCTATGAATACCCCCGCTACTTCTTCTCCAACAAGTCCGACGACATCCGCAGGCTGTTCACGGACACCCTCGACAAGGTCGGCGTCGAGTGGACCACCCTCGCCCGCGGCAGCGACCCGTTCAACGTCTCCGTCGCTCGCAAGTCCTCCGTCGCCCTGCTGGACGCCCATGTGGGGCCCAAGTACTGAGGCCCGGCCGGTGGGGGTCACTTGGGGGTGTCGTCCTCGCCGATGTGGTGGACGCGGACCAGGTTGGTGGAGCCCGGGACCCCGGGGGGCGAACCGGCGGTGATCACCACGATGTCGCCCCGCTCGCAGCGGCCGTACTTCAACAGCAGTTCGTCGACCTGTTCGACCATCGCGTCCGTGGAGTCGACATGGGGGCCGAGGAAGGTCTCCACTCCCCAGGTGAGGTTGAGCTGGGAGCGGGTGGCCGGCTCGGGGGTGAAGGCGAGCAGCGGGATCGGGGAGCGGTAGCGGGAGAGGCGGCGGGCGGTGTCCCCGGACTGGGTGAAGGCGACCAGGAACTTCGCGCCGAGGAAGTCGCCCGTCTCGGCGGCCGCGCGGGCCATCGCTCCGCCCTGGGTGCGGGGCTTGTTGGTCTCGGTCAGCGGGGAGAGTCCCTTGGCGAGGATGTCCTCCTCGGCCGCCTCGACGATGCGGGCCATGGTTCTGACCGTCTCGACGGGGTGTTTGCCGACGCTGGTCTCGCCGGAGAGCATCACGGCGTCGGTGCCGTCGATGACCGCGTTGGCGACGTCGGAGGCCTCCGCCCTGGTGGGGCGCGCGTTGTCGATCATCGAGTCGAGCATCTGGGTGGCGACGATGACGGGTTTGGCGTTGCGTTTGGCGAGGGTGATGGCGCGTTTCTGGACGATGGGGACCTGTTCGAGGGGCATTTCGACGCCGAGGTCGCCGCGGGCGACCATGATGCCGTCGAAGGCGGCGACGATCTCGTCGATGTTCTGGACGGCCTGGGGTTTCTCCACCTTGGCGATGACGGGGAGGCGGCGGCCTTCCTCGTCCATGATGCGGTGGACGTCCTTGATGTCCCGGCCGGTGCGGACGAAGGAGAGGGCGATGATGTCGCAGCCGGTGCGCAGGGCCCAGCGGAGGTCGTCCTCGTCCTTCTTGGAGAGGGCGGGGACGGAGACGGCGACGCCGGGGAGGTTGAGGCCCTTGTGGTCGGAGACCATGCCGCCTTCGACAACGGTGGTGTGGACGTGGGGGCCGTCGACGGAGGTGACCTCGAGGGTGACTTTTCCGTCGTCGACGAGGACGCGTTCTCCGGGGGTGACGTCGGCGGCCAGTCCGGGGTAGGTGGTTCCGCAGATGTGGCGGTCGCCTTCGGTGCCTTCTTCGACGCTGATGGTGAAGGTGTCTCCGCGTTCAAGGAGTACGGGGCCTTCGGTGAATCGGCCGAGTCTGATCTTCGGGCCCTGAAGGTCGGCGAGGATTCCGACGCTGTGGCCGGTTTCGTCGGAGGCCTTTCTCACGCGCTGGTAGCGCTCCTCGTGTTCGGTGTGGCTGCCGTGGCTGAGGTTGAGGCGGGCGATGTCCATCCCGGCGTCGACCAGGGCTTTGATCTGGTCGTACGTGCCGGTGGCGGGGCCCAAGGTGCAGACGATCTTCGCTCGGCGCATGTTTCGAGCGTAGGCCTTACCGGTGGGTAGCGAATTGGTGCGACGTGTCCTCTCAACAACCTTTGGATGAAGCGTTATTGACAAGCGTTGAATTGTGCGGTGACACGCTCCGATGAGCATCCCGGTGGGAATGGGGATGGATTTCCGGGGCGTGTCCCGCATTCTCGTCTTCTCGGGTGATCGCGCTCGCGCGTCTGCGCCGGGCCGGGACCGGCTCCTGCTGGTCATCGGATCGCAACCTTCGGGCTCTGTTGCGACCGATGACGATCGGCCAGAATCTACGCGCGTCATTGCCCGTCGTCGCCCACCTCTCGAGGAGAACGAGACATGCCGTTGAACCGCCGGAAGTTCCTGAAGCGATCCGCCATAACCGGGGCGGGGGTCGCGATCGCGGGTACGGCCGCGGTTCCCTCGGCCCAGGCCGCACCGGCGAAGAAGGGCCCCGAGCACCCCAAGAACCCCAAGGACGCCAAGCGCTGCTCCCTGACGGTGATGGGGACGACCGATCTGCACGGACACGTCTTCAACTGGGACTACTTCAAGGACGCGGAGTACTCGGACGCGGCGGGCAACGCCATGGGCCTGGCCCGGGTCTCGACCCTGATCGAGCAGGTCCGGAAGGAGAAGGGCCGCGACAACACGCTGCTGCTGGACGCCGGCGACACGATCCAGGGCACGCCGCTGACCTACTACTACGCGAAGGTCGACCCGATCACGGCCAAGAAGGGCCCGGTCCACCCGATGGCGCGGGCGATGAACGCGATCGGGTACGACGCCGTGGCGCTCGGCAACCACGAGTTCAACTACGGCATCGAGACGCTGCGGAAGTTCGAGTCGCAGTGCGACTTCCCGCTGCTGGGTGCGAACGCGCTGGACGCGAAGACGCTGAAGCCGGCCTTCCCCGCGTACTTCATGAAGACCTTCAAGGTGAAGGGCGGCCCCCCGGTGAAGGTCGCCGTCCTCGGTCTGACCAACCCGGGCATCGCGATCTGGGACAAGGCCTATGTCCAGGGCAAGCTGACGTTCCCCGGTCTGGAGGAGCAGGCGGCGAAGTGGGTGCCCAAGCTGCGGTCGATGGGCGCGGACGTGGTCGTGGTGTCGGCGCACTCCGGTACGTCCGGCACGTCGTCCTACGGTGACCAGCTGCCGTATCTGGAGGACGCGGCGGCCGAGGTGGCCAAGAAGGTTCCGGGTATCGACGCGATCCTGGTGGGTCATGCGCACCAGGAGATCCCGGAGCTGAAGGTCAAGAACGAGAAGACCGGGAAGACGGTTGTGCTGTCGGAGCCGCTGTGCTTCGCGGAGCGGCTGTCGGTCTTCGACATCACCCTGGTCTTCAACAAGGGCAAGTGGGACGTCGAGTCGGTCTCCGCGTCGCTGCGGAACGCCGCCACGGTCGCCGACGACCCGAAGATCACCAAGCTGCTCCGGGCGGAGCACGCCAAGGTCGTCGCGTATGTCAACCAGGTGGTCGGCACGGCGACCGAGACGCTGACGACGGTGGACGCCCGCTACAAGGACGCCCCGATCATCGACCTGATCACCAAGGTCCAGGAGGACGTGGTCAAGGAGGCGCTGGCGGGTACGGCGTATGCCGCACTGCCGGTGATCGCGCAGGCGTCGCCGTTCTCGCGCACCTCGGAGATCCCGGCCGGCAAGGTGACGATCCGGGATCTGTCGAGCCTGTATGTGTATGACAACACGCTGGTCGCGAAGCTGATGACGGGTGCGCAGGTGCGGGCGTACCTGGAGTACTCGGCGGAGTACTACGTGCAGACGCCCGCCGGTGCGGCGGTCGACGTGGACAAGCTGACGAACGCGAAGAACCGTCCGGACTACAACTACGACTATGTGTCGGGGCTGCAGTACGACATCGATGTGGCGCAGGCGCCGGGTTCGCGTATCAAGAATCTGACGTACAACGGTGCGGCTCTGGATGACGCGCAGCAGTTCGTGATGGCGGTGAACAACTACCGCGCGAACGGCGGTGGTGACTTCCCGTACGTTGCTTCGGCTCAGGAGCTGTGGTCGGAGTCGACGGAGATCCGGACCCGGATCGCGGAGTGGGTGACCGCGAAGGGTGAGCTGGACCCGAAGGACTTCTCTTCGGTGGACTGGAAGCTCACGCGGGACGGCGTCCCGATGTTCTGACGGTTCGCGGGCCTGCTTCTCGGCGGCGGCGACGGCCTTGCGGGCCGCGTCGCCGCCGTTGTGTTCGCCGGTGGTTCGTGGTGCTACCGCCGTTCGGTGAGCGGGGTGGGTGTGCTGGGCCGTCGGGCGTGCGGGACGGTGTCCGGCTGCCGGAGTCCGAAGGTGGTGAAGGCGGTGCGCCGGGGCAGGGGGTAGGGCTCCTTGCCGGTGAGGGAGTTGAGGATGGTGGCGCTGCGCCAGGCGGCGAGGCCGAGGTCGGGGGTGCCGACGCCGTGGGTGTGGAGTTCGGCGTTCTGGACGTGGACGGTTCCGGTGACGGTGGGGTCGAGGATCATGCGGAACTGTTCGTCGATGCGGGGGCGGCCGCTGTCGTCGCGCTGCAGATGGGGGTCGAGTGCGGCGAGGAGGCGGCCGAGGGGGCGTTCGCGGTAGCCGGTGGCGAGGACGATCGCGTCGGTGACGAGGTGTGAGCGGGTGTGCTGGCGGGTGTGTTCCAGCTGGAGTTCGAGCCGGTCGGTGGGGGTGCGTCGGGCGGTGTGGACGGTGATGCCGGGGGTGAGGACGGCGTCGGGCCAGTCTCCGTGGAGGGTGCGCCGGTAGAGCTCGTCGTGGATGGCGGCGATGGTGTCGGCGTCGATGCCTTTGTGGAGTTGCCATTGGGCGGCGACGAGGCGGTCGCGCTGGGGTTCGTCGAGGGCGTGGAAGTAGCGCGTGTAGTCGGGGGTGAAGTGCTCCAGGCCGAGTTTGGAGTACTCCATGGGGGCGAAGGCCTCGGTGCGGGCGAGCCAGTGGAGGTGTTCCCGGCCGAGGGGGCGGTGTCGGAGCAGGTCGAGGAAGATCTCGGCGCCCGACTGGCCGGCGCCGACGACGGTGATGTGTCGGGCGGTGAGGAGTTCGCCGCGGTGCCGTAGGTAGTCGGCGGCGTGGAGGACGGGTGTGCCGGGGGCGGCGACGAGGGGTTCCAGGGCCGGCGGCAGATGGGGTTGGGTGCCGATGCCGAGGACGATGTTGCGGGCGTGGGTGCGGCCGGTGGAGCGGGGGGTGCCGTCGTCGTCGAGCCGGGTGTGGTCGACGGCGAAGAGCTGGTGGTCGGGGTTCCAGCGGATGGTGTCGACACGGTGGCCGAAGTGGAGTCCGGGGAGATGGGTGGAGACCCAGCGGCAGTAGGCGTCGTATTCGGCGCGTTCGATGTGGAAGCGCTCGGCGAAGTAGAAGGGGAAGAGCCGGTCGCGGGTTTTGAGGTAGTTGAGGAAGCTCCAGGGGCTGGCGGGGTCGGCGAGGGTCACCAGGTCGGCGAGGAAGGGGACTTGGAGGGTGGCGCCGTCGATGAGGAGTCCGGGGTGCCAGTCGAAGCGGGGGCGTTGTTCGTAGAAGGCGGTGTCGAGTTCGGTGAGGGGGTGGGCGAGGGCGGCGAGGGACAGGTTGAAGGGGCCGATGCCGATGCCGACGAGGTCGCGGGGGGTGGCGGGTCCGGGGGGTGGCGGGGTGGTCATGGGGGTGTGCTTCCTTCCACCAGGTTCAGGAGTGTGGTCAGGTCGCGGGGACGGGTGTGGGGGTTGAGGAGGGTGGCCTTGAGCCAGAGGCGGCCGTCGAGGCGGGCCCGGCCGAGGACGGCGTGGCCGTTGTGGAGGAGGGTGCGGCGGATGCCGGCGACGGTGTCGTCGGATGCCGTGGTGGGCCGGAACAGGACGGTGCTGATGGTGGGTGGGGCGTGGAGTTCGAGGGTGGGGTGGGCGGTGATGAGGTCGGCGAGGGTGTGGGCGTGGGTGCAGACCTGGTCGATGAGTGCGCCCAGTCCGGTGCGGCCGAGGGTTTTGAGGGTGACGGCGATCTTGAGGATGTCGGGGCGTCGGCTGGTGCGCAGGGAGCGTCCCAGGAGGTCGGGCAGTCCGGCTTCGGTGTCGTCGTCGGCGTTGAGGTAGTCGGCCTGGTGTCGTAGGGCGCCCAGGTCGTGGGGGTCGCGGACGGTGAGGAGTCCGGCGGCGACGGGCTGCCAGCCGAGTTTGTGCAGGTCGAGGGTGATGGTGTGGGCGCGTTCGAGTCCTTCGAGTTTGGTCCGGTGGTGGTCGCTGAACAGGAGTGGGCCGCCGTAGGCGGCGTCGATGTGGAGGCGGGCGCGGTGGCCGGCGCAGAGGTCGGCGATGCGGGGCAGGGGGTCGATGAGCCCGGCGTCGGTGGTGCCGGCGGTGGCGGCGACGAGGACGGGTTCGGTCAGCCCGGTGAGGGTGGAGTGGAGGGCGGCGGGGTCGAGGGTGCCGCGGGGGGTGGGGAGGACGAGGGGCGGGGGCAGGCCGAGGAGCCAGGCGGCGCGGGTGAGGGAGTGGTGGGTGTGGGCGCCGCAGACGAGACGGACGGGTCCGGAGGTCTCGCGGGCGAGGAGCAGGGCGAGTTGGTTGGCTTCGGTGCCGCCGGTGGTGACGAGGGCGTCTGCGGCGCCGGTCTCCCGGGCGAGGGCGCGGGTGACCAGGGTTTCCAGTGCGGAGGCGGCGGGGGCCTGGTCCCAGGAGTCGAGGGACGGGTTGAGGGCGCTGGCGGCGAGGTCGGCCGCGGTGGCGGTGGCGAGGGGCGGGCAGTGCAGATGGGCGGCGCACAGGGGGTGGGCGGGGTCGGCGGCGCCTTCGGCGAGGGTGCGGACGACGGTGTGGAGGGCGTCGGGGTCGCCGTGCTCGGGCAGTACGTCGCCGAGGGTGTCGCGGACCTGTGCGGCGACGGTTCGGGGGCCGCCTGCGGGCAGGGGGCCGCCGCGCCGCCGGGTGCCTTCTTCGAGGGCGTCGAGGACGGTGGCGAGCAGCGGTCGTAGGGCGTGGGGGCCGTGGGGTCCTGAGGCGAGGGGCGGCAGGCTCATGGGCGTCCTCCGGGGGTGCGGCGGGGGTCCGGGCCGGGCGGGCCCGCCTGAGGAGGACAACGATCCGAGGGGGGTGGGGTTCTGCCTTCCGGTGGATCGGGGTGGGGTGGCGGTGGGTGGCGCCATGGGGGTGCGGGCCGTGGGCCGGCGCCCGGTGCGGTGTCCGGGCGCCGGCGGTGTCGGGTGGTGCCGGCGGTGGCCGGCTGTGCCGGCGGGTGGTTATGCCTCGCGGATGCGCAGGGCGCGGGCCAGGTCGTCGAGGGCGTCGACCAGTCCGCGGCGCAGCGCCGGGGTGGGGTCAGTCTCGTTGAGGCACTGCTCGCCGCGCCGGAGGGTGTCGGCGTGCACGGCGTGCCGGGGGAAGGCCCAGCGGGCGGCGACGGCGGCGATGGCGGGTCCGCGGCGGGCGGCGACGGCGGGTGCGTCGGTCCAGTAGCGGTCGGTGTACTGCTCGAGGAGTGCGGTCTGTTCGGGCTGCCAGAAGCCCTGTGCGGTGGCGGTGAAGAGGTAGTTGGACAGGTCGTCGGTGGTGAACATGGCGTCCCAGGCGCGCTGTTTGGCGTCGGGGTCGGGCAGGGCGGCGTTGCAGCGGGCGGCGCCTTCCTGTCCGGTGGCGCTGGGGTCGCGGGTGAGTTCGTCGGCGATGGCGGCCTGGTCGACGGCGCCGAGGGCGGCGAGGCGGCCGAGGATGCGCCAGCGCAGTTCGGGGTCGAGTTCGGGTCCGCCGGGTACGGTGCCGTCGGCGAGCCAGGCGGCGATGGTGTCGGGGTGGGCGGCGGCGTCGATGAAGTGGCGTACGGCGATCAGGCGCAGTCCGGGGTGGGTGCCGTCCTCGGTGCGGCGGATGAGGTCGCGGCAGAGCGTGGTGAGGGTGGCGAGCGCGGCGGGGCGGTCGGTGGGGGTGCCGTGCTGCTCGGGCGGGGCCGGGTGGCCGTGGGCCGGCAGATAGCGGTCGGCGATCTGGCCGGCGGCGAAGCCGAGGACGCCTTCGGTGAGGGCCAGGTCGGTCTCGTGGGGCAGATGGGTGCGGGCGATGTCGAGGTAGGCGCCGGCGGGGAGCCGTCCGTCGCGTACGGCGTCGCGCAGGGCGTTCCAGACGACGGCGCGGGTGAGGGGGTCGGGCAGGCCGGAGAGGGCGTTGCGGACGTTGGTGAAGGATGCGTCGTCGAAGCGGATCTTGGCGTAGGTGAGGTCGCCGTCGTTGAGCAGCAGCAGGGCGGGGCGCCTGCCGAGGGGTCGGGGTGTGGTGTCCGGGATGTCGAGGTCGAGGCGTTCGCGCAGGGTGAGGCCGGTGTCCTCGGTGAGGGACTGGTCGTAGAGGCCGACGGTGATGCGGTGGGGTCGGCTGCCGTAGTGGTCGACGGTGAGGGTGCAGGTGCCGTCGTCGGCCTGGGTGAGGCGGGGGGTGAGGGTGTCGACTCCGGTGGTGCGCAGCCAGGAGTCGGCCCAGGCGTGGACGTCGCGGTCGGTGGCGGCGGCGAGGGAGTCGATGAAGTCGGCGAGGGTGGCGTTGCCGAAGCGGTGGCGGGCGAAGTGGGTGTTGATGCCGGCGAGGAAGTCCTTCTCGCCGAGCCAGGCGACGAGCTGCCGGAGCGCGGAGGCGCCCTTGGCGTAGGAGATGCCGTCGAAGTTGAGGAGGGCGGCGGCGGTGTCGTCGACGGCTTCGGGGGCGACGGGGTGGGTGGAGGGCCGCTGGTCGGCGTCGTAGCCCCAGGCTTTGCGGGTGACGCCGAAGTCGGTCCAGGTGTCGGTGAAGCGGGTGGCTTCGGTGAGGGTCTGGTAGCCCATGTACTCGGCGAAGGACTCGTTGAGCCAGATGTCGTCCCACCAGCGGAGGGTGACGAGGTCGCCGAACCACATGTGGGCCATCTCGTGGGCGATGACCATGGCGCGGGTCTGGCGCTGGGTGTCGGTGACGGCGGAGCGGTAGACGAATTCGTCGCGGAAGGTGACGAGTCCGGGGTTCTCCATGGCGCCGGCGTTGAATTCGGGGACGAACGCCTGGTCGTAGGAGTCGAAGGGGTAGGGCTCCTCGAACTTCTCGTGGTAGCGGTCGAAGCACTGGCGGGTGATCTCGAGGAGTTCGTCCGCGTCGGTGTCGAGGTGGGGGGCGAGGGAGCGGCGGCAGTGGATGCCGAAGGGGAGTCCGCGGTGTTCGGTGCGGACGGAGTGCCAGGGTCCGGCGGCGACGGCGAGGAGGTAGGTGGAGATGAGGGGGGTGGTGGCGGCGCGCCAGGTGCCGTCGTCCTGGCGGGTGGTGATGCCGTTGGCGAGGACGGTCCAGCCTTCGGGTGCCGTGACGGTGAGGTCGAAGACGGCTTTGAGGTCGGGCTGGTCGAAGGCGGCGTAGACGCGCTGGACGTCGTCGAGGAACAGCTGGGTGTAGACGTAGGTCTCGCCGTCGGTGGGGTCGGTGAAGCGGTGCATGCCTTCGCCGGTGCGTGAGTAGCGCATGGCGGCGTCGATGCGGAGTTCGTGTGTGCCGGGGGTGAGGCCGGTGAGGGGCAGCCGGTTCTCGGTGAGGGTGGCGGGGTCGAGGGGGTGTCCGTCCAGGGTGGCGGAGCGCAGCTCGGCGGGCTTGAGCTCGACGAAGGTGTCCGAGGTGTCACGGTCCTCGCGCGCGGTGAAGCGGATGACGGTACGGGAGTCGAAGGTCTCGTCGCCGCCGGTCAGGTCGAGGGTGATCTCGTAGTGGTGGACGTCGAGGAGCCGGGCACGGGTCTGCGCTTCGTCGCGCGTCAGTACGGACATGGGGGACATGCTGCCCGATGCGCGGGGTGGGGCACAGGGGCGGTCGGGGGGCGGTCCGTTACTCCCCGTATGTCCGCCGCCCCACCTGTCCGCGCGACCTCTTATGCCTCCGGGTCGCCGGGGGTGGCGGTGGTGTCCTCGGCGATCCGCTCATGGTGGCGGATGACCTCGGCGATAATGAAATTGAGAAGTTTTTCCGCGAATGCGGGGTCGAGCTTGGCGTTCTCGGCGAGGCGGCGCAGCCGGGCGATCTGGTCGGCCTCGCGGGCGGGGTCGGCGGGCGGCAGCTGGTGCTCGGCCTTGAGGTGGCCGACCTGCTGGGTGCATTTGAAGCGCTCGGCGAGCATATGGACGACGGCGGCGTCGATGTTGTCGATGCTGTCGCGCAGCCGGGCGAGTTCGCCGCGGACGGCGGGGTCGATGTCGGTGGTGGGGGTGTGGCGGCTGGTCATGGTCGTCCACCCTACGGGGCGGGCGCCCGCGCGGCGCGATCTTCCCGCGCCCGCGGGCACCCCGGCGCCGAGGGGAAGGATGCCTACAGTGGAGTGCAGTGCTGGCGCCTTCAGGGGGTTGCGGACGTGGCGAACGGCGGACCGGTCGAGCACGGTTTTCCCCATCTGGACACGGTGCGGGAGGCGATCACCGCGCTGTACCGGCGGCTCTCCTGTGACACCGTCGCCACGTTCGCGACCAGTGTGGTTCCCGCCGATGTGGCCTTCTTGGACCAGGACGATCTGCATCTGGGCGCGCAGCGGGTGGCGCATGAGCTGGTGCGGCACTACCGGCTGCCGGACGCCCGGATGATCATCAGTTTCCGTGAGATGACGCATGCGGCGAATGTCGAACTCGCCGCGGGTCCCGAGTATTTCATCGAGCTGAACGACCGGTTCCGCACGCATCGCCGGGATATCGGCGCGGCGCTGGCGCATGAGGTGATGCATGTGTATCTGCACCGCCTCGGGCTGTCCTTCCCGGGTACGCGCGACAACGAGATCCTCACCGACACGGCGGCGGCCTATCTGGGGGCGGGCTGGCTGCTGCTGGACGCGTTCCGTGAGGACGGGGTGTCCTCGCAGAAGCTGGGTTATCTGACTCCGGAGGAGTTCGGTTATGTCCTGGCCAAGCGGGCGTTGCTGTTCGGGGAGGATCCTGCGGTCTGGTTCACCAGCCCCCAGGCGTACACGGCGTACACCAAGGGCATGGCGCAGGCCCGCCGTGACGGGCGGCAGCCGCCGCTGACGGCGGCGGGCTGGTCGGGGCGGCACCGCTATGCCAAGGACCGCCGTTACGCCCAGGACCACTCCGTGCCCGGGCCGCAGCCGGGGGTCCGCTATGCGTTCACCCCGGCGGGCGGTGGTGCGCTGCGGGTCTCCTTTCCGTGCCCGGTCTGTCACCAGCGGATCCGGGTGCCCGTCCGGGGCCGGGTGCGGGCCCGCTGCGGGCTGTGCCGGACGGTGCTGGAGTGCGACACCTGAGGGCGGTCTGCTTAGAGCTCCGAACAAAAGTGGGGCCCGGCGGGCGGCGCCCGGCACGCACGCTGATCGGACCCCACTTTTGTTCGGAGCTCTTATTGCTTTGCGCCGTCGCCGCGGAGGCTTCAGGGTCGGGGCATGGACAGGCGGCAGTCGGCGGAGTTGTGCACCGCGGTGGACGAGTGGGACGAGGACGCGGTCGGGCGGCTGCTGCGCGGCGGGGCGAGTGCCGAGTCGGTGGACGAGGATGGGCGGAGTGCCCTGTATCTGGCGGCGGTCGGCGGCGCGGTCGGTGTGGTGCGGCTGCTGCTGGCGGCCGGTGCCGACCCCGACCGGCTGAGCGAAGGTGCCGAGGCGCCGTTGTGCGGGGCGGCCTGCTGGGGGCACACGGAGGTGGTGCGGGCGCTGCTGGCGGCCGGTGCGGTACCGGATCTGGAGGAGGAGTCCGGGTTCCGGGCGCTGACCTGGGCGGTGCGGGGCGGCCAGGTGGAGGTCGTCGAGGCGTTGCTGGCAGCGGGCGCGCATCCCGGTCTGCCCGGTCCCGGGGGTGAACTGCCGTTGGTGGCGGCGGCTCGTCGTGGCTCGCCGGGGTGTGTGCGGGCGTTGCTGGCCCATGGTGCGCGGGGGCGACAGGAGGCGCACGCGGAGGCGCGGCGCCTGCTGGCGGTGGACATCGCGGCCGAGCTCCGCGCGGGTCTCGAGGAGGCGTACGGCCCCGGACACGAGTACGTCGTCCGCCGCCGGGAGGAGGAGCCCGGCGCGATGACCGTCGAGGTCACGCTGTGGCGCGAGGGCCGGCCGGGGGCGGGGAACTCTCGGCAGGACGGACACTCCGTGATCGTCGGCCTGTTGGAGGCCGCGTCCGGGGCACCTGGGTGATCACCGTTCCCTTATATTCGCTATTTTGTTCGGCGCCGTCCCCCACCGGCCCCCTCTTCCCCCTGTCGACCTGCCAAGGAGCCGGCCGTGGAGCCGCAGTCCGCCGTCACCACCTGCTACCGCCATCCCAAAGTGGAGTCCCACGTCCGCTGCACCCGCTGCGAGCGCTATATCTGCCCCGACTGCATGCGCGAGGCCGCGGTCGGCCACCAGTGCGTGGAGTGCGTCAAGGAGGGTGCGCGGTCGATACGCCAGGCCCGTACGGCGTTCGGCGGCCGGATCACGACGGCGCCGGTGCTGACCTATCTGCTGATCGGCCTCAACGTCCTCGTGTACCTGGGCGAGTTGGTGCGCCCGGCGATCGTGGACCGGTTCGCGATGCTGGGTGCCGGGCTGCGGGGGCCGGGCGGCGAGCACTATCTGTGGGAGTACCCGTATCCGTCGGTGCTGCACGCGGAGGGGGTCGTCGGCGGGGAGTGGGAGCGGCTGCTGACCGGCGCGTTCCTGCATCTGCCGCCCACCGCGGGGACGTTCGGGATCCTGCACATCATGATGAACATGGTGTCGCTGTGGAACATCGGCCGGGTGGTGGAGTCGCAGCTGGGCCGCGTCCGCTATCTCGCGCTCTATCTGCTGTCTGCCCTCGGCGGCTCGGTGCTCGTGCTGCTGATCGATCCCGACGCCCAGACGGTCGGCGCGTCCGGTGCGATCTTCGGACTGGGCGCCGCGTACTACGTCATGGCCCGCCGTCTCGGCGCCGATATGAGCGCCGTCAACCGTTTCATGGCGGGCCTGCTGCTGTGGCTGCTGATCTCCGCGGGCCTCACCTCCTGGCAGGGTCACCTCGGCGGTCTGCTCGCGGGCGGGCTGGTGACGCTGGCGTATGCGTATGTCCCCCGGGGCCCGCGCCGCGGTCTGCTGCACGCGGCCGTCTGTGCGGGCCTCCTGGTGCTGCTGGTACTGCTTGCGGTGGGCAAGGTCACGCAACTGGCATGAGGAAAGGCGACGGCGCCCGCCCATCGTCCGGTCGGGGACTGGCGGGCAGGCGCCGTCTGCGTTCCGTACGCCGTTGTACGGGACGTGCACGGTGACCGTCAGGTCACGTCGGGCCTCAGACCGTCAGGGAACGGTCCGTCGGCCGGATCGGGGCCGGCAGGTCGCTGGCGCCCGTGAGGTGGCGGTCGACCGCATGAGCCGCTGAGCGGCCCTCGGCGATCGCCCATACGATCAGGGACTGGCCGCGGCCCGCGTCGCCCGCCACGAACACCCCCGGCACATTGGTCCGGAAGTCGGCGTCGCGGGCGATGTTGCCGCGCTCGTCGAGTTCGAGACCGAACTGTTCGACCAGTCCGTTGTCCCGGTCGGTGCCGGTGAAGCCCATCGCAAGGGTCACCAGCTGGGCCGGGATCCTCCGCTCGGTGCCGGGCTTCCGGTTGAGCCGGCCGTCGGCGAACTCGACCTCGACGAGGTGCAGCCACTGTACGTTGCCGTCCTCGTCGCCCTCGAAGTGGGTCGTCGAGACCGAGTACACCCGCCGGCCGCCCTCCTCGTGCGCGGAGGTCACCTTGTACAGCAGGGGGAAGGTCGGCCAGGGCTGGGCGACCGGGTTCCGGTCGTCGCCGGGGCGGGGCATGATCTCCAGCTGGGTGACGGAGGCCGCGCCCTGGCGGTGGGCGGTGCCCACGCAGTCCGCGCCCGTGTCGCCGCCGCCGATCACGATGACATGCTTGCCCTCGGCCGAGATCGGAGGGGTGACATGGTCGCCCTCCTGCACCTTGTTGGCCAGCGGCAGATACTCCATGGCCTGGTGGACGCCGTTGAGTTCGCGGCCGGGCACCGGCAGGTCGCGGGCGGTGGTCGCGCCGGCCGCGATGACGACGGCGTCGTACCGCTTACGCAGGTCCGTGGCCGTGAGGTCGCGGCCGATCTCGACCCCGGTACGGAAGCGGGTGCCCTCCGCGCGCATCTGTTCGATACGGCGGTTGATGTGCCGCTTCTCCATCTTGAACTCGGGGATGCCATAGCGGAGCAGACCGCCGACACGGTCCGCGCGCTCGTACACGGCGACCGTGTGGCCGGCCCGGGTCAGCTGCTGGGCGGCGGCCAGTCCGGCCGGTCCCGAACCGATGACCGCGACGGTCCTGCCGGACAGCCGCTCCGGGGGCCGCGGCTTGACCGTGCCGTTGTCCCAGGCCTTGTCGATGATGGTGACCTCGACGTTCTTGATGGTGACCGGGGACTGGTTGATGCCGAGCACACAGGCCGACTCGCAGGGGGCGGGGCACAGCCGGCCGGTGAACTCCGGGAAGTTGTTGGTGGCGTGCAGCCGCTCCGAGGCCTCGGCCCAGCGGTCGCGATAGGCGTAGTCGTTCCACTCGGGGATCAGGTTCCCCAGCGGGCAGCCGTTGTGGCAGAACGGGATGCCGCAGTCCATGCAGCGGCCGGCCTGCTCGCTGATGATCGGCAGCAGCGAGCCGGGGACCAGGACCTCGTTCCAGTCCCTGACGCGCTCGCCCACCGGGCGGGAGCGGGCGACCTCGCGGCCGTGGGTCAGGAAGCCCTTCGGATCAGCCATGGGTCGCCGCCTCCATCATCTTCTCGGTGATCTCGGTCTCGGAGAGACCGGCCCGCTCGGCGGCGTCCTTGGCGGCGAGCACTGCCTTGTAGGTGGCGGGGATGATCTTGCTGAAGCGCCGCACGGAGACGGGCCACTCGACGAGCAGCCGCGCGGCGACCGTGGAGCCGGTCTCCTCGGCGTGGCGGCGCACCACATCGTGCAGCCACTGCTGGTCGGCGTCGTCCAGCGGCTCGACGGACCCGTGGTTGCCGGGATTGACGTGGTCGCGGTCCAGGTCGACGACATAGGCGATGCCGCCGGACATGCCGGCCGCGAAGTTGCGCCCGGTCTCACCGAGCACCACCGCGTGCCCGCCGGTCATGTACTCGCAGCCGTGGTCGCCCACGCCCTCGGAGACCACCAGGGCGCCGGAGTTGCGCACGCAGAACCGTTCGCCGGTACGGCCGCGCAGAAACAGTTCGCCGCCGGTGGCGCCGTAGGCGATGGTGTTGCCTGCGATCACGGAGTACTCGGCGAGATGCTCGGCGGCGCGGTCCGGGCGCACCACGACCCGGCCGCCGGAGAGGCCCTTGGCGACATAGTCGTTGGCGTCGCCCTCCAGGCGCAGCGTGACGCCGTGCGGCAGGAAGGCGCCGAAGGACTGGCCCGCCGACCCGGTGAAGGTGATGTCGATGGTGTCGTCGGGCAGTCCCGCGCCGCCGAACCTCTTGGTCACCTCGTGGCCGAGCATGGTGCCGACGGTGCGGTTGATGTTGCGGATGGCGACCTGGGCGCGCACCGGCTGGGCGTCCTCGGCCGCGTGCGCGGCGAGCGCGTCGGCGGCGAGCCTGATCAGTTCGTTGTCGAGGGCCTTCTCCAGTCCGTGGTCCTGGGCGACGACCCGGTGGCGGACCGCGCCCTCGGACAGCTCCGGCACATGGAGCAGCGGTTCGAGGTCGAGGCCCTGGGCCTTCCAGTGGTCGACGGCCCGGGTCACATCGAGCAGCTCGGAGTGGCCGACGGCCTCCTCGAGGGAGCGGAAGCCCAGCTCCGCGAGGAGTTCGCGGACCTCCTCGGCGATGAACTGGAAGAAGTTCACCACGAACTCGGGCCGGCCGGCGAAGCGTTCCCGCAGCACCGGGTTCTGGGTGGCGATGCCGACCGGACAGGTGTCCAGGTGGCAGACGCGCATCATGATGCAGCCGGAGACGACCAGCGGGGCGGTGGCGAAGCCGAACTCCTCGGCGCCGAGCAGGGCGGCGACGACGACGTCACGGCCGGTCTTCAGCTGGCCGTCGGTCTGGACGACGATGCGGTCGCGCAGTCCGTTGAGCAGCAGGGTCTGCTGGGTCTCGGCGAGGCCGAGTTCCCAGGGGCCGCCGGCGTGCTTGAGCGAGGTCAGCGGGGAGGCGCCGGTGCCGCCGTCGTGACCGGAGATCAGGACGACGTCCGCGTGCGCCTTGGAGACGCCCGCGGCGACCGTGCCCACGCCGACCTCGGACACCAGCTTCACATGGATGCGGGCGGCGGGGTTGGCGTTCTTGAGGTCGTGGATCAGCTGGGCGAGGTCCTCGATGGAGTAGATGTCGTGGTGCGGCGGCGGGGAGATCAGGCCGACGCCCGGGGTGGAGTGCCGGGTGCCGGCGATCCAGGGGTAGACCTTGTGGCCGGGGAGCTGGCCGCCCTCGCCGGGCTTGGCGCCCTGGGCCATCTTGATCTGGATGTCGTCCGCGTTGACCAGGTATTCCGAGGTCACGCCGAACCGTCCGGAGGCCACCTGCTTGATCGCCGAGCGGCGTGCCGGGTCGTGGAGGCGGTCCGGGTCCTCGCCGCCCTCGCCGGTGTTGGACTTGGCGCCGAGGCGGTTCATGGCGACGGCGAGGGTCTCGTGCGCCTCCCGGGAGATGGAGCCGTAGGACATGGCGCCGGTGGAGAAGCGCCTGACGATCTCGGAGACCGGCTCGACCTCGTCGAGGGGGACCGGGGCCCGGTCGTCGGTGAAGCCGAACAGGCCGCGCAGGGTCATCAGGCGCTCGGACTGCTCGTTCACCCGGGCCGTGTACTTCTTGAAGATGTCGTAGCGGCCGGTGCGCGTGGAGTGCTGGAGGCGGAAGACCGTCTCCGGGTCGAACAGGTGCGGTTCGCCCTCGCGGCGCCACTGGTACTCGCCGCCGATCTCCAGGGTGCGGTGGGCGGGGGCGATGCCGGAGGCGGGGTAGGCCTTGGCGTGGCGGGCGGCGACCTCCTCGGCGATCACGTCGAGGCCGACGCCGCCGATCTTGGTGGCGGTGCCGTGGAAGTACTCGTCGACGAAGGCCTCGTCGAGGCCGACGGCCTCGAAGACCTGTGCGCCGCGGTAGGAGGCGACGGTGGAGATGCCCATCTTGGACATGACCTTCAGGACGCCCTTGCCGAGCGCGTGGATCAGGTTGCGGATGGCCTCGTCGGGCTCACCGGCCGGCAGGAACGTTCCCGCGCGGACCAGGTCCTCGACGGACTCCATGGCCAGATAGGGGTTGACGGCGGCGGCGCCGTAGCCGATGAGCAGGGCGGCATGGTGGACCTCGCGGACGTCGCCGGCCTCGACCAGCAGGCCCACATGGGTGCGCTGCCGGGTGCGGATGAGGTGGTGGTGGACGGCCGCGGTGAGCAGCAGCGACGGGATCGGCGCGTGCTCGGCGTCGGAGTGCCGGTCGGACAGGACGATCAGGCGGGCGCCGTTGTCGATGGCGGTGTCGGCCTCGGCACGGATCTCCGCCAGGCGTGCGGCGAGGGCGTCGCCGCCGCCGGAGACCCGGTACAGGCCGGAGAGGGTCGCGGCCTTCATGCCGGGCATGTCGCCGTCGGCGTTGATGTGGATGAGCTTGGCCAGCTCATCGTTGTCGATCACCGGGAAGGGCAGCACCACGCTGCGGCAGGAGGCCGCGGTCGGCTTCAGCAGATTGCCCTGGGGGCCCAGCGAGGAGCGCAGGGAGGTGACCAGCTCCTCCCGGATCGCGTCCAGCGGCGGGTTGGTGACCTGCGCGAACAGCTGGGTGAAGTAGTCGAACAGCAGCCGCGGGCGCTCGGAGAGCACGGCGATCGGCGCGTCGGTGCCCATGGAGCCGATCGGTTCGGCCCCGGTCCTGGCCATGGGGGCGAGCAGGACGCGCAGCTCCTCCTCGGTGTAGCCGAAGGTCTGCTGGCGGCGGGTGACCGAGGCGTGGGTGTGCACGATGTGCTCGCGCTCGGGCAGGTCGCCCAGCTCGATCTCGCCGGCCTGGAGCCACTCCTGGTACGGCTGCTCGGCGGCGAGGGCGGCCTTGATCTCGTCGTCCTCGATGATGCGGTGCTCGGCGGTGTCGACGAGGAACATACGGCCGGGCTGGAGCCGGCCCTTGCGCACGACCCGGGCCGGGTCGATGTCGAGGACGCCGACCTCGGAGCCGAGGACGACGAGGCCGTCGTCGGTGACCCAGTAGCGGCCGGGGCGCAGACCGTTGCGGTCGAGCACGGCGCCGACCTGGGTGCCGTCGGTGAAGCTGACGCAGGCGGGGCCGTCCCAGGGCTCCATCATCGTGGAGTGGTAGCGGTAGAAGGCGCGGCGGGCCGGGTCCATGGAGGCGTGGTTCTCCCATGCCTCGGGGATCATCATCAGCACGGAGTGCGGCAGGGAGCGGCCGCCGAGGTGGAGCAGTTCGAGGACCTCGTCGAAGGAGGCGGAGTCGGAGGCGTCCGGGGTGCACACCGGGAAGATCCGCGCCAGCTTGTCCTGGGGGCCGAACAGATCGGTGACCAGCCGGGACTCACGGGCGCGCATCCAGTTGCGGTTGCCCTGGACCGTGTTGATCTCACCGTTGTGGGCGATGAAGCGGTACGGGTGGGCGAGCGGCCAGCTGGGGAAGGTGTTCGTGGAGAAACGCGAGTGGACCAGCGCGATGGCGGTGGCGAAGCGGCGGTCGGACAGGTCCGGGAAGAAGGGCTCCAGCTGGCCGGTGGTCAGCATGCCCTTGTAGACGACGGTGCGCGCGGACAGCGAGGGGAAGTACACCTCGGCCTCGTGCTCGGCGCGCCGGCGCAGCGCATAGGCCCTGCGGTCCAGGTCGATGCCCCGGACGGGGTCCGTGTCCGGCCCGGTTCCGGCCACGAAGAGCTGGCGGAAGGCGGGCATGGTCGAGCGGGCGGTGGTGCCCAGCAGCTCGGGGGCGACGGGGACCTCGCGCCAGCCGAGGACGTCCAGGCCCTCCTCCGCGGCGATGCTCTCGATCCGGGAGACGGCCTCGGCGGTGCGGTCCTGGGGCAGGAAGGCGATGCCGACGGCGTAGGCGCCCGCCTCGGGCAGCGGGAATCCGGCCACCTCTCGGAAGAAGGCGTCGGGGACCTGGGAGAGGATGCCGGCGCCGTCACCCGAGTCGGGCTCGGAACCGGTGGCGCCGCGGTGCTCGAGGTTCCGCAGGACGGTCAGCGCCTGCTCGACCAGCGTGTGGCTCGCCTCGCCGGTGAGGGTGGCCACAAAACCGACGCCGCAGGCGTCGTGCTCGTCGCGGGGGTCGTACAAGCCCTGCGCGGCAGGGCGAGCATC